>CATLBQ010000001.1 GCA_949879765.1 uncultured Bacilli bacterium
AAATAATGAAAATTAGAAAGGAAGAAAAAAGAAATGAAAAGATGTAATCTAAAATATTTGTCTATTTTTTTCGTAATAGTATTGGTGTGTGTAACCAATACATCATGTAAAAAATGCAAAAAAGAAAATAACATATTAGATAGACCTTCAAATGTTATATTCGATGATAAAGAGATTCTTTCATGGGAAGCAGTTAAAAACGCAACAGTATATATTGTCTGTGTTGATGATAAGGAATATGTGACAGAGAATACAGCGTATGATTTGTTTAATATATTAAATCAATATAAAACATATAAAATAGGGATATATGCCAAGGATAAAAGTGGAAAATATTTGGAATCAGATACATTTGAAATGGAGTATGAGGTCAAATCACCATTTGAAATCGAATACAAAAAAATGTAACAGACTATGAAATAATTAAGCAAAAAGCAAGTGATGCAAAAGGTAAGATAATCATACCAGAAAGATATGATGGAAATGAAGTAACAAGAATAGCTAATGCCGCATTTGAAAATTGTACAGGAATTACTGGAGTCATTTTACCAGAAACGATTGACTTTTTGGGTACTTCAGTGTTTAGTAATTGCCAAAGTCTGACAAGAGTAACTTTACCTAGTATGATGACAACAATACCTAATGCGACTTTCAAAGGTTGTATATCACTCATTGATTTTAAAGTTCCAGAGGGTGTACATCTAATATCTAATCATGCATTTTCAAACTGTACAAATTTAGAGAGTATTTATCTGCCTGCTACATTTGAATTATCTCAAAGTGGGAATTTAAATGCATTTCAAGATTGTCCCAATCTAAAAACAATAATAGTCGATGAAAAGAATCCAGAATATTATAGTGATATGAATTGTTTGATAAAAAGAGGGGATAATACAGTTATATTAGGAGGTAATGAAGTAACCATTCCTGATGGTATTGACACGATTGGAGAGTATGCTTTTGCGGGGAGAAATATAGAAATGCTTAACCTAACATCAATCAAGGTAATAGGTAAGTATGCATTTAGGGGTTGCTCAAGTTTAACAGACATTCAACTTGAAGGAGTAAAATCAATAGGAAGTTTATGCTTTTTTAATTGTTCTAATTTAACCGCTATTCAACTCAAACAAGTAGAGACGATTAGAGAAAAAGCATTTTCAGCCTGTTTAAACTTAACAGACATTCAACTTGAAGGAGTAAAATCAATAGGAAGTGAATGTTTTTCCAATTGTTCAAGCTTAGCGGATATTCATCTTGAGGATGTTGAAGCAATCGGTGATTATGCATTTTCTAAATGTAAAAATTTAAATAATGTATATTTTTTAGAGAAACTAAAAACTATGGGTAAAAATCCATTTATGCAAAGTATGAATGTAAATATAATTATTGACAATACGAAGTATGGTATGGAAGGGAATTGTTTAATTGACAAAGAAGAACTATCAGTAATTATCGGATTTAATAATAGTGTTATTCCAGATTACATTCTAGAAATAAAAGATTATGCATTTAGTTATTGTTCATTTGAAACCATCACATTACCACCACATCTAGAAGTGATTGGTGAATATGCGTTTTATGGCAATGATAAACTGGATTATATCACAATACCGAGTTCAGTACAGCTCATAAAAAAGCATGCATTTACTACGCCTAAGCCTAATATTATGAGCGTTATTTTGAATGAATTTACAGGCATACTTGAAAACGATGCATTTTATAATCATACAATATATACAACAAGTAGAAGAGAAGAATCAACATTGGGATATGGACATATTCATAGCATCGGTATGGGGTTAGGTGCAATCTATAATTGTGAATTAAAGGAAGAAAATGAAGAAAAATATGTTTATGCTATAACATTTGAACCACCAAATCCTGAAAATCCAAATATTTTTTGCCAACCTGATCAGCTTTATAAGATATGTCATAGAGAAGGATATCGATTAGTTGGTTTGAGTAAAGATAAGGATTCAAATCATATAGATGTAAGCATTCAAGAACTTCATATTGAGGGTGGATATCGTTTTTATGGTTTTATCGGGAAGGACATAAATGATGCCTTTTCTGAGGGAGGAACGCATACACTATATATAGTATGGGAAAAAGAATAAAAAAAGGAGAATAGTAATAAGAAAAGTTTTGAAATTATTTGTATCGTTTATAGTATTAGTTTTATGTGTCATATTTGGCAATAAAGTAAAAGCAAGTAGTGATTATACAAGTATATATTTTTATTCAAATAATCAAGAGAATTATAATGCAAGTCAGGGATATATTAGAAAATTGGCACTAGATTCTAATATAGGATCAAATAATATTCATATGATATTTGAGCCGTATGATATTTTTGAGGACTATATTTTTTTCCTGCATGACGTTGGTGCATTTAATTATAGCAACGCTTTAGTTATTTTTGATATGTCGGCAGGAATAATGGAAAATCGCGGACTCAATATTGAATCAGAATTACATTTTCTGCGTAGACTTAAAATTATATTTATGGGATTGAAAGAAGAAAATTGTAAAATAATGTTTATATGTGGTACTCAAGAAATACGATTTTCAACACCAGGTGAGCCAATAAACTCAGAAGGTAATCTTAATGAATTTTTAGACTATGTGGATATTCATATCAATGTATCACAATTTGAACCATTTTATATGTCAATGATTGTAAAAATAGAAGAAGAAACAAATGGAAGAGATGCAACACTAATATTTGATGAAAACTCGAAATTATATGATAAAGTTATCGATTATTACCAAAGAAAATATAGAAATGATTATTTTCCTATAAAAGAACAATATGATTCTTTTGAAGAATATTTATGTGATTCATGTAATTTTCAAATAATTAGATACAATAATATAGATGAAAGTTTTATTGATTATGATGGATTTATATGGTATGATGTATCAGATTTCATTCAAAATAATGTAGTATATGCAATAGGCATGATGAATAATGAATCTTATTTTTTTAACTGGATTGAGAAAATAAATGATGCAAATACTCAAATGAATTATGCAAAATGGTCGGTATTTGTTTATAATCGACTCAACGTAAATATATCAAATTATAATATTTTGGGTACATTATATTATTCACGTGAATATAAATATGAAAGATATAACGTGGAGATGAATTGTGTAATTTACGATTTTATTTATGGAGAAGATTTGACAATTTATGATAATCGACAAGGAAGATGTCAAATTACATATAGACCTTTTTCAGGCAGTGGGGAAGACTGGTTGCATGATTTCGAATATGGTGAAGATGGTGATGAAGAAGTATATGATTTTGGTTATATTTGTATATATGGGCCAGAAGAAGAAATATTGGATTAAAGCCCAAATGACATAAGAAAATATACACTCGAAAAAAGTGAAAGACAATTGCCTTCATAGGCAAAATCTTTCACTTTTTCAATCAATAATCCACTATAATCAGGAGGATTCAAACTAAGCATTTCTGTATAGGATGAGCTAACCTTTTTGAAAAAAGTTAAAATATTAGAATTAATTGTGAAAGATAGAAATTGTTACAAGTGTTTCATTTTAATATAATCTAATATTAGAGTTAAGAAATTATTGTACAACAAAATATAGTGGTGAATGGTTATATTTATAATTGTCGTATTTAAAATAGTTCATTCAAATTGATAATAATATATTACATAAAGGGAATTTTATTGGTATAGGTAAAAATTATTGATTGTTGTCAATATATGGCGATGCTCATTCATTTGTATTGAAAAAGGAAACAATATTGAGACCAAAGTACATTGTCTGTTGTAGGTAGAATATTCAGTTGAGTTCAAGCCCATACAACTCTTGGGATAAAAAAAGAAAATGATGCTGATATACTTGAGATTAGTCAGAATACACTAGATGCTCTATAGCTGACAAAGCAATAGGTGGCATAGTGGATAATATTATGTCAATACAGAAATTATAAAAAGTATGAAATCTGTTTATAATTTTAAATTAAGTGAAGAAATGTGTATTTGAAAAAAGAATTCTAAAAAAATAAAAATAGAGTTGATGAAATATTACAGGGAAATAGGATATACAAAGAATAAATTTATTTTACATTTTGATTGAATCGACAAAAGGGAAAAATTAGATAAAATTGCCAATAATGATTCTATTTTTGCATTGAGCCCAAATTGAGAGTTTACATTATATAAGAATTACTTTAAAATTAGTAAAACAGGTCATTTGCTTTTAACAAATGACTTGTTATTTTTTAGAAATACTATTCAGACATAGCAGGATGGCATAGTATTTCTGTATGGTATCTTCAAAAATTTAAATTATATTCTTCGATTTTACATCATATATAATTAACAATTACAGTAAAAAATGAGTCCAATTTTGTCGAAAAATAAATGTTTTTTTTCAAATATATAGGAATAGATAGCTTATATTTCATTTTATTGGAAATAAAATGATAGAAAAAAATTATAAAAATTGCTAAATTAAAGGAAACTTTGCACTAAAAATGTTAATATTAAAATAATTTTCTATCTTGACAATAATCGACATAGTTTTCAAGGTCATAATATTATAATGTTTTAGTAATAATTATATATATTTTTTAACTTTATGGCTTTAGCCTATATATATAAACTAAAAAATTTATTTTTAATGAAAAAATATAGTAAAAACTAAAATATTTTTGAAAAAGTCACTCTTTTTACAATTGATTGTCGATTTTAAATTTTGTGAATATATTAATAATAATAGATGTTAAACATATATGGGGGAGGTATGTAATGAGGGGAAATTTAAGACTAAATAGAATTATCAAAAATTTTACTAGCTAGATATCTAGTTATAGGTCTTTTTATTAAAAAAGAAAGGGGAGGAAAGAGAAAATGAAAAAATTATTTAGAATGTTGATATGTTTAATGCTTGGACTATGTTTAATGGGGTGTAATATGGGGAAAAAAGTAAGATATAATATCAAATTTTATGAAGAATCAACTGAAAACGCATTATATCATATAAACAAAGACTATATCGATACTGGTAAAACTTCATATAATGCTGAAATTGTTAAGTCATATGATCAATTATTAGCATTATGTGACAAATATAATAGCCCAGCTTTTGATGAAAAAAGTGAAAAGTATTCAAACGAAGTGAATCAACTAATTCGCAGTTTTACAAGGGAATATTTTGAATCAAAGACGTTGGTATTTTATTTTGGGAATTCTGCAAAAAAGCCTTTTTATGCGGATATTAAATCTATGGTGATTGAAGATAATACATTAATAATCAATTATAAAAAGCCTAAAGGAGATACTTGGACAACGGAAATTCGTTCACAACCATGGACTTTAATAATTGAGTTAAATCAAGATGTGGTGTCTAATGTTAATAATGTTAAAGCAGTAATAAAATAAGAAGAGGTGGTTGTATGAAATTAAAAAAATTAAATTTAGCATTTATTGTTGTTTTATTCATACTAGTATCATTTTTTGGAGAAAAAACATATGCTTTTGCAAATGAATTTATATCAGAAACAAAAGTATATTGTGATGCAACTATAGAAGATGATTTTGCTGAAGATAAAATAATATTGGTTTTAAATAATAAAGAATCTTTAAGGTTTAAGAACTATGAACTTAATGATTTTTCTGATGTAAATTGTATTGAAATAGAAGATCTAACAGAAAAAACAGGGGAAATTATTAAGCAACAATTAAAAGCTGAAAAAACAGGAGATTGGTCAGATTTAGAAAGTCGTATAGAAAATGATACATTGGTTAATATCGATAATTTTCATAGAATTTTATCTTTAACACTAGATGAATCTAATAAGGAGAATGTACTAAAAAAAATTAAGGTATTAGAGGCTAGGCCAGAAATATTATCAGCAGAGCCTGATTATATTGAAAAATTAAGCCTAGCGAGTAATGATCCATTATATTTAGAAGGTGGTTACAGAGGTCAATGGGCATTAACTGGAACATATGGAATAAATGTGAGCAAGGCTTGGAATTTTACAACAGGAAATCCTAATGTGATAGTTGGGGTTATTGATTCTGGAATTGATGGAAAACATCCTGATTTAGTAAATGTAATTAATGATGATTTACATCGTGATTATGTTGATACGCCTCTTTTTAGCAGTGTGAGGGTGGTTGATAAAGAAGATTTAGAGGATCTTGATGGACATGGAACACATGTTGCAGGAATAATAGGTGCGCAAGGAAATAATGAAATAGGAATTTCTGGTGTTGCTTGGAATATTAGACTAGTTTCGCTTAGGATTTTTAATTCAAAAGGTTCTGGATATTTATCTGATCTTAAACGGGCTATAGATTTTGCAACGGAGGAATCTATTCCAATATTAAATTATAGTGGTGGGGGTAGTAACGATCATAATGGATGTAAAAAGGCTATTGAAAACTATCCTGGATTGTTTGTGTGTGCAGCTGGAAATGATAACCAGGATAATGATTCCCATGGCTATTTTCCTGGAAATTATAATTTTGATAACCTTATAAGTGTGGGAGCAATAAATATGAATGGTAATAGACCAACTTCTCTTCAATGGGAAGTCGATGACAAAGGAAATCCACAAGGTTCTAATTATGGTGCTACTACAGTTGATATTTTTGCACCTGGGGATACTATTGTTAGTACTGTGCCTACTAGCGTTTATCCAAAAGGTTATGTTCGCTATGAAGGAACATCAATGGCAACTCCACATGTAACTGGTGTTGCAGCATTAATGTTATCAATTAATCCTAATTTAACTCCACAACAGATTAAATATACAATTTTAAACAATGTAACTAAATCTTCGAATCTAGATGGCCTTTGCGTATCTGGCGGAAGGTTAGATGCATTTAAAGCCGTTAGTGCAGTTGCCTTTTCTACAAGTACTGTGAATGACGGAATTTCTATTGATGGATTTATTGATGGTTATTCAGTGGCAAGTCAGACGGATTTGGAAATACCAAGTAGTTTTGCTCAAGTGAGTGCTAACTATGGAACACCATTACAAAATGTTTGCATGATTGGTAATACTGCATTCAAGGGGAATGAAAATTTAAAAAGTATAATTATGCCAAACACAATTACTAGCATAGGTACAAATGCTTTTGAAAATTGTTCAAATTTACAAAGCATAACCTTATCTAATGGCTTAACAAGTATAGGAAATACAGCATTTAAAGGCTGTTCAAGTTTGGAAGGTATCACAATACCAAATAGTGTTACGAGTATAGGTACAAATGTTTTTGAAAATTGTTTAGATTTACAAAGTATAACCCTATCTAATGGTTTAACAAGCATAGGAAATGCAGCATTTAAGGGTTGTTCAAGTCTGGAAGGTATCACAATACCAAATAGTGTTACGAGTATAGGCACAAATGCTTTTGAAAATTGTTTAGATTTACAAAGTATAACCCTATCTAATGGCTTAACAAGTATAGGAAATGCGGCATTTAAAGGCTGTTCAAGTTTGGAAGGTATCACAATACCAAATAGTGTTACAAGCATAGGAAGTGAATTATTCAAAGATTGTTCTAGTCTTGCTAGCATAACCATACCAAATGGTGTAATAAATATTAATTCGAGTGCTTTTGAAAATTGTACATATTTGCAAACAGTAGTCTTACCTACAACTTTATATACTATAGGAGCCTCTGCTTTTAAAGGGTGTTCAACCTTATCTAGCATAATACTGCCTAGCAGTGTAGAATATGTAGAGGATGAAGCTTTTAAAAATTGTTCATTATTAACACAAGTAGATGTACAAAGAGCAATATCAGATATCACTAGCCTTGGATTAAATGTATTTAATGGATGTAGCAATACATTACAAATTATTGTTCCAACCAATCGAGTAGTAGAATACAAGAATAAACCATATTGGTCAAGTTATAAAACGAAGATTATACCATCTGGTGAATATACAACATTGGAAATAGATTGTGAAAGTAGTATAAATGAAAGTCTACAACTCAATAGAGGATATAATCAACTTTATCAACTAAATGTCAATTGTGGAAAAAGTTATCGTATCCATACAAATGCATCAACAGGCGTCACTTTAAAGGTGTATAATGCGAATATGGAATATTTGGCAAGTGGTGATGACTTAGTAGATACCTACTTAGGAGTAGGAACATATTATATATCGATAGAATTTAGTAGTTCTTCAGCAGCAGGTTTAATCGAAACACATTTAGGGTTAAGATGGCCAAGTAGCGATGTGCAATTGAATGATAGCGTAAATAATAATATTAAAACACATATTCATACAACAACAGACAATATGAGTCATGGAAAGTTTTATTATTGGAATGAGCAAGGTGCAGGATTCTTCCTATTTAAATTGAGTGGAGTAACAAATGCAAGTTATCTAAAAGATGCAATTACAATCTATGATGATGAAAATAGAACAATCGTGTTAGATAGATATAGTATTGATAATTCTAATTATCCTGCAATTTCCAATGAAGGAGAAAGTGAAATGTATGTATATTTACCACAAAGAGGTAACTATTACATAGATATCGTTTTGCCAACTAATGGATATACTACATTGAATTTTAGGGTAGAAGAAGTCGAAAAAAATGATATCAATTATCTAAATCGACTTGAGGGTGTTTGTTTTGACGAAATATTCTTTAATCAAACTACACAAAGTTATTTTGAGGAAGTGACGATTAGTCATTATTCAAAAATAGAATATGATATTCAAACAAGTAGAAATATTAATAAGAATATACCAGTCTACATTTTCCAAAAGCAAGTTGATTCAGAAACTGTTATTGTACCTAAATTAGTAGAAGAAATTACTAAGGCCGATAGAAGTCCAATATTTACAATTATATTAGAGCCTGGAACATATTATATAGGATATTCAGATAACTTTGAAGAAGTTGGTATACATATGGGACTAAGAAGAAAAGTAAATATTGATATGAATGTGAATGGAGTACTAGTAACTGATCCAGCTTATCAGCAACAATTTAACTTAGGAACAGAAGTTACACTTAACAATGGTGAATTAAGGGGAAATACAATAACAGAAGGATTTACAAGAAACTTGTATTTAATGGTAGAAGATAGAGTGCATGATCCAATGTCAAGACTTGAATATGATTGGTATTCAAGTAATGAAAATGTAGCGAAAGTTAGTGAATATGGAACTGTACTTGGACTAAAAGTCAGTGAAGATACAGAAGTGAACATATATGCAATCAATAAAGCAGATCCAACAATTGTGTATAAAATCAAGTTAAAGGTTGTAAAGGACACATCAGTAGAAGAACTAGACATAGAATGCAATATGAGTTATTCATATTCACAAAAGAATGGTGAATATCAATTGGCATTAGATTTTACAAATAGTCCATATCCATATATTCAATATTATAACTGGGAAGTTATAGGTAAAGATGGAATAAATGTAAGTATAAGCAATTGGGGGATCATCACATCTAGTGGAGTAGGAGAAGCCACAATAATAGGTAGTTATGGATTAAATGCAAGAGTAAGACTGATTATCCATTTAACTATTACAGAATAAATGAAAGAAGGGTTAGTAAAGCGTATAAACTACACTTATACTAACTCTTTTTTTTAAAAAATATATATGTTTAAAGTCTATAGGATAAAATATTTGCAATATTTAGCAATATATGGTATGATATTGTAAAATAGATATATTTCTTAAGCCTGCTTTTTATACATTTTTAACACATTGCAATAAAATCTAAAGCTCTCTTAGGGAAGATGGGCTTTTTTATTTATATATACTTTAAATCTCATAAATAGAATATGTGGACAATAGACTATACAATAGGGGGGAGGAAGCCATATAAGGATAAGTCATTAAAAATAATAATAGAATTATTTGGTGATTATGTATATCTTCTAATAAGAAGATATATTATTTAGTTTAAGAAAAAGATTAGAATAGGTTTAGTTATAGGGATATTTTCACTTTTATTAGTTGGATGTCAATCAAATAAAATTAAGTTTAGCGTTAATGAAGTAGATTCTAGTGCAATTGTTGCACCAAATGAAGAGGATATTCCGAACTTATTAAAAGATAACCAGAATTTGATTATCTATAAAAGTGTTAATCAATTGGAAGAGAGTTTTAATAAAAAAGAATTAAGTTTTGGCAATCAAGATATTAAAAATAAATATAATCAAGATTATTTTAAAAATAAAGCATTAGTAATATTTTATAATGTTGATTCAAGAAGTGGATTTGAATATAAATTTAAATCATTAGTAATTGATAATGATAAATTGGTTTTAAATATTACCGTTGATGAGGGTAATGAAGGTGCCACTATATTGAGTCCAAGATTATTTTTTATAGAAATTAATCAAGATTTAGTCAAGGACTATGATAAAATTGAGTATAAATTGGTTAGCTAAGATAGAGTAAGATATTTTTAGTGAGTTATGTTGAAGAAGAAAATTACGAGAAAATTAATTGTTAGTCCATAAAGTCTTTGACAACAAGCCACCTTAAAAGTTTCAAAATTTGTTTTGAAACTTTTTTAATTGTTAGTGGATAAAAATATTCTACCATTGTGATATTATTAAATATATTGGTAAGTAAAAATATAAATGAAAAATTTTGCTCTAAGTAATAGCTATAGAATGGGTATAATCAAAATAGAAATATCTATTGTTAAAGATGATAAAAACATCGTTATAAAGTATATAATACATAGGGATGGGGCATGTTGATTGAATTGGCTAGAAAAATAGACCATAGGTATGTGCTATAGTCGTTAAATATGGGAGTAGAGGGAGAAAAATTATGCACGATATATGGAATCCTTGGCATGGTTGCAAGCGAAAAAGTGAAGGATGTGAGCATTGCTATATGATGTATTTGGATCAAGTACATGGAACAGGTGATGGAACTACGATTTATCAGACTAAGTCCTATGCTTATCCTTTGTCAAGAAAAAAAGATGGCACATATAAGATTCATTCAGGTGAAGTGATACGGGTTTGTATGAATTCTGATTTTTTTATTGAAGAAGCAGATATATGGAGAAGCGATGTATGGAAAATGATTCGGATTCGTAGCGATGTAATTTTTGTACTCATTACGAAAAGGCCAGAGCGCATCCTTTCTTGCCTTCCAATGGATTGGAAAGATGGATATGAAAATGTGTTATTGTATGTAACTTGTGAGACGCAAAAACGGATAGATGAAAGACTTCCTATTTTGGAAAAATTGCCATTTCAACATAAAGGAATTATGCTTGCACCACTACTAGAAGAGGTAAATATTGCTCAGTATTTAAGGAAAAATTCGATTGATAAAGTAGTGTGTGGTGGTGAAAATTATGGGGGAAATCGAATTTGTCATTATGACTGGGTAGCCAATTTATCTGCGCAATGTAAAGAGGCAGATACTGATTTTATTTTTATTGAAACGGGTACCTATTTCATGAAAAATCATCATTTATATCAGATTAAAAGCAAGATTCAGCAGTCAAAAATGGCCTATCAATCGGGACTGTCATATCAGGGGCATCCGACCCATTATCATTTGTATGATCGATTTGGTCAGCCTATTTTGAGAGAAATGATGCATATCCCTCAATACACGAGCATAAATTGTGATGAATGCGGGAGTAGACCCATTTGTAATGGTTGTTCAAAGTGTGGCAAATGTCAGCAAAAAGAAGAATAAAAGCAAATCTACAACAGATTTGCTAAAAAAATGGTATACTATATATTAGTTTTAAAACTAACTAATTAGGAGAATGATATGAGCAATAATATAGAAATGATACCTTATGGTGCACAAATTGCACAACTTGAAAAAATGTTTCGGAATATGATGAAATCAATTTGCGCGAAGCAGGGAATCAATTATACCTATTTTAAAATTATTAAACCGCTAGCTAGGCATAAAGAAGGAATTATTCAAAAAGAAATTGTAGAAAATGCGAATATTAAACCTTCTACAGTTAGTCTTACTTTACGCAATATGGAATTAGAAGGTTACATTCAAAGGGAATTGTGTGAGAGTGATAATCGTAAAGTGATTGTAAAAATTACACCGCTCGGAGAGGCATTGGATAGAAAAATCAAATCTTGTTTTGAAACTGCAGAAACAATTATGATTCAAGGTATTGAACAAGCAGATTTAGAAACTTTTTCAGCAATTCTATCTAAAATGAAATCAAATTTAGAATCATAGAAGGAGAGAAGCAATATGTTAAAATTACTACGATACTTAAAAAAATATTGGCATTTTGCCTTGTTGGCGCCCATATTCATGATATTTGAAGTGTTGATGGATATGGCTATTACCGATTATATGGGGAAGATGATTGACACCGTCAATTCATTTGAACCTGGGATTGATACAAATATCTTTATTCAAACCATTTTGAAATATGGTGGAATGATGTTAGGGCTAGTTATCATTGGGGTCATCAGTGGTATTATGAGTGGTGTTTTTGCCAATTTGGCCAGTCAAAATTTTGCGAATGATTTGCGAAAAGATTTGTTTGAAAAAATCATGCATTTATCTTTTCAACAAACGGATGAGTTTTCAACGGGTTCGCTAGTTACAAGGGTAACCAATGACGTCACCGCAGTTCAGATGATGATTGCTCAAGCCATCCGAATGTTTGTGAGGGCCTTTGGTATGTTTGTATTGGGAATTGTATTCACGCTTTTGATTAGTTATCAATTCATGATTGTTTTGGCTATAGCATTGCCACTTGAATTGGTTCTGATGCTTTTCTTTATGAAAAAAGCATTCCCTATGTTTTCGGTTGTTCAAGCAAAATTGGATAAAGTGAATTCTGTTGTTCATGAAAATCTAAGTGGTGCAAGGGTTGTCAAGGCTTTTTCAAAGGAGAACTACGAGTACAATCGTTTCGAACAAGCGAATTTGGATTTGACGAGTATTACGTTGAAAGTTAACAAAATTATGGCGGTAATTATGCCTTTATTTATGGTCATTGTTTATGCGGCAACGATTGCCATTTATGTGCTAGGTGCGAGTAGCCAGGTCGTTGCATGGAATCAACAAATGACACCACACATCACGGTTGGGGATATGCAAAAGGCAGTTACCTATATCACGATGATTATGGGATCGATGTTGATGCTAGGAATGACGTTTGCCAATATGGCTAGAGCCTTTGCTTCAAGTAAGCGAATCAATGAAGTATTGTCAGCACCAGATAGGATTATTGATGGAAATATAGACATAACAGATGAAAAAGAAGAAGGGACAATTGAGTTTCAACATGTCAGCTTTACTTATCCAGGTGCAAATGCTCCTGTATTAGAAGATATCAATTTAAAAATTAATAAGGGCGAAACTATCGCGATAGTAGGAGCAACAGGTGCAGGAAAATCCTCACTAGTCAATTTGATTACACGATTTTATGATGTAACAGAAGGAACGATATTAGTAGATGGAGTAGACATTCGTGATTTCAAAGTCAAGGCATTGCGAGACCGGATTGCGATTGTCCTACAAAAGGCTGAATTATTTGCGGGGAGCATCAAAGAAAATATCCAGTGGGGAAATCCTAATGCTACTGATATAGAAGTGGAAAGGGCTGCGCAGATTGCTCAAGCAGATGATTTCATTTTGTCGAAGGCACAAGGATATGATGAATATGTCGAAGAAAAAGGAACCTCACTTTCAGGGGGTCAAAAACAGCGGATTTCTATCGCAAGAGCAATTGTTAAGCACCCTGAAATCCTCATTTTCGATGATTCAACAAGTGCACTAGACTTGGTAACAGAAGCCAAATTATATCAAGCGATGCGTATGCATATTGCGGATACAACCAAAATAGTAGTTGCACAGCGCATTGCTACGGCTAAAAATGCCGATAAGATAGTGGTATTAGATGGCGGAACTATTGTCGCATTTGATACCCATGAGCATCTGTTAGCCCATTGCGAAATTTATCAAGACATTTATAATTCTCAACTCAAGAAAGAAGGTGACATCAATGGCTAATCCACATCCATCACGCAGAATGAATGGAAAACCAGGGGCCGGACCAGGTGGAAGATTTATGCAAACCACTGAAAAACCCCAAAATACCAAAAAAGTATTGTCGCGTTTGATTCAATATATCAGTAGTTTTAAATCTCTTTTTATTGTTTTATTGGTAGTGATTGTCATTCTAACGCTTTCAACACTGTCTTCTAATATTGTCGTTAAAAAGATTATAGAAACACTGGGTAAATATAGTTTAGAGACCAAGCAATGGATTTTAGCTCCTGATTTTCATCAGTTTATTTTATTTGTAGGCATACTTGCTGGATTATATGTGATTCATTGTCTTTGCCAATACTTTTCAACGCTCATAGGGGCATATTTGGCAATCAAAACAACAAGAAAGTTAAGAAATGACTTGTTTTCTACTATGGTTCGCTTGCCGATTGGATATACAGATACGCATGCGCATGGGGATCTAATGTCAAGAATGACCAATGATGTGGATAATATTTCCAATACCGTATCTAGTACAATTGGCTCTTTGATATCCGGTATTTTAACTATTTTAGGTTGCTTAGGTATGATGATTTATTATTCACCTTTATTGACACTTGTTTCTCTTTCCTCTTTGGTTTTGACTTTAATTGTCACCGGGGCAATGAGTAAAATGATGAAACCATTATTTAAAAAACAACAAGAGTTATTGGGAAATTTAAATACCCAAACAGAAGAAATGGTTTCTGGAATTAAAACAGTAACAGCATATAATCATCAATCGATAGCCATGCAAGATTTTAATCAATATAGTGATACCTATTGCAAAGTCGGGTTAAAAGCCCAAATTATTTCCGGTTCAATGGGACCTATGATGAACTTCATTGGTAATTTTGGCTATTTTCTTGTCTGCTTTTGTGGTGCATTATTTGCGGTAAAAGGTATTGGAAAAACCTTGTGGGGTGCACCATTAGATGTATCTATTATTGTTTTATTTCTCACAACAAGCAAACAGTTTACTCGACCTATCAATGAAATTGCTCAGCTGTATTCACAAATATTAACAGCTTTATCAGGCGCAGAGCGTGTGTTTGAAGTCTTAGATGAGGACACTGAAGACTTTAGTGGTGAAGTATCGCTAAATATGAATCATATTAAGGGCAATATTGATTTCGAACACGTGGCCTTCGGTTATGTAAAAGAAAAACCTGTACTAAAAGATTTTACAGTGGATGTATATAGTGGGCATAAAATTGCCCTTGTTGGAGCAACAGGTAGTGGAAAGACGACAATCGTAAATTTGCTAATGCGATTTTATGATATAGATAAGGGGACGATTCGGATTGATGGTATAGATATTGCCAAAATTTCCAAGAAAGAACTTCGAGATAATATTGCCATTGTTCTTCAAGATGCAGTACTATTTGAAGATACCATTGAAAATAATGTAAAATACGGAAAAGAGAATGCCACTGCGGAAGAAGTGATGCGAGCAATTGAAATGGCCAATTGTGCTAAATTTATTAAACGTTTACCAGAACAAGAAAAAACGATGCTATCAGAGGGTGGAACGAATCTTTCCCAAGGACAGCGTCAATTGTTGACCATTGCAAGAGCAATTCTTGCTGATCCTAAAATTTTAATTTTAGATGAGGCAACTTCAAGTGTTGATACAAGAACAGAGAAGAAGATTCAAGATGCTATGGTTAAATTGATGGAAAATCGAACTTCAATTATTATTGCCCATCGCTTGTCTACCATTCAAGATGCGGATTTAATTGTTGTACTAGATCAAGGCGTTGTAGTGGAGATGGGAAATCATCAAGAATTGATTCAACACCAAGGTGTATACCATCGTTTGTATCAAACACAATTTTCGGGTTTAAATACATAAGAACATACACACATTAGATCAAGAGGAACACTCTAGATACTAATGTGTGTTTTATTATTCATTTTATTCATGTACATCCACAAAATGATTGTAATAGCAAAAGAAATGTATGCAATGAAATAACAATTGCATTCATAAAAAATGATGAATCGACCATAATAAAAAGAAAAGGCATTTTTTATGAAGGATAAATCATTTTTAATATTAAAAGATAAAAAGATTATTAAAGGAATTTTGATTTTGGCACTACCCATTATGGTGAGTAATATACTGAAGTCTGTTCACGATATGGTTGATATGTATTTTATTGGACACATAAATGAAAGTCAAGAAGTGATTCAAGCACAAGTTTCCGCAATTACGTTAACGGGTCCCATTTTGCAAATTTGTCAAGCATTAGCACTAGGATTAATGATCGCAGGAACAGCGATCATAAGTCAATACTTAGGAGCCAAAGAAGTTGAAAAGGCCAAAAATGTGAGTGGACAATTATTCATTCTATCGGTGACTATTGGCATTTTTTTTAATGGGATACTATATGTTTTGGCACCATTCATTTTAAAATGGATGGGCGCCAATCCAGATACCGCTTTATATCAATATGCAGTACAATATGTACAATATCGCTCTTTTGAATTAACGGGTCTATTTCTTTTTTATGCTTATCAGGCAACTCGGCAATCGACAGGTGATACCCTTACACCTGTTTTGCTCAATATGATATCTGTTGTTATCAATATTATATTAACAGGAATCTTTCTTCTTCGTTTGCACATGCAAATCAATGGTGCAGCACTGGCCACTGTGATTGGAAATGTATTGATTATGCCTTTTTGCATCATATTGATGATTCGCAGAAAGCATAATCCGATTGCCCTTCAAATCAAGGATTTAAGACTAAATGTTGCCCATATGGGGCAATTGTTTCGGGTGGGGTTGCCAGCTGCGCTATCTCAGGCATTTACTTCCTTAGGATTTCTACTCATCAATAGCTTCATTATCGGTTTTCCTACGCATATTGTGTATGCCATAGGAATCGGAAACCGGATTAATGCATTGCTTTTATTTCCAACTATGTCGATTGGTAGTGTGCTAGCGACTTTTATAGGCCAAAATATTGGTGCTTTGCAAGTGGAAAGGGCCAAGCAGAGTCTAAAATATGCAATGCTGATTACTCTAGTCATTTCAATAGGGGGAACAATCCTTCTTTTACTAGCTAGAAAACCATTGGTACGCTTTTTTATCAATGCATCGACGCATCCTGAGGCCTTCCAGTTTTGTGTGTATTACTTATATTTTCTATTGATGACGTTGCCACTGATGGGAATTTTCCAAGTATGGACAGGATGTTTTCAAGGAGCAGGAAAGACTGGATATAGTTTATTACTTGCGACAATGCGTCTTTGGGTATTTCGCTTGCCTTTAATTTGGTTGATGATGCGTATATTCAAAATGGGGCCACCAAGCGTCTACTATGCCATGATGATTAGTAATTTTGGGGCAGTTATTTTAGGTACGTTTTTATATGGATTTATTGATTTTCAACCCAATAATGAAAAGAGGTATTCGCTTTTCAAACAAGTAAAAGTATGATATAATAAGGACTGCATAAGAAGTATTATCAAAGAAAAGAGGAGCGTATGGCCAAAAATAATATTGTTTTATATGAACCAGAAATACCACAAAATACAGGAAATATCATGAGGACATGTGCAGGAACAGATACGTTACTACATTTGATTCGACCATTGGGATTTCAACTAGATGAGGCAAGTTTAAAGCGTGCTGCAGTCAATTATTTACCCAATGTTGATTTTTTAGTGTATGACAATTGGGCGGATTTTTTGTCCAAAAATAAAGGGAAAATGTATTTTTTAACCCGATATGGTCAGCATAGTCCACATGAACTAAAACTCAATGATCCTGATGAAACATATTATTTTATCATCGGTAAAGAGTCGACAGGTATTCCTAAAACTATTCTTCGAGAGCATTTAGATGATTGTATTCGTTTACCTATCAACGATAAAATTCGCTCTTTGAATGTGAGTAATGTGGCGGCAATAGTCATTTTTGAGGCACTGCGACAACAAGATTATAATCATTTATCGCGATACGAACCTGAAACATTAAAGGGAAAAGATTGGCTATTAAAGTAAGGGTATGAGGTTTGAATTTTGAAGCACAATAAATTCAGGAGGAATGAGTATGCAAAAAAATATGACCAAACCACAACATGCGTCCACAGAAAATGACGAATATTACTATAGACATCCTGAGATGTATCGGGCAGAATTAGAAGACGTCGTGATTGAAACAGACGATGAAACTAGGAAATAATTGTTAAAACAAATTCCAAATGGAGAGGCAAAAAATGTCTCCCATCTGGGGTTTGCTTTTTTTTTCAAAAGGAAAAAAGTATAGTTAAGTTGATTTTTTCTCTATTCTGTTGTATAATAAGCAAAAAAGGAGTGATAGAAATGAAAAAAATAGTTTTAATCATTGCCCTTTGCTTTGGGCTTTTTGCTTTTACAGGATGTGTAGAAAAGTACCCCATCCCAATTGGTATAAGACCAAGTCAAAGATTTACTGTAGCAGAATATATTGGTAATGATGCGGTATACCAAGAAAATACTCCTTTAAAAATTACAGGTAAAGCAGAACCAGGTGTTGTGATGGTAGCTACCTTAACAGATGTAAAGTCGAGTATTGTGGATACAGCTTTTGCAACAACAGATAACCAAGGGGTATGGTCGTTGAGTTTAGATGCTCCTGATGGCAGTCTAAAAGCATATCATTTAAAAATAGCCGATTCTTTAGATACATATCATGAATTTTATACCAATATTCGCTTTGGAGAGGTTTGGTTTGTCGCAGGAGATTCAATTTTGGATAGCACTGAAAAAGAGATAGAGGCAAAAGAAAATAGCAAAGACAAAGTCGACTATAATAAAATGTTTTTATATCAACATAAATGGGTGCCCGCAACTCAAAAGATATCTTTATTTGCATCCAATTTGTTAGATCAAATAGAAAAGGATGCGGCCTATCGATTGAAAAAAGCAATTGCTGTAGTACTCGCAACTACGGATAGTGCTACGCCAATATATAGTTGGTTTAGTCCTGAAATGATTCAATCTCGTAACTATGTTTTAACTTTTCTAGAAAAAAATGGACTTTCCTATCAACCAGAGTTAGAAACTACACCAACCTGGGCGTATCAAAATCATGTAGAACTACTGACAGGAATGAATTTTAATGCCATCATATGGAATCAAGGAATATATGATTTCTCAACTCCAGTAGACACTAGTGGACAAAGTTTTGAAAAAATATATTCACAAATGTTTTATGATTTAATGTCTGATTTTCAACATCGCTTTCCATTTACCAAAAAGATTATGGTCTTGCAAGAAGGGTCGAATTTGATTACTGGAAGCGAAAGACTTCGAAAGGTGCAAAGTGATATCAGTAAATATTATAACCGTTGCATCTTGGTTCCTACCTATGATTTGAATCATATTGTAACTGAGCCTATTGATTATAATACCTCAACTGATGTGGCAATAACAGCGGAAGATAATATAGAAAAAGTGGATGGATACCATACTGAACAATTGATTCAAAGGGTATTTCAATTACTAGGAAATGAAAATGAATTACCTATTTTAAAAAATGTATTACAAATTTATAATAGTGATAAAAAAGTAACTCACTTGAAATTGATTTTTAATTTTGAATTTACGAGTCAAGCTCAAGATTCGATTGAGGGGCTTCTATTTTATGACAAAGATTTAAAACCAGTAGATGTAAACTATCGATTGGTAAATAATGAAATCATTATAGAACTAGAAACAATAAAATATGTTCCAAGTGGAACTGATGAGGCTGAAAGTGCTACTTATGAAACCATGACAGAATATCAACAAATATACAAAATTGCTTATGCCCAGTCAAATTTTATTTATTATAGTAATTTAAAATTAAATGGTATTGCTGTAGCACCATTTGAAGTATGGATCGAAAGTTAATGTATCCATGTAGAAAGGAACAATATGAAACGACACAATGCACGTATTTTAGCAGTAATGACGTTGTATAATATGGATGTCAATCAATATTCAAACGAAGCTGCATTAGAATGTTTTGAACAAATCCAAACACTAGAAAAAGAGTATGAATATCCAGTCGAGATTGATTATGAATTTAGTCAGGAATTGGTGACAAAAGGTATTGAAAATTTGCAAACCATTGATGAACGAATTGAAAAATCGTTGATTAAATATACCCTTGATCGTCTTTCTTATGTGGACCGTGCCATTATTCGAGTAGCCACATATGAAATGCTGATGACTAGTACTGCTAAAGAAGTAATTATCGATGAAGCTCTTTGGATTACAAGGGAATATAGCAATTTAAATGATGATGCGCAAGTAAAATTTACGAATCGTTTACTTGAAAATATTGCAAAGGGTATTTATGAATAATCAAATTACATTTTATAGTGTAACCGATATAACCAAATATATTTATTATAAATTTGAAACCGATATGAGTTTGCAAGAAGTATATTTGCAAGGTGAAATTTCCAATTTTAAATATTCGGGAAAGCATTGCTATTTTTCATTAAAAGATCAAAACGCAGAAATTTCAGCAATGTTTTTTTATCCACACAACATGAGTTTAAATTTTAAACCTATGGATGGAATGAGTGTACAAGTAGTTGGGAAAATACAAGTCTATCAAAAAAGAGGTACATATTCCATCGTGGTTCAAAAAATGGCTCAAGCGGGCATTGGATTGTTGTATCAAGAATTTTTAGATTTAAAAGAAAAATTGCAAAGAGAAGGATTATTCGATGAAAGAAAGAAATTAAAGATTCCTGAGTATCCAGAAAAGGTGGCAATCATTACTGCAGCAACAGGAGAGGCAGTAAGGGATATTATTTCGACATTTAATCGTCGATTTCCTCTTGCTCAATTGAAATTGTATCCAGCACTTGTTCAAGGCCGCGATGCCCCTCAGGACTTAATGCGTGCTTTGCAATGGGTATATCGCGATAATGAAGCAGATGTCATTATTATTGGACGTGGTGGAGGGAGTTTTGAAGATTTATCTTGTTTTAATGATGAAAAATTGGCAAGGATGCTTTTTGCATCACCTATTCCTACCATTAGTGCAGTAGGCCATGAAGGCGATTATACAATTTGTGATTTTGTAGCTTCATTTCGGGCTCCTACACCAACAGGTGCCGCAATGAAACTGACAAAGGAGAAAAAAGATGTCATTGAAACTTTGGTAAATTATTCAAAACGTTTAAAAACAAGTATTACCGCAAAGTTGACACATGATTTTCAAGCTTGGAATCATTGCATTCACTCCTATGGTATCGCCCAATTCAAACAAGTCATTGAAGGAAAATATCAAAATTATCTAGACACATCAAACCGATTGATGCAACTTTCCCCAGAAAAAATTGCCAAACGCTTAGAGGAACAGATTGGACAATATCAATTGCGATTACAACAATTGATACAAGGCCGCATTGAATCGAACGAATGGCAGTTTACTCACTATGAGGTGCGTCTTTCTTCTCAAGTGATGGAAAAAATCATTGCCCAACAAGAAACGGTTTTAGAGGGATTAACGGATAAACTGGTTCTTTTAAATCCTTTTCAGTTGATGAAAAAAGGATATAGTATTGTATATAAACAACACATGATGATTACATCTGAGAAGGAGTTGGCCAATCAAGATGATATCATCATTCAGTTTCATGATGGAAAAGTCAAAGCAACAGTTCAAAAATAAAGAAAGGAAGAAACCATCCAATTGGGGATGTATCATAAAATCAATATGGAAAATTTAACATTCGAGCAATTGCTTCAACAACTTCAAGATATCGTCGCTAGTCTTGAAAGTGGAAAGTTATCACTTGAAGAATCTGTACAAAAATATCAAGAAGGGATGGCGCTGAGTCTAGAATGCAAAAAGCGCTTAGACCAAGCAAAAGAAGTAGTTGTGAAAAAAGTAGATGAGACAGGAGAAAGCGATTTCTAGTCATAAAATTAAAAGAATAAAGGAGGACACGGGGTATGCAACAACCCACAATTCAACAAATCAAACAAATGAATGATGAAGAGTTACAGACCCTGGCACATCAAATTCGTACAACGATTATTGAAACGGTAAGTCAAAACGGAGGACATCTTGCTTCTAATTTGGGTGTGGTAGAACTCACGATAGCATTACATAAGGTTTTTGATAGTCCAAAAGATAAACTTATCTTCGATGTTTCACACCAAACTTATGCACATAAAATTATAACGGGTAGACTTGATGCCTTTTCTACCTTAAGAAAGCATCAAGGATTGAGTGGCTTTAGTAAATATGCAGAAAGCATTCATGATGCTTTTGAGGCAGGACATAGTTCTACGGCTATTTCTGCAGGATTAGGTTATGTAGAGGCTAAAAAATCTTACCCAGAAGAAATTGGTGAAGTCATAGCAATTGTAGGTGATGCATCGATTGCAAATGGGTTGTCGTTTGAGGCGTTAAATTATTTGGGCGATCATAAAGATCAAAAAATGATTATTATCATCAATGATAATGCGATGGGGATTTCTAAAAATGTCGGTTCTCTTGCAAGGAGTTATCATCGTATAAGGACGAAAGGAAAATTCACGCTATTACGTCATCATTTGTCTAAGCAGACGAGATCTTTACTCAAGTCTGCCATTTATGACATAGGATTATTTGTATCACTTGGCTTTGAATATTTTGAAAAGATTGATGGTCATTCTATTCCTGAATTAATTCAGTATTTAGAGTATGCGAAATCTACACCACATTCTGTTGTTTTACATGTAGTTACGCAAAAAGGAAAAGGATACGAATTAGCAGAAGAAGATCAACTAGGGAGTTGGCATGGGGTTGAACCCTTTGACATTGCAACAGGTAAACCTAAAAAACGAGAATCTGGGACAAGTTACGGAAAACTTCTTTCCAATCAACTCATTAGTTATGTAGCGAAGAAACCATATGGTTCTTTGATTCGAGTGATTACACCAGCAATGTCACTTGGAAGTGGTTTAGAATCGTTTGCTCAAGCTTATCCCAATCAATTTATAGATGTAGGTATTGCGGAAGAAAATGCAACACTCATTGCAGGTGCGATGGCACATGCGGGGTTAGTGCCTGTCCTATTTATATATGCAACTTTTTTACAGCGTGCATATGATGAATTAATGCATGATATTGCTCGTTCCAAAGAACACGTGGTCATTTGTATAGATCATGCAGGAATAGTGAGCGCTGATGGGGATACCCATCAAGGAATTTTTGATTTGGCTTATTTAGATTCCATTCCCTATCTTCAGATTTTAGCACCAAGAAATGCCCAACAAGCTATTGCAATGTTGGAATACGCTATTGAAGAATCATCGGGACCGGTAGTTATTCGTTATCCAAAGCAGATGATTTCTTCCCAATATGTGCCACAACAATATCACTTAGCATGGGAAATGATAGTTGATGGTTCTACCCTCATTGTTACTTATGGTAGATTGGTCGATGAAGTCAAGGAATGGATTGATGAACAACAACTCAGCGTAGGGTTAGTCAATGCCCATAGTATAGCGCCTTTAGATGAAAACTGTATAAATGAACTTGTCAACCAACAAAAGAAGGTCATTGTGTATGAGGAAGTGATACCTAGTGGTTCACTAGGGAATCGAATCTTACGTTATTTGAATCAAACGCATCAAGTGCTGAATATGCAAATGGTTTGTTTGCCTTTTGGATATTTAGAAGTGGGAACAAGAAAAGAACTCATGGAACAATATCACATTGCCTTAGAGGATGTAAAGAAAGCGATAGGTGAATAGGATGTTACAAAGTTTAATGGTTAAAAATTTTGCTATTATTGATAATATTCATATCGAATTTAAGGATGGCTTTACCGCCATTACGGGTGAAACAGGAGCAGGTAAATCCCTTTTGATTGATGCGATTGGTTTGCTTCTTGGGGGAAAAGCATCACCTTCGATGATTCGCTTTGGTGAACAACGAGCTATTGTTGAGGGGGTTTTTTCTGATATTGGTGATGAAATCAAAGAAAAACTAGATGAATATGGTCTTTTGGGGGACGAAGAAGACCTATTGGTGATTAAAAAGGAAATCAATTTGAATGGGAAAAGTATGGTCCGTGTCAATGGATTGGTAACAAGTTTGTCACAATTAGAAGTGATTTCTGAAAAACTAGCTGATATTCATACACAAAATGATACGAAAAAATTATTTGAGCCCAAGAATTATCTTCATTTTATTGATAATGCAGCTTCAAAATTGTTATTGCGTGATTATCAAAACGCTAGAGAACAGTATCTACAAGCGCTTCATAATTATCAAAACATTTGTGAAAATATTGAACAAATTCAAAAAGAAACCGATTATTTACAATATCAATATGATGTTTTGTCTGATGCCAAGTTAAAAGAAAATGAGTTAGAAGGTTTAGAAGAAGAACTTCATACATTGTCCAATTTTGAACAAATTTATCAAAATTTGGCATTTATAATTCAAACTTTTAAAGAAAATAATATTAATGATCAAATTTATGATATCGCTGAAACACTGGATAAAACATCAAATATGGATATGCAATACCAAAATATGGTACAAATTATCAAAAACGCGTATTATGATTTGAGTGACATCGAGTCTACGATTGCCTCTAAGTTAGAACATTTAGATTTTGACGAAGACCGATACAATCAAGTTTCTGAAAGAGTGCACTTTTTAAAAGATTTGATGCATAAGTATAAAAAAACAATTCCAGAATTACTGGACTATGAACAACAATTGAAACAAAAACTAGAAACCATTGGGGAACAAGATTTTCTAATTCAAGAGGCAAAGCAAAAATTAGAACAATCTTATGTGCTTGTGCAAGATCTTGCCAATCAACTGACGCATATTCGAAAAGAAAATGCCAAGCAGTTAACGGATAACATTCAACTGGCACTAGCTGATTTACTATTAGATAAGGTGAGAATTGAAATCGTTTTTACCACCCCAGAGAAGAAATCTTTCCATCATATGGCCAATTTTCCCAAAAATGGTCAAGATATGGTAGAAATCATGATTGCTTTTAATCCAGGAGAATCTTTGAAAGAATTATCAAAGGTAGCATCTGGTGGTGAAATGTCTCGGGTGATGTTAGCCATCAAAACCCATTTGCTCAGTCATTTACAACTGGCCACGATGATTTTTGATGAAATTGATAGTGGCGTTAGTGGGGAAGTAGCATATGGTGTGGCCAAAAAATTAAAAGAAATTGCAAGGTTTACCCAAGTATTGGCGATTACGCATTTGCCGATTGTAGCTAGTGCAGCGGATCAGCAATTGTTTATTCATAAAAAAATTGAAAATGAGATGACACTGACTCAAGTAGAAGAACTAGATGAAAAAGGACGGATTGAGGTGCTAGCGAGCTTAATTTCGCCTAATGATACAACAGGCAAAAGTAAAGAACTTGCACTTTTGATGTTAAATAATGCAAAGAATGTTGAAAATTGATTAAAATAACAAAAAGTGTTTTTATCCCATATAAAAACACTTTTTCTTTTATAAAAATGACAAATAATAAAGTAGAAAGGAGGAATTCAGATGAAAAAAATTTCTAAATTATTCGGCTTTCTACTTGTTTTTTTGATGTTGACTTCTATTTTTTATGTCAAAGCCGATTCAAAAACGTATGTTTATCTCGGTGGTGATTCCATTGGTATCAAAATGGAAACAGGCGTTTATGTAGTAGGAAAATATCAAGTACAAACCAAAGAGGGAAAAGTGTCTCCGTGGAAACATACCAATGTAGAAATTGGGGATAGAATTGAATCCATCAATGGCATTAAAATTGAAAATAATCAACAATTACAATCCTTTTTACAAAATCGCAGTCAACAAGAATTAAAATTACAGTTGGTTCGAAAAAATGAAAAAATTCAAACCTCTATCTTGCCGATTGAAAATACCAATCACGAACAATCAATAGGATTATATATCAGAGACCAAGTTTTGGGGATTGGTACGCTTACTTTCATAACCAAAGATGCAAAGTTTGGATCACTTGGACATGGTGTCTACGACAATAAAACATTACTCGAAACGTTATCTGGTAACTTGTATTATTCTACTGTTCAAACCATTAAAAAATCTGAAGTGGGAACAGCAGGAGAAAAAAGAGCGAGTATCAATACTCAAAAGATTGGAAAAATTATCAAGAATGATATCACTGGTTTATATGGGAAAATCGATACAATTAATCGTTCAAAGCAAGAAATTGAAGTAGCGCATCAAGATGAAATAGAATTAGGTAAAGCACAGTTATATACAGTAGTTGAAAATCAACAGATTGTCGCCTATGATGTAGAAGTGGTGAGTATACAAGCACAAACCAAAAAGGATGTCAAAGGAATTAAAATCAAAATTACTGATCCGTATTTGATTCAAAAGACTGGTGGAATTGTACAAGGCATGAGTGGAAGTCCTATTGTTCAAAACGGAAAGCTCATTGGTGCTGTCTCACACGTAACAGTAGAAAACCCCATTTATGGCTATGCGATGCATATTGAATGGATGATACAAGAAAGTACAAAACTTGAATAAATAGAAGAAAAAAAGCTGAAATTCGACAACCTCTCTTAAAAAATGTGTAAAAATATGAAAAAATTTCGGGCATTTTAGAAATATTGCTAAAAAAGTTGTAAAAAACAATAATAAATTAATCAATCGCTTGCGTTTTAGTGTCAAATTTGATAAAATATTAATGCATTATAACAAAGAGGGGGGAATAATATGCAGAAATTAAAAATGGTCGTTTTAGAAAATAGCGACGAAAATCAACAAGGGGTAAGTAAACATTTGAAAGCGTTCGATGAGATTAATCTTATCGGTACGTATAACAATGAAGCGAATTTGTATAATACATTAAAGGTTGTACAACTCGATGTACTATTAGTTGATTTACTACTCACAGGTATTGATGGTATCCATGTCATTGAAACAATTAAAAAAGATAAGGAAAATTATCATCAACCTAAACACATTATTGTAATGACTCAGTTTATGAGCAATTACATGAACAACAAATTGAATGATTTAAAGGTAGATTATGTAATGATGAAACCAGTAGATATTCATCAATTGCATCAATTAATTGTCGGAATGTCAAGAGAACATGAAGCTAGCGGTCCAAATGACTATGATCCAGATTTAGATAGCGAGATTACATCCATATTACATGAAGTAGGTGTTCCTGCTCATATTAAAGGATATATGTATTTAAGAGAAGCCATTAGTATGGTCTACAATAGTGTAGAAATTTTGGGTTCAATCACCAAGGTCTTATATCCAGAAATTGCCATTACATATGGAACAACATCATCAAGGGTAGAGCGAGCCATTCGCCATGCCATTGAAATTGCTTGGGTAAGAGGGAATGTAGATGCAATTAGTGATATTTTTAGTTACACCATTAGTTACAATAAATCTAAGCCGACCAATTCTGAATTCATTGCAATGATTGCAGATAGACTTAGACTAGAGCATAAAAGACAAAAGAAGATGCGTTATGTTGCATAAAAAAACAAGCTCATGTCAGTGGACATGAGCTTTTTAAATAAAAATGAATTCTTTTCAAATTATATCTTTAAAAGTAATTCCTATCGAAGAAAAATTAATTTATGATATAATGTATAAGAATAAAGAAGTTTAGCGATTTTTACGCCAATTGGATTAATGCAACAATCAAAGCACCTACACTTCCAAGAGCCATTAGACCAACAAGGAGCCATATCATAATTTTTCCAAATAGTGTCTTTTGAGGGGCCTTTGTAATATAGTATTCTTCTACACCGTCAGCTCTAGTATTTTTCTTGATAACGGATTGAGAAGTTTTGTTTGCTTTTTTCACTTTTTTACTCATTTTGTTCACCTCATTTATTTTATGAACATATTATAACATATTTTTTTAAAAAAGGGAAGTGTTAGCATTAAAAAAAATCGAATAATCCTCCATATTGACATGAATTGTTTTTTTGTTAGCTGTGAAATAGCAGAAAATCCCCAATTGCGTGGAAAAATTGTTGCGGTAGGACCCAATCGATTTGATCATAAAGGCATCATCACTGCAGCAAGTTATGAAGCAAGAGCCTATGGGGTCAGTTCTGCGATGAGTGTATCTGAGGCACTGAGGAGATGTCCACAACTGATTATTGTTGAACCAACGATGGGAATATATAGTGAATATTCGCGGCGTTTTTTTGAATATTTTTTGAAAATTACGCCACTTGTAGAACCAGCTAGTATTGATGAGGGATTTTTGGATATTACTGATGTATGTGCACCTTTAGAGGCAGTAAAACTCGCCCAGCAAATTCAAAATGATTTGTTACAACAATTTCAATTACCTTGCAGCATTGGTATTGCTCCCAATAAATTTTTAGCAAAAATGGCATCTGATATGAAGAAACCACAAGGCATTACGATTTTAAGAAAAAGAGAAGTACCAGAAAAATTGTGGCCACTTCCCGTTTCAAATATGATTGGGGTAGGAAAAAAAACGCTGGAGATGTTGCATGCATTAGGGATTAAAACCATTGGTCAATTGGCTCAGTATGGTGATTTTGAATTGTTAAAGGAAATGATTGGTGAGGCCAATGCGATATCTTTGATGCAACATGCCAATGGTCAAGGTAGCAATGAGGTGGATGTTCATCGCTTTAATGATGTTTCATCAATTAGTAACTCACAAACCTTTGAACGCGATGAGTACTCCATTGAAAATATGAAGATGATGATCAAAATATTGACTAATACGATGTGCAATCGGATGGAAAAACAAGGTTTGAAGGCATTCCATTTCCGTTTGCAACTCAAATACAATACATTTCAAGTCACAAGTAAAGGGATTACCCTCAAGAATCCTACATCAGATAGTAGAAGAGTCTATCAATTATTTGAATCCATTTTTGATGACTTTTATGATAGTACGTTTCCACTTCGTCTTGTCGGAGTAGCCGCAGATCGCTTGATTGAATCGAAGGATGAGATAAAGCAAATGTCTATTTTTGATTCCCTAGATGAAGAACAAAAAGATCATCATATCAATCATTTGATTGCTTTAATCAATCAAGAAGTGGGACACGGGGCGTTGAAACGTGGCATCAAGGAAGAAAGAGAACAAGATAAAAAGGTCAATACAGAAAAATACGATAAATCATGGCGCGAAGAGATAAAAAGTAAGCGAATGATTTGAATTTTGGGTCAAATTGGGGTATGATATTATACATAGAGTATATCTTTTTCTGTGAACAATCTGACAAATTGGGAGAAAAACGCTATTTTGCACGTTAAGCAAAAGATAAAGAGGGTAGCTTGGCTAAACTAAGGTGGTACCGCGGAGAAATACTTCGTCCTTAGATTGACTTTGTTGCCCCATTTTTTTATTGAAGGAGAGTCATATGCGAACAAATTATAATCATGAATTACGAATAGAAAACGTCAATCAAACCGTAACCCTAGTGGGATGGTGTAGCAAAAAAAGAAACTTAGGTGGTTTGATTTTTATTGATTTGCGGGATCGTTCTGGGATTGTTCAATTGGTTGTAGAACCACAAAATCCCAATTATGAACTAGCTATGTCAGTCAAAAATGAATATGTATTAAAAACTACAGGACAAGTTGTTGAAAGACAAAGTAAGAATCCTCATTTGGATACAGGAGATATTGAGGTTATCGTATCTACTCTTGAAATCTTAAATACAGCTGAAAATCCACCATTATTGATACAAGATGCAACTGACGCATTAGAAGATACACGAATGAAGTATCGCTATTTGGATTTAAGAAGACCTATCATGCAAAAAAATTTCATGTTGCGTCATAAAACTACCATAGCTGTTAGAAATTATTTTGATGAGCTAGGCTTTATTGAGGTAGAGACCCCTTATTTGGGAAAATCAACGCCTGAGGGAGCACGTGACTTTTTGGTTCCATCTCGTGTACATGAAGGGGCATTTTATGCACTTCCTCAATCTCCACAATTGTATAAGCAATTATTGATGATTGCGGGATTTGACAAATATTTTCAAATCGCTAAGTGTTTTCGTGATGAAGATTTAAGAGCGGACCGACAACTGGAATTCACACAAATTGATGTCGAAATGAGTTTTGTTGATGAAGAAGACATTTATCAAATATTAGAAGGTTTATTGAAACGGGTTTGGAAAGAAACTTTGAATCAAGATATTGTCACACCATTTGTTCGTATGAAGTATGAGGATGCGATGAATCAATATGGTAGTGATAAACCAGATACTCGTTTCGAAATGCGATTGCAAGATATTTCCGACTGGGCCAAAGCAGTGGATTTTACTATTTTCCAACAGCAGTTGGCTGCAAATGGTGCGGTTAAGGCTATTGTCGTCAAACAAGGGGCAAATCATTATTCAAGAAAAGAAATTGATCGCTTAACATTGCTAGCTAAGAAGTATCATGCAAGTGGCCTTGCTTGGTTAAAATATGAACATGAAACGTTTACTGGTTCTATTGCCAAGTTTTTAAGCCCTGATCATCAACAAAATTTATGCCAACTTCTAGGAATAGAAGAAAATGATTTGATCTTAATGGTGAGTGATAAACGAGAGGTTTGTAATTTTGCACTAGGAGCACTTCGATTACAGGTGGCTAAGGAAATGAATCTAATTGATGAAAATGCCTTCAATTTCCTATGGGTAGTTGATTGGCCATTGTTTGAATATAGTGAAGAAGAAGGACGATTTGTTGCTGCGCACCATCCTTTCACATCGCCTAAAGATGGACACGAGGATTTGATGTTAACTGATCCTGCACATTGTATGGCTAAGGCTTATGATATTGTCCTAAATGGTTATGAACTCGGTGGAGGTAGTATTCGGATTCACAATCAAGAAACCCAAGCCAAAATGTTTCAAGCTATTGGACTGAGTGAAGAAGAGGTTCGCAATCAATTTTCATTCTTTGTAGACGCATTAAAATATGGAACTCCACCACATGGCGGTTTTGCGATTGGATTAGACCGATTGGTGATGCTATTGACTAAAAATAACAATTTAAGGGAAATCATTGCTTTCCCTAAAGCGGCTAGTGCGAAGTGTCCTATGAGTGATGCACCTACTCGTGTATCTAAGAAACAACTAGAAGAATTGCACTTACAAATTGAAACAACTGAATCCAATCATTAAAACATAACAAAGGAGGCTTACATATGAAAAGTGAAAATTATATATCATGGGATGAATATTTTATGGGGGTTGCTCTTTTATCTGCTATGCGCAGTAAAGACCCAAGTACCAAAGTAGGAGCTTGTATTGTCAATCAAAATAAACGAATTGTAGGAATTGGATACAATGGTTTTCCGTATGGATGTGACGATGATGTTTTCCCATGGCAACGAGATGGTGAATTTCTCAATACCAAATATCCATATGTTGTACATGCAGAGCCCAATGCCATTTTAAATTCGACAAGTAATTTAGATGGAGCTACCATTTATGTAAGCCTTTTTCCGTGTCATGAATGTATGAAATTAATCATTCAAAGTGGTATTCGTGAAATTGTATATGTATCTGATAAATACGCAGATACGCCAAGCAATATTGCTTCTAAAAAGATGGCTGAAAGTGCTGGCATAGTTTGTAGAAGAATGGAAGATTTTCGTCTGAAGGTGGAAAAAGAATGAAGAAATTATTGAAAGAATATCGAATTCTCATCTTCATATTGGCCATACCCTATGTATTGATACTCATCAGTGTTTTTGTCAAAGTAGATTATGATGTGACTGTACCTGCAGATATTACCAAAGTATCTGATAGTTTGGAAATCGGTGTACATGAAAATCAACAGGTGAATACAGTATCAGTGTATTCCTATACCCGAGTGACGCTATTGAATTATTTGTTGGCACAACTAAATCCATACGCTACGATAGAAAAAACCTATCCATATACTGTAACAGATACAAATGCTATGTATCAATCTGGAGCGATTCAAAAAAAGATCAGTATTTATAATGCAATTATTGCGGGATACGAAGCAGCAGGATACCTTGAAATTGTAGATGAAAATGCTTTTCAAGGCTATATTGTACATACCCTATATACCTATGCTTCTTCGAAACTGCAATTGGGTGATGTGATTGTATCTTTCAATCATGTGGACTTTACCACACGAAAACGGGAGAATGAATTCACAACGATTTGTCAAACATTGAGCTATGAGAAAGATAAAACTTATCCGATTCGTGTATTGCGGCATGGCGAAGTACTCGATTTTGAAATTCAAACGCATTATTATTATACGGATGAGCAGGAAGTAAAGCACCCTTCATTTGGTATTGGTACTTATAGTTACACATTACCGAAACCAATGGGTTTAGATCAACCCCATCTTCAATATGGTTGGGGATATGGAAATTCCATTGGTCCAAGTGGGGGATTGATGCAGTCGCTTTATGTATACGAATCGTTAACAGGAAACACGTTGACAAGAGGCCTCAAGATTGTGGGGACAGGAACAGTAGATGCTTATGGAAATGCAGGTGCAATCGGGGGCATTTATCAAAAAGTCATTACGGCCCATTTGGCTCATGCAGATATCTTTTTTGTTCCCGTATCCTCTATGGACCCTGATATTTATCAATATGAGTCCAATTATCAAGATGCGATGGCATCTTATAAACGTTTAAGAAAGACCAATATGAAATTGGTACCTATAGCCTCACTAGCAGATGCTATAGTTTATTTAGAACAATACAAGTAGGTGAAAATATGAAATCATTTTTTAAAAAGTGTAAAGAATATTTTTCTCGAAATGAGGTCAAAGCCTCTTTCGGTATGTTTGCCATTATGTTGCTCATCGCTATGCCTTTGTTGGTGATTTGGATTACGCTTCTTTTACAATACGCAGTGATTACTCCTGTATTTTGGGTGATTATTTTTATAGCCATTTGTCTTTTTGCGCTCTTGATTGCCTTCTCGACGATTTTGTATGAAAAATTATTGGCCAATTACGAAAATCGGAAGATAACGAAATGCGAATATCGAAAGAAGTTCTTGTCTGAATTAACAGGACCTTTTGTCACTGGCTTTTTGCTTGTGGCGATAATTATTTTTCTAGATCAATTTACCAAGATTCAAGCGATTATCCATTTAGAAGGGAAGTCAAGTGTCGTTTTTATAAAAGGCTTTTTAAATTGGAGTCTCGCTTATAATAAAGGTGCTGCTTGGAGTATGTGTTCCAATCATACCAATATGCTAGCGATTTTGAGTTTAGTGGCAAGTTTTGTTATCTTATATTTTATGAAAGACTTTAATTTACGTCAAAAACCTTTATATAGTCTTGCCTTGGCATTTATCCTAGGTGGAACGGTAGGAAATATGATTGATCGCTTTTTTCGATCAAATGGTGTCGTCGATTTTATTGAGACAGCCTTTATGGATTTTCCCATTTTTAATGTTGCAGATTCCTTTTTGGTTGTAGGGACTATTTTACTAGCGATTGTGGTTTTATTTGATGTATTTCAAACTAGTAGTAAAACAAAAAAACAATCAACAGAAGATAGTGATGCTCGTCAAGAGGAGAACGCCCAATGATACAAGAACAATATTATGTAGATTTGTCTTTGGTAGAGACAGAGGATACGGAACTTAGAATAGATAAATATTTGGCTGAAGTATGTGAAGACCTATCGAGAAGTGAAATTAGGGATTATTTTGATATGGGACTTGTCAGCGTAGGGACAAAAGTAGTAAAACCGAGCTATAAAGTTAAAAATGGTGATTGTATCCATATTCAAATGAAACCTACGGAAGAAATTGATATGGTAAAAGAAAATATTCCATTAGATATTGTGTATGAGGATGATGAGGTGATTGTTGTCAATAAGCCAAGCGGAATGGTGGTTCATCCTGCGCCAGGTCATCCACATCAAACATTAGTGAATGCCTTGTTGTATCATTGTAATGGTCTTTCCAATATAGGTGGAGACATCAGAGCAGGGATAGTACACCGGATTGATAAGGATACTTCAGGTTTGCTTGTTGCCTGTAAAACCAATCATGCCCATAAAATATTGAGTGAGCAATTGAAAGATAAGATTACTACCCGTAAATATATTGCGATTGTAACTGGTTCAATTGGTCATAATCTTGGAAAAATCAATGCACCGATTGGACGTGATCCAAATAATCGGCAAAAAATGGCTGTAGTAGAAGATGGCAAATCAGCAGTTACTCATTTTAAAGTATTAGATCGTTATCCTGGTTTTACATTAGTAGAACTGAGGCTAGAAACGGGCAGAACACATCAAATTCGGGTACATATGGCTTATATTGGGCATCCAGTATTGAATGATCCTTTATATGGGGTGAAAAAACAAACCACTGCATTTGGTCAGTATTTACATGCCCAAACACTTGGTTTTTATCATCCTACAACAGGAGCGTATCTCGAATTTACCTCAGAGCTTCCATCTGAGTTTGTAGATATGATGCATCAGCTAGAAAAGAAGAATTAAAAATAGAAAAAAGCAAATCTATTGATTTGCTTTTTAATTTTCATTATAAAAACTACCTTGTCTAGATTTAGGCATAGGATTGTTTAGAAAGTATTGACGAATACGTTCGGTATTGCTAAATTTCATTTTGGCAATTTTTCGTAATTCATCCCACCCATTGGCTTTTACAAAAGAAATGGCATTTTTATCTACTTCAGGGCCAGCCCCTTTATAAAATTCAAAGTCATAGGTTTTGCTGAGTTTGCTCAATTCTCTTAAAAAAGTCACTCTAGCCAAAATTGATGCTGCAGCAACACTCATATGTGCCTTTTCTCCATTTGGAATTAAGGTCACATTTTGTACGACATCTTTTTCTTGGGACAAGTATTCAAAATATTTTTCTTGTGGTGTAAACTCATCAATTAAAATAGCGTCACACTTTACACCTGTAGTCTTTTTTAGTATACTATTGATAGCTTTATTATGTAAATAAGCCTTTACAAAATTTAGATTATTGCGTTTTTTGGATAGCAAATTGATTCGTTCTGGTTCTAAATAAACAATAGAATAAGGAATCATTTGTGAAAGTTTGAGTGCCATTGGAATCATTTGCTTGTCAGTTAGAAGTTTTGAATCTTTTACGCCCAAAAGTCGCAATTGTTCAATCATCGAAGAAGAAACATAAGCCGCACATACCACAATAGGACCGAAATAATCTCCAGTACCTACTTCATCACTACCGATTGCGGATAATGAGGAAAGGTCGGTTTGAATAACTTTTTTGGAGGAGTCAAGGGTTAAACCAAATTGTTTGGCCCACCTATTGTATTCTGCAATTTCATTAACACCTTGAAAGAGCACAACATTGGTCTTATAAAAGGTAATCGTTGCATGAGGCAATTTGGCTCTTGCAATAATATAGTCACTTGCATTATAAGTTAAATATCCTTGATAATAAGCAAGCATTGTGTTAATTTGTTCTGATGTAGCTTTGATTTTATGATTTCCGCTTGATTGCATATGATCACCACCGCTTTTATTTTACCACAAATAAAAAAAAATGGTTAAAATTTGATAACAAAAGGAGTCAAGTATGACTGATTTTCAAAAAATATGTTTCCAAAAATTAGAATTAGATCTCATTTTAAATCAACTTCAGGGATTTGCAATTTTACCACGGGTACAAAAACAGATTGCATCGTTAGTCCCATCACAAGATATTGGCTACTTAGAAGAGGAGTTACGCCATGTAGATGAATGTTTAGCGATTCTTAGAAGAAGTGAAAGGGCACCGATATATTTGTCTTGTGCATATGAAGAGTTGTTAAGTGTTTTGAAAAAAGATGGTATTCTTTCTGGTGAAGAATTGTATCAAACCATATTGCTATATCAGACGATTCGTGCCAATCAAGCGATGGTCATACACTTGCAAAAAAATGCTATTCCTAGTACATTTTATCAGTCATTGGTTTCAACTTGCGTTTATCAAGCGACAATTGAAAAGATATTGATCCAATCGGTAGATGAAAATGGGTATATTTTAGATGATGCAAGTCCTGATTTGAAAGCGATTCGTAAGAAATTAGCTAGAATGGATATTCAAGTAAAAAATAAATTACAAGAAATCATAGGCAAAGAAGGGAATAAACTTTCACAGACTTCTGTCGTACTCCGGGATAATTGTTATTGTTTGGCTGTAAAAAGTGAACATAAAAATAGTGTCAAAGGGATTTTGCATGATATGAGTTCAAGTATGCAAACGTGCTTTATTGAACCGTATGCAGTAAATGAATTGATGCAAGAAAAAGCCAAATGGATAGAAGAAGAGAAAAAAGAGATCAATCGGATTATCAAGAAATTGTCTCACATGTTAGCAGAGGAAGTCGACAATTTACAAATGAATTTTGATGTCATTTGTCAACTTGATTTTGTCTTCGCTAAAGCCATGCTTGCTGCGTCTTATAATGGATTTGCACCAAAGTTAAATCAGCAATGCGAATTGGAATTGCGGAATGCGCGACACCCTCTTCTAAAGGTCAAAAAAGTTATCCCGAATCATGTTTCATTTGGAGACCATTACTTGGGCATTATCATTACAGGGCCCAATACAGGGGGAAAAACGGTTCTGTTAAAAACAGTGGGATTACTTTGTGCCATGGTTAAATTTGGCTTATTGATTCCTGCTGACCCTGATAGCCGGGTGATGGTTTTTGATCAAATTTTTTGTGATATTGGTGATGATCAAAGTATTGCTAGCAATTTATCCACCTTTTCATCTCATATGCATAATATTACACAAATTATCGATCAAATTACACCACAGTCTTTGGTCTTATTTGACGAAATTGGTTCTGGAACGGATCCGATCGAAGGATCCAATTTGGCGAAGGCTATTTTAAAATATTTGATTGCCCATAGAATTAGTTTTATTACCACTACCCACTATTCACAACTAAAAGCATTTGGATTTGATGCGCCTCAAGTGATCAATGCGTCAATGGAGTTTGATGCCCATACATTGTCACCCACTTATCGTTTGAAATTGGGGGTGAGTGGGGCAAGTAATGCACTTAACATTGCCAAACGTTTGGGGTTAAAAGAAGAAATTATTCAAGATGCCTATCAAATGACGGTTACTTCCGAAGATGATGCAAGAAAATTGATTTTGAAATTAGAACAACAAGTGAAAACTTATGAAAAGAAGATGGAACGTTTGCAAGAAGAACGTCAAATTCTTCACCAAAAAGAGTTGGAATATGCTGAAAAAATGGCGCATATGGAAAAAGAACGGGGAGCTATTTTAGCCAAGGCCCAACAAGATGCGGATGCCTTTGTTGAAAAAGTAAGCAAGGAAGCTTTGCTTGCACTTGATGCGGCCAAATCACTCAGTAAAGGTGATGCAAAACTTCATCAAATCATTGAAACAAAGCATAAAATAGAACAATTGGGTGGGGAGGTAGAACAAAAGCGTACCACTCCAAAACAAGTGGAACGTGATGCACATGTGGGCGATGATGTGTATATCACAGCGTATGATCAATATGGTGTCATCCAAAAGCAGTTGAAAGATGGGGTATTTGAGGTTGCGATTGGCAATATGCACTTGAGATTGAAAAGAGATCAATTTGATGTTTTAGACCGGATGCCTGTAGTAAAAGGAAAAACGGGAAGTACTCATATTGAAAAATCGCGAGCAAGTGTATCGCTTACACTCGATTTACGGGGAAAACGCTATGAAGAGGCCAAAGAGGCACTCGATAAATATATTGATGATTTATTGTTAACGGGTCTAAAACAAGCAACGATTATTCATGGTTTTGGAACAGGAGTTATCCGTGAAATGGTTCAATCGTATGTGAAATCCAATCCTCATATTGGTGCATATCGGTATGGAGGAGAAACAGAAGGAGGGTTTGGAGTAACTGTGATTACTCTTAAATAAGATGAATATTCAAGAAATAGAAAATGGAAAAATAGACATATCGACATCTAATGAGCAATGGATTGTTCTTCATTTTTATACGAAATGGTGTCCTACTTGTAAGCGAGTGGGCATTGTTTTAGAAGAAATCGAAGAACTCCATCCTGAAATCTGCATTATTGAGATTGATGTAGATGCGTATCAGGATTTATCCAACCTCTACAAAGTAAGGACTGCACCTACACTTTTGTTTTTCAAAAAGGGTGAAATTAAATACATTCATCATGGTTATTTGAATGTAGAAGAATTCGAAGAGATTACTGGTAGTGATTCAACCACTGATTAAAAAAATAATGAAATCGCTTTCTTTTTTAAAATAAATATGTTATACTATACTCGTGATAGGAGGATATAACAAATGAATATTCAAGAAAAGAGAAATTACTTTAAGGAAAATGCCCACTACATCCCAACCGAGGAACGCCAGTCGTTTGATTTTAATTTGGCTTGTGTGTTGACTAAGAATTCAGTTGGTATGGAAAGTGGAAAGATGGCAACGCTTGAAGAAGTTGTTTCAACTGTTAGAGGTTACAATACCAAAATAGATGAGAATTTGAAACGAAGTATTTTTAATTTTTATAAAGCCTATAATATGATGTTAGATTACTTGAAAAAAAATGAGAATCCAATATTAACCGAAGACGTACTAAAGGATTTGCATGCAATGATTGTAGATGGATTAGTAGATGGTGGTGGATTATATCGAAATGTAAATATCAAAATCAAAGGTTCAATGCACACCCCATGTGATTATATCAAAGTGTATGATCGGATGAAAAAATATATTTACGATGTCAATCATACGGATAAAACTGATTTTGAGGCTATTGCTTATGCCCATTTACAACTAGCGAAGATTCATCCTTTTCTAGATGGCAATGCCAGATTAGCGAGATTGATTCTGAATTTCTTCTTGATTCAATATGGATATATTCCAATCAGTATTCCAGCTAAACGTCGATTAGAATATTTTGATTTACTAGAAGAATTTAAAGTCAATAAAAATCCAGTGCCATTTGAAAACTTTGTCCAAGAGTTGGTAGAAAAAGAATATGATCGACTCATTGAAGTGATTGAAAAGTACAAAAAATAAAAACTCCCCTATAGGGAGTTTTTCATCAAAATAGTAAAAAATAAAAAATGCCAATAGGCATTCTGATATGTAAGATGGAGGCTCCGACCGGATTTGAACCGGTGATCAGGGTGTTGCAGACCCACGCCTTACCGCTTGGCTACAGAGCCATCTATTAAACGCTCTAATATTATAGCAAATTAAGGGAAGATAGTCAAATAAAAGGCTATTAAACTTTTGGAAAGGATGAAAATGAAATATATCAAAGGAATAATCGTTTTGTGCATTGGTAGTTGTCTACTGATGAGTTGTAAAGAAAAACATCAGCACCAATGGGTAGAAGACGAGGGCGTGCTACCGAGTTGTGAGACCCCTGGATTAACAACGGGTTCACATTGTGCAGAATGTGGAGAAGTAATTACGCACCAAATTATCCTTGATGCGCTTGGGCATCAGTGGATGGGCGCTTCTTGTGATCAAGCCAAGACCTGTTCAGTTTGCCATCAAACCATTGGTGAACCATTAGAACATCAGTATAGTGAATGGCATTTGGTTGAAGAACCCACCTATGAAACAGAGGGCATACGCGAAAAGGAGTGCTCACTTTGCCACAAGGTTGTATCAGAAACGATTCCCATGCTTCAGGCTGTAGATCAGATTGATAAAGTGATTTCGAACCTCGTTTTACCACAAGAAACTAGTCAAAATTTGGTTTTACCGACTGAACAAGAAGGCGTATCTATTACGTGGAAAAGCAATAAGACTTATATTATGACCCATGAGGGGGTTATTTCGAAAACTACGGCCAACCGGAAAGTTGAACTAGAAGCTACATTTGTATTTCGAGGGGTAGAAATAAAACAAACCTATACAATTACAGTTTTGGCCTATACAACGGAAGAAAAATTACAACTCGTCATGGATACATTTACGTTTCCACAAAAAGTCTATCAAGACTTGGTATTATATGCCAATTTGAGTTATCATGTGCAGGCCATATACACATCAAATCAACCTTCTGTTTGTACAAATGAAGGAAAAATTATCCGTCAAACAGAAGAAGTAGCAATAGAACTTCATATTTTATTAACGTTAGAAGGTGAAAGTTTGGATAAAGTATTTTATTTTACAGTAGCAGCCAAGGAAGAAAGTGATAAACGACATCAACTCATCATAAGAACGAATGAAATGGATGTTCATGATATTCCTGAGTTAGTAGTTTCCAATCAAAAATTGCGGCTACAAACAGAAAAACGAATGGGTAAATACATTTCACCAGTGATAGAAACAGAAGCGTTTACTTCATTGGTTGCCTCTTGGTCGGCGGTGACTAGCCCCTATGCCACAGTAGAGTTACAATTGAAGGCCCGAATAGATGGCATATGGAGTGAATTTATTACCTATAGTCCTTGGGGATTGGGTCTACAAAATCAATCTCATGATCAAAATAATGGAATGATATGTTTAAGTACAGATGAGGTAAAGGTGTTAAATGGCAAAAAAGCAACCGCCATTCAGTTCCAATTGATTTTATCTAGAGATGAAAAAACAGGAGAATCTCCTGCACTTTCCCTTGTTTCGTTTGCATTAGAAATCCCTAATTATCAGTATTCTGTTGATGTAACAGAACTTCCTGAATCGATTCTTTATGATGTTCCTCAATTGAATCAAAATGTTGTACCCACTATTGGTGGTAGTATTTGTAGTGCGACTTCTACAACAATGTTATTGAAATATAAAGGATTAGATTTTACGCATCAAGATTCGGAATTTGAACATCGTTATATAGCAAGTATCGTAAGAGACTATGGCAATCAAATCTATGGTAACTGGGTCTACAATACAGTAGCGATGGGGGGATATGGTTTTGATGCTTATGTAGCAAGAATGTATTCTGTCAATGAACTGATTGAACATTTGGCTACAGTTGGACCGGTTGCATTAAGTGTAAAAGGAACAATGATTTCTAGTGAAAAGACGTATACCACAAATGGTCATTAGATTGTTGCGATAGGGTATCGGTATGTTGATGGTGAATTATACATTTTATGCAATGACCCCAATGTGCCCCGTGTATATTGTGAATATGCATTATCTGTGATTGAAAAAACGTGGCGAAATATTGCTTATGTCATTGAGTAATGAAAATCAATGAGAATAAAGGCTGATATGATAGCAATATCAGCCTTTTTGTATGATATTTGTGCATAAGTAACAAGCAAAACAGTGAAAGTAACACGAGAAGTCTAGTTCATTTTGTTTCATTTGTGGTATAATACTATTGAATGATAAAGATAAGGGAAGGGATTAAGTATGCAGTTTCATGAAAAACTCAAAGCGTTACGACATCAAAAAGGAATATCACAAGCCGAACTTGCAGCCAAAATTTTTGTAAGTCGGAGTGCAATTGCCAAATGGGAAAGTGGATTGGGATTACCGAGTGAAGAATCCCTCGATTTACTCGCCCAGTATTTCGAAGTGGATGCCCATATGCTTTTATCTGATCCGGTCGTAGTAGATAAAAGGAATAAAAAAAAGAGCATATTGACGAAGAAAAAAGTAAGAATTTTGTGTGTCGCGAGCTTGCTTGCGGTGGTGACGGGCATATTGTTGACTTGGACACTAGCCAATTGGAAGCATTCAGCCCTCATTCCTCTACCAGATTCCTCTTTTCCCCTTCATGGCATGAAAAGAGAATTGATTCTTGAAACGGAAGTTGAAAAAGATACGCTGACTATTCCGAATTATTCAAACGAAGCAATAACGATTGATCAAATATTTGCACCAAGCAGAATCATGAAAATAGATCAATTGGGACAAGTGACGTTGCCCCAATTACTCATCAAAACAACGATAAAAGATCAAGTGACGTATGATCCAGTTGACATTCATACAGTAAGCTTTTTTATTCCTCAGGGATAAAGTCAACTATTGTTTCTGACCCATCTTATATACGCATTGAATTAGAAGATGCGATGGTAAAGAATTATAAAGGATATTTGAATATTCAAGTTGAAAATTTAATTCTTTCTCTACAAGTACTCAAGACACCAATAGCTATTGCTCAAATGCAGATAGCTTTAAGCGATGACTCGGTCGAGCTTGGTTTGATGGAAAGCAAGGCTATGATACTTTCCATTCAACCCTTTGATGCTACATATCTCAATGAAAATACTCTCCATATTGTGAAAATGGAAAAAGCTGATGGCACTCTTTATGAGGAGGATGAATATTGTTATCTTACAATTGAAAAAGAGAATATCTATCAGTGGATGATAACAGCAACTCTTCAAATTGAAATTGGCACGAAAGTGTATCTACAAGTAACAAACGAGATAGAAGGTATACAAAGTAATATATTGGTGCTAGATATCATACGGATTCCGATTCAACGCATCACGTATACACCATATCAAAATTATATGGATTCAGGTTCTACCATCACTATGCAACTCAGAATATATCCAGAAAATGCTACAGCCAATCTATGCAAAGAGCCGTTTGATGTTACGTTACTTACGCCTAATATAGCCCATATGGAACAAAAAGAAGAAAAATTTTATATAACTGCTTCACGAGTATTTGAAGATATTGGTCAAAAGATTCAGCTTCAAGTGAATACGATTGAAGGATATACGCAAACGATAGAATGGAAGATTATAGCTATTCCAATAGAAGCAATGCGGATTTTGAATAAGGAAACTGGTAAAGAATTAGATGCTACCTTTCAAATGACAAGGGGATCTACATTGGCATTGCAAGCTGTTGTAGAGCCAAACAATGCATCCTATAGTGATATCCACTATGGAATCGTTGCCAATTTGAGTCATATTGATCGATATGTATCAGTATCAGAAGATGGAGTATTGAAGATAGCAGAAAATGCACCACTTGATTTAGAAATTTGGTTAAGTATACGTACAGGAATTTTTACTTCCCCTGCTTATCATATTCGACTTGAAAAACGGAATCTAGAAAATGTAGTATGCGGTTGTGAGCAAACGGATATAGAGAAAAAGAAAGTCTATTCCTTATTTTGTCAATACACACCTATAGATGCAGATATTGAATCTGGTGTTCGTTATTATCTTTTAGATGAAATCGAAGGAATTTATTTGTCTGGGAATCTAATATTTGTAGATGAAATAGTAGAAGTAGGAACAGTGATTCGAGTGATAGCTATTGTAGATGGCATCAAGAGCAATATTTTAACACTTATTGTTGTATAAAAAAGGACTCCTACAGGAGTCCTTTTGCTAAATTCTAAGTTATCAAATAAAAAAAGAACTACCTTTTATGGTAGTTCTAATGATTTTATTTTGGTACACCCTCAGGGACTCGAACCCTGGACCCACTGATTAAGAGTCAGTTGCTCTACCAACTGAGCTAAGGGTGCATCACTTATGCTCATATATTATACTATATTTCATAGCAATTTGCAAACAAAAAGAATTGTCAATTCGCAATTTTGTTTTAAAGGGGGTAGAAAACGTAAAAAAAGGTCTGATTCAAGGTGATAAGGTTGAAATTCAATTGAAAATTTGGTATAATGAAAACGAAATAAAGAAAGAGGAACTATATGAAAATAATACAAAAATGTGCTTGTTTAGGGCTAACTATGCTATTGTCTATTGCTTTGATTGGCTGTGGCATAACTACGCCTAAGCCACCTCAAGAAAAAGAGGTAGTAGAAGAATTAACAATACTTACAACTAATGATTTCCATGGTGCAATTGCTGAAACAAATGGTCAATATGGTATTGCTCGATTGGCTCAAAATTTTAAGACAGTACAAGATGCCGCAAAAGCAACTGTAATTGTATCAGCAGGGGATATGTTTCAAGGGACTGCCCTTTCTAATTATAATCATGGTAAAACGATTATAGACATTATGAACATCATGCAATTTGATGCAATGACGTTAGGTAACCATGAGTTTGACTGGGGATATAATCAAATGTATCAATATGTAGATGGAAATACGAGTAATGGTGAAGCAACTTTTCCTTTTTTAGGATGTAATATCATTGAAAAAGAAACCGGTACTCTACCTAAAGGATTAAAGGCCTATCAAATTGTTGAAAGAGGCGGACTCAAAATAGCTATTATTGGTTATATGGGTTATGGCAATGAAAGTGATATTGCAACGCAAATGATAGCACCCTATCAATTTGTTCAGCCTGTTCCTGTTATTCGTGATTTGACCCAAAAATTGCGCACAGAAGAAAATGTGGATGTAGTTATTGTGGTAGGTCATGAAGGAAAGGATTCGAATCAAGAATTGGCAATGCTAGAAGGTGATGCACGAATCGATGCCATCATCAATGGTCATACACATATTCGCTATACAGGGACGCTAAAGCGAAGTGATGGTGTAAGTATTCCGTATATTCAAACCGGTTCTGCAGGAGAAAATTATGGTGTTATTACCTTAAATATTGATAAGGAAACCAAACAAGTAACAGGGGGAACTGCTGTTGCGAAAGCAAGCCTTGGTGAAAAACATGAAGGAGTTGCAAAAATTGTTGCTCAATTAGAAGAAGAAACCGCCCCTGTCTTTGGAAGAGTAATTGGAGTAGCAAGTTCAAGAATAGAGCGGTATGGTGCTGCAGATTGGGCTGCTACAGCGTTATGGGAATATGCAAAGACTGATCTTGCAGTAATCAATATTGGTGGTATTCGTTCACAAGCATTCCCGATTGAGATGGGAGAAAATATTTTGGTTTCAAAAATTTATGAAATAATGCCTTTTGATAATGTGCTAAAAACAACAGAATTATATGGTAGTGATATCAGAACATTGGTAAACAATGGAACACTTGTCAAAAGCGCCAATGTGGATGTGCAGTCTAATGTTATTTATATCAATGGTCAACCTTTAAATGATCAACAAAAATATTCAGTGGCTACCATAGACTACATTTTTGATCAAAATTCATATCCTTTCTATAAGGGGACTAATTCAATCAATACAGGTGTTTTATTCCGAGATATTTTGATTGCTAAAGTGGAAGCAACAAACGATATTTTGATTCCAACAAGAGGATGGTTTGATGAATAAGGTAGCAATATTATCGGATAGTACATGTGATCTAGGTCCAGCTTTATTGGAGGCGTATCACATTGATACAATTCCTTTACATGTGAATTTTGGCGAAAATAGCTATGACGATGGCGTCAATATGACTCTAGAAGAATTGTATCAACGAGTAGAAAAAGACGGGAATTTACCCACAACATCTGCTTGCTCTTATGGAGAAATCAAATCTTTTTTTCAGCGCTATCTAGATGCTGGATATGATATTGTATACACAGGTATTAGTTCAAAAATGTCTGTAACCTTTCAAGTAGCCGCCCTGGTTCAAGCAGAACTCGATGCAACTAGAATATTTGTAGTAGACAGTGGAAATTTATCAACGGGTATAGGCTTATTACTATTAAAGGCCGCAAGAATGAGAGACGAAGGTCTTTGTGCTCAAGAAATTGCTAGGCAATTAGAAGAAATTGTGCCGAGGGTAAAATCACAATTTGTTATTGATACAATGGACTATTTGTATAAAGGTGGTCGTTGTACTGCTGTGCAATTTGCTTTTTCGAAAGTATTACGGGTAAAGCCGATGATTGTTGTACGCGAAAAAACGATGCAAGTAGGCGCAAAATTTATTGGTAGCATTACCAAAGCACAAAGGGGAATGACCCATATGTTCCTCAAAGATTTTGATAAAATTGACAAAGAATTTGTTTTTATTACCCATACATTTGCGTATGAAGGTGCAGCATACATCAAAAGTTTAATCCAGGATGTAGCAGGTGAAATAGAACATATTTATGAAACCGTTGCTGGGTGTGTAATAGGCTCGCACTGTGGGAAAAATACCATTGGTATTTTATATATTATGAAGGATGAAACGGTGAAAAAGGTAGAAAATATCGTCGATTAGTTTCTAGATATGAGCAAAAAATGCTAAGATTGTGGAAGGTATAAAATGATTCGACAGGCAACACTAAATGATATAGAAGATATAGTTGAATTGGCGAGTTTATTATGGGAGAAGACAGATAGAGAAGAACTAAAAGAAGAATTCCATGATATTCTTGCAACAGCTGATGGCCAAGTTTTCTTAAAATATGATGCGCAGATAGCTGTTGGATTTGCACAATGTCAATTGCGATATGATTATGTAGAAGGAACCAAAACAACTCCAGTCGGTTATTTAGAAGGTATTTTTGTAAAGGAAAATTTCCGAAATAAGGGATATGCTAAAGCATTAGTATTGGCATGCGAAAATTGGGCTAAGACAAAAGGCTGTGTGGAATTTGCAAGCGATTGTCCATTGGAAAATCATTGTAGTTTTGCATTTCATCGTGCGATGGGATTTACAGAAGTGAATAGAATCATTTGTTTTACAAAGAGACTAATCAAAGAAAATCAATAGGGGATTTGAAACATACCATTAGCTGACTAATGGTATGTCTTTTTAAGGAGTGCATATGAAAAAAATAGAATTACTGGCCCCAGCTGGGGATTTAGAAACACTCAAGGTCGCTATACAAGCAGGTGCTAATGCGGTGTATCTGGCAGGAAAACAATTTGGCGCAAGATCTTTTTCACCTAATTTTACCGAAGAAGAATTAAAAGAAGCTGTTATCTATGCTCACCTGCGTCGCGTTAAAATCTATGTAACGGTGAATACCATTGTATATCAAGAAGAATGGTCTATTTTGACTACATATATTTCCGTTTTGTATGAAATGGGAGTAGATGCATTGATTGTTCAAGATTTAGGGGTATTGCGTTATATTCGGCGCCATTATCCAGATTTTGAAGTTCATGCTTCAACGCAAATGAATATATTTGATTCAAAAGGTGCTCAATTTTTAAGAGATGTGGGTGTAAAAAGGGTCGTACTGGCTCGTGAAACGTCACTTGAACAAGTACAAGCTATCGCTCAAACGGGGATTGAAGTTGAAATATTTGTGCATGGTGCACTTTGTTTTGCATCGTCTGGCAATTGCTTGATGAGTTATACGATTGGCGGAAGAAGTGGTAATCGGGGACAGTGTGCACAACCTTGCCGAAAACAATATACATTATTGGAAAATCATCATGCAATTTCAAAAAAAATGTCTCTTCTTTCGATGAAAGATTTAAACACGCTTTCTTATTTAAAAGAACTAACACAAAGCGGTGCATGCTCTTTTAAAATTGAAGGCAGAATGAAAAGCAAAGTTTATGTCTACTGGGTAGTCAAGCATTATCGACAAGCACTAGACGCACTGGAAGCAGGAATGTATGATACCTTCATTCAAAAAGAGCAAACCGATTTATATACGGTATTTAATCGCCAATTTACCAAAGGATATCTCATGCATGAAACCAATGCCCAGTTGACCAATCTCATCAGTGTCAATCACCAAGGTTCAGTTTTGGGAAAGGTAATTGCAGTGCGACCGAATGAAATAGAAATCTTGCTTTCTGCACCTTTACAGGTAAAAGATGCCATCCGAATAAAAGGAAAAGAAGAGGTAGGATTTGTTGTATCGATATTTTATGTCCAGCAAGAAAAACGCGAAGTCGCATATCCAGGTGAAACCATTTGTATTCCTCTAGCTCATCGGCAAAAAGTAGGGGCTGAAGTTGTTAAAACGCAAAGCAGTTTATTGCAACAAGCAGTAGATGCGAGTATAAAAGAAGAACCCAATCGCTTAGCGGTGGATGTTCATTTGTGCGTTAGGTTACATCATCCTCTTTCATTGATGGTAACTGATGGCCTACATCAGGTTACTATTCAAGGGGATATTTTAGGAGAGCATGCCAAGCAGCCTGTAACAGCATCTGTTTTAGTAGACAAATTGGATAAATGGAAAGATACTCCTTTTGTTTTGCGAAAAAGAACAGTGGACTATGATCAAATGGCATTTGTATCGGTAAAAGATCTTAATGCCATACGAAGAAAGGCAATTGAGGAGCTTTGTTGTGCTATTTTAGCTGATCAGCCAAGAAGAACCCAGCCTTATATCGAACCATTTGTTGAAATCATTTCTCATCAATTTCAAATAGAAGCCATTGTCCACACCCAAGAACAAGCAAAGATTTGTCAAACTTGGGGGATAAAAACCTTGTATACGGATTATGAGAGTGAACATCAAAATTATAATCGCTTAAATATTGTTCAAGGTAAAGAGGGACTGATTCATAATTTAGCTCAACTAGATTATGGTCAGGTAGCATCACCATATTTAAATGTAGTCAATCCAGAGGCAATTTCTTTTTTAGCTCATGCGGGTATCCAATGTGTGTATTTGTCCAATGAATTATCTATGGAGCAAGTGTGTCATTTTCCAATAGGTCAAATGCCTATCGATATAGGGGTTATGATATATGGAAGGATGGATGTAATGGTTACACAACATTGTATGATATCTAAAGTCAAAGGATATGAGAAAAAACAGTGTGGTGCGTGTCAAGGCGAATATGCTTTGGCAGATGCGTATGGCAATGAATTTCCTATTTTGACAGATAAAAGATATGGTTGTAGTGTACGTATTTTAGATTACCATATTCGTAACTGGCTACATGACCAAAAGAAGTTAAAAAAACATGGCATTCATCGCTTTCTATTGGTATTTACAATAGAAACAGAAGCAGAGGTCAAACAGGTTTTAGAGCAATTGAATAGATAAAAAAGACTATATTTTCATTAGAAAATATAGTCTTTTTATTGGCTAATCAACGTCTAAGGCATCAAACCCTATCGCTTTCTTTTTGGCTTTGTTTTTCGGTGCCTTTTTTTCTTGATAAAAAAACATAATGACAAAGGCCAAAACCATAAGAATAGCTGAATAAATATAAAGTAGTTTTAAACTTGCTTGACTGTTATACATAATGAGCCCAATTAAAATGGGAGTGATGGTTTGTGCAACCATAGATACAGTGTAATAATATCCTGTGAATTTACCAATGGTTTTGCTAGTTGAAATTTCTACCATCATAGGGTATGAGTTGGCGTTAATCAAAGCCCAACCAGCACCACATACCACAATGAGTAAATAAATCGGAATAACGCTAAAGAAAAGTTGATTATGGTTCGCAGCAATTTTTTCATGATAGCCATCACTAAATACACCATTTGCAAATAAATAGATTAGAATGCCCAAAAAACCAATAACTAGGCCAGCAATACCCAGTAATACAGTATTTTTTCGGCCAATTTTACTTGGAAGATTAATCGAAGTCAAGAACGTAACAATAGAAGATACCGTTAAAATAATGACAATGGTAGAGGCAATCCCTTCGTCTAATAAAATATTTTTGCAAAATAGACTATTGAATGTCTCAATGGCATTAAATGACATATACCAAAATAGGATACCCAATATTAAAACAACTAGATTTTTCTTGTCGGCTTTACTTAATGGTTGATCTTCTGTAATTTCACCCATCGCTTCACTTAATTTTTCACCATAAGCAATATCGTCTTGGTTTTCTTGAAGTAATTTATTTTCATTGACTTTGAATAATAAAATAATCAAAGCAATGACCATAAATGCACTTGCAATACAAAAGGCAATGATGGCGTTTTCTGGTTGGGTTGGTTCCCAGTTTTGTACTTTAGAATTATCGGCAATTTTTAAAAACATGGCTAGCCCACCAGCAAGAATGGCGCCAAGATAACCTACAAAGTTGATAATTCCATTGGCTTTTGAGCGAAGGGGTTTTGGCGTAACATCAGGCATTAAGGCAACAGCGGGGTTACGATACATATTCATAATAATCAAAATGAGTGCCATCATTATAATCACTCCAACTAAAGAATGCAAATAAAACATTACCGCAATCATAGGGAAGAGGAGTGCTGATAAAATCATACCAATCACAATGTAAGGCATTCGTTTTCCCATTTTGGTATGGGTTTTATCAGATAAGGCACCAAATAATGGAAGCATAAAAATCGCTAAAGCATTATCGGAGGCCATAATAATACCAATAATAAATTCATTGCTTTTTCCCGTTTGATCACGCAATAAGTAGTCCAAAAATAAAGGACAATAATTGTTATACATTTGCCAAAGCATCAAGATGGAAAAAAAGGCGCATCCTATATATAATGTGTTTTTTGTATTTAATTTTAATTTTCTTTCTTCTAATTCCATAAATTCTCCTCGTTTACATATTGATAGATATATTATATCAAAAAATGCATAATTTTGCAAAAGATATAAAAAAGTCAAAAAGTATATCATACCTTTTGACTCGTTGATTTATAATATATCTGTTTCCATTTGATGGGATTTAGAAAAATGGGAGGATATTTTTTGAATTGTAACAAGGGCTACCACGACGAAAATCAAACAGCACAATGTTTCAGAAATGGGATAAGACCACCAAACTGCTTGATCGGAATGGGTAATTAGTTTAAGCAAGAGGGCACAAGGAATCAAAATGACAGCTTGTCGCAAGAGACTCATTAGCATCGATTTATAGCCATGACCGATTGCTTGAAACATGGACGAAATAATGATAGAAATAGCGGCAGGAATAAAGCAAATACTAATGGTTCGAAATGCTTGCACAGCAAGTGGTGTAGTATCACCCAATTGAAATGCATTCGCAATCGATTTAGAACCAAATTGAAAAAGAAGAAGACCAAAAGTCATCACACTTAATGAAACAATTAAGGATAACTGGACGGTTTTTAAGAAACGATGCTTTAACTTGGCGCCAAAATTGTAGCCCATAATAGGCATAGCCCCTTGAGTCAATCCAAATATCGGCATAAAAATAAAGGATTGAACTTTAAAATAAGTGCCTAGAATGGTTACACCACTTGATGACAAAATCAAATTCAAGATAATGGTGGTTAAAGCATTGATGGAATTCATAATAGCAACGGATATTCCCACATTGAAAATATCTTGTAAGGTTTTGCTTTCGAATCGAAAGTCTTTTAAATTAAAATTGACTTGTTGTTTTTGAAATAAAATCACAGAAATAACAAATGTTCCAGCAACGCATTGTCCGATGACGGTAGCGATGGCGGCACCCGAAACACCAAGACCTAAACCAAAAGGAAGACCGAGTCCTTGTCCTGGTTCAAAAATAAAGATAGGGTCAAGAATAATATTGGTGATGGCTCCAATCAGTTGTGAAAGCATAGGAACGATCATATTTCCTGTGCCTTGAAGGATTTTGGTGATGGTGACTTCTAGATAACTACCAATACTAAAGGCCATTACAATAGTCAAATATTGAATCGAGAGCGCTTTTACTTCGTTTGAATCAGTATAGATTTTCATGAATAAAGTAGGGACAAAAAAGCTACATGCTAGTGTAATAAAATAGGCAATAATCGATAAGATAATTCCTGTTTTGGCAGCCAAATCAGCACTCGCTTGATTGCGTTCACCTAGTCTTCTGGAAATGACTGAACTTGCACCAATCCCAATACCTAAAGAAATGGCCAAACAAATCATTTGAATGGGAAAGGCATAATTTAATGCGTTCAATTCGTCATTACTGTGTTCGCTAATTCTCGATACATAGAGGCTATCAACTACATTATATAAAGCTTGTACAAGCATTGAAAAAATGGCAGGTAATGCCATTGTGAATAGTAATTTTCCAATTGGAGTGGTGCGCATTTTGTTGTCTTTTTCAAGTTGTTTTGAATTGTTTTTTTCTATATTTTCCATAATACCTCCAATATACTTATCAATTAATTATACCAAAAAAAAGTCAATTCGTCAAAACTTACGAAAAAGATATCGCTTTCATATTTAGTGATAAATAACGAAAAATTCAGTTAAATTTCACGAAGAAATAACAAAATTATGGTATAATAGGCAAGAGGTGAAAATATGGCAAAATTATTAATCGTAGACGATGAAATGCATATCAGAGAATTGGTCAAAAAATATGCTGCATTTGAAAATTATGAATTTGACACCGCTTCGAATGGAATAGAAGCCATTCAAAAAGTTCACCAAGGCGAATATGATTTGGTGATTATGGATATCATGATGCCAGAATTAGATGGATTTTCGGCCGTTAAAGAAATCCGTAAGTTTTCAAGTGTTCCAATCATTATGCTTTCAGCACGTAGTGAAGAATATGACAAACTCTATGGATTTGACCTAGGCATTGATGATTATGTGACGAAACCATTTTCCCCTAAAGAGTTGATGATGCGTGTGCATGCGGTACTGAGTCGTTCCAAACATAAAATGGACAAACAAGGTGCAGATAAAAATGAAATTTTAGAGTATAAGACATTAAAGTTTGATTTGAGTGCTCATATTCTTTATATTGATGGAAATCGGATTGAATTGACACCCAAAGAATATGAACTTTTGTTGTATTTGATTCGCAATGCCAATATTGCTGTAACAAGAGAACAACTTCTTGAAAAAATATGGGGTTACGATTATTATGGTGATGATCGTACATTAGATACACATATGAAGTCATTGCGTAAAAAAATAGCGGGCTATGCGGATAATATTGTTACGATAAGAAGGGTAGGTTATCGTTTTGATACTGAGACAAATTAGTTTAAAATGGAAGTTATTTGTCACGATATTTTTGTTTGCCGCATTGATTGCAGCGGTCTTTATTGTCTTTCAAATTACTTTGCTAGAAACCATTTATCGTTCGAATAAAATGAACCGGATGGAAGGATTGATTACCCAAGTCGATTCGGAGATAAAAGGAAAGGATTTGAGTGTGTTTACAAATACGGAAAATCCATTTTGTTATGAATTAGAAAATGTTTCAGTCGAAGAAGAAACGGCCATTTATTTATATGGAAAACCCAAGACGACCATATATGTAACTAGTGGTGAGAGTTTGATTATTGCGGATAAAAATCTAGTATATAAAACATATTCAGGTAGCTCATTTGAGGGATTGGATTATGAGTTAATCAGTGAGATATGGCGAAAAGCAAGTGATGCTTCTTATAAAAAATTTTATGCGATATTTTCAAGTTTACCCGATGCTAGATTTGGTAAAGTTCAATTGATCAATATGGATAATTCTAAACGAACGCTTATCAAGGATTTATCAGGTAGAACAGAATCAATCATGTGTTGTGCTTTCGTCGAACTTTCCGATGGAAATGAATATTTATTGATATTGGATAATAAACTAATACCAGTTGGTTCTGTTGTCAAAACTTTGAAAATGCAGTTGACTTATATTGGTGCTATTGTGATTGTGCTATCAACAGTTATCGCTATATTTTTATCAAAATATATTTCTAAACCCATTGCGAGGTTAAATGCAACAGCCAAGGTGATGGCCAAAGGAAACTACGATGTCGTATTTGAAGGCAATGGCTATTTAGAAATAGATGAATTGAATCAAACGCTAAATAATACCATTGAGGAGTTGCGAAAAACGGAGGATTTGAGGCGAGAATTGATGGCCAATGTTTCTCATGATTTACGTACACCACTGACAATGATTACGGGATATGCGGAAATGATGAAAGATATTCCAGGCGAGAATAATCCTGAAAATTTACAAATTATTATTGATGAGGTCAATCGTTTGAATTTATTGGTTAATGACATGCTTGATTTGTCTAAACTTTCTGCGAAGACCGTGAAAATGCAATCGCAAACCTATTGCATGACCGATGATATCATCGATATAGTTGAGCGCATTCAAAAATTCAATGAAAATACTGGCATTCATATTCAATTTTTGTATGATCAAAAGGTGGATGTAACTGCTGATGAACAAAAAATCGAACAAGTGATTTATAATTTTATCCACAATGCTATCAATTATAGCAATGGCTCTACAAATATTGAAGTCATTCAAACGATAGAACAAGGTGAAGTAAAAATTGCGGTTGTCGATCACGGAATTGGTATCAAGGATGAAGATTTATCTTGTATATGGGATCGCTATTATCGTATTGATAAAGCACACCATAGGTCAATTCAAGGTTCTGGTTTAGGTCTTTCCATTGTCAAAGGTATTCTCGAATGTCATCAGTTTGCCTATGGTGTAGAGTCTCAACTAGGAAAAGGTAGCACATTTTGGTTTAAAATGCCAATTTCTAGTAAAAAATAAAGTATTAGCAAAAATTTACTATTTTTTTTGGATTTTATCAGTTTAATTACACATTAGCTTGATATAATATAAGTGCTTAATCAGCCGATGAGAGAGAATCATTCTTCTTTCCTTCAATTTTAAAGTAATTTAAACACACTCTCATCGTATTTATAAATGGGCATATACACGTTCTTTTCTCTCGTTTTTTCGTGATATGCCTGTTTTTTCTATAATTTAAAAGATATAAGGGGATGTAAAAGTGAAAAAACAAAATAGAATATGGATGATGGCAACAGCGATGTTGCTATCACTTGCTGTGTTGACAGGATGTAGTGTATTACAATCACGTTCCTCTCATACAAAAAATCAGGTTCAAAATGAAATTACCAATAAGGTGGTTCAATATGAAAATATTACAATAGCAGATTTAGAAAGTTGTGTTTTAAACACATCCAAAATGCTAGAAAATAGTGTAATTGGGATTACACTCAAAGCCAATTACAAGACAATGATCAATGGACATTTGATTACATCAGAAGATACCGAATCGATTGGTAGTGGTGTAATCTATAAAAGAGAAACCAATTATAATGCAGAGGGAAAAGTCAATTCCTATACGTATTATGTTGTTACCAATCGTCATGTGATTACAGGAGCCAATCAAGGATATACTTACAAAACATATGCCTATTTGGGCAATGAAGATATAGAAATCGAAGCAGAAGTTGTGGGCTATGATACAAAAGTAGATATTGCTTTGGTTAAATTCCAACATACGACACTGATTCAACCAGTGGAATTTGCGGATAGCGATGCCATTCAAAAAGGACAATTTGCAATAGCGATTGGTAATCCAGATGGCTATGAATACTATGGATCGGTTACTTTTGGTATCATCAGTGGCGAACTTCGTTATATTAGTGAAGATACAGATGGAGACAAGGTTAATGACTTTAATGCTGCGTATATCCAACATGATGTGACCATCAACCCTGGTAATAGTGGTGGAGGATTGTTTACAATTGATGGTAAATTAATTGGCATCAATACACTCAAAATTGTTGATGATAAAATAGACAATATGGGGTTTGCTATACCTGCTAATATTGTAAAGAGTTTGCTTGAGAACTATTTAGAACAAGGAAAGACGATTGTACGACCAAGACTAGGGATTGTAGGGATTGAAGTAAGAAATTTATCCAATGCAATCATTGCTCAAAATCAGTTAAAAGAAATCCCTACAACGATATATGGGTCGGTAAAACCTTATGGTATTTATGTTACAGACGTCACTGAAAATGGAACAATGAGTCAAACCAGTTTACAAAAAGATGATATTATCTTGGCATTTGAAGATGAGCCTTTGACGCAAATGACTATACTGACTGGAAAACTGAATGCATTGACAGATTATGTGGTGGGTTCCAAAGTGGAGATTACGTATTATTCAAGACGATTAAATAAAATAGTTACAGAAACAGTAACATTAAGATAAATGTGTCGATTCGGCACATTTTTTCTTGTGCTTTGGTTTCCTTTTTCATTCCTTTATGGTATAATATCATAAAAAGATACATAAATATCATTACCAGTGAGGTAAGATATGAAAGAAAAAATAGGTATATTTGATTCTGGAATTGGTGGACTTTCTGTATATGAAGCAATCAGAAGCCAGTTTCAAGAGCTAGATATGTTGTATTTAGCAGATGAGGCTCATTTGCCATATGGTGTAAAGCCAAAAGCAGTCGTGCGTGCTCTTACGTTAAAGTATATTGAGACACTGAAACAATTAGGTGCTACTTGGATTGTTGTAGCATGCAATACGGCTACAGCTTCTATCATTGATATTTGTGCTGAAGATACTCATGTAATTGGAGTCATTGCCCCTACAGCACAATGGGCTTTGCGACAGAGTAAAAATCAAAAAATTGCGCTATTTGCTACCCAATTGACAGTGGAAAGTAAACTATATGAAAAATATTTGTCTCCTCATTTAGAAGTAGCTATCAATTGTAGTCAGCTTGTGCCGTTGATTGAACAAATGAATTTTTCATCGCAAGAAATAGATACTTTGATTCATAGTTATCTACAACAACTTCAAGAAGCAGATACACTAATTTTGGGGTGTACACATTTTAAGTGGATTCGCCCTATGATTGCGCAAATGGCGCCGTCACTTCAACTCGTTGATAGTGGTGAACCCATTGTTGATTTGCTCAAAAAAAGAGGATTCCAAGTGCAACAAGATGGTTCATCACAGGGAAAAAGCGTCTATTATACCACAGGAGATGTCGCAAAAGCAAGGCATCAATTGGAAAAGATGCATTTTTATTTTGACCAAATTCAAAATATGGAATAAATCTATTCAATCATATAAAAGGAGAATGCGAAATGTTACTGACAGTAGAAAATTTATCGCTCACATTTGACAAGAAAAAACTTTTTCAAAATGCTTCATTTCGCGTTTTGCCAAATGAAAAAATAGGGGTGGTTGGAAATAATGGAGTGGGAAAAACGACATTGATTCAAGTACTTTGTGGTAAAGTCATTCCTGATAGTGGGAGTATTACCTTTGATCAATCCATTCGCGTTGGTTATTTAGATCAATATATGAAAGTAGACAAGCAAATATCAATAGATGCATATGTAAAGCAGGCATTTTCTCATTTATATGACCAAGAACAACAAATGAATCAATATTTAGATGCTTTAAACGAAACATCAGATGAGATACTAATGGATCGATATGTTCGATTAACTACGCAAATTCGCGAAGAATTAGAAAGAAATGATTTTTATGCGGTGGATTCAAAGATTGGGCGTATTGTTTCTGGTCTAGGAATTGTTCAATTTGGTTTGCAAACACCACTAGGACGCTTATCGGGGGGACAAAAGGTCAAAGTGATTTTGGCAAAGTTATTGTTAGAAGAACCCGATTTATTGATTTTAGATGAACCAACCAACTTTTTGGATACGGTTCATGTGGACTGGCTGGTAAAATACTTAAAAGAATATCAAGGTAATTTTTTAATTGTTTCCCATCATCAAGAATTCTTAAACCATGTGGCTACCCATATTCTTGAAATTGAAGGTGGGAAAATCACCAAATATAAGGGCAATTATCAAGAATATCGTTTGAAGAAACTCATGAAAGATGAAGAACAAGAACGGAAATACAATGCTCAACAAAAAGAAATCAAAGAACTACAAGCGTATATCGCTAAAAATAAAGTAAAGACATCGACGGCTAAACAGGCCAAAAGTAGAGAAAAACGATTGGAAAAAATAGAAGTCATCGAAAGACCTAAAAGTAGTGACATTCATTTGAATTTGCATTTTAATTATGCACCCATTGGATCAGAGCGTTTTTTAGTTGTAAAACAACTCGAGATTGGTTATGACTTTTCCTTATTACCCGCAATAGATTTTGAAATTCGAAGTGGAACCAAATTGGCTATCACGGGATTTAATGGCATTGGCAAAAGTACATTGTTGAAAACCTTGGTTGGGCAACTTCGGCCTATACAAGGTGAATTTCATTTTGTAGACCGTGCACAAATTGCTTATTATGAACAAGAAAATTATTTTGAAAATCCCATGCTTACGCCTGTTCAAGAAATTCAAAATCAATATCCATTGATGGATCAATATGCGATTAGGAGCGTTTTAGCAAGAGTGGGAATTACTGGAAATTTAGCCCTTCAACCCATCAAAACAATGAGTGGTGGTGAACAATCGAAACTCAAATTATGCAAGGTGATGATGCAAAAAGCCAATGTGTTGATTTTGGATGAACCGACCAATCATTTGGATAAAGTGGCTAGAGAAGAATTGTTAATTGCACTTCAAAAGTACAATGGGACGGTTATTTTTGTGAGCCATGAAAGAGATTTTGTGGAAAGACTCGCCACGCAAATTTATAGTATTGAAGAATTATTGATCCGTTAGGAGGAAGTTATGGAAGGTGTTGAACGGTATCGTGTGAGACTCTTACCACACAATACAGCATGGAATAAAGAATTTGAACAAGTTCAAGCCATACTCAAGTCATGTTGGAAAGAAAACATCTTAGATATTCAGCATGTGGGAAGTACCGCTATTCCTAGCATTTGTGCGAAACCCATTTTAGATGTTGCTGTTAAGGTCAAGTCATTCACTGCACTAGATAAAGCAGCACTGGTTCAAAAAGGATATGATGATTGTGGTCCTCAAGGAGGGAAAAGCACCCATATTTTATTTGTATTACGGGGTCTTGATCAAATATCATTACAACATATTCATTGTTATGATCAAAGGGATGATGAGTTTGATCAATTGGTTGGATTTCGGGATTATTTGAATACGCATGTAGAAGTGGCTTTGGCCTACCAAGCATTGAAGATATCTCTTGCTGCAGAATATCCTGATGATAGACAAGCCTATACCCGAAAAAAAGCCCCTTTTATTTTAGAAATTTATCGCCAATTATCGCAGATATAATCAAACAATGAGAAGAGGTAAAAACTATGTGTACAATTCATTTGATGGTAGGAATTCAAGGCAGTGGAAAAACGACCTTTGCCAAACAACTGGCGATTGAAAAGAAAATTCAACTGATTTCAACTGATATCATCAGAGAAACCCATCCTGAAACCCCTGAAAAAGGCATATGGCCACTAGCTTATCAACTTTGTGCAGAGGAATTAAATCAGGGTAGAGAGGTTATTTTTGACGCAACAAGTATTACACCTGGAGTTCGGTCTAGATTAAAAGAAGAAGTCCAGCACTATTGTAATGCTTTCGATATAGGGTGCTATTTCTTTTTACCTGATTTGGCAGTCTGTAAAGAAAGGGTATTGCTGCGCAATCTTCTTCAAACGGAACATCATTTGCCAGTTGAAGTGGTAGAGCAGTACTATAATCGATTGATTCCACTGACCATAGAGGAAGGATTTCGATTCATAAAAACGATAGATATGTATGGAAATTGTATTCAAATAGCCCAAAAGGTAGAAAAGAGGGAGGATAAAAATGATTGAACAAGATCAAAAATTGATGGAAATTTTTACCCAGAGTGGTTTGGTGTTAACAGACTCGCTTCAAACGGGAAGACTAGAGAATGTGATCATTAATGAGAAAAATAAGTCTTGTCGGCTCTGCCTTTCATTTTCGGAAATTCTAGATCCCCATACGGTATTTGAAATGCAAGAAAAAGTAACTGTATATGTCAAACAAAGTGTTTCTGTAGATACGATAAAATATACGATTGGTTATACTGAAGCGTGTAAGCAGCATTATCAAATGAGTCAAAGTGATTTGAAGGCGTATTTGACTGAGGCTATTCGTATCTGTAAAGAAGCCAAAAAAGGGGTTATGATTTTAGAAAGTTATTTTTCAAAATATGAAAATAATACAATTTGTTTTGTTGTAGCGACATTGGAAGACAAAAAAAACGTGGAAGAAAATTTATTGTTGATTAAGCAATTTTTCCTCAATTATGGTCTTTCATTTGTTCACTTTGAGATAGAAATTAGTGAAGAAGCAAGAAATTTAAAAGAGATTCGTCAAAAAAGGCAACAAGTGCAAGAGAGTCTTGATGAAACCAGAAGTGCAGAAGCATATCGTCAAAAACGTGAAAGTATGAAAGAAGATCATGTTCAACATGCCTTTCGGTATAAAAATACAGGGCAATTTATATCCATTCAGATCAATGATATTCCAACCAATAGTATGGAAGTAGCTGAATTTACGCAAATCAATGGTACTGATAAAGTGATGGTTTTAGGTACGTTAGTGTCAAGCGAAATTCGAAATATCAAATCCAAGCAAGGCAGAGAGTTTACGCTTGTGGTGGCCACCATTACCAATTACACCGATTCTGTGCTGATCAAACGATTTATCAAAGATACAGAAATTGCTGAATATAAAGAAAAACTAAAACCCAATACCCGTTTAGAAATCAAAGGAAAAATGATTTGGGATGACTTTGCCAAAGATGTAGTTATCATGTGTGATCAAATTGTGGTATTGGGTGGAGACGTTTCAAGAGTACGGTATGATGAAGCTTTAGTCAAGCGGATTGAGCTACATGCCCATACCAAGATGAGTGTATTAGATAGCATGATGTCAGTAGAAGAGTATGTAGATCAAGCCAAAAATTATGGACACAAAGCGATTGCGGTAACAGATCATGCCAACTGTCATATATTACCAGAGTTATTTAAACTTTGTGCCAAAAAAGGAATCAAACCGATTGCTGGAGTAGAAGGCTATTATATTGATGAAAAAAGTCTAGATATTGCTTTTACTGAACAAAGTATAGAGTTAAAAGATGCCACATATGTTGTATTTGATATCGAAACGACAGGTTTATACATACCTTTTAATGAGATTATTGAAATTGGTGCGGTTAAAATTAAAAATGGGTTAGTGATTGATCAATTTTCTAGTTTAATCAAACCAAAGAAACCAGTGCATCAACGTATCACTGATATTACCCATATCACAAATGAAATGCTTTATGACCAGTTACCGATTGAAGATGTATTACCAGATTTTTTGACCTTTATAGAAGGAACGATATTGGTTGCGCATAATGCTCATTTTGATACTGATTTTATTTATGCTGAACTGAAAAAATTGGGTATATTTAAAGGTATTATGCCATGTATTGATACGATGATGCTTGCAAGAGGATTGTATGGTGGAGCATTCAAACAAAATAATTTACGGGCTGTAGGCAAATTTTTAAAAGTAGAAGTAGAACCAAATGAACAACATCGTGCTGTTTATGATGCCAAGACAACCGGAAATATTTTTGTCAAAATGCTAGGAGATTTATTAGACGCAGGCATAGATAACTACAATCAAATCAATGCCTTAGTTGCAAAAAATGAACTATTCCGCTATAAAATACCGAGTCATATCAATTTGCTTGTTCAAAATAAAGCCGGGTTAAAAAACTTTTATAAGATTATTTCCGAATCACATACAACGTATTTTCAAAAGGATGCAAGAATACTGCGCAGTTTGATTGAACAATATCGTGATCATATTTTAGTAGGTAGTGGTTGTGCCAATGGTGAAATTTTCCGATTAGCTCTTGAAAAAACATACGATCAATTGGTTGAGGCAATGGATTTTTATGATTATATAGAGGTTCAACCTCCTTGTTGTTATATGCATTTGTTTGATATGTGGTCTGAAGAAGAAGCACTACAAATGATTCAAGGATTGATTCAAAATATAATTACCGCAGCCAAGTCCAAAAATAAGTTGGTTGTAGCAACAGGTGATGTTCATGAATTGTTAGAGTCCGATGCACAGTTTCGAAAAGTGTATTTAAGTGTCGCTCGTCCAAATGGTGGAGGACCTCATGAATTATCGCATTATCAGGGAACATTAGATATGCATTACCGAAGTACTTCCGAAATGCTAGAGGCGTTTGCTTTCTTACCTAGTGAGTTGGCATATGAAATTGTAATAACCAATACCAATAAAATTGGTGATATGATCGAAAGTTATCCTCTTTTCCCAGATCAATTGTACGTACCTCGTGATGACTTTATGTTGGATAAAAATGGTGTAGCCTCCATGAAACATGCGGTATATGATATTTCCTATCAAACCGCTTATAAAATGTATGGTAACCCTCTTCCTAAATATGTACAAGCTAGGTTAGATAAAGAATTAGATGCTGTTATTGGACATGGCTATTTCTCTGTATATTATATTTCCCATTTACTCGTTAAAAACTCCAATGATGCAGGATACATTGTAGGAAGTAGAGGTTCGGTTGGAAGTTCATTTGTAGCTACAATGATGGGAATTACGGAAGTCAATCCACTCAAACCGCATTATTATTGTACCAATCCAGATTGCCATTTTACGGCTTTCAAATTTACGGATGAAGAGAAGAAAGCATATGAACAAGAGAGTATAGCTGAAATTGAGGTAGAACTTCAAAAAGTAGGCGTTGGTATGGACTTAATACCAATGCGATGTCCAAAATGTGGTCAAGAATTGAGTCGTTCGGGTGTAGATATTGCATTTGAAACGTTCTTAGGATTTACGGGAGAAAAGGTACCGGATATTGATTTGAACTTTTCAGGCGAGTATCAAGCTCAAGCGCATTTGTTTTGCCAAAAGACTTTTGGAATCGATAATGCCTTCCGAGCAGGTACAGTTAGTACAGTACAATCGAAAACGGCCTTTGCATATGCCAGAGATTATTATCAAAAAATAGGTGTATTCAAACGTCAAGTCGAGTTAGAACGGTTATCGTTGATGCTTTCAGAATCTAAACGAACAACAGGTCAACATCCTGGTGGCATCGTTGTTGTGCCAGATGATATCGAATATACGGATATTATTCCTGTCCAATATCCACCTGTTTCAGATGGGGATATTACAGGACAAGTATGGCGCACATCGCATTATGACTATCATAAATTCGAAGATAATTTATTGAAATTAGATATCCTAGGTCATGATGATCCAACGGTGATGAAAACATTGATGGATTATGTTTACGCTAATCCAGAAGATTTTCCGTTTCATGATGTAGATGGTATCCCTTATTATGATAGAAAAGTCATTTCATTATTTAGTTCTAAAGAAGCTTTAGGCATAGAAAATGATGAGGTGGATAAACTATCTAGTGGGACAATTGGAATTCCTGAATTTGGAACTTCATTTGTTCGAGGCATGTTAGAGACGATTCGGCCAGATTCCATCAGTCAAATCATCAAAGTTTCAGGGTTATCTCATGGAACTGATGTGTGGATGAAGAATGCAGAGGATTTGGTAAAGGGAGTCAATCCCGACTATCCGAAAATTATGTTCAATGATGTCATTGGTTGTCGTGATGATATCATGATTGCTTTGATTGCTCAAGGTGTTCCTGCCGCCATTTCCTTTAAAATCATGGAAGGTGTGAGAAAAGGAAGAGGCTTGACGCCTGATCAAGAAGAAATTATGCGCAAAAACAATGTACCTGAGTGGTTTATTGCTTCATGTAAAAAAATTAAATATTTATTCCCTAAAGCCCATGCGACAGCCTATGTGATTATGGCGCTTCGTATTGCCTGGTTTAAGGTATATAGACCTATTTATTATTATGCAGCCTATTTTTCTAAACGGGCTAAAGAGTTTGATCCAGAAGCTTTTGCTATGGGGAGAAATGCTATTCAAAATCGCATCAATGAAATTGAAACCAAAATCAGGGAACGAAAAGATGTTACCAATAAAGAAATTGATTTATTGGATGAATTAAAGATTGCATTAGAGATGAATCTGCGGGGATTACGTTTTAAACATATTGATGTCAATATTTCAGAAGCGACGGATTTGGTCTTATCTAAAGATAAAAAAGCCCTGTATTTGCCATTTGTTTCTGTAGATTCTCTAGGAGAAACAGTAGCCAAATCGATAGTAGAAGCCAGAAAACAACGGCCATTTAGTTCTAGAAAAGACTTTGAACTCAGAACAAGTGTAAATAAAAAACAATTCGCCAATTTAATCACATTGGAGGCTTTTGGCGATTTGGTAGATGATGATACAACATTATTATAAGGAGGAAATATGAAAGTAGGTAAAAATTTTGCATTTCATCGTATACCTAATGAATATACGATGGATATGACGTATGAAAATGCCACCATTCAAGGTGTCGGGGTAAAGACGCTTATGTTACTTTGTACAGCGCTAATTACAGCTTTATTATTGATTGGAATCATTGTTCGTGTTGGATATATGCCTTTTTTTATGTATATCATAGCAGGGATTACAACGTTTGTTTTACAAATCATAATGAATATTTCACCTGTTAAGGCCAAACAGTTGGCCATTCCTTATGCGATTTCTGAAGGACTTGTTGTAGGATGTTTATGTGGATTACTCGAATTGGTGCTTCCTGATATGGGACTACAACTTGCGGGAGTAGCACTATTAATTACACTGGCTGTATTTATTGGTGGTACAATTTTATATGCCAAAGGATATATTCAAGTAGGAAGAAAGTTTAAATCTTTTTTAATCATTGTATCACTAGGTATTTTGATTTTCGCTTTTTTCTTTTCAATGATGGCACTAGTGATGTTTTTAGTCAATCGTGTCAACTTATATAGTTTATTTTATATGTCTGGTCTTGGATTAGTTTGTTCAATCGTAATGTGCATTATCGCATCTATGTATGTGATTGTCAGTTTATCTAATGCCGACGAAATGATTGAAGCTGGTGCAAGTAAGGTGTATGAATGGTTTGCTGCCTATGCGATTACACTGAATGTTATTTATTTATTCATTGAGGTACTAAGGCTCTTGCTCATTATTGCGTCACGTTCTAGAGAAAAATAATCACGGTTATTTTTCACGAAAACCACGGGTATACAGTGGTAAAATAGTTGCATTATTTTGGCAAAAGTGTTAGAATATATTCGTAAAAAATAGTCCATTTAAGGAGGTTATTAAAAATGGCTGTAAAAATTGCAATTAATGGTTTTGGACGTATTGGACGTTTGGCTTTTAGACAAATGTTTGGTGCAGAAGGTTATGAAATTGTTGCTATCAATGATTTAACTAGTCCAAAAATGTTAGCTCACTTATTAAAATACGATTCAGCACAAGGTAGATATCAATTTGCTGATTCAGTTACTTGCTCAGAAGAAGGAGCTGCAGAAGGATGGATTTCTGTAAATGGGAAAAAAGTTAGAATCTATGCAGAAAAAGATGCTAACAACTGCCCTTGGAAGGCATTAGACGTAGACGTAGTATTAGAATGTACTGGTTTCTATTGCTCTAAAGAAAAATCTATGGCACATATTAATGCTGGTGCAAAGAAAGTTATTATTTCTGCCCCTGCTGGAAAAGATTTAAAGACAATTGTTTTCAATGTTAACCATACAACTTTAACTAAAGAAGATCAAGTAATCTCTGCTGCATCTTGTACAACAAATTGCTTAGCACCAATGGCTTTCGCATTGAACAATTATGCACCTATTCAAAGCGGTATTATGACTACTGTTCATGCATATACAGGTGACCAAATGGTACTTGACGGACCTCATAGAAAAGGTGATTTAAGAAGAGCAAGAGCTGCTGCATGCAGTATTGTTCCTAATTCAACTGGTGCTGCTAAAGCAATCGGATTGGTTATTCCTGAATTAAATGGTAAATTAATTGGTTCTGCACAACGTGTTCCTGTTCCAACAGGTTCTACAACTATTTTAGTTGCAGTAGTAAAATCTGAAGAAGAAGTTACTGCGGCTTCTATCAATGCTGCAATGAAGGCAGCTTCAAATGAATCTTTCGGTTATACTGAAGAACCTCTTGTTTCTTCTGATATTATCGGTATTACACAAGGTTCATTATTTGATGCAACTCAAACAATGGTTACATCTTTAGGCAATGGTTTATATCAAGTTCAAGTTGTTTCTTGGTATGACAATGAAAATTCATATACTTCACAAATGGTACGCACTGCGAAGTATTTGATTGAACATTGCTGCTAATTTGATAAAGAAAGAAAGATATGTCATTTGGCATATCTTTTTTTGTTTTAAATAGGAATTTTTGACATAAAATAAAAAGAGGTGATCAAATGCCTAAAAGACTATACAAAATTTTAGAAATCATTGGTATGTTAGTCATAATATTTCTTTTATATCGATTATTTCCATTTATTCAGTGGATGACTCGTCTGATTGCTAAAATTATTCTACCTTTCATTATTGCCTTTGTGCTAGCCTTTATTTTAGAGCCTATTGTTGGATGGCTGGAAAAAAAGAAACTCAGTAGAAAACTAGCTGTATCACTTGTTGTATTTGTAATAGTGGGGTTATTGGTAGTGGCTTTTCGATATATTATTCCGCTTTTTTCGAATCAAATTGCAACACTTATTGAACATATACCCGATTATATTCAACAATTCAAATCCTTTATTGATGAAATCAATGAAAAAATGGCCTTTCATAGTGGAGAACACTTATTAGATTATGGAAAAATAGAAGAAAAAGTCCTCGCTTTTTTGAATGCACAATTGGCATCTATTGGTACTATTTTACAAAAGAGTTTTTCCTATATAGTCGCATTTTTGATTACGCCTGTTTTGGCAATTTATTTTCTACTAGATTATCCTAAAATAGAAAATTATATCAAGGAAAAATTGCTTGAAAAAGGAAAAGAAGACGTCTATCAAAGTTGTTCAGAGGTAAAACAATCTCTACGTCAATACATCAAAGGTGTTCTCATTGTGATGTTTATTTTATCTATAGCATCAGCTTGTTGTTTTTTTGTTATAGGAATAGATTATGCTCTCTTATTTGGTATAATTGTGGGGATTACTGACATTATTCCATATATTGGGCCATATATTGGAGGGGGAATTGTGATTGTATTTACCCTTGCAACATCGCCTAGTAAAACTCTTTTTGTACTGATATCCATTGTAATATTGCAATTTTTAGAAGGAAACTTTTTGGTGCCCAAAGTACAAAGTAAAACGATGCACACCAATCCTATTTTAGTGCTATTATCTGTTGCCTTTTTTGGTGAAATAATGGGTATTTTTGGTATGATTATTGCGGTGCCAATGGTCAGTATTATAGAAATCATTCTAAGTCATTTCAAAATCAGTAAAAATCGTAAAAAAATGTGAATTTCAATTTACAAAAAAAACGATTTATGTTATAATATGTCTAGGAAAAGGTTGCAAATCTAAAAAGTTTTTTTTATGTAGAAAATACTTTGCAATTTTGATAATTATTAGAGGAGTGAGTTTATGTTATCAAAGGGACAAAAAAATTTAATGTTCATTTTAGGGGTAGTTGCAATGGTTTTTGGCGTTGTAATTGCAGTACCATTTCGAGCCGTTCCTGGTTTAAATCATCTAGAAAATATATTTACAATTGAAATGATTTTGAAGGCATCACTTTCAGTTGTAGCTATTTTGCTTGCTATTTATCCACTACAAAAGAAGTATCAATTGCTTTTTAACTATCGTGAAAATTCAAAAGTTACTTTGGTGATGGCCTATTTTCCAATTGTGATTTGCATTATTGCCACTGTTTTGAATACAGCATATATGTTGACATTCGACTATACTGAAGTAGGAATGATGAGCGTTTTATCTGATAAAATGTTAGGTATAGTGATTGCTGTATTGGTCGGTTATATAGTATTTTCTCTATATTGTTTAGTAAGGGCATACGATGTGATGATGCGCTTAGGTACAAAGGGAAATATCGTATTAGACGCCATTTTAGCGGTAGTACTGATTATTTTTACAATAATGAATTGGCGAGTAAATGCGGCTTATAGTAGCAGTTATCAAGATACAGCGGCTTATTTAACGGGTGATCCGATTGTGTTTTTCATTTACGTAGGCATTGTTATTGGGTTTGGTATTACACTTTCACAATTGATTAAAATGTTTAAGAAAGATGAAGTATTGGTGTATTGCTTAAATGGCGATGCTGCTGAATATGAAATTAAGCAAAAGGAATACAATCGTGCATATAACGATACACTTGATGATTTTGAATTATATTATGATGAAAATGCTGAAGTATATGATAATTTAGAAATTGTTGAAGTTGAAGAAGAAAATGAAGCGGAAACTGAATCACTCGTTCTAGAAGATGAAACAGAAGAAGTTGAAGAAATCGAAACCTTTGAAACGAGTGCATCCCCTACATTAGAGGAAATCAATACAACAGATAGCGAAGAAGTAAAGGCGCTAATTGCAGAACAAGAAAAAGTAGTTCAAAGTATTGCTCAAACACGCCAATCATTAGAAACACTTGAACAACAAAAAGCACAATTAGAAAAAGATGAAGTCTCACTCCGTGATATGAGAGCTGCATATGAAGCTGCAGTTGTAGAACTTCATGAGTTAAAATTACAACAAACTGCCGAACCTGAAGCGGTAGAACTTGAAACACCAGCTAAGAAGGAAAAGAAAATTGTTCCTCCATTTGAAAAAATGCTTGAATTTGCAAATACTTTCCAAACTCAAGAAGGATTCAAAGTCATTGGCAATAAGAATCAAACATTGTTTAAATTTTATATTGGCAAAAAAATGTGTTTGGTTATGCAAAAAACAGCGAATGATTATCGAATTAGTTTTATTACTACAGCTAAGAAATTTGTAGATTATCTTAAATCTAGACCAGGTGAATTAATTGCACCTAAGAATCTTAAAGATAATTATTGGGTAAAATTGACCAATAAAGGAAAAGAAGAAGCTAAATTTATGAAAAAGGTAATTAAAGAATCTTTTGTAGTTGCACAGCAACAAATTGCTGAAGAATTAGCTGAAAAGGAAAGAATAAAAAAAGAAAAAGCACAAGCCAAAGCCAAAGAGCGTGCAGCAGCAAGAGCTGCGGCGAAACAAGGCGCTACAAAATAAGAAAAGGGTAGGTTCATGAATTATGACTGAAAAAGAACGTAAAGAACGACAATTAATATTTATATTATCCTCTGTTTCATTGGTATTTGGACTACTTGCCTTAATACCATTTGGTGGTGCTCATTTTGGAAAAGTTGAAAGTGCATTTAAATATTTGATTTTTCCTTTTGCAGTAATTGTTTTAAGTTTAATCATCAAAGGCAAAAAATTCTTTGATTATAAACCTACAAATCGGGCTGTATCTTATGCAAGTTATTTACCTATTTTCTCATATACATTATCTTTGATGGCATATACGGTTATTCTTATGAATCGTGCAGATACTACTGCAGTATTTACACATGATGTATATGTTGGCTATATGATTGCATTTGGAATTTTCTTCGTTGGACTTATGCTAGTACTATCTGTTATGGATAAGTTACCTTTGAAATTAACAAAATTTGAAATTAGTTTGATTGATGTTGCTATCATCATCGCCTTTATAGTTGATGTTTTTGTTATCCGTTCTAAGATTGCAAAACAATTTTATGAAGTAGAATTAGTGAATAATACCGTTTGGCATGCCCTTTCTGGTATTGTATTAGGTTTAGTAATGTTAGGATTATTTTTCCTTAAATTAAGAGAATTGATGCAAAACAATGAAGAATATATTGCAAAAGATAAGGAAACCTTACTAGCAGAATGGGAAAATCGTAGAGATGATGCCTATTATCGTGCTGAATTGGTACTACTCTATTCTATGTTCAATTATAGTAGTGAACGCTTGAGTATTGATTTAGACAATACAGATTCAACTGCAGATGTTGAACGATTAAATGGAAAAGTAGAACAACTCAGTGAAAAAGTGAGTCAATTGAAAAACCAATTGCGCAATGCAGTGGCAAAAGAAAATGCGGAAACTGCTAAGAATCAACAAATGATTATGGCCTATGCTGCATTGAAAAATCAAGTCAAAGTAGAACTCGCCACTACTGAATTAGAAGCGACTAAGAAACAGTATGAATTAATTGCTGATGCCTATGCAAAAATGAATGATCAATATCAGCAAGATTTGGCTGCTTATGAAGAAGAAAAACAAGAATTGTTAGCAAAGATGGATGCTCTTGAAAAAGAAAAAGCCGAATATGTACAAGAACCAGAAGAAGCAGTCGTAGTTGAACCAGAAGTAAAAGTGGTTGAAAAGGAATCTGTTCTAGAAAAGAAAGAAAAAGTGTTTGCTTATGCCTATGAAGATTTACTTCAATATCCAGTTAGTTTATCATATGAAAATCTATCATGTGTAGCAAATCCTGCTGCTACACAACATAAATTCCTAATAGGTAAGAAACCATTCTTGATTACGCAAAAAACAGCAAATGATTATCGAATTACTTTCTTATCTGAAGATGCGGATATGGCAAATTACTTACAAGGATTCCCTGGTCTTATCTCTGTTGCGAGTACACCAAAAGGTGGCAATTGGCTCAAATTGATTAATCGTGGTGAATTAGAAGAGCCATTCATCAAAGAATTGGTTGAAAAATCACTACAAGCAGAAATTAATGCAGAAGCCGCAGCGTTAGCCGCTAAAGAAGAAGAAAAACGCTTGAAAGAAGAAGCAAAACAAAGAGAATTAGAACGTAAAGCTCGTGAAAAAGAATTGGCTCGTCGTGAAAAAGAATTAGCGGCTGAAGAAAAAGCTGCTGAAAAGGCAAGACGTGAAGCGGAAAAATTGGCTGAAAAGGCAAGACGTGAAGCCGAAGAAGCAGAAAAAGCAAGACGTGAAGCTGAAGAACAAGTTGAAAATGCGAGAATTGAGGCTGAACAACATGTAGAAAATGCAAAACGTGAAGCCGAAGAAGAAGCCGAAAAAACAAGACGTGAGGCTGAAGAAGCTGCTGAAAAGGCAAAAAAAGAGGCTGAAGAAGCCGAAAAGGCAAGACGTGAAGCTGAATTAGAAGCAGCACGTAAAGCCAAAGAAGCTGAAAAATTGGCTAAAGAAGCAGAAAGAGAAGCAGCCCGTAAAGCCAAAGCTGCTGAAAAAATAGTGAAAGAAGCAGAAAGAGAAGCAGCTCGTAAAGCCAAAGAGGCTGAAAGACTAGCGAAGGACGCTGCAAAAGAAGCTGCGAAAACAACCAAAGAAGCAGAGCAAGAAGCAGCTCGTATTCTCGCTGAGGCTACAAAGAATTCTTCACAAGAAGAAGGTACTAAACCTGCTCCAACGAGAAAACCAAGAGCAAAAAAAGTTGAAACTGTAGAAGATAAAGAAGATCAAATAGCAGCATAATATAAAGAATAGACCTAAAACAAAAAATAAAGACTAGTATGACAATGGATTGTTTCAGAGAGTAGTTGGTTGGTGTGAAACTATACAATCCTTGTTAGAAGCTCCTTTATTTGTGGAATTAATCCTTCCCGCAAGATCTGCGTTAAAACCAAAGAGGTGTGCAATGCAAATTGCAAAAGAGGATGGTACCGCGATTTAAAATCGTTCCTTTAGTGGGACGATTTTTTTTATGGATTAGAAAAAATAGGAGGAACATATGAAAAAATTAACAGGAAATCAAATTCGGCAAATGTGGCTTGATTTTTTCTCAAGCAAAGGCCATAATATTATACCGAGTGCATCATTAGTGCCACAAAACGATCCAACATTGCTTTGGATTAATGCGGGTGTTGCACCATTGAAAAAATATTTTGATGGTAGAGAAGTACCAGTGAATCCAAGAATGTGTAATGCTCAAAAGTCGATTCGAACCAATGATATTGACAACGTAGGTAAAACGGCAAGACATCATACGTTCTTTGAAATGTTGGGTAACTTTTCGATAGGTGATTATTTTAGAGAAGACGTTTTAACCTGGGCTTATGAATTGCTATTCGATCCAAAGTGGTATGGATTTGAACCGGAAAAAATCTATATTACATATTATCCAGATGATCAAGAAACTTTTCAAAAATGGAGATCTCTAGGTATTGATGCATCCCACCTTATACCAATTGCCGATAATTTTTGGGAAATTGGCGAGGGACCTTGTGGTCCAGATACTGAAATTTTTTATGATCGTGGGGAAGGATATGATCCAAATCATATGGGGATTCGGTTACTTGAAGAAGATATTGAAAATGATCGCTATATTGAAATTTGGAATATTGTTTTTAGTCAGTATAATTCGGTTAGCGGATTAAATAGAGAGGATTATCCAGAACTTCCAAGTAAAAATATTGATACTGGTAGCGGACTAGAAAGACTGGCGTGTATTTTTCAAGGAACACAAACCAATTATGAAACTGACTTATTTATGCCAATGATTCGTTTTTTGGAAAACAAAACAGGTCATAGCTATCAAAATCAAGAAGATAAGATGGCATTTCGCGTAATTGTGGATCATATACGAAGTGTGACTTTTGCGATTGCGGATGGAGCAGCTTTATCTAATGAAGGAAGAGGATATGTACTTCGTCGAATACTAAGAAGAGCAGTGCGATATGGAAAAACGTTGGGATTAAACGAACCATTCTTGTATCAACTAGTGTCTATTGTAGTAGACAATATGAAAACTTTCTATCATTATTTAGTTGAAAAACAACCAATTATAGAAAAAATTATTCAAACCGAGGAAGAAAATTTCTTGAAGACGCTATCTACTGGTGAAAAGAAATTAAACGAAATCATGAAAGTTGCGACGAATCATACGATTAGTGGAGCAGATGCATTTTTGCTATATGATACATTTGGCTTTCCGATTGAACTTACAGAAGAAGTGGCGAGTGGCCATGGTTATTCGGTTGATATTGAGGCATTTCAACAAGAATTGCAAAAGCAAAAGACGAGAGCAAGGAATGCTAGAAATGGCGAGCAGTCAATGAATGTTCAAAATGAAGATTATTTAAAATTTCAACTCCCGTCATCTTTTATCGGTTATGATAATTTGTCATCAACCTCTACCATCATCGGATTATTTCAAGATGGCAAAATGGTGGAAAAAGGCTGTGGCATGATGCAAGTTGTGTTCGATCAAACACCATTTTATGCGGAAATGGGAGGCCAAGTGGGAGACAAGGGTGTCATTGAATATCAAAATCAAGTATTTATTGTTTCAGACACATTTCGATTACCCAATGGTCAGCATGCACATACTATTGATATGAAGCAAGAATCGATTCAAATCGGTACAACAGTAAAAGCAATTGTGGATGAGCAATATCGAAAAGCAGTTTGTCAAAATCACTCTGCTACACATTTATTGAATCAAGCATTACGAGAGATATTGGGTGGGCATGTTGTACAACAAGGTTCACAGGTGACAGCTGAAGGGTTAAGATTTGACTTTAACCATTATCAAAATCTTACGATAGAACAAATTTTAGCTATTGAAAAACTGGTTCAAGAGGTTATTCATCGCGATGTACTTGTTTGCACAATTGAGACAACGATGGAGGAAGCAAAACGGCAAGGTGCGCAAGCATTATTTGGTGAGAAATATGGAGAAAGTGTACGATTAGTTGATATGGATTTCAGTAAGGAATTATGTGGTGGTACACATGTAAACTCAACGGGTGAGATTCAGAACTTTGCCATTACAAGCATCGAATCAAAAGGATCAGGTATTTTCCGAATAGAAGCCATCACAGGTGAGCATGTAGCTAAAACCATGGAAAAAGTGATTGGCTATTTAAAAGATGAAATTACAGAAATTCATCAAAAGATGAATCTTCTTCTTGAAAAGGCTAAAGCTGAAGGATATACGCTTGAATATGCAGATAGTACACTTCCAACTTTAAAGGGTAGCTATCAAGATATTTTAAATTATCGGGCGTGTTTTGAGTATAGCAAAAAATGTCAAAAACAACTTGAAAAGTCATACGATATAGCCAAAAGGACAACTAATTCCGCTGATTATAAGCAATATGAATCAAAAATGGATTTGATTCAAGGATGTTCTGTCTTGATTACTCAAGTGGAGTCAATGGATATCAATGGTTTGAAGGATATGGTAGATAAAATTGCGGCTGATTATGAACGATGTGTAATTTTCTTTGCCGATGCTTTTGTTGAAGAACAAAAAGTGATTTTTTTAGCCAAATCTAAACAAACATCTGTCAATTGTGGCCTATTGGTAAAAGCTGCTGCAATGGCTACAGGTGGAAATGGTGGTGGACGTCCTGACTTTGCTCAAGCGGGAGGCAAAGAAATAGGAAAAGTAGAAGAAGCACTTCAATTGGTAAGGGAAAAAGTTAGATGCGATATTTAGGACTAGATTTAGGAAACCGGACTTGTGGAGTGGCAGTAAGTGATGGACTAGGCATTATTGCTACTTCTATTACTACCATTCGTTTTAGAGAAAAAGATTTGCAAAAATGTTTGGAATGTGTTAAAATGTATGTTGTTGATAGAAAAATTGATAAAATCGTTATGGGTTTGCCTAAAAATATGAATGGTAGTCTTGGTTTTCAATCCGAATATGTGTTAGAATTTAAACAAATGTTAGAAGTTGAAACTGGATTAGAGGTCATATTGTATGATGAAAGGTTAACTACAGTGGAAGTAACGAAAATGATGATATCAGCCGATTTAAGTAGGGCAAAACGGAAAAATAAAGTCGATACGCTTGCGGCAACACTGATTTTGCAATCCTATTTAGATAGTATAAATAAATAAAGGAGAAGAACAATGAATAATAACCCCAATTTAATTGATGGTCAATTGACGATTATTGATGCAGATGGCAATGAAAAATTATGCCAAATCCTATTTACACTTGAATCAGAGGAATTTGGAAAAAAATATGTAGTATTTTATGAAATTTCTGAAATGAGTGATGTAGATGATGATGGTGAAATTCCACTTATGGCTGCAAGTTATACAGAAGGCGAAGATGGAACAGGTGAACTTCAAGAAGTTGAGACTGATGAGGAATGGGCTTTTATTGAAGCTGCTGTAAATGATTTTGATGCACAATGTTCAGGTGAATGTGAAAATTGTGATGTAGAAGATTGTGAAAGTAAAAAATAATCAAAAAGGCAAACTAGGGTTTGCCTTTTTTTTCATTTTATAATTGATTTTCTGATTTAAATATAATAAAATCAACAATTTCATCGTAAATTTTTCCATTAACTTCATCAATTTCAAATAAATCTTGGTGATGAAGAGGTTGACCTAAAGGAATTTGAGCAATCAGTTCAGCTTCAAGTCCTTTAGCGACCATCAAACCACCACCTTCACCAAAGATTTTTTCTTGTTGTTGGTTAATAGGGTTGATAAAATAGGACATATTTTCAATGACACCTAAAATATCATGCCCAAGTGTTTTTGATGCATGTCCTGCTTTGATGGCAACATGGCTCGCAGAAGGATGAGGCGTAGTTACAACAATCATTCTTCCTTGAGGAATAATGGATTTGATATCGAGTGTGATGTCACCAGTACCAGGTGGGAAATCTACTATGACATATTGGGTATCATCATGCCATTTGACATCGTAGAAGAAATGAGAAATCATGCTATTCAACATCCCCCCTCGCCATAAGACAGGTTGTCCTGGATTGGTAAAAAATTCTGTAGATATCATCTCAATACCATTTTTTTCAATCGGTAAGATTTTTTTATTCTCATCAAATTTAGGATTTTGATGAGGGATTTCGAAGATAGTTGGCAAACTTGATCCATATACATCCGCATCAATGACACCTACTTTTATGCCACGTTTTGACATACGATAGGCGATGTTTGCGGCGACACTACTTTTGCCTACACCACCTTTTCCACTGATAATACCGATAAAATGAATTGGTTTTTGTGTAATACTTCCAAAGATTTTGGATTCTTCTAATTGAAGTTGCAGGCCTTTGTATTCACAATCAATTTTCACCACTCTTGCAATATCGCGTCTAAATTTCTTTTCATTTTCACCACCTAATCTGCCCATTGCAATGGTCAAGATAACCATATCCTTTTCTTCATCATAGCTGATGTGTTTGATAGATTCGGTTTCACCGATGGTCATTTGGTTAGAAGGGTCTATTAATTCACCCAATTGTTGTTTTAATTCAGTTAAATTCATTGTGTTTCCTTTCTAATGGGTAATTTGAACTCATTGATATATAAATTTGGTTGTCCAATCAAAATACTATACAATCTAGTTGCCTTTAATTCAAGCTGGAGATGAATGTTAGGAGAAGTCATTTCCTTAGGACTAGAAAATAAGTAATTTTTTGTTTGTTTGGGTAGCATTCGAATGTATTGCTTTGCCTGAGAATTAAGGCCCAAAATGCGAAGATAGGGGGTTTGACTCTCAATTATTTTTGGCGTTTGTAATAGTATGTGCAAAAGTGCTCTACGCATTCTATTGAGTGTATACTTTTTATTCTTTAAGATACAAAGTAAATCTGGATAGGAATTGACTGAAGATGCATTCAAGCATTTGATGATGTATGCTGGAATACCCTCGTTTGCTTCAAAAAGGGATGAAAGATCGAGATTATCCATCCAACATGCCTTCTCAATGAGTGCGAATAAAAAATTTTCAGCTTGTGCTAAGTCCACTTGAATAGATACATCGGCGGGTATATAAGCCGAAACATCTTCCTTATTATATAGAAGTTCACGAATTGCAGATGCACTTGCATAAGAAGAGGTAATGGTCTTATCATAATATTGATTCCCAATACGTAAAATCGGATGATACTGAATAGAAAATTGGTGTTTATGAATGGCATAAATGTATTGCAAGCCAAGCGTAAAATTAGGCGAATTGATGGTGGCAATTTCTGATTCCGGGATAGAGCAATGCTCTAAATAAGTGGAAAAAAGTTGCTTTAAACTCATACTTTGATCCAAAACAAAATCACTTTTTTCAAAATCGAGTAATAAAGATAATGCTTTATCATATAAAAGACAATCAGTAGTTTCACTACCAAAAGCAATATCAGTAACACCCAGTTGAGCCAAAATCTCAATAGCATTTTCAGCGAAGCCATTGGCACTTTGTAATGTTTGAAAAACGGGCAGCTCAACGACTAAGTCAACCTGATGATTGAGGAGAATTTTTGTTTTTTCAAATTTGTTTAACAAAGATATCTCACCACGCATTGTAAAAGATGTGGATGCGATTGCAATCAATATGTCAGGTTGAAAGGTATGGCGGATATGTTTAATCAAGTAATCATGACCATAATGAAAAGGGTTAGCTTCAAGTATAATTCCAAAAACTTTCATATCATTCTCCTTATCTTAATTATTATAACAAAAAGCAACAGAATTTGCAACTAAATGGGGGTATAATTTAAATAAGGGGGGGATTATATGTATGTATATCAGTTAGATTGGAATCATTTTGACAAATGTTTGGCAGAAAACACGATGGTAATTTTGGGGGTATATGCGGAAGATACAGTAGCAGATGGTCTATTTTATGGCATATTGAAACAATTGCAAAAAAAGATTAGTACACAAATCGTAGTGGGAATGATGGAAAAATCTATGTTTGAAGAACGATATGCACATACCAATCAAGTGTATCCTAAAACACTGATCTTTCAAAATAAACGATTATTGGATACGTTATATGGTATTAAAAACTGCAATCGATTGATGAAGGAGATGCATCTTCATTTTAGCGAAAAAAATAGTAGAATAGCTTAATTATTCTACTATTTTTAATGTAAAATTATTTTTCTTCCATCCATTTGGCTTGTCCAATTTTATGAAGTTCCATTTCGGATACAACAGCGTGAGTAGTTTTGAATTCTTGTATGATTCCTTTATATTTGTTGATATCAGCATGTAGCTGATATTTTTCTAAAAGAGGAAGTAGTTCATTTTGGAGAGGATGATTTTCTAATTCATAATACATGCCTACAGCAAGAGCCTTGCCATAGGGAACTTTAAAGTGGGTTTCTTCTTCAATATAATGACCTATAGTTTCTCCAAATTGAAAAATGGAATGCATTCCTGTAAAAAATTCATCTTTTTGGGTGATAGATAGTTTTACTTTGATTACTCGTTCCATCAGACTATGGAGCAATTCTTTTTGAAAAGGCAAAGAAGCATATTTTAAATCATCAATAATCGTAGAATCTTTTAGATAACCATATTTTATAATTGTTGCTATACCATAATTCATTTCTGCCTCAGGTAAGGTTTTGAGTAAAAGTGGATCAATTACTATTTGAATTGGATGATAAATGCAACCAATGGTATCCTTACCATTCAAATTAATGCATGTTTTTCCCCCAATGGAAGCATCAACTTGAGCAACTAGAGTAGTGGGCATTTGAATATAATGCATACCATGCAAATAATGACAAGCAATGTAACTTGTGATATCGCCAATGACACCACCACCAAAAGCAATGAGGATATCATCCCTTTGAATTTTCATTTTTTGCATTGCCTCCACAATTTTTTCAAAAACATGGAGGGATTTAGCAGGTTCTCCTGGTTTTAATGATAAGATGGTGATTAAATTGGGAATCTTGCTTAAAATAGCGTTGTATTTTTTAACAATATGTGCATCACTAATGACAATATAACGTTTCGTTGGATCTAAGCATGACCATGTTTCATTGATTATACCACTTTCAAAAAGAATATTTACCTTTCGAGTAGCATATTTTGCAATAAATTCACTCATAATAGACTCACTCCTTTTTTATAATCTATGCAGAATCTGTTTGATAAAAATTCGAATAGAGAAGAAAACTCTTTTTACTATATTATACACTATTTTTTCAAAAAAAGCGGAAAACAAGCATAGAAAAAGAAGATTAAAAATTATTGAGCCTAATTTTAGCAAAAAAGAAGCGAATTTGATATAATAAATACATTTAGCAGTAGACGTAAAGGAGGGATAGGATGGTATTTGGAAAAAATGTAACACATTATTATTTTAAATATTTTCATCTATTGCTTATTGGTATAATGGCCTTAATTTTTGTTGATTATATTCAGTTGCTTATACCAGAAAATTATGGATATTTAATTGATTTAATCAAAGACAAAGCACTAACCAACGATTTATTGATGAAAATTGTCCTTGATGTAACTTTCATAGCTTTAGGCATGTTTGTTGGCCGTTTTGCATGGCGGATTACTGTATTGAATATGGGAGTAAATGTGGAGACAGACTTGCGGAGAAAAATGTTTTTACATATGGAGTCTCTTGCGCAAGAATATTTTCAACAACACAAAACGGGTGCACAAATGGCTCTATATACCAACGATATCATGGCGATTAAAAATTGCTTTACAGATGGCGTAATCATGGCAATTGATGCTCTTTTTTTAGGGGGATTAGCCATTTACAAAATGATTCGGTTAAATCCCTTAATGACGATAGTAGCATCAGTTCCTTTATTGATTATTGGCTTATGTGGGGGGATTTTAGGTAAAATGATTGACCGAAAGTTTGAGCGAAGACAAAAAAGTTATGAAAGACTTTCGGAATTTGCACAAGAAAATTTCTCGGGTATTGCGGTCATTAAAGCATTTGTCAAGGAACAATTAGAATATATCCAGTTTGCCAAGTTGAATCGGGAATATTCTAAACACAATATTGCTTTTACGAAATTGATTTTAGTGATGAATGTTATGTTTGCGGCCCTTATCAATATCATTATTGTAATTGTCATTGGATATGGTACCTATTTGATTCAGTCCACTGCGGGAACTGAACAACCATTTACATCTGGAGATTTAGTTGTTTTTATTTCTTATTTTGGTTCATTGACTTGGCCTGCACTTGCACTAGCCAATTTAATCAATATTATTGCACAAGGTAGAACAAGTTTAAGGCGAATTAATGAATTGTTAAACTATCCCGTAACAGTAATGGATGGATCCGATGTCCTTGTAGATGCAGTAGTAGAAGGGGATATCGCCTTTCAACATTTGACTTTCACTTATCCAGGGGCAGAACAACCTGTATTAAAGGATGTTAGTTTTGTGATTCAAAAGGGTGAAAAAGTAGGGATAATTGGTAAAACCGGTTGTGGTAAAACCACTATAGCGGATTTACTTGTGCGTATGTATAATGTTGAATCAGGTATGATTACAATTGGGGGTACAGATATCATGCGACTCCCCATTCGAAAGGTGAGAGAGTCGATTGCCTATGTTCCTCAAGATAACTTTTTATTCAATCAATCTGTGTTAGAAAATATCGCATTCAGTAGAAAATATATGACAAAGGAAGAAGCCTCTTATTTTGCCCAATTGGCACATGTCGATGATAATATTCAGGAGTTTAAAGATGGATACGATACAATGATTGGCGAAAGAGGTGTAACTTTATCAGGGGGACAAAAACAACGGATTTCGATGGCTCGTGCGATGGCCAAATCAGCAGATGTTTTGATATTAGATGATGCCGTATCAGCCGTAGATACCAAGACAGAAGCAGGGATATTGCATACACTTCAAACCGAGTTTGCCAATAAAACAATCATTCTGATTGCTCACCGGGTATCTACCATCCAACATCTTGATAAAATTCTTTTGATAGATGAGGGAAAAGTTGTCGCTTATGGAACGCATGAAGAACTGTATCGTACTACATCCATGTACAGAGATATTGTTGAACTACAAAAATTGGAAGAAGGTGATCAAGAATGAAGCAAATGAAAAAAGAACATTCCAATGCAACACAATTGATCTTACGTTATACGAAAGGTGAGATGCGTTATTTTACAATTGCATTTTGTATGATGGTTGTAGGTGTGGGGTTAAACCTGATTTCACCGATTTTATTGGGAAAAGCTACAACCATTCTTTCTGAAGACACAATTGATATTCAAATGATGATCACGATTATTATTCTTTATGTTTGTATTATTGCTATTTTTTGTGTCATTGAATATGTACAGACGCTCATTTTAGCCAAAACAGGAGATCGAATCATTTATAAAATGAGAGAGGATGTTTTTCAATCTTTGGAGAAATTATCAATTGATCAACTCAATCAAACGCCTGTTGGGAAATTGGTTACACGTTTGACCAGTGATACAGATGCACTCAATAACATGTATACATCTACCATTGTCAATTTGATTAAAAATAGTTTGACGATTATTGGTGTGGTGATTGCGATGTTTATTGTAGATGTTGAGATTACTTGTTGGGTCTTGATGACCATGCCTTTGATTGTTGTGATGACGGTTGTATTTCGAAAATTGGCACGAAAGATTTATCGAAAAGTGCGAAAAGGGATTTCGAATGTAAATACAAGTTTATCGGAAAATATTTCTGGTGTTAAATTAACGCAAATATTTAATCAAGAAGAAAAGCAATGTCAAAGTTTTTCAAAAGTGAATCAAGATTTAAAGCACAATTATTCCAAACAAATTTTATTGTTTGGTCTATTTAGACCCTTTATCTATGCGATTTATGTCATGACAATTGTTCTTTTATTTTATATTGCGGGGCACAAAATTATTGATAGTGAGTTTGTCATTAAATCGGGTTTGATTGTTACTTTTTATGCATATGTAGAACAGTTATATACGCCTATCCAACAACTTGCGGAACAATTTAATGTACTCGAGTCAGCTATGGCTGCAGCTGAAAGATTAGATGAAGTATTGCGAACTGTACCAGATATTATGGATAGTGAAGATGCAATTGAAATTGAAACATTAAAAGGTGAAATTGAATTCAAGCATGTGTGGTTTGCATACGTGGATGAAGAATGGATATTGAAAGATGTTTCATTTAAAGTCAATCCTGGTGAATCGATTGCTTTCGTTGGGGCTACTGGGAGTGGAAAAACAACTATTTTATCACTAATTGTGCGAAACTATGATATTCAAAAAGGTGAGATTTTCATTGATGGTCGTGATATTAAGTCATATAAAATTGCCTCATTGCGTAGATGTATCGGACAAATGCTTCAAGACGTTTTTCTATTTTCTGGCACAGTTCGATCCAATATTACGTTAAGGGAAGAATCTATTACAACATCAGAGATTGAAGAAGCTTGCCAATTTGTCAATGCCAATCATGTGATTGAAAAATTGCCGAATGGTTTTGATGAAATGGTTTTAGAGCGTGGGAAAAATTTTTCATCGGGAGAAAGACAATTGATTTCTTTTGCACGAGTAGTTTGTCATCAACCCAATGTGATGATATTAGATGAGGCTACCTCTAACATTGATACAGAAACAGAAGGTTTGATTCAAGATTCCTTGAAAAAAATGATGAATATTGGTACGATGCTCATTGTAGCTCATCGTTTGTCTACAATTCAGCATTGTGATAAAATCATTGTTATTCAAAAAGGAAGAATAAAAGAAGAAGGTAGTCATAAAGAATTGCTCGCTTTGAAAGGGCATTATTATAATTTATATAAATTACAATATGAAAAATATGAATAGTTAAAGATGACCATACAGTTGTAAAAACCTACTTTTGAAAAAGTAGGTTTTTAGACATATCAAGAAAAGAATAGGTTAGAGGTATCCCTTGAGTCATAGCAAAGGGATACATAGAACTTTCAGGATACCTCTTTATGAGTTACTTTAAAATATTATAATACAATATTACAACAATCAAAATCATTATCAATATAGTGAGTAATGAAACGGGCTTTGAAGCGTCTTTGATTGCAAAGTGCATTGGTAGATGAGACCGCATCAATGTCTTCAGGAAGTACAAATTTGACACATTTTACGATAATATCTTGACAAGATGGAGCAGTGTGGGCTGGAATTGTCATGATTTTCATTCCTCGTTTGTATTCTAAATCAAAATCATCTAATTCATTGAGAATAACAGCAAGTGCAACGCGTCGGTTTGGACAAATATTTCTCAATGTTACATCTAATTGAAGAATGCGTCCAAGCGACTGCATTTCGATTGCTCCTGCATCAATTTCAATGGCATCTTGACAGCCTTCAATAGCGACATCTACAGGGATTGGACAATCTTCTGGCATAATCACATTATCACATTCAACTAAGACAGTTGGAGATGGGAAATTGACTACATTGTTTTCTGTATCTGTATAAGTAATATTTTCATTTACAGGGACATTACCGACACATGTACCTACATGTTGCACAGTAAAATCGAATGTAGCTCCTTCGCTTTGGGTAGTACCGAGTTCAGGTATTTTCCATTCGACTGTAGTAGCATCAATAAAAGATGCCGTTCCTTTGGTTGGAGATGAAACCGATACGACTTTAAAACAAGGGGCAATGGTATCGGTGATGGTAATATTTGTTGCTCCAGGATTAGTAATATTATTTGCTAAATCCTCAAATATGTTTTCTAATTCTTCATCATCTGGTGTAATGGCTACATAGGCACTACTGGGATCGGAAGCCTAATCATTTAAGGCTTGTACATCAATACCTCCATTACCAGATAGTCCAATACAATAGATAATGACACCTTGTGATTTTGCAAGTGTAGCTACGGTATTGGGATTGCCTCCTTCAGTGGTAAAGCCATCAGTGAACATCACCATTACTTTGGCGTTTGTTGAAGCGGGGTCAAAGAGTTGTAGTGCCTTTGTAAAAGCATCCGCATGATTGGTAGAACCATTTGCGGTTAATCCGTCCACTGCCGCTTTTAATGTGGCAACAGAAGTAATCAATTGCGTATTTTGGGTGGCGGTGTCCGCAAAACTTACAATCCCAATACGGCTACCATTCCCAATTTGGCCATCTTGTGTACCATCGGTTGCCTCATCGATGATATCAATAAATTTTTTTGCTCCACTTTTTAAATTGGCAAGTGGACTGCCAGACATACTACTAGAGCGATCAAGAATCAACACAATATCCGTTGGATGACTAACGATATCTGGTGCTGCAGTTAAAGAAAGACGAACATTAAACGTTTCTCCACAATTGATTTGAGTGACATTGATCTCTTTGTTAGAGTTAGTAACTCCCATTTTATTCCTTCCTTTTTGAACCTTTAAATCAGATTCTATGTAGTATATGCAGTGATTGCTTCAAATGAAATAGATAAAACTGCATATTGAAAAGGAATGCTCTTTTTATTGGATATTATAGGGCAATTCGTGGTGTGAAAGAGAAAAAGATTGACGAATGGTAAAAAAAGGTGTATAATGAAAAGCAAAAGAAGGAGGGAATGTAATGAATCAAATGTTAGATCAAAGACCTATTATTGAAATTTCTAATTTAACAAAAAAATATGGAAAAGTAGTAGCTTTGGATAATTTATCTATTCAAATTCCTAGAGGAAAAATTATTGGTCTGCTTGGACCTAATGGAAGTGGCAAAACAACACTGATTAAAGTATTAGCGAATTTATTAATGGTATACGATGGAACTGTTTTAGTGGATGGGAAAAAGCCTGGCATTGAGACCAAGAAGATTATTTCTTATTTGCCTGATTGCAATTATCTATCAGAAGCTTGGACAGTGCGTGATGCTATTGAATATTTTATTGATTTTTATGACGATTTTGATGTACAAAAGGCAAAAGATTTGTTTAACAAATTGGATATTCCACTAGATAAAAAAATAAAATCGTTGTCTAAAGGAAACAAGGAAAAAGTGCATTTGATATTGGTATTATCTAGAAATGCTGAATTATACATTTTTGATGAACCGATTGCTGGAGTCGATCCTGCTGCTCGTGATTTGATTTTTAGACTAATTCTTGATAATTATAATAAAAGTGGATCCATTCTTATTTCTACACATTTAATTTTAGAAGCTGAAAAAATTATGGATTATGCTTTCTTTATCAATAGAGGAAAAGTCGCTATCTTTGATTCTGTGAGCAATATCAAAGCCAAAACTGGTAAAACATTAGACGAGTTGTTTAGGGAGATGTATCGCTATGCTTAGAATATTAAAACATGATTTTAAAAGTACGTACAAAGAATTTCTAGCTATGTTTGCTGGGCTGATTGGGTTATCTATTTTGATGGGAATTGTTTTGCTCATTGATGTTAAAAACATATTTTCCGTTATGATTATGGTTACACTCTTTGTGTTTTATTATTTTGCGTTTGTAGCTATTGGGATTATGTGGATTATTTGTGTCATCCAATCATTCAATAAGAAATTCTTTACCAAAGAAGGTTATTTGACTTTTACAACGCCGATTTCGATTGATAGTTTGATTCTTTCGAAACTCATTGTTAATTTTATTTGGTTTCTCTTAACAGTGGTGGCCTATATTATCTCTTTTTTGATATTATTTTTTGCAGCAACAAGAGGTCAATTGTTTAGGGAAATGTTCGATTTCATTATTCAAATCGTTCAATCGTGTTTCAACTATCCGGTTGTATTTATTACTTCTATTGTTAAAGTCATTATTTATGTTGTTTCGTTGATGTTGACGCTATTTTTTACCTTATCGATTTTGAATAGTGGGAAGGTAAGAAAAGGTAGAGTCTTACTGACTTTATTGATTTATGGTTCTATTTTATCGGTTTCAAGTTTGATTATTTCCATCATTTCCATTCCTACTGTGGGGCTAGCTATCACAGAAAATAGTCATTGTGCAATTACTGCTGGATTTGGGTGGACTATGCCTTATATGGGAATTACCATTCCATTTGAGAATAGTTATTCGATGGGGGTAGTGTATTTTAACTTTGTATATGTGTTCTTGCAAATCGGATATATTGTTGGACTGTATTTCTTGTCTAGAAAATTAGTGGTATCTAAACTAGAATTAGAATAAAAATATGCCTCAAGCTTTTCCTTGGGGCTTCTTTTATGAAAAAAAGGTTTAGATGTGGTATAATAAATCAAGAGGTGCCGATATGGATGGTATAATTGTAGTAAATAAAGAAAAAAATATGACAAGTCATGATGTAGTTGCACATATTCGAAAAATTTTTGGGACTAAAAAAGTAGGACATTTAGGAACGCTTGATCCGCTTGCAACAGGTGTATTGGTTGTTACACTAAATGGTGCGACAAAATTGGCTCAATTTATTGAAAATGTGGATAAGACGTATTTGGCGACTATTTGTTTGGGAAAAGCCACCACAACGTATGATTTAGAAGGAGAAGTTACTGCTGTTTCTCCCGTTTTCCCATCAGATATTACAGAAACAATGGTGGATCAAGCAATAAAACAATTTATTGGAGAGATAGAACAAATTCCCCCTATGTATTCTGCTATTAAAGTAGAAGGGAAAAAATTATATGAATATGCGCGTAAGGGAACCCACATTGCGGTTGAACCACGGACAATCCAGATAGTGGAAGCACAAAGAGTCACCCCTTTAACATATGAGAACGGATGTTGCTTTTTTCAAGTTCAACTAACGGTATCCAAAGGAACTTATATCCGGAGTTTTTGTTACGATTTGGCAAAACAGTTGGGTACTGTAGGATTGATGAGTGATTTGGTTCGATTAAGAAGTGGTAGATATACGATAGAAGATGCATGCAGTCTAGCACAAATAAAAACGGGAAAATATCGCTTGTATAGTATGTTAGAAGCTGTGGAAGAATTTCCAAAAATAGAAGCAGAAGAAGCCGTTCAAAAGGCAAAGCATGGAATGAAAATATCAAAGGGTTATGTGCAAAAGATATGTAATGGTCTTCCTGAAATGATTGCGATATGTCAAGAAAGCCAGTTAAGGGCTATCTATCAACAAGATGAAACGTGTTATCAGGCGGTTCGGGTATGGAATTAATTCGAATCAAATGGAATGATTTTTCCAAAGTGCAAGATGAAATTATTGCAACGATTGGTCAATTTGATGGTATTCATACTGCCCATCGGATGTTGATTGAACAGACCTTAGCAGAAAGTAAGAAAAAAGGATGGAAAAGTGCAATTTTCACGTTTGATCCCCATCCAGATTTTATTTTGAAAAAAGATGTCTCATTGACTTATGTGACCCCTTTTCATGAAAAAGTGGAATTGTTAGGCCAATTTGGATTAGATTATATGATTGTGATTGACTTTGATCTCAACATAGCAGGTATGTCACCAAAAGATTTTGTCGAACAAATTCTTTTGGCTAATCATGTAAAAGAAGTCATTGTTGGGTTTGATTTTCGATTTGGGTTTAAGGGAAAAGGACGTCCTAGTGATATTGGTTTATACTCTAGACATCAAATCGATTTCATCGTTATGGATGAACAGACTTACCAAAATCAAAAGATAGGTACTACTTTAATCAAAGAATTATTGCAAAAAGGTGATGTAAAGACTGTGAAAAGTTTACTAGGCAGATACTATACTATAGAAGGTGAAGTGATTCGTGGTAACCAAGTGGGCAGAACCCTTCATTTCCCAACAGCTAATCTGAAAGTAGAACAAGATTTTGCCAAACTACTGTCGGGTGTCTATATTGTATATGTTTATCTTGAGAAAAATAAATATTTAGGTGTGGCTAATTTTGGAAGAAATCCTTCTTTTAATGAGCGTGAATCGATGGTGTTTGAGACACATATTCTTGATTTTTATGGGGATATCTATGGGAAATATATCAAGGTAGAATTGGTAAATTTTATCAGACCTGAAATAAAATTTCCGTCAAAAGAAGCATTTGTGAAGCAATTAGAACAAGATATTGCGGTTGCTCGTCATTTTAAAGAAGAAAAGATATAAAAAAGTAAATTCTACTTGCTAAAAGTGTAAAAATGTGGTATAATAAATTGACCTATACAAAGATATTCGATTCTTCCGACGATTTCTTAAGTTTAGGCGTATTAGAGTGGATTTATTTTGAAACTTCAAAGTAGATGCATTAGAATTAAAAAGGAGGAAAAAAGAATGGCTTGCGTTTCAAAAGATGAAAAAGCAACAATCATTGCCCAATTTGCTCGTTCTGAGGGTGACACAGGTTCACCTGAAGTTCAAATTGCGATTTTAACAGCTGAAATCAATAAGTTAAATGAACACTTAAAGGTGCATACTCATGATTTCCATAACCGTCGTGGTTTGTTAAAAAAAGTTGGTCGTCGTCGTAATCTTTTAGCCTATCTAAAAGCAAAAGACGTACAACGCTATCGTGAATTGATTGCCAAATTAGGTTTAAGAAAGTAGAGCTAAGGGCACAATTGTGCCCTTTACTACTATTATTTTTAGATATTCATCTTAATGAGGATTAAGGTAATATATAATGTACGAAATCAAAGGAAAGGAAAGTTTGCAATACGGCAAACGAATGCAAGAAAAATGGAAAAACATGTATTTGAGTATACTCAAAGAAATCGTAAATGGACAGTAGAAATTGGTGAACTTGCAAAACAAGCCAATGGTGCTTGTTTGGTTCGCTACAATGATACAGCAGTACTTAGCGCCGCTGTAGGCAGTAATCAAGCAATGGCTACTGATTTTTTTCCACTTACTGTTTTATATCAAGAAAAATTATATGCTGCAGGGAAAATTCCTGGCGGATTTTTGAAAAGAGAAGGACGTCCTACGGAACACGAAACGCTTGTTTCGCGGTTGATTGATCGTCCGATTCGACCACTATTTGCGGAAGGATATCGCAACGAAGTTCAAGTCATTAATATGGTTATGAGTGCGAATCCAGATTGTTCATCCGCAATGGCTGCTATGCTTGGTTCAAGTGTAGCACTAAGCATTTCTGACATTCCATTTGAAGGACCTATCGCAGGCGTTGTGGTAGGACGTGTAAATGGTGAACTTGTTTTGAATCCAACAGTAGAAGAGTTAGAGCAATCCGATATTAATTTAACTGTGGCAGGGACAAAAATGGCCATCAATATGGTTGAAGCAGGGGCAAAACAAGTAAGCGAAGAGGATATGCTAGAAGCGTTATTATTTGCACACGAAGAAATTAAACGTTTATGTGCGTTTCAAGAAGAAATCCAAGCAGCGTGTGGAAAAGAGAAGATGGTACCGGATTTATTCAAGATTCCAGAACAATTAGAAAAAGAAGTTCGTGAATTTGCTGAACCAGAATTAATACCAGCAATTTCCACACACGAAAAGTTAGCACGTGAGGCTGCAATTGAAGCAGTCAATGAGAAAACTCGAACTCACTTTACGGCTTTGTTTGAGGCAGATGCTACACTTTCTATTCAAGATGTGGAACAAAACCAGAAATATGTAAATATGGTTTTAGAACATATTTTGGCTGAGGAAGTAAGAAGACTGATTACCGATGATAAAATACGTCCAGATGGACGAGCTGTCAATGAAATTCGTCCATTATCTTCTCGTGTAGATATTTTTGAACGTACCCATGGATCGGCTTTGTTCACAAGAGGACAGACACAAAGTTTATCAGTTGTTACACTTGGTTCTTTGACTGAATTCCAAATCATAGATGGTCTAGGGGTGGAAGAAGGAAAGCGGTTTATGTTGCACTATAATTTCCCTCAATTTGCTGTAGGATCTACTGGTAGATATGGTAGTCCTGGTAGAAGAGAAGTCGGTCATGGTGCATTAGGGGAAAGAGCTTTACTCCAAGTTATACCATCTGAGGATGAATTCCCTTATACGATTCGAGTAGTTAGTGAAATTTTAGAATCCAATGGTTCTTCATCACAAGCTTCTATTTGTGCAGGTACAATGGCATTAATGGCTGCAGGTGTACCAATTAAAGCACCCGTAGCAGGTATTGCGATGGGATTGATTAGTCAAGATGATGCTTGTAGCAAATATACGATTTTAACGGATATCCAAGGCTTAGAAGACCATTATGGAGATATGGATTTCAAAGTAGCTGGTACAACAACAGGAATTACTGCTTTACAAATGGATATTAAGATTAAAGGAATCACTCCTGAGATTTTAAAAGAAGCACTTGCCCAAGCGAAGTTGGGTAGAATGCAAATTCTAGAACATATGATGACAACAATTGATGCAGTTCGTCCAGAACTGAGCCCATATGCACCAAAGGTGAAGATGATTCGCATTCATCCTGATAAAATTAGAGATGTAATTGGTTCAGGTGGAAAAGTGATTCAAGAAATCATTGAAAAATGCAATGATGTCAAGATTGATATTGAACAAGACGGACGGGTATTTGTAATGCATGCTGAGACAGAATGGATCAACAAAGCAATTCAGATCATTGAAGACATTACAAGAGAACCGGTTGTTGGGGAAATTTATCCAGTTAAAGTTGTTAAAATTGTTGATTTTGGCGCTTTTGTTGAATTGTGGCCTGGTTGTGAAGGATTGGTTCATATTTCTGAACTAGATTTAAAACGTGTAGGTAAAGTAGAGGATGTCGTTCATGTTGGGGATGAGATTGTAATCAAATTATTGAAAATTGACGATAAAGGAAAATTGGTTTTATCAAGAAAAGCAGTTTTAAAACAAAATGAACCCAAGACGCCAAAAGAAGAAACTGAGGAAAGTCAATCCGAAAATGGAGGAGAACAATAAAATGAAAATAGGCATTACTTCTGATTGTAGTTCGGGATTAGAGTATGCTCCTTTCGAACACAATGTAAAAATAACAAGAACAACGATTCATTTTGGTGAGGAAGAATTGGTTGATGGTGTAGACATCAAAGCAGATGAATTTTATCAACGATTAAGAGCATCTGATTTTGTACCATCAACAAGTGCACCAACATTAGGTGAGATTGCGGCACGTGTTGAAGAATGGAAAGCAGAAGGATGTACTGATGTTATTCACTTTCCTATCTCATTCGGATTATCTGCATATGGTGAGAATTTGACAAATGCATTTGATGGAATGGTTGATGATGTTAATTTGCATGTATTCAACTGTCATAGTGCATGTATCATGGAAGGGTATTGCGCACATTATGCTCAAATTTTAGCGGAAAAAGGATATACACTAGAAGAAATTTTTGCGGAATGTCAGAAATTAGCGGATCAAACACAAGCATATTTAGTTGTAGATGATTTAAAATATTTGGTTAAGAATGGACGCTTGAATGCTGTATCGGGATTTATTGGTGGTCTTGCCAAAATCAAACCCATCTTAAAATTGGGAAAATCGGGAACCATTGACGTGCATGAAAAAGTGCGTACCCGCACCAAAGCAGTCGATCGAATGAAGGAATTGGTTCATCAAGATACGTTATCTGCTAAAGAAGTCATTTATATTGTACTTCATTCTGATTGTGAAGAAGATGCCAAAGTGCTTTTAAATGAAATCAAAGATACATATCAAAATGGTATTCGTTATGAATTGACAACAGTAACTCCTACAGTAGGCGCCCACATTGGTGCAGGCGTAATTGCGATTGCCTATTTGATTTTAGACGGTTTAAAAGAAAAATTATAAAACAAAAGTACACGGGGTAATCGAGCGCCTATTATGGCGTTAGGAAAGTCCATACTAGCACAGGCTGAGAGGTCTGTAGTGTTTGTGCCTGGTGAAAAAATAAACCAGGGAATAGGTGATGACTATTACGGCAAATGAAACCTAAAAAATATAATTTATTTCATGGTGTAGTTTTGAAAGTGCCACAGAGACGATATTTCTTGGAAACAAGAAAGTGGAACGGGTAAACCCCACAAGCTAGCAACCCAAATTTTGGTAGGGGCATGAAAATCAGGAGAAATGAATCTATGATTTTTATAAGGAAATATTCCTTAAGATAAATGATTACCATACTAAGCAATTAGTATACAGAATATGGCTTATAAGTGTATGAACATCATAAAAAGCAAGTGGAATACTTGCTTTTTATTACGATAAGAAAAATAGTTAAGGAAGGAAAAGGATAATACAAAGAGTTATTATTCAAAGGAAGAAGATGATTATAAAAAAGGCTGAATATATTATTAGCGGGACTAAAGCATCGCATATTCCTCATTTGGGATATCCCGAATTTGTGTTTATAGGACGTTCTAATGTGGGGAAAAGCAGTTTTATTAATGCTTTGACCAATCGTAAAAATTTAGCATATACGTCAAGTAAACCTGGTAAAACAATAACACTGAATTTTTATAATCTCAATGATCAGTATGTATTAGTTGATGTGCCAGGCTATGGTTATGCACAAAGACTAGTGCATGACCGACTATCTTATGGAAATATGATAGAGGATTATTTAAATAAATCGAATCATTTGGCCATTTGCTTTTTAATTGTGGACGCACGTCATGAACCTACGAAGGATGATGTGTTGATGTATGATTATTTAAAACATTTTCAGCTGAACGTCATCGTCATTGCAACAAAAGTGGACAAAATCAGTAAAAATGACCTCCAAAAAAGTAAAAAACAAATTATGAAGACGCTCCAAATGGATGAGCCCAATCAGCTGATATTTGTTTCATCAGAAACCAAACAAGGCATTGAAGAGGTGCATGCCAGAATGGAAGCATGTACTTGTGATAAACACTAAAAAAGAGGAAAAGCCATCAATAAAGTGATTGAAAATCAAAGAAGATGAGATAATAACATTCTTCTTTGATTTTTTATAATTTTATATTGATGAATATAAATAGCATATGAATTTAAGTTCATTTTGCATAAAAAAGGAAAAACTTCCATATACTATAGTACAAAATATGGAGGAAAAGTATGAATTTAAAAATGAATTATAGTTCCTTTATTAAATTAAAGGACTTTTTTGAATTGTTAGATATTGGTGCAGAGATTAAAGATTATAAGACAACAAATGATATCTTAGAGGGAAATTTAGAAATTAGAGGAAAGTATTTGAAAAAGGATGCCATTACAGATGCTTTTTTTTCAGAAATTATCCCTTTTACTGTTGTATTCAATGACAATGATTATGAAATTATGGATATAGCGTGTGTCAATTTGGATACGGTAAACATAGAAGGAAGAGGAATAGATGTTACATTTGATATTGATGTAACCTATGACAACTACCAAATGATTCCTGTGCAGTTGCCAGAAGATCCAGCCGATACTTTCCTTATGGAAATGTCAGAAGAAATCAGGGTGGAAGAAGAATCTGAACAAGATAACGAAAAACCAGGTGAAACAACAGAAGATGAAGAAACCATCCTTGAAACAGAGCCTCTATCCACAGTAGAATTTGAAAAACTAAAAGAAGAAGAGACAGAACGATTAGACTCTCTTTTAAAATCGACTTTGAATTACAAAGACGATAACTATCCCACGGAAGAGGTAGTTATACGGGGAATAAAGGAAAAAAAGGATAAGGTACGTGTTTGTTATTACCAAAATGATGCGGAATTGGAAAAATTAAGTGCAAAATACAATATCTCATTAAATGCCCTATTTAAAGAAAATCGAAATGGAAATATCAATCAATATCGAAGGGTAATTATTCATGAACCAGGACGTTCACATTCAAAATAGGCTTCGGCGTATCAGGACTTTGGATACTGAGTTGGTTAAATATTATGAAATAGAAGTTTTTGATGCTAAACCCATTGGTTTAAAATCCTATCAATTGTTCACTGAAGGCGGAGAAACCTTTTTTTTAAAAGAAAGCAATGAGGCGGTATTAGATAAATATCAATATTTGGCCAATCAAGGTGCCAATAATGTACTTTATCCGATTGTCAATAAGGAAAAACAGTTTGTGACCAAAACCAATCAAAGCGCATTCTATATCCAAGAATACATTCCACAAGTGGCAATTCGAGAGGATATTAAGGCTGCCAATTTGTTTTCGGAATTGGAAATATTGCATGATCAAACCAAAATTAAAAAAACCTTAGACCCGTCAAAGTCAAGGTACAAATTTGATGAATTATCTAGTCAACTAGATTATAAATTTCGCTTATTAGAACAAACCGTTAGAAGGGTAGAAAGTAGGCCTTTAGATATTTTTTCTATGCCTATTTTAGAAAACTATCACTATATTCTAGATGCCAAGAAAGAACTCGTCAAGTTACAAAAACGCATCATCAGTAGCGTGAAAGCACGTGAGAGTGTGCAATACAATTTTATTCATAATCAACCCACGATTGATCATCTACTGAATGTAAGAGGAATCAATTATCTCATTAGTTTAGATAATGGAAAAACAGGCATTCGTTCATTGGATATGGCTAAATTTTATGTCGAAAATGAAAAATATGACATTGATTTCAAGAGTATGATTTTGAATGAATATTATGATGAGCACCAATTATTCTATTATGACTATTTTCGATATCTCGTATTGGTAATTTACATCAAAAGAATGCCAATTTCAAGTGAGGATTTTGTTAATTCTAATAGTTTTGTTGCAACTGCTGCATCTTTGCAAAAATACTTTGCCAATTTTTCAGATTATCAAGAAGAGGCTAGTTAACCAAACCATGCAAGCGATGACAAGCAGGATAAGATTGGCAAAAGAAAACCAAAATAGCGTAATGAAAAGTTGCCACCAAAAAATGCAACAAAAGTAACCATTTAATTTGGAGTAACCATTTTTCAGCCACACCACACGAGAATTAAACCATTTTTTCATCTGTAGTTCCCCCTTATATATGAGTAGTATATGCAAAATTCTTTCTAATGGTGAAAAAATAGACTTTTTAAAGGCTAATGTATGGACAAAAAGGTAATTTTGTAGTATAATAGGAAAGAATCAAAGATAGGTGATTGAGATGAAATGGACCATCCAACAGTTGAGAAAAATTCAAACATTTCCATACCCTTTTTCGGATACAATCGATTTTACTACAGCTATTCAAACTGTGCCAGATATCTTGGACATAGATAAGGTGAATGTGATAGGTCATATTTATCGAATCGATGATACGACATATCGTTTTTTGTATCAATTTGATGTCAATATGCATTTAGAATGTGCACTGACATTAGAACCTGTACCCTATCAACATCATTATACATATGATGAAGTGTATAGTTTAATCGAAAAAGAGGATGCGTTTTTAATTGAAAAAAATACAATTGATTTGTCGGAAATGGTTTGGTCAAATATTCTAATCGAGAAGCCGATTAATGTTACTTTGCCAAACGCACATGAGATTCTCAAAGAACGAGGAATTATTTTAGACGATACACTATCTATTGATGATGACGATTCAGACGAAGTTCTTTTCTACTCTGATGGATTAGATGAGGATGAAGATTAGAAAGAGGTGTTTTTATGGGAGCAATAGCTCAACAACGTCGTGTTTCTAAGACTCGTAAACTTAAACGTCGTACACATTATAAATTGGAAGTACCTGGAATGGTAGTTTGTCCAAATTGCGGTGAATTGAAATTGTCTCACCGTGTTTGTCCTGTTTGTGGTCACTATAATGGTAAACAAGTTAAGGAAATTAAAGTTAAGGAAGCGAACAACGACTAAGAGAATCGCTTAGTCAAAACAACTTGAAGACGCATCAGAGGATGCGTTTTTCTTTTCAAAGGAGACAATTATGGAAGATCAATATCAACATATATCCGTTTTATTAGATGAGGCAATAGAAGGGTTGTGTATTCGTCCCACAGGTGTGTATGTTGATTGCACACTAGGTGGTGGTGGACATGCTAGCCGCATTTTAGAAAAATTAACCTCTGGTCACTTGTTGGCTTTTGACCAAGATCAATATGCTATTGATAAAGCGCGGATGCGTTTATCAAAGATTTCGAATCAGTTTACTTTGATTCAGGATAATTTTCAAAATATACAAGAAGCACTAGCAATAGAAGGTGTCCATGAAGTAGATGGCATTTTATATGATCTAGGAGTATCTAGTTTTCAATTGGATATACCAGAGCGAGGATTTAGTTATCGCTTCGATGGCCCATTAGATATGCGAATGGATCAAAACGCATCCTTGGATGCATATAGTGTTGTCAATTCGTATACTGAAAAAGAGTTGACGAAGATATTATATGATTATGGAGAGGAAAAATTTGCTCCTCTTATTGCTAGAAAGATAGTATCAGAACGGAAAAATAAACCCATTTCTAGTACCTTGGAATTGGTAGAAGTTATCAAAAAGGCTCTTCCAGCCTCTGCTTTACGAGGGGGAAGTCATCCTGCTAAGCAGACCTTTCAGGCGATTCGAATCGAAGTGAATCATGAACTCGATATTTTAAAACAAAGTTTGTCGGATGGATTAGATTTACTAAAGGTAGGAGGACGGATGGTCGTAATTACTTTCCATTCTCTAGAAGACAGGATAGCGAAACAATTATTTAAGGAAAAAACTACGATTCAATTGCCAAAAGGAATCCCTTTTATTCCAGAGGGGTATGAAGTAAAGTATCAATTGGTGAATAAAAAAATTATCTTGCCAAAGGAATGGGAATTGGAACACAATAATCGTTCGCATAGCGCAAAAATGCGTATCATCGAACGAATCAAATAGATGGTAAAAAAAGAAGCAGTTGAATGCTTCTTTTTTTATATCATAAAGCTCTACTTTAGATTAGAGATTGGAATCAATAGGTTTACCTTTGAAATAGAATTGTTTATCTTTTTCATCAATTTTTCTAAGTACTTTGCAAGGATTGCCAACTGCAATAACATGACTTGGTATATCTTTAGTGACAATACTTCCAGCGCCAATGACACTATGATCACCAATAGTAATACCAGGTAGTACAATTGTTCCTGCTCCAAGCCAACAATTTTTTCCAATATGAATAGGGGCATTATATTGATACCCTTTTTCGCGTAGTTCGGGCAAAATAGGGTGAGCAGCTGTTGCTAGGACAACATTAGGACCAAACATTGTATAATCACCAACATAGATATAGGTATCATCTACTAGTGTTAAATTAAAGTTTGCATAAACTTTTTTACCAAAATGAACATGATGACCACCAAAATTTGCATGAAATGGCGTTTCAATATAGCAACCTTCACCGATTTCAGCAAACATTGTTTTGAGCATTTCCTCTTTTTGTTTGAGTTGACTGGGTTTGAGCTGATTATATTCATATAACAAATCCAAATAACGGAGTTGTTCTTGCAAAATTGCACTATCCATAGGTAGATACAATTCTGTATTGTGCATTTTTTGTTGGACTGACATAAAGGTTCTCCGCTTCGATTTCTATCCTAATAATTGCGGAGCAAAAATCAAGATGGTATTTAAAATGAGAGCAATCAAGTTATTGGTAAAATGAATCAAAATACAAGGGACAAGATTGCGTTTGGTCTTATAATATACGAAAGAAAGGGCAATGGCTTGAGCGAGATAACTAAAAATACAGATAAATTCTAAGTGAAAGTCAAGCCAAGTCGCATCATGCATAATAATATTCAATAAGATTTGTGCACAAGCAGGGAAAACATGGATTCCCGCAAACAGAATAGAGGATATAATAACTGGTAAAAAAGTATCTTTTTTGAATAAGCCAAATAAAGCTTTTCTAAAAATCAATTCTTCTAGGACTGGTGCAATCAAAACAGTGACAATAGCGATGATAGCGTAATTGAGACCCCCACTAGCCATCAGCGTATTGATGGCTTCTTGATTTTCAGAATTACCAGGTGCCTCTAATCCAATGCTAAATATATTGGTGATGATATTGGCTATAATCGCTGCGCCATACATCATAGCAAATCCAATGCCCCACCATTTGAGATAAAATTTGGCATTTCCAGAAAAGCGCTTCATATCCTTTATCAATTTGAAGCCAATCAGAGGGAAGACAACTGCACAAGCCCCAACATAGGTTAAAAAGTTTGTCCAAGTGAGGGTTGTGTTGTAATAATCTAAATATTCTTTTGACCCTTCTATCATATTGTCTATAGAGTAACCCTTGATGATGAGTACCACGAAAGAAATAATCACCGATAGAATACTAGCAACAATATAAAAAAAGGCGAAATAAGCAACCAGAGTGATAATATATTTGGAACGAGATGCTTGATCTTCTATATAAATGGGTTCAGCACTACATAGTCCCTGAGCTATCATATTGTCCTTTTTCTTTCGATAGCGGATGCCTAAAAACACGCCAAGAAAAGTGCCAATCATGATACACAATGTGACGAGTATCATTTGTATTAATAAAATAGTATTGGAATTTAAATTCATAAGATATCTTTCTCCTTTAAAATTAGTATATCACAAATCCAATAAAAAATAAAGCAAATTAGCATAATTTGGACAAAAAAACATACAATGAAATGCGAGGTGGAATATGAAAAAGAAAATTATAATTGGAATTTTTATTTTAATTGTATTGGTTACATTAATAGCCATTCCCAAAACAACGTATCAAAAATGGTTTGGAAAAACGCCAAGTGATGTGGGAAAAGAGAAAACAGAATATCAACGTATCTTTTTAGTCAATGGAAAAAATAAGTTAGTGGGTGTAAAAGTATATGTTGATCAAATTGAGGAAAATCAAATTTTACAAAAGTGGAATTTATTAACTAAAAATGTAAGTGTTTTGCCAGAAGGGTATTCATCTTCAATCACACCTTCTACAGCACTTGAAAAATATGAATTAGATGGACATACGTTGGTCATGCATGTGTCAGAAGATATCCTAAGATCTGCGGGGAAATTAGCTGTGGATGCCCTAGCATGGACATTTTGTGATGATGAGATTGATAAAATTGTGTTGATGTTAGACGGAAAACCAGTTACAACCATTAATGATTATAGTTTCACGAAAATCAGTAAAGCAACAGGAACCAATTATGTATATGAGACTTCTTACTTATTAGAGTCAGATTATACAACGGTCATTTATCAAGAAAATGATACCATTTTCCCAGTTACCTATTTTTATCAGTCAAAAAATGAATGTGAATATGTCATTCAAAAAATTTTAGCCAAATCGAATCTAGAGACATTAGCATTTACTTATGAACAAACCGAGACTGCCATTCAAATATCGTTTACAGACTTAACCAATCTAGACACAACGTTAAAAGAAACAATTGAACAGACCATTGGCTTCAATTTCAAGGTAGATACGTTGACCATTAATGGAAAAGATACAACCCTTTATGAAAAAACATTTGCTGAGGTAAAGAACTAGCAAATGTTCTTTTTGCTTTTCTTTTTTTCCTTTTTATTATATGATATAGACACAAAGAGGTGAATGATGAAAGTATTATTAGCAACTAAAAATAAGCACAAGGTCAAAGAATTAACACATATTTTTGAAAATAGTCAATTGGAGATTGTATTACTGAATTTAACTGATTTTCCAGAAATAGAAGAACCAGTAGAAGATGGGCATACATTTATCGAAAATGCCATCATTAAGGCCAAATACTATTATGCTCACTTTGGCATACCCGTTATCAGTGATGATTCGGGGATTGTAGTTGATGCCTTAGATGGTGCACCAGGCATTTATAGTGCGAGGTATGCTTCAGTGAATCAAGCAAATGCGAGTAGTGCAGATAACAGGAAGAAATTGCTAGCGGAAATGGAAGGGATTACACAAAGAAACGCTCATTTCGAATGTGCAATGGTATATTATGATGGAACAACGTGTTTCACATCAACTGGAAAAACCGAAGGGTTGATTTTAGAAAAAGAGGTAGGTCATAATGGATTTGGATATGATACGCTATTTTATGCATCTGAATATGAAAAACCTATGGGGCTACTCAGTGAAGATGAAAAAAATCAGATCAGCCATCGTGGGAAAGCAAGTAGAGCGTTGATTCAACAATTAATGATGAAATAAAGAAAAAAAACTTACCACTTTATTTTACAAAAAAACAAAAATATTGTATAATATTCATGAATTAGGGTTGAAAGGGGTGACTAAAAGATGCCAAAGACAGTTGTAAGAGAAAACGACACATTAGATGAAGCTTTAAAGAGATTCAAGAGAGATGTTTCTAGATCTGGAACCCTTGTTGAAGCCCGCAAACGTCAACATTACATGAAACCTAGCGACATTCGTAAGGAAAAAAGAAGAGCTGCTAGAAAAAATGGCGGTCGTTCTCATTAATGTTAGATGCTACCAAACCATCGCTTGGTAGTTTTTATTTTAAATTGGATAAAAATTGAAGGAAAGGAACAAATAAAATATGAAATTTTGTGAACAATGTGGAGCAAAAATCGATGATCAAGATACAGTTTGTGCTTATTGTGGTCATCAATTGAGCCCAAAAGTACAAAACACCCAAGAAACGCAATACCAAACTGTAGAACAAACGGATTTAACACACACTTCAGCATCTTCAATGAAGCCAATGCAAACTTCTGATGTAGCAAGTAAAGCAGCCAATACTGGTTTTATTTTAGGATTAGTTAGTATTGTCGCATGGTTTTTACCAATTGTAGGATATCCTGTTACCATTTGTGGAATCGTGTATTCTGTAAAAGGTCTAAAGGCTAATCCAAATGGTAAGGCAATCGCTGGTTTGATTTTATCCATTATCTTTTTAATTGTGACATTGGTCAATAGTTTTTTAGGTATAATTCTTGAATTACAAAATCTATAAACAATTCATGATGAATAGTAGAAAAAGTGGGCAGTCCCACTTTTTTTGTTCTTTTTTTTGTGCGCCTCCATATAATAGTAGTGGTGTTAGAATGAATTTTGCAAAACAACTATTAGGTAATCAAAAAATATCCGTTTTTTTAGATAAAAATGGGATTTGCCATCAAGCTAGTCTTTATAATGTAAAAGAACTGAAATTGTGTCAATCCAATCAGATTGAGATTGATCATTTTATCATTAGGGGACAAGATTTGATGATTACTAGAATGGAGGATTATGAAATTACAATTGAAGGAAAAATTGAAAAAATGGAGTTTACCCAAGCCGAAACAAAAATCTAGACAACGCTATTTGGTAAAAACCCATTCCCAATATGTCGGTTTACTGAATGGGCTATCCATATATCACTTACAGGCTAATGATGAAACCATATCCTTTTTGTGCAATCAAAAATCACTAGAGGCACTTCAAAAATACGAGATTCCCTTATCTATTGTCGATCGAAAAAAGAAATTTATTTCGTCCTTTTTTTTGCGAAAAAAAATAGTATGGATAGGGCTTTTTTTTCTACTAGGCATTTTTTTGCTCAATCAAGTGTTTATTCGTGAAATTGATTTTGCAAATTCAAATCAAGACCCCAATGTATATTGGTCGGTTAAAAAATATACCAAACGTATTGGTCCTTACTTGTATTTGACCAAAAGCGTAAATGAAGTATCACAAGAATTGAGGACAATATATTACCAGTATGCCTATGTTGGCATTCAAAAACGGGGTGCAAAATTATGGATTGATATTGAACATCAAGATGTAAGCGCCGAAGAAGAAAATAAACAGCCCCTCTATGGTGAATACATTGCAAAATACGATGCGTTCATTACATCCATTGATTTAAAAGCGGGTGTACCGATTGCTGAAATTGGAGAGGTGGTACGCAAGGGAAGTTTACTGGCAACTAGCAATACTCAGTATAAAGATGCCCTGTATAATAAAGATAAATTTGTGCCTTTAGTAGGAGAAGTGTATGGTGAAGTGCATACGTATGAAACGTATACCGTGCTTAAAAAAGAGGAAACATTGGTATATACAGGAGAGGAAAAAAAGACGTATGCTTTTCAATTTTTCAATCATTTGTTTGCGCGAGATGAAAAATATTATCCATATGAACATAAAAAATCTTATGAACGCTTCTCATTATTTCAAAAAATTAAACTGATGGAATGCATTACCTACGAAAAAAAGCGGGTAGAGATAGAGCGTAATGAGGCTGAGGCGAAGAAGATATCAGAACTTAACATATATCAAAATTTTGAAAAAGAACGAACAAATCAAAAGGAAAAAATCGTTTCTATACAACTCTTACATAACGAAGAATCAGAAACAGATTATACATTTGTATACTTGGTTACTGCCTATAGAAATATTGCAGAATTTCGTACGTTTGGACTTGCTGAAGAACATTAAATCTTTAGCAAGTTCTTTTTTATGAAAAAAATTTGAAAATAAATTGATAAACGTTGACATTTTACGAAAAATCGGGTATAATATATAAGTAAAATGGGTTAAAATCGAATGAAATACGGAAGAAGGTAAAAAAGTATGGAAATAACAATGGAAAAATTTGTTGCATATCTCAAACAACTCGGTTTTGTCTATCAAGGAAGTGAAATATATGGTGGACTAGCCAATACATGGGATTATGGTCCATTAGGTGTAGAATTAAAAAATAATTTGAAAAAGTTATGGTGGAAGGCATTTGTTCAAACTTCACCTACTAATGTTGGGATTGATTCTGCCATTTTAATGAATCCTCAAACTTGGGTGGCAACAGGACATGTTGGTGGATTTAGTGATCCTTTGATTGATTGTAAGCATTGTCATACAAGACATCGTGCTGATAAGTTGATTGAAGATTTCACCAAAGGAGAAATAACTGGTGATGGTTGGTCAAACGAGCAATTGTATCAATATGTAGTGGACAATCATATTGCTTGCCCTTCATGTGGAAAAAGTGAGTTTACGGAAATTCGTCAATTCAATTTGATGTTCCAAACACACCAAGGTGTATTAGAAGATGCTAAAACGGTAGTATATTTACGGCCTGAAACTGCTCAAGGCATATTTTTGAATTTTAAAAATGTAGCAAGAACATCGAGAAAGAAAGTGCCTTTTGGCATCGGACAAATTGGGAAGAGTTTCCGCAATGAAATTACACCAGGTAACTTCATTTTTAGAACAAGAGAATTTGAACAAATGGAGTTGGAATTTTTCTGCAAACCAGATACGGATTTAGAGTGGTTTGATTATTGGAAACAATTTTGTCTTGACTTTTTGACAAATATTGGAATTCGTAAAGAATTGATTCGTACAAGAGATCATGCCAAAGAAGAACTAAGTTTTTATTCTAAGGCAACCACCGATATAGAATTTCAATTTTTCTTTGGTTGGGGAGAATTGTGGGGTATTGCGGATAGAACGGATTATGACTTAAGTGTTCACCAAAACCATTCAGGAGAGAACCTCATGTATTTGGATCCTGAAACGGGTGAAAAATATTTGCCATATGTAGTGGAACCAAGTTTAGGCGTAGAGCGTTTATTACTTGCTATATTGACGAGTGCATATGAAGAACAGATACTATCCGATGGCGAAACACGCGAAATTTTACATTTTGATCCTCGTGTTGCTCCAGTTAAAGTGGCAGTTTTACCTCTTGTCAATAAGTTAAGTGAACAAGCTACTGCGTTGTATCAACAACTGAGTCAATATTTTGTGTGTGAATATGATGCAAGTGGGAAAATTGGTAAGCGATATAGACGTCAAGATGCCATTGGTACACCATATTGCATTACCATTGACTTTGACACATTAGAAAATCAAACCGTGACTGTACGAGACCGAGATACGATGGAACAAACCCGTCTTCATATGGATGAATTATTGAATTTCTTTAGAGATAAATTTTAAAATAGATTTTTGAAAATCAGAAAGGGGTAGACTGTGATACCACAACATATCAAAAAACAGATTATCGATCAAACGAATATTGTTGAAGTTGTGGGTGAAGTCGTATCACTTGCAAAAAAGGGAAGCAGTTATTTTGGCCTATGTCCCTTTCATGATGATAAACATCCTTCAATGAGTGTAAATAATGAAAAGAAGATGTTCAATTGCTTTAGTTGTAATACCAAAGGAAATGTTATTTTCTTCTTTTCAAAGTTTCATCATTTGACTGAGGATCAAGCGACCATTCAACTTGCCAAACGATTGGGGATTGAAATATCGGAGCAAACAAGTAAAGAAGCCCTTCAACAAGAGCGTCTCTTTAAAACAATGAAAGAGGCAAGTAATTTTTATCATTTTTATTTAAACAATAGTCAAGAAGGCTTGATAGCAAAACAATATTTGCGTGAACGAGGCATTGATGATCACTTGATTGAAACATTACAAATTGGTCTTGCTAGTAGTGAAAGAGATTATTTGTATCAAGCATTAAAGGGGAAAAATTGTTCAGAATTAGATCAAGTCGAACTTGGACTGATTAAATTAGACGATAAAAGTCAAGCATATGATGTATTTCGCCAACGGATTATGTTTCCAGTAACCAATCCAAGCGGTCAGGTTGCGGGTTTTAGTGGCCGAATCTATCAAGCATCAGATCAGGCCAAATATATTAATTCGGCTGATAATGCTATTTTTCATAAGGGACAAATTTTGTATCACTTTTATGAGGCATTATCGGAGATTCGCAAGCAAGATAAAGTCATGCTGCTGGAAGGATTTATGGATGTAATTGCTTGTATGAAAGCAGGCATAGGATATGGGGTTGCCACTATGGGTACGGCCCTAACGAAAGAGCATATTCAATTGTTGCTTGGTGTGACGAAAAATATTGTATTATGCTTTGACGGAGATGATGCGGGCATTCATGCTATGAAACGCTCAGCTGGTTTATTAGCACGTTTTGGAATTTTACCGAAAGCTGTTGTTTTGCCCAATCATTTGGATCCAGATGAATATGCCAAAAAGCATGGTGGCGACGCTTTATGTAATTATATTAGACAACATGAGAAAAGCGTATATGACTGGTTATATGATATAGCGATTCAGCATACTGTATTCAATGATTTAGAAAGTATGGAAAAGCTCAAGAAAAATGTATTTGAATTTTTGCGTTTTTCCAAACAAAATACAATTGTTGAACATTTTCTAAAGAAATTATCCACCGATTTAGATGTTTCAGTTGAGACATTAAAGCAAGATTTTGGCACATTATCGACTTATGCACCTGAGATTGAGGCAGTAGAAATCCTACCTACAATAGAAAAATCGTTTTCTACCAAACCAATCGAAATTAAGAAACGGGTATTTCGGGCTTATGATGTTGTGATTCGACATATGATTGAATCTAAGAAAAAGTTTTTGGCTTTTAATGAAAAATTTGAAAATACATTTTATATTGATAATAGGCTTTCAATTTATTTCGATTTCATCAAAAAAATGGGCATATATTTTGCGGAAAACGATGAAATGGATGAAGAAGATTTTATGATGCTAGCCACATCGCTAGACACGAGTAGTGAATTGAAATCTTATACAGCGTTTGCTAAACGTATTTTAACGGATACAATGGTAAATGTAAATGATAATACTGAATTTGAACAATGTTTGCAAGCCATTGAGGATTGTGTTCATGAATTATCACAGGCGAACCTTTATAATAAAGCAATGGGGTCAAAAAACAATGAAGATATTCAAAAGTTTGAGACGATTCGAAAAAGACAAGTAAAAATTGTGTCTGGGGAGGATTAAATGTTAGACGAAATTTTATATAAAGAACAAATTGATCAAATCAAAGAGTATGTAAAGAAAAATCAATACATATCACTTATAAAAATTGGGGAAATATTTGAGAACAATCTTACAGATGAATTATTAGATGATTTGGTAGAGTATTTAGACAATGAAGGTGTAGAAATTACCAAAAATAGTGAAGAAGTCCCAAGCGAAGAGGAATTGTTGACCGAAATCATTGATGATGATTTTGAGGCTTTTGTAGAAGACCTTGAAACCGATGATGAATTGAATGATTTGGTTACAGCAGTAGATAGTGAAATTAAAGTTTCTGACTTTGAGGATATTGTGACTAGTGGCTATTCAGCCGATGATCCTGTGAAAATGTATTTACACGATATCGGGCAAATTGATTTATTGACAATCAATCAAGAATCTGAATTTGCAAGAATGTATCAAGAATCATTGATGTGTCAAGAAAAAATCAATGCTTATAAGAAACAAGGAAAGCAAATTTCAGAAGAAGAAATGGAAGAATTGAATCAAAAAATTGAGGCAGGAGAAGAAGCTAGAAAGATTCTTATTGAGTCCAATTTGAGATTGGTCGTATCAATTGCTAAAAAATATTTGGGACGTGGATTGCTTTTATTAGATCTCATTCAAGAAGGCAATATGGGGTTGATGAAGGCGGTCAATAAATTTGATCCTACCAAGGGATTCAAATTTTCTACTTATGCTACATGGTGGATTCGTCAAGCCATTACTCGGGCAATTGCGGATAATGCAAGAACAATCCGTATTCCGGTACATATGGTGGAAACCATCAATAAATTGGTTCGTACAACTAGAAGATTGACCCAAGAAAAGCGTCGTGAACCTACACCAGAAGAAATTGCGGCAGAAATGAAAATATCTGTTGAAAAAGTTCAAACGATTCAACGGATTGCGCAAGAGCCAATTTCATTTGATGCTACGGTAGGTGAAGACGATGATTCTAGTCTAGGCGATTTTATTGATGACAAAGAAACCCTCAATCCACTAGAATATACGCAAAATATGATTTATCGTGAAGAAATTGAAAAAGTATTACAGACCCTAACGCCTAGGGAAGAAAAAGTAATTCGGTTAAGATATGGATTAGATGATAATCGACCTAGAACGCTAGAAGAAGTGGGAAAAGAATTTGGGGTTACACGTGAAAGAATCAGACAAATTGAAGCCAAAGCAATTCGAAGATTACGTCATCCAAGTAGATTGAAGCGGTTAGAACAACACCGTGTCAAATAAAATGAAAAAATGTAGGGTCAACCCTATATTTGTGCTATAAGAGGATTTATGTTATCAAAACGATTAATGGCCGTTTTAGATTATATCGGCCCAAATGAAAAAATTGTCGATGTAGGTTGCGATCATGGTTATTTGGCTAAGGCTGCTGTTGCAAAGGGTGTTCAGTACGTTCAATTGGTAGACAATAAAACGATGCCCCTTGCTAGAGCAAAAGCGAATCTTTCCGCTATAGAACAAGATGCAAATATCATCTATACGCTTGCAAGCGGATTAACTTTAGTGACAGATGAAATAACGGTTGCTTGCATTTGTGGAATGGGGGGAGATTTGATTGCATCTATTTTAGAGGAATCTAAAAAACAAGCTCAAAGAATGCATTATTTGCTCCTTCAACCCAATACCAAGGTTGAGCATCTAAGAGCCTATTTATCGCAACAGGCATTTCTTATTTTAGATGAACAATGGGTAGTAGAAAAAGAAAAATATTACCCTATTTTAAAGGTACAATATGTTCCAGATACACTACCATTATCGTCGCTAGAAATTGCGTATGGTCCTTGTTTGTTACGCCATCCAAGCGATACGTTTATCGCCTATTTGAAAAGAAGAAGGACGGAACTCGATACAATTGTACAAACATTAGATGTATCTAGTCAAGATTATGCAAAGATTGATTTGCAAATACAAGAAATTGAGGAAGTACTACATGGAATTAAAGAAAATCATTGAAACATTAGAAAAAATGTATCCAAGTTGCCTCGCAAGCCACTTTGATATAGGAAAAATTGGCTTGCAATTTGGAGACAAAAATGCGGATATTCGTAAAATAATGATCGCACTAGATGGTACAAGTGCAGTTGTGCAAGAAGCAGTTGATCGACAAGTAGATTTGTTGCTTACGCATCATCCTTTTTTATTTACACCTATGCTATCACTTGACTATCAGTCTGTTTGGGGGCAAAAACTGCAGAATGTCTTTTCCCATCAATTGAATATCTACGCTATGCATACCAATTTTGATGTAGCTATGCATGGAATGAATGATTTACTAGCCAAAATAATCGGGTTAAGCAAGATTACTCCCACAAAACCAGAAATAGATGCATCTTGTTTTATGAGAATGGGATATATTGAGCCGGTGCGTTTGGATGTATTTGCGCATCTAGTAAAAGAGCAATTAGGAGAAGAGGCTGTTCGTGTTGTTGGCTCTCCTAATAAGATGATTCGCAAAGTTGGCATTGTGGGTGGTGCAGGTTGTAGTGAGTTGCAACAAGCCATTCAAGAAGGCTGTGACTGTTTTATTACAGGTGAAATCAAACACAATTATGCCATAGATGCGATGGAAAATGATTTTGCCTTAATTGAGGTGAGTCATAGTGTAGAAACATGGTGTAAGCACTATTTGAAGGGTGAGTTAGAACGCCTATTTGAAGGTGTCGAAATTGTGGTATCAGAGGTGGAAAAGGCCCCTTTTTGGTGGGTAAAGTGAAAACTAAAAAATGTTTTTTTAGCCGTTGAGAGCGTTTTCAGCGGCTTTTTTTTCGGAATATGGCTTTCATTTCTTGAAAAGAAAGCAGAAATTTGATACAATAAAAGAAAAAGTATTTGATTTAATTATTATCAAACATAACGGAGGAAAAAAATGGAAAAAAATCAATCAAAAATGAATGACAATTTTTACACTGATTGCATGATGATTCACACCAACAGCGTGTGAAAAAATGTAGGAAGACAGCGGTGTCTGTTTATTTCAAAGAAGTGCAAATTGCTGCGCTAAAGCGATTTAAATATGCAAATTATATTTAATTTTTCGACAATTATGGTATAATTAACAAGATTACAAAAAAATCATGAGAGGAGATGCAAAAATGAAAATTTTTAGAAAGACGTTAATCATATGCGGATTGTTTTGTGCACTATTTATTATAGGGTGTGCAAAACCTGCAGATTCTTTAGAAAATTCTAAAAATCCAAATCATAATGGTACATCTGATTCATTCAAATTAGATGTTAGTCAAGTTACTGCTGACTTAAAAGCAGATTTTATTGATTCGCTCAATAAAGATTTGGTAAAGGAAATCGCAGACTTAAAAAAAGATGAAGAAGTAGGGGTGATCATTACATTATCAGATCAATCACTTGTTTCAGATTATCTTTTATCAAGTGCTGAAAATTTTGAAGCATATTCAAAAACAAAAGCATATAAAGTATTGCAAAGAACTTTATTCAGTAAACAAAAACAATTGATTGAATTACTAGAACAAAAACGACTAGTTAAAGAAGTAAAATATCAATACGAAACAATATTAGATGGTATCTATGTTCGAACAAAGGCAAGTAATGTTCAAGCCATTACCCAATTGCCTGGGGTAGAAAGAGTGATGGTGTCTAATACGTATGATAAACCTGATGCGGTAACCAATCCAGTTCAAGTTTATGATACGGGTATTTTTGATAGTAGCGATGTAAAATATACTGGAAAAGGTACAATTGTTGCGGTTTTAGATACAGGATGTGACTATACACATACGGCTTTTACAACACATGAAGTTATCGATCCATTGTATTCAAGAGATGACATTGAAGGGATGCTAGATGGGCTTTTTGCTAATCGCTATACCGCAGATTTAGAAACTCGTGATGTATATTATTCTAGCAAGATTCCTTATGGATACGATTATGCCGATAAGGATCCAGATATTATGCCATACGAAAGTGAACATGGTACACACGTTGCTGGTATTATTGGTGGATATGATGATACCATTTGTGGTGTTGCAATTGATACTCAATTGGCAATCATGAAAGTATTCTCAGACTACAAGCAAGGTGCTGAAGATGGAGATATCTTAGCGGCTTTAGAGGACTCTGTAAAATTAGGTGTAGATGCTATCAACATGAGTTTAGGTACTTCTTGTGGATTTACACGTGAAGAAGATGAGGCATATAAGAGTGAGATTTATGACAATATTGAAAAAGCTGGAATTAGTTTAGTTGTTGCTGCATCAAATGACCATAGCAGTGCGTATGGTTCTGAGCAAGGAAATACCAATAAGGCTTCTAATCCAGACTCTGCTACAGTAGGTTCACCATCTACTTATCATGCGGCATTATCTGTTGCTTCTATTAACGGAAATATGGATAAGTATATGCTTGCTAATGGTAATCAAACTGTCTTTTTCTTAGAATCATTTAATCAATCTGCTAAAGAATATAATTTTTATGAAATGTTAGGTATTCCAAACAATCAATCTGTTGTTTATGATTACGTAACTGTTCCTGGATTTGGACTTAGTGCAAATTATACAGGTTTAGATATTCAGGGAAAAATTGCCCTTGTAAAGCGTGGAGATATTTCTTTTGAAGAAAAAGTTCAATATGCGTATGAAGCAGGTGCGATTGCATGTATCGTATATAACAATGTATTTGGTGATATTGTTATGACAGTAGGTAATAACTTACAAATCCCAACTGTATCAATTTCTAAAGATGATGGAGTAAAATTGGCTTCAGTACCAAGCGGAAAAATTGAATTCAATATGAATAATATTGCTGGACCATTTATGTCTGACTTCTCTAGTTGGGGACCTACACCAAATCTTGAATTAAAACCTGAAATCACGGCGCATGGTGGAAATATTTTATCGGCGATTCCTGGTGGAGGATATGATAAATTAAGTGGAACCTCTATGGCTTGTCCAAATATGTGTGGTGTTGCGGTATTGGTTCGTCAATATGTAAAAGAAAAATTCCCTGGCCTTTCGACTACAGAGATTAGAGATATGGTTAACCAATTGGTGACTTCAACGGCAACAATTGCGTTAGACCGCTTAGGCAATCCATATTCACCTAGAAAACAAGGAGCTGGACTTGCTAGTTTGTTCAATGCCGTAAATACCAAAGCATATTTGACGGTTGATGGCAAAAATGTGGCGAAAGCAGAACTTGGTGATGATCCAAAACGTACTGGTGTATATGAGTTTGAATTCAATTTAATCAATATGTCCGATCAAGCATTACGCTATGACTTATCTTCTGTTGTAATGACCGAAACCCTTTCATCTTCTGACGAAGAATATGTAGCAGAACTAGGTTATATTTTAGATGGAAAGACAAGTTATGCTGTAAGCAATGGGACTTTAAATGGAACTGTTTGCGAAGTGGCTGCTGGTGCGACTTCTGTTGTAAAAGTAAAAATTACCCTCTCTGATGCTGATAAAAATTATTTGAACCGTTATTTCAAAAACGGTATGTATGTAGAAGGATTTATAAAATTAAAATCATTATCAAATGATGTTGATTTAAATATTCCTTATCTTGCTTTTTATGGAGACTGGTCTGAAGCACCAATATTCGATTTAGACTATTATACTGTTGAAACAGAGTCTCATAATAATGCAATTGATGATGAAGATAAAATTAAAGCTGACTATTATGCAACTAAGCCACTTGGTAAATATTATTATGACTATATTATCCCTCTAGGTAGTTATGTATACACGATGGATGAATCCTTATATAATCCAATTCCTGCAACGATGGAACATGCAGCAGTATCCTATTTTACAGACTGCATTAGTGGAATATATGGTGTATTTACGGGTCTTTTAAGAGGTGCAAAAGAATTAAGTATTGAAATTAAAAATGAACTAACAGGAGAAGTAATTTGGGAAAATACCGAATACAATTGTTATAAATCGCACTACAGTGGTGCACCTAGACCATATTATTGCGATATTGATCTTGAAGCAGGAGATCTTGCGCTAGACAATAATGCGAAATATGTGGTAACGATGAAAGCTAAACTCGACTGGAATAGTACAGAAAACAATCTAAATGATAGTTATAGTTTTTCTTTCTACGTTGATTATGAAACACCTCGTGTGTTAGGTGCCAATTACCGAAAGGTATATGATAAGTCTGAAGAACGGTATCATTATTTTGTTGATTTAGAAGTTTATGATAACCACTATGTCCAATCTATTCGCCCTGTTGTACTATATACCAATGAGGCGACTGGCAAATTGACGTATACGTCTTTAACTGATAATCCAATTCCGGTATATCAAAAGAATCGTGGTGAAAAAACCATTGTTGAAGTTGAAATTACAGATTACATGGATATCATCAAAGAAACCAATTTATCGGAAGGTCTTGCTTTCCATATCGATGACTATGCGATGAATTCGAATATCTACTATATTTCTTTACCAGAATTAGATAGCAAAAATTTGGCTTTTACTGAAGATACATTAGAAGTGAGTGTAAATGATACATTTGATTTAAGACAATTGATGAAGGTAAATGGTCAAGAAGGCATCAATACAGATTACTTAGGTAACTTAAGTTGGACTTCTACAAATCCTTCAGTAGTAAAAGTGTCTGGTGGTCAAATTGAGGCGCTTCAAGAAGGAAAAGCAACCATTCTTTGTGAAAGTTTAGTCACACATAAACGAATTTCAATTGTAATCAATGTTGCAGCGAAGAATGACAATGATAATCCGTTATCTGGAGCCAATGTAGGTCTAGAAGATTTAAAATTTGTTTCTTACAATACATTATTTGCTTTTGAAAGTGATAACGACCACAGTGAGATTGGTTTAACTGGGTCTATTAATTTCTTTGATACGAAACCAAGCATTTCTTGCTATCCTAGTGAGAGTGTGAAATTAAATTATGTGTTAAAACCATGGAATTTAAATGAAGATCGTTATACATTATCTTATAGTTCATCCAATGAAAAAGTAGTTCAAGTCGATAAAAACGGTGTGGTGACTGCTGTAGGTGAAGGTAAAGCTAGAATTAGCCTTCGTATCACCATTGATGGAAAAACCTCTACATTAGTAGCTCGTTGTGAAGTTACGGTAAAGAGTCCATTCATTGTAGAAAATCGTACACTTACAGAATATAAAGGTCTTGGTGGGGATGTTGTCATTCCTGATGACCTTGGAATTATGTATATTGGTTCTTTTGCATTCTGTCATTATAAGGTAGACAATAAAATAGAACCAGAAGATCCAGATGATTTTGATTCAAAAAAGATTCCTTTTGGAAATGATACGATTACATCAGTTGTCATTCCTGAAGGTGTTGAAGAAATTCAAAAATATGCATTCTATCAATGTACAGCATTAAGAAGAGTGAATCTTCCTACAAGTTGTACCAAAATATATGAATATGCATTTTATAATGATACAGCATTACAACAAATCAATCTTGAAAATGTAGTTGTTATTGCAGCAAGAACATTTTATAATTGTGAAAGTTTATTAGAAACAGATACAGCAAAAGCCAATACAATTGGTGAAGAAGCTTTTGCAAAATGTAAAAATATTCGTTCTGCTGATTTAAGAGAACTAAAAAGAAGTGGTAAAAATGCCTTTTTAGATTGTATCCGTTTATCTACAGTATTACTTGGAAAATGGACAAAATTGAGTGAAGGTATCTTTACGAATACAAGATTAACTGAGGTTACTGTATATAGCACATATGTACCTGATCAAGCATTTAAAGGCTGTGAAAGATTAACCAAAATTTCTTTTGAAAACGAATTGACTTATTTAGGAGATGCTGTTTTTGAAGGATGTCTTCGTCTTGAAAATATTGAATTCAAAAAAGGCGTTGAATATATGGGAACCGATTTGGTTAATGGTTGTAATGCGTTAAAGACATTAACTCTTCCATCATCAGAAGTAGAAATTGCTGATTATGCCTTCCAAAATAGTGGTATCGAAACGGTTGTTTTTGCTAAAGATACTTACATTGTATCTGCTGGTGGTAGTTTATTCAAATCTTGTGATCGTTTACAACAAATTGATGCTAGTGCATCTCAATATTATGCATATAAAGATGGCGCATTATATACTCAAGATTTAAAGACCTTGATGTTGATTCATCCAAATACATTACTTTCTATTTACAATGTACCTGATTCTGTTGAATATATTGCACCATCTGCAGTATCTTGTAATGAAAGTTTAACTGCTATTTATTTTAGTAACTCTTCTCAAATAAAAGAAATCGGAGCCAATGCTTTTGCGGAATGTCCAAATTTACAAATGGTAACTTTACCAAACCATGATGTAACGATTGGGAATCACGCATTCTTCTATTGTCCAAAATTAGAAACTGTTAATGTCAATTTTGTAACTGCTATAGGAGATTATGCATTCTCTTATACCAATGTAAGAAATATTACGATTGCTGAGGGAGCAACGCTTGGTGAAGGTGCCTTCTATCAAACAAGCAATTTATATGAACTTGTTCTTGGGGCTAATGTTCAAATTGGATTTGGTTCTTTCTCAAAGAGTGGGATTGTGAACGTTCAAATGCCAGAAGCTGGTGGTGTAGTCATTGGCGATCAAGCATTTGCTCTAAACCAATCATTGATGAGCATTGATTTAACCAAAGCTACTGGTAAAATTGGTGATGCTGCATTCTATAATTGTTCTAAATTAACTAGTATTGCTTTTGATCAAATTGAAGAAATTGGGGATCGAGCATTTGCAGATTGTACACGCCTTGAATCAGTAGAACTAGGTACAACATTGACAAAAATTGGTGAAAGTGCCTTTGCGCAATATGCAACAGGTTCAACATCTGGGGCTGCGTTTACATCGTTAGTCCTTCCAGATAGTTTAGTATACATTGGAGCAGATGCGTTCCATGGCTGTCGTTTGTTAGAAAGTATTGATTTAAATCAAGTTACAACAATTGGTGAACAAGCTTTTGCACATTGTGTGCAATTGGCTAGTGTTACACTAGGCGAGGGACTAAAGCATTTATCTGATAGTATTTTCTATGGTTGTAGTCAACTTGTAAGTATTAATTTAGAAAATGTAGAGACCATTGCTCGTGCGGTTTTCTATTCCACAAGCCTTGAACAAATCAATTTGGCTAAGGTTACACGCGTCGATGATTCTGCTTTCCTAAATTGTGGAAACTTAATGGAAGTTTATGCCCCATGTCTTCAATATATTGGTCAAATGGCCTTCCAATCCACAGGTCTTACGCAAATTGATTTACCAGCATTAGAAGAAGTCAAAGCACAAGCCTTTTACCAAACAAAAATTGCAGAGTTTGGTATATCTGAAAATTTAACTTCTGTTGAGTATACTGCCTTTATGGGTATGGATGATTTAACTCATTTTTATGCATATGGTGATCCATATAAACAAGATACGATTGCATTTAGTAATGTGATTTTAGATCAAGGGGTATTGTATACAATTTTACCTGATGGTAGTTATCAACTTGTTCAATATCCAGTTGCTAAAACTGATGAAACATACACGGTGTTAGATGGTACTACTCGATTAGATTATTTCAGCGCTGCTTATAATGAATATATTCAAAGGGTTGTATTCCCAACTAGTTTAAAAGCAATTGCCAATGGGGCGTTCTATGGTTGTAGTCAACTTAACGAAGTAGAATTCAATTCTTATTATGCACCACAATTAGAAGGAACAATGACTTTGGCATCTCAAGTCAAACCTACTCCAGAAACATATGAAGCATTTGATATTTTATATGGTCATGATTATTATTATTTTGCGGGAGCAGGATTGCAATACTACTATGCTATGGTTTATCAAAACTTCATTGATACTGTTGGTAAAAAGTATCAGCCAATGACATACATTTATCCTGAAAATAGTAGTGGATATGATTCCATTTTGTACACAGTTTATTTTAAAGATAAAGTAGATGAAGAAGGAAATCGTATTACAACTGGCTTCACAATGGATAATTTTGCTATCAATTTTAATGAAGCGATAAAATTGTTACCAGACACTGTTACTTTTAAAGATGAGACGGTGATTCGAAATGCTAGAACAGCATATAATGCTTTATTGATGCACGAAGAACAACTTTCCTTTATTTCACAAGAAGATGTAGCAAAATTAATTGAAAAAGAAACAGCTCTAAATGTTTTATTGATGAACCGTACACTTGAACGAATTTATGTTGTAGAAAACTCAAAATATTCATACGACCAAATCAAAGCAGCGTATCTTCAATTCTCTAAATTAACAAAAGAAGAAGTTGATTTACTAGAAAATGCTTCTCAATTAGATGAAGCTATTGCTAAACTTGAAGCTGCGATGAAGCAAAAAGTTGACTTTAACAAAGAATACAACGAGTATGAACCAGTAAAAGAACTACCAGAACCTACCCCAACTCCTGAACCTGAGCCTAAAAATAATACCGCAATTATAGTGGTATCCATTCTTGGTGGTATTTTAGTGATTGCAGGTGGCGTGGTTTTAGTACTGTATTTGCTCAAAAAGAAAGGAAATAAGAAATGAAAAGAATAAGGCAAATTATATATTTTTCATTATTCATTTTTGCCCTTACTTTTTGTTCATCTTGTGTGAAAAAAGATGTAGATTATCGTAAGGAAGGGTATACATCCATTGTCACATTTCAACTTAATGAAGGTAGCCTCGAAAATGGTGTAACCCAAATTTTAGATCATATTAAATATGCTTATCAACCCAATTCAATCATTGCCAATCCAGTTACCTTTCCTAGGTATAAGTTTACACGGAAAGACCATGAATTTTTGGGATGGTATAAAGATGCAGCATGTACAGAGCAATGGGATTTTGCGAAAGACAAAATTCAAAATGAACCTATCACGCTCTATGCGAAATGGGAAAAAATGATTCAATTTACATATGATTTAAAGAGAAAAGATGCCCAAACGGGTGATATCTTGGACTTATATTCATATAGTGTTGCAGCAGGCGATACATTTGAAGACTATTTAAATAAATCAAAATTATCAGGATATACCAATATTGGCTTTTTCAAAGATCCTGATTGCCAGATTCCTTGGGATGACAGTTTTGTTCATCCCGGTGGGGATCAAGATACGGGTATACCTGTATATGCAGGTTATATTGCAGGTGAATATACCTTAGTAAGTACATATAGAGAACTTGTAAATGCAACAGGTAATATTTATTTGTTAAATGACATTGATTGTGATGGAAAAGAACTTGACTATAAAACTTTTAGTGGCATTTTTGAAGGAAATAATTATACTGTTTCTAATTTTATGGCGACTCCAACTACAGGATTGCGTGTAAAATATGGTGTATTTGGCCGTTTGGAAACAGGTACAATTATTCGTAATGTACAATTTGAAAATGTGATTATTCCTGCACCTAGCAGAAGATTATCATCCATTGTTTTTGCGGGATTAGCTGGAAGTGCTGAAGGGGATGTAACAATTCAAAATGTTAAAGTAAGTGGTAAAGTTTTAATTACCGATGCAACTACATTTTCTGACAATGGTGAGGGAATTTCCTATCAATTAGAAACCGCCATTTTAGATACAAATGAAGGGGCAAATGTTGTTGTGGAAAATTTCACGACACAACTGATCATAGAGGATCTTAGAGAAAGTGAGGAATAAAGAATGAATCGAAGATTTTTATATCGAAGAATTTTTACATTTTTGTTTGTGGTATTTCTTTGTTTTATGACAGCAAGTTGTAAAAAATGTAAGAAAGATGATGGAAATACAAAAAACAAAATTAGTAATGAAACTACTCGCTTGGTTATGAGTAGTCAAGAAGTTGATGGAGTTTTTAATCCATTTTATAGTTCATCAGGACCAGACAGCAGTATTGTGGGTATGACACAAATTTCAATGCTATCTAGTGATAAAGATGGTAAAATTGCCTATGGTGAAAATGAACCTGTTGTTGTATTAGATTTAGAACAAGTTGAAAATGGTAGTGGTGAAAATAAAACGACAACGTATAAATTTGTTCTTAAAAATAATGTTCAATTTAGTAATGGGTCATATTTGACTATGAAAGATGTATTATTTAATCTTTATGAATATTTGGATCCAGTATATTATGGTTCTGCCACATTATATTCTACAAATATTATAGGATTAATGGAATATCGTACACAAACTGCCAATGAAAATGAGCAAAAGAAGTTCGAAGAAAACTTTGCCAATTTAGCAGATGATCGTGTACAACGTTTGATTGATATTGCAACAGAAGTATTTGACCAAATTAAAAAATCAATGACCGCAGACGAATTCCGCAGCGAATTGGTTAAAATGGCCAAAGAATATGGTGATGAGTATAAAACAGTAGCTGAAGATTTCGACTTAGCATGCCAAATGTTCAAAGAAGAACTTGAAACTGACTATACAAATAATTTAGACTCTTATGACACTATTCGTTATACCAATGAAAAAACAGGTAAAGAAGTGGCTTTAACCAATGATGTAGAAGCTTTCTTATTTGCAGAAGGATATATCACTTGGAACAAAAAAGAAGGTGTATTTGAATATGCATTCGGCGAAGCTTCTAAAAAATGGACAAAACAACAAGCGATTGATAATGTATACAACACAAATATTCCAAAGGAAATCATTGGTGTTGTTAGTGGTTGGGGTACTGCTACTAGAATTCGTACTTATTTTGCCAATATTGAAAAAGAAAATTATTTCAATAGTATTGAACGCGAGTTCAAAAACATTTCAGGTATTCAATTTGCTAATCGTCAAGAACCAGTGACAGTAAATGGAAAAACATATGGTGTACCTACTTATGATGCCAATGGAAAAGTAAACAATGATACAAATGAAGTATTAACTATTACGATTAAAGACGTTGATCCAAAGGCAATTTGGAATTTTGGATTCACTGTTGCACCAATGTATTATTACTCTAATCAAGAACAAATCGATAAATTTGACTATGAAAGTAATTTTGGTCTTCAATATAGTAGCCAAACTTTCCAAGACAAAGTAATTCGTGATAAAGATAAAATTGGTCTTCCTGTGGGTGCAGGTGCATATAAAGCATCTACTGCTTCAGGAGATTCTAGTAAAGCAACAAGTGCTACATTTAAAGAAAATAACGTTATTTATTTCGAACGAAACGATTATTTCCTTTTAGGAAAACCAAAAATTCGTTACATTAACTATCAAGTTATTCCACAAAATCAATTAACTGCAGCACTTTATAGTGGTCAAGTTCATTTTGTTGAACCATCTGCAAAAAATGAAATTATTACTGAATTGAACAATAAAAAGAAAAATGGTGAAAGTTTTGACTATGTAACTGTAATGACAAATGGTTATGGTTATATTGGAATCAATCCATCTAAAGTACCTGATTTAGAAGTAAGACAAGCCATTATGCATGCCATCAATACACAATTTTGTTTAGACTACTATCCTGGATATTCAAGTGCAATTTATCGTCCAATGAGTCGTGCTAGCTGGGCATATCCTACAGAAGTAGATGCACAAGGACAATATTATAAATATGATGAAACTGGAAAAACATCAGAAGATTTGGTTATTGCTGCAGGATATACGAAGAATGCAGATGGCATCTATCAAAAGAATGGTAGAACATTAGAATATACATTCACTATTGCTGGTGATTCAGATAACCATCCAGCTTATCTTGCAATGAAGAAAGCATCTGAAATTTTAAATGCGCATGGATTTAGAATCGTTGTTCGTCCAGATAACAATGCATTAAAGAAATTGAATTCTGGTGACTTAGCTGTATGGGCTGCCGCATGGTCTTCTACCATTGATCCAGATATGTATCAAGTATATCATATGGATTCAAAAGCTGGTTCAACTGAAAACTGGGGATATTCTGCTATCAAGAAAGATCGTAAGATGTATGCTAGAGAATGGGCAATTATTCAAGAATTGAGTGAATTAATTGATTTAGGACGTGAAACTCTTGTTCAAAGTAAGCGTGAAACGATTTATGCCGAAGCACTCGATAAAGTAATGGAACTAGCAGTTGAATTACCTGCATATCAAAGATGCGATTTATATGCCTATAATAATAGTATTATTGATGCATCTTCTATGACAAAAGAGAAAGATATTACACCATATAATGGACCAATTAGTAGAATTTGGGAATTGAGCCTAAAAGAAAGTGAATAGGTAAATTTTCCATGTTAAAGTATATTTTAAAAAGATTAGGTCTATCTATCTTAATTCTTTTTGGAGTTTCTTTAATCATCTATTTTTTAGTACGATTGATGCCTACAGATTATTTAACACAAAAATTTTCATCGCAGCTTCAACAAGGTACCATACAATTAGAAGATATTGAACGTTTTAAGGCTATTTACGGTCTTTCTGACAATTCCTTTTTGGGTATTTTAAAAGGGTATTTCAATTGGGTAGGAAACTTGGCTCGTGGTGAACTGGGAGACTCATTTCTATATGAGGTCCCAGTTGCCCAAGTCATCTCTTCTAACATGGGAATATCATTTATTATTGCTTTTATTGCAATGATTTTTCAATTTGCCATATCCATACCTCTGGGAATTTCTTCTGCAACCCACCAATATTCCATTCGAGACTATACGGTTACCGTATTGGCTATGATTGGAATATCGCTTCCATCTTATTTCTTTGCGGCATTACTGATTCGTGTATTTGCCTCTGAATTGGGATGGTTTCCTGTAAGTGGGCTTGTTTCGCCAGAAAAATTTTATACCGATAGTTTTCCAGATAGAATTAGATATATGTTAGATATAGGACATCATTTGGTATTGCCTATGATTGTTCTTGTCGTGTTATCCATTGGTGGTTTAATGCGATATACTAGAACGAACACACTTGAAGTTCTCAATGCTGATTATATTCGTACTGCTCGTGCGAAGGGATTATCAGAAAAAAAGGTAATATATGTACATGCTTTTCGAAATACTATGATTCCACTAGTTACTCTTCTTGCGGGAATATTACCATCATTATTTGGTGGTGCAATGATAACAGAAGAAGTATTTGGTATCAATGGAATTGGTAAATTGGCCTATGACGCACTAAAGGCTGGTGATATTCCGTTTATCATGGGATATAATATGTTTTTAGCTGTACTTACCGTAATTGGCACACTGCTATCTGATTTGATGTATGCGGTAGTTGACCCACGTGTTAAATTAGGAAAGTAGGTGACGAGATGAAAAAAGAAAATCTTGAAGAAAAAGATGAACTTGAAACTAACAATAGTTTAGAACCATCAACAACCGAAGAGCCTAAAGAAGAAGTAATCTATAAAGAATTGACTCCTTTTCAAATGGTTATTAAACGTTTTTTCCGCTCTAGATTGTCATTGATTGGTTTGATTATGTTGATTGCGCTGTTTACTTTTTCATTTTTTGGCCCTATGATTTTGCATGCTTGTGGATATCACTGGGCGGAAACGGAAACAGATGAAAAAACATCAATTATTGAAGTAGTAGAAGTAAAAGAATTTTTAGATGCTGAGGGAAATCCAGTTATCACTTACCAAGTTATTGAACATGAACAAAAAATAAACTTGAAAGCACCTCCAAGTAAAGAACATTTCTTAGGAACAGATGAAAAGGGGATGGATGTATTCATTCGGTTGATGTATGGTGGTAGAATCTCATTGACCTTAGGTTTCGTTGTCATCTTACTTGAGACCTTTTTAGGTGTCTTATTGGGTGGTTTAGCCGGTTATTTTGGAAAATGGGTAGATCAAGTCATCATGCGTATCGTTGATATTTTCAACTGTATCCCTACCCTACCAATCCTCTTGATTGCTAGTGCAGTATTAGATTCATGGGAAATTGATTTGAAGTATCGTATTTATTATTTGATGATTATTTTGACTATTTTTGGTTGGTCTGGTACAGCTAGAATGGTTCGGGGCCAAATTCTTTATTTACGTGAACAAGAGTATATTGTTGCTACGGAAATTATGGGTTTGCCAACAGGACGTAGAATTTTTAAACATTTGATTCCCAATATTATGCCCCAATTGATTGTCTCTATGACACTTGGACTAGGTAGTATTATTTTATATGAATCTACCTTAAGTTATTTGAATTTAGGTATTCCTATTCCGTTTGCTGCGTGGGGAACGATGATTTCTTCCGCAAACGATCAAACGATTTTGATGAATTATCCAAATTTATGGATACCTGCAGGTATTCTCATTGTATTTGCGGTACTAGGATTTAATTTCGTTGGTGATGGCTTACGTGATGCTATGGATCCAAAGATGAAGAGGTAATGTATGAAAACTGTAAAAAATCCAAATGCATTAACTTTAAAAGAAAGTAGAAGAATAGCAAAAGAAAACTTTAAAATTACCAAACAATTCGAAAAACAGAAGAAGAAAAAGGTAAATTCTGATGTGTATATCTCGAAAATGAAGGACGAAAATAATGTTATTGAGTTTGATAACTTGCAAACCTTTTTCTATACAGATTTAGGCGTTGTTCGTTCTGTCAATGGAATTTCTTTTGATATTCCTAAAAATAGTATTGTAGGGGTAGTTGGTGAATCAGGTTGTGGAAAAAGTGTAACAAGCTTATCGGTTATGCAACTGGTTCAAGCACCACAAGGACAGATTGTTGGCGGTGAAATTCGTTTTAATAATGGAACACTAGGTGTAGATGATGAAGGTAATGCATTAGGCTATAATATTGCTAAAATGCCTACTCAAGAAATGTACAAAATTCGTGGGAAAGACATTACGATGATTTTCCAAGAACCTATGACTAGTCTTAATCCTGTTTTTACCATTGGATATCAATTAGATGAAGTTGTATTGCTCCATCAAGAAGGGGCTACCAAAGAAACTGCAAAAGCAAGATCAATTGAAATGCTTGAATTAGTCGGTATTTCAATGCCTGAAAATGTCTATAAACGTTACCCTCATCAATTATCAGGCGGTATGCGACAACGGGTAATGATTGCTATGGCATTAGCTGTGAATCCCAAACTAATTATTGCTGATGAACCAACAACAGCATTAGATGTAACAATTCAGGCACAAATTTTGGATTTGCTTCGTGAAGTTCAGAAAAAATCAGGTGCTAGTATTATGCTTATTACCCATGATTTAGGAGTAATTGCGGAAATGGCTGATTATGTAGTTGTAATGTATGCGGGAAGAATTGTAGAAAAAGGTACTGTATCAGAAATCTTTGAACATCCACTTCACCCTTATACCATTGGATTACAAAAGTCAAAACCACTTGTTACCTCAGATGATGATCAACCTTTATATAGTATTCCAGGTAATGTACCTAATCCAATCAATATGCCAAATCATTGTTTCTTTAAGGGACGTTGCAATCAGTGCATAAATGCATGCAGTGGTGATTATCCGACAGAAATAAAGGTTTCACCTACACATAGTGTATTCTGTCATCGCTATAAGGAGGATGAAGATAATGCCAGATGAAATCACAAAACAAATTGAATTGTTAGATGTTGAGACAAATAGTACAACTCGACTAGCTTTCTCGGGAGTAACCCATGATGGAGATTTAAATGGTACTTATACAACGATACGTGGTGATGAAGAAATCACTATCCAAATTGATGATCAAAAAGTTTCCGTCAATGGTGAAAATGTTTCTATCCTTCGACAAGTGAACAATGGATTTGAAATTGAATGGAACCACAAAACATATCACATCACAAAAGCCAAAGACTATATTTTGGAAGTACAGCATTTAAAACAATATTTTCCATTAGATACTAACTTTTTTGGTAAAACAACAACCTACTTGAAAGCAGTAGATGATGTCAGTTTCAATATTGAACGAGGTAAAACATTGGGTATTGTTGGCGAGTCTGGTTGTGGAAAAACGACACTAGGACGCTCTATTTTAAAAGTATATGAGATGACAGGTGGAGATGTATTCTTTGATGGTAGAAATTTAAATGAAGTAAAAGGAAAAGATTTACGTGATTTACGATGTGATTTACAATTGATTTTCCAAGACCCATATTCATCTCTTCCACCGCGTCAAACTGTGGGTGAAATTATAGGAGAGGCAGTAAAGGTACATAACATTGTACCAAAAAACGAAGTAAAATCATATGTGCGTGATATTATGCGCAAATGTGGTTTGCAAGAACATTACTATGATCGCTATCCACATGAATTTTCAGGTGGACAACGTCAAAGAATTTGTATAGCTAGAGCACTTGCTGTAAAGCCTAAATTGGTAATTTGTGATGAACCCGTAAGTGCACTAGATGTTTCTATTCAAGCCCAGATTATCAATTTATTGAAACAATTGCAAATAGAAATGGGATTAACTTATATTTTTATCTCTCATGATTTGTCTGTTGTTAAGTACATTTCTGATGAAATTGGTGTAATGTATTTAGGCTCACTCGTTGAAAAAGGAACAAAAGCAGAGATTTTTAAGAATCCTAAGCATCCTTATACACAAGCTTTATTCTCAGCCGTGCCTGTACCAGATCCTAATGTAAAGATGAATCGTATCATTTTAAGCGGTGATATTCCTTCACCTGCTAATCCGCCACAGGGATGTAAATTCCATACCAGATGTCAAAAATGCATGAAAGTGTGTGAAACTGTTGTTCCAAAATTCATTGAAATTGAACCAGATCACTTTGTTTCATGTCATTTGTATGATAAAGGAAATGTAGATGAAGAAAAAGAAGCCTAAAATTGTTTATTTAGAAGACGATGGAAGAACGCTCTACTCTATGTCAGGGTTAGAGCCTTTTTCACAAACCAAAAAGGAAAATACTGAAGCACCAAAAATAGAATTAACAAAAAAAGAAAAAAAAGTTATGAGGAAAGCCGCTTTTATTTCGCTTTTGCCCATGCTTTTTTGCATATTAATTGGATTTAGTATTGTCTATTTTATTATTCGATTTTGGTTGAAATAAAGCGCCTAGAAGATGTTGTACATACACAATTTATTTTCATATGATGGGAAAAATTCATCAAAACAATTGAATGTTAGAAGGGGAAAAATCCCCTTCAAATTTTAAAAATTTCTTTTTTGATGAAGCGCTAAAGAGCCCATTGGTAGTCTGTGTTTCAATGTTTGGATTGTTTCACTTGAGGAAATTGAAAGTGCTGATTATTCAGTTAACGCTCTAGGTTTCTTAAAAGAGATTCGTGTAGGTATTCAATATAAAGAAGAGACTATTTACTATCAACTCGTAAGTGATTCGAATGTTGCTACTAGTCATAGCATAAGTAAAAAGCAGGGGTTACCCCTGCTTTTTGATTAAATAAAACAAAAAAAGCATGACTAGAAATCATGCTTTTTTGTACACTGAATGAGTGTGACTAAATCATTTGATTAGATTATTCTTCAACGATTGCTTCAACAGGACAATTTTCTTGGCATGCTCCACAATCAATGCATTGATCTGGATCAATTACGTAGATATCGCCTTCAGCGATACATTCTACTGGGCAACTTGAAGCACAAGTGCCACAAGCAATACATGCATCTGTAATTTTTCTTGGCATAATTTGTTCCTCCATTAATTGTAATACCAAAATTATAGTGGAAGAAGACAGAAAATGCAAGGAAATTGCATTCAAAACAAAAACCATTCTGTCGCATATAACTTGAAAAAAAGATTACCATTTGATATAATGTGATTACTGAAATTATTGAAAGGAGTTTAGCATTATGGAATGGTGGGGCGTACTTTTAGTAGGAATTGGTTGCTTAGTCGTTGGATTCATTATTGGATTTTTTGTAATTCGTGCTGTATTTACAAAACAATTGAAGGATAACCCTCCGATCAATCGGGATATGATTCGTGCAATGTTCATGCAAATGGGTAGAAAACCTTCAGAAAAAGACATCACAAGAGTGATGAATTCAATGAATCAATATAAATAAGACAATAATAAAACACCTTTTAGTTTATCTAAAAGGTGTTTTTTACCTCAACGTGTAGGGACTATTTCTTATGAAAAGAAATTTTGTTTTCAGTACCTTGAATCAAGCGAACAATATTGGAACGATGTTTGAATATCACAAGACCATTGGCTATGAACAACGTAGCTAGGAAAAAGGTATCATGAAAACCAGGGATAAGTGGATCAAGAATAAAATAACCAACAATTAAACTGATACTAGTAATGATGGAAGCCAAAGATACATATCGCGTTGTAGTGACTACAATTACAAAAATAATAAAGGAAAACAGCGCTAAAGGCCAACTATAAGCAATGATGACACCACTTAGACAAGAAATTCCTTTTCCTCCTTTAAATTTTAGATAAACAGGAAAAAGATGACCTAAGATGGCCAACATCCCATAAACCAGTGGATGAATTTGTAATACGAAAAAAGGATCACGATAGTCAAACGCATATTTTGAAATCAAAACAAAACAAGCCCCTTTTAGCGCATCTAATAGGTAAACCAAAAAGCCCCATTTGGTGCCTAGGGTTCTAAGTGCATTGGTGGCCCCAATATTATGACTTCCTTTGTTTCGAATATCCACACCGCGCCATTTTCCAATTAAATAGCCAAAAGGAATGGAACCAATGAAATAAGAGGCCATCATCATTAAAATTGGACAAAGTATCCCCATAATATATCCTCCTTTTTATATTGGTTTTATTATACTATCATCTCAATTTTTTTTCAAATGATATTCATTTTTTTTGCAAAAAAGAAATATCGAAAAATGTCAAATTATCGATTTATCTATGGTTTAGTTATATTTTTTAACTATTTTTCTTGCAAAAAAAAAGGGGTTATGTTATAATGGAAATAATGATTGAAAAAAATTGTAAAAGGGAGTGGAAAAAATATGGCGAAAGTAGCTAATGTCTACAATGAAGATTCGATTCAGGTATTGCAAGGGCTAGAAGCCGTTCGCAAACGACCTGGTATGTATATTGGATCAACCGATGCAAGAGGATTGCATCATTTGGTATGGGAAATTGTCGACAATGCGATTGATGAGGCACTATCTGGATATGGTTCACAAATTATTGTAAATATTCATAAGGATAATAGCGTAGAAGTTATCGATAATGGTCGAGGAATTCCTACTGGTATACACAAAGTTGAAAAACGCCCTACTCCTGAGGTTATTTTCAATACTTTACATGCGGGGGGAAAGTTTGATGCAGAGGGGGGATACAAAGTATCTGGAGGTCTTCATGGTGTAGGTTCATCTGTTGTCAATGCACTAAGTGAATGGCTAACTGTAACAATACATCGTGATGGAAAAATCTATAATCAAACCTATCGCAATGGTGGAAAAATAATCGATAAACCAAGAAATTTGGGAGAAACCAAAAGAACAGGTTCAGCCATTCATTTCAAACCTGATCCAAAGATTTTTTCATCGACTATTTTTGAATATAAGACGATAGCACAACGGTTAAAAGAATCAGCTTATTTGATCAAAGGATTAAGAATTGATTTAAATGACTTAAGAACCAATAAAAGTGATAGCTTTCATTATGAAAATGGAATTGTCGAATTTATCAAAAGCTTATGTGCTGGAAAAGACGCGCTATATGATCCGGTTTTTCTAAGTGGCAATCTATCCAAAATTAATATCGAAGTTGCCTTGATGTATTGTGAAAAAACATATAATGAAAATATTTTATCGTTTGTCAATAATATTCGTACAAGAGATGGTGGTACACATGAAGTCGGCTTTAAATCAGCTATTACTAGAGCATTTAATGATCATGCACGATTAATTGGGGCATTAAAGGATAAGGATTTGAATTTGGATGGTGCAGATATTCGAGAAGGACTAACAGCCATTATTTCAATTCGAGTACCTGAAGATTTATTGCAATTTGAAGGACAAACCAAAAATAAATTGGGCACGCCTGAGGCCAAACCTGCTGTTGAGCAAGTTGTATATGATCAAGTGAAATCATATCTTGCGGAAAACGGTCAGATTTCTTCCAATTTGATAGGTAAAGCCATTCGTGCTTCTAAAGCAAGAGAAGCAGCAAAAAAAGCACGTGATGAAATTCGAATGGTTAAACAAAAGACTTCTAAACCAGCGAATTTGATTGGAAAATTAACACCAGCACAATACAAGAATCCAAATAAAAACGAATTATTTTTAGTAGAAGGTGATTCAGCTGGAGGTACAGCAAAGCAAGGTAGAGATCGAACATTTCAAGCGATTTTGCCACTACGCGGTAAAGTTATCAATACAGCAAAAGCCAAACTAGAAGAAGTACTGAAAAATGAAGAAATTATGTCCATTATTAATGCTATAGGTGGTGGATTTGGTAGAGAATTTGATGTGTCTAAATCCAACTACAGCAAAGTCATCATCATGACCGATGCGGACACCGATGGTGCACATATTCAAATTTTGTTGTTAACTTTCTTTTATCGATATATGAAACCTTTGGTAGAAAATGGAATGGTGTATATTGCTACACCTCCACTATATAAAATTACGTATAAAAATGTGGTAGAATATGCTTGGACAGATGAAGAATTACGTGAAAAAATTCAAAAGAAGAATGTTCAAATTCAGCGCTATAAAGGATTAGGAGAAATGAATGATCAACAGTTGTGGGAAACGACTATGGATCCTGAAAGAAGAACCTTAATTCAAGTCTTGATAGGTGAAGAAGGGGCTGCAGAAAATAAGATGAATATTTTGATGGGTGATGACGTAGAACCAAGAAGAGAATGGATCGAAAATAATGTTGTATTTGATGCGGATGATAACTTTGTGTTAGAGGATGTGAATGAAGATGAGTAGTACATCAAAAAAAGTCGAAAAATTTGTTGAAACATATGTAATAGAAAACTTTGAAAATATTATGGGAGATCGATTTGGTCGATATTCCAAATATATTATTCAAGACAGAGCTTTGCCAGATGTTCGTGATGGATTAAAGCCTGTACAACGTCGTATTTTGTTTGCTATGTTTAAACTTGGATTAACCTCGAACAAGCCCTTTAAAAAGTCTGCACGTATTGTAGGGGATGTTATCGGTAAATATCATCCACATGGAGATACAGCTGTATATGATGCAATGGTACGGATGAGTCAAGAATTTAAGATTCTGTTGCCACTTGTCGATATGCATGGTAACAATGGTAGTATTGATGGTGACCCTGCTGCTGCAATGCGTTATACGGAAGCACGAATGAGTAAATTTTCTGAATTGATGCTAGAAGATATCCACAAACATACTGTTGGCTTTGTTCCAAATTTTGATGATGAGGAATTAGAACCCATCGTTTTGCCATCAAAGTTTCCTAACGTACTTGTCAATGGGGCAAGTGGTATTTCTGCTGGTTATGCAACGGAAATTCCTCCACATAATCCTGGTGAGGTGATTGATGCTACAATTTATCGCATCGAACATCCTGCTTGTACAACCGCTGAATTGATGCAGTTTGTACAAGGACCAGATTTTCCAACGGGGGCAATTGTGCAAGGCATTGAAGGACTAAGAGATGCTTATGAAACAGGAAGAGGGAAGGTTATTGTCACTTCTAAATATGAAATTGACACTACAAAAGTAGAACCAAGAATCATAGTGACAGAAATTCCTTTCGATGTCAATAAGGCTGTACTGTTGCGTAAAATGAGTGATGTCCTACAAGCCAAAGGCGTAGATGGGGTAAAAATGATTCGAGATGAGTCAAGTAGACAAGGTCAACGAATCGTAATTGATATTCGTCGTGATGTCAATCCTGAAACTATTTTGAGTTTTTTGCTCAAACAAACCGATTTACAAACGAGTTATAATTTCAATATGGTAGCTATATCACAAGGCAGACCTATGCAAATGGGGCTTGCGGATATACTCGATGCATACATTGCACACCAAAAAGAAGTTGTAACAAATAAGTGTAACTTTGAATTAGAAAAGGATTTAAAACGCTCTGAAGTTGTACAAGGATTGATCTCGATGGTTTCTATTTTGGATGCTGTAATTGCAACCATTCGAAATTCAAAAAATAAATCTGATGCAAAGGAAAACATCATTTCTAAATATGGGTTTACGGAAATACAAGCGGAAGCAATTGTGATGTTACAATTGTATCGTTTAACCAATACAGATATTTTTGCTTTAAAGACAGAGCAAAAAGAATTAGAACAAGAAATTAAGAAATTGCGACACATTTTATCAAGTGAAACAGCATTGATTAAAGTCATTGTCAATGAATTAGGTCGAGTAAAACAAGCCATCGATAGACCAAGAAAAACTCAGGTACAACACGAAATTACAGAAGTAGAAGTAAAAACGGAGGAATTCATTGCTAAAGAAGATGTCATTTTGATGATTACACATGATGGATATTTAAAACGTCTAAGCAAAAAGGCTTTCTTTGGCACAAATGAACCAACGAAATTAAAAGATGGCGATGTTATCAGCGATATTTACGAAGTATCGACAACCGATACATTGATTCAATTTACGGATCGAGGCAATTATGTATTCTTACCAATCCATAAAATACCTGAATCGAAACATAAAGATCAAGGTATTCATGTGAGTACATTGATAGGAATGGAAACCAATGAAAAAGTGATTTTCTCATTCCCTGTATCGGATTTCAATGAAGAAAAATATGTTCTCCTTGCGACAAAATCAGGCTTAATCAAGCGAATTCAATTGTCTAGTTTGTACGTTACTCGATACTCTAAGGCATTAAAAGCCACCAAATTAAAAGATGATGATGCGGTAATGAGTGCCGATGTTGCTAAGGGCAGTCAGTATGAAGTGGTTATTGCTACCAAAGATGGCTTTATGAATCGTTATGATGCATCTGAAGTAAGTGTAATTGAACCGGCTTCTTTTGGGGTGAAGTCTATCGAATTAAAGAATCGTCCTAATGATTATGTAGTAGGGGCCAAATATGTAAGTGAGAAAGACATTGTTTTGATTTTAACAAATCGGGGCAATATCAAACGAATGAGACCTGAGGAAATTAACAAAGGAAAGAAGAACAATGTAGGAAAAATGTATTTGAAGACGGTTCGCTCGAATATGCATGAAGCGATTGATTTAGAGGTAATTCATGCTAAGAACGCCAATAGCGATTTGGCTAGTTATGTATTCTGCGAAAAGGGATTCATTGAAATTGATTATACGATTTTAAGAACAGCTATTGCGGATAACGGGAAGAAGTTTGTGCCAGCTGAAAATGGTAAGCCATATGAAATTGTTATTTGCCGAAATGATATGGATTTAGAACTCTAAAAATTATTTATCATTATAAGGCAAATAAAAAACGAAATATGGTATAATGTGTCAAGTGAGGTGAAGAACATGTTTAAAATTGCCATTGATGGACCCGCTGGATCAGGAAAATCTACTATCTCAAAAATAATTGCGAAAGAATTGAATTTTGAATATATCGATACGGGAGCAATGTATCGCGCAATTACGTTAAAGGCGATTCGTTTAGGAATTGATATGGAAAACCCTGAGGCTTATGGGTTCTTAGCAAATACTGAATTAGATGTTTGCAATGGACGTTTTATTATGGATGGTGAAGATGTAAGCGATGCAATTCGCAGCGTCGAAGTTACCAATCAAGTTTCTACACCTTCTAAAATAGAAGTAGTCAGAGATTATCTTGTTGATTATCAACGTAAAATCAGCAATGCAAAGAATTGTATCATGGATGGTCGTGATATTGGAACAGTTGTATTAAAAGACGCCTCACTGAAAATCTATTTGGATGCGCGAGTTGAATGCCGCGCAAGAAGAAGAATGATGGAGCGTGCTGAAAAGGGAATACATTTGACCCTTGAACAGACCATCCAAGAGATTGAACTTCGTGATTGGAAAGATTCCACACGTAAGTATAGCCCTCTTCGTTGTGCAGAGGATGCTATAGTCATTGATAGTACCGATTTATCAATTGATGAAGTAGTTAGTCGGATTATAAATTTAGTGATTGAGAGGAAAAACAAAATGAGTAAAGGTACTTACACTGAGGGACAAAACGTTAGAGGATGCATTATCAATGTGACCAAGGATGCAATCTATTTAATTTTAGGGGAAGATGAGAAAGGCGTTATCTACAGCAACGATTTAAAAGATTATACAGAAGGTCAAAAACTTTACAATCTATATCATGAGGGTGAAGAATTTGAAGCAAGCGTAAAAACTGTAGGTAAGGATCGCAAAACTGGCGAACCACTTTATATTTTATCTACCAAACTAGAAGATGAAAAAGCAAAATTAAGCATTTTTGAAGAAATCAAAGAAAAGGATGAAATCATCAAAGCAAAAGTAACCCGCATTACTGCAGTTGGTGCAGATATGGATTACAAAGGATTTAAATTATTCTTACCAGCAAAATTCATTGATTTGAAAGAAGATGCATTGAAAACGTTAAAGGGTCAAGTATTAGATGTAATGGTTATTTATGTCAATAAGGATCGTTTCCAAGTGACTGTATCTAACGTAATGGCTATGAAAAAGCAATATCGTCTTGCTAAGGAAGCAGCATATGCGGCAATTTCAGAAGGAATGGAAATAACTGGAGAAGTTGTCAATGTACTTCCATATGGTGCAATCATTAACCTCGGTGAAGTGAGTGGTTTATTACACCAATCAGAAATTGATCATAAGCCTATTAGAAATGTTGCCAATCGTCTAAAAGTAGGCGATAAAGTAAATGTAAAAGTAATCGGAATCAATGGAAATAAGATTTCTTTATCTATGAAAGCTCTTGTTCCACACCCATGGGATGTTTTAAAAGAACAATATCATGTAGGTGATGTGTTTGAAGGAACAGTACAAAAAATTATTCCTGCAGGTGTATTGATTACGTTAACATCTGAATATGCTGGACTAATGCCAAGAGGTGAATATTCTTGGTTCAGTAATGTGAAAATTGAAGATAATGTCCAAGAGGGTTCAACATTAAAAGTACAAGTGATGAATATCGATGATGAGAAAAAACGGGTAAGTTTATCTCATAAAGTGACTTTGGAAAATACTTGGGTAGATATCAAACTACGTAGAGGCGAAAAAATTTCAGTTGTATTAGCAAGTACAACTGAACATGGAGCACTTGTCAATTACAAGAATGTTCAAGGTTTCTTACCAATCAATGAAGTCACTAGTTTAAAGCGTATTTCAAAAGTTGATGAAGTATTCCCTATCGGTAGTACGATTGAAGTAATGGTTCAAGAATGTGATCCATCTGTTGCTAAATTGCGCGTTAGTGCAAAAGCAGTTGAGGTGGCCAAAGAAAGGGCTACTTTTGACAAATATATCGAACAACAAGACAAAGAAACACCAACTAGTACAATCGGTGATTTACTTGGTGATCTTCGTTTTGATAAGGACGAAGACTAATCTGTATGAAACGTGGCACTGTAGCAATTATCGGGCGTCCGAATGTGGGAAAATCCAGTTTGTTTAATCGACTTTCCGGAGAAAAATTGGCCATTACAGATGATGTCAGTGGGATTACCAGAGACCGTTTATATACGCAATGTGAATGGTTGGATCAAGAGTTTTCTTTGATTGATACAGGAGGGATTGAACTCAAGCAAGTTCCTTTTATGGAAGAGATCAAAGCACAAGCAGAACTTGCCATTGATGAGGCTGATTTGATTCTTTTGGTCACTGATGGTAGAGTGGGAATCACAAATGGTGATGAAGATGTAATGCGTATATTACATAGAAGCAAGAAACCGGTAATTGTTGCGGCAAACAAAATAGACGATGTAAAATTCATGGATAATATCTATGAATTTTATAATTTAGGCGCAGAAGAAGTATTTGCTGTAAGTGCATTACATGGGATTGGCATTGGCGATATGCTCGATTGCATCGTCCGCCTTTTACCAGAAAAGAAAATAAAAAAATATGAAGACACCATTGAATTTTGTATTATTGGTCAACCCAATGTAGGAAAGAGCTCATTAACGAATGCTATACTTGGAACAGAACGCGTTATTGTTAGTGACATTGCGGGTACGACACGTGATGCAATCGATTCAAAATTCACCAAAGATGGGAAAGATTATGTTGTTATCGATACAGCAGGTATTAGAAAACAAGGAAAAATATATGAAAATGCAGAAAAATATAGCGTATTGAGAGCATTAAAAGCCATAGAACGTTCAAGTATAGTTCTATTTGTACTAGATGGAACAAAGGATATTGAAGAACAAGACAAGCGAATTGCGGGTTATGCTTCTGAATATAATAAAGGGGTTATCATTGTTGTCAATAAATGGGATGCAGTTGAAAAAGATGAAAAGTCTATGAAGGCATATACTGAAAAAATCAGAAGTCATTTCTTATTTTTGAGTTATGCACCCATTGTATTTGTTTCTGCACTTAAAAATCAACGTATTCATACCTTGTTTGAACAAATTGGTATAGTGTATGAGAATTACAATAGAAGAATTGCGACCAATGTAATGAATGACATTCTATTAGATGCCTCTATTATGAATCAGGCACCAATATTCAATGGTGATCGTATTCGAATTTATTATGGTTCACAAGTAGAAATCACACCACCAACAATAGTACTATTTGTAAATGATCCAAGCTATATGCACTTTTCATATCAACGTTATATTGAAAATCGTTTACGAGAGGCTTTTCTACTAGAAGGAACACCGATTAAAATTATATTAAGGAAGAAGGAAAATGAATGGAAAAGATTTCAGTGATTGGCGCTGGGAGCTGGGGGAGTGCCCTAGCAAGAATATTAGGTGATAATCAACATGATGTCTTACTATATGATACCGATTGTGATGTTGTCAATGAAATCAATCAATATCACACCAATTTAAAAAAATTGCCAGTTGGGCGCTTGCCTGAGCGTGTGAAAGCTACAAATGTGATGAAAGAGGCATTGGACTTCGCACAGATTGTGATTTTGGCTGTTCCAACTAAGGTTTTGCGTGAAGTACTTGGCCAAATGAATCAATATCTGACTTCTGCTAAATTATTTGTCAATACTTCAAAGGCTTTAGAACCGAAAACTTTTCTTCGGGTTTCTGAAGTATTGCGCGAAGTGATTGATGAATCTTATATTCAAGGATTTGTTGCTCTAACGGGACCATCTCATGCAGAAGAAGTAATACGACAAATGTTAACAACGATTTGTGCGGTAAGTAATAACCGAGCAGATGCCATAAAAGTGCAACACTTATTTAATAATCACACTTATTTTAGAGTATATACGGGAAGTGATTTGATTGGATCTGAACTTTGTGGATCCATTAAAAATGTATATGCGATTGCATCGGGTATGTTAGAAGGGCTTGGCCTTGGAGACAATGCGAGAGCAGGTCTTATCTCAAGAGCACTCGTAGAGATGAAACGCATTGTCGTTGCACTAGGGGCAAAAGAGGAAACCCTATATGGCTTAACCGGTATTGGCGATTTGGTGGTTACCACCACTTCACATCATTCACGTAACTTTCAAGCTGGTGTAAAACTTGCTCAAGGAAAAAATTTGGATGAGACCATTGCATCAATGTCAATGGTAGTAGAGGGAGCAAGAACGGCTGAGGCTGTCTATTTGAAATCAAAAGCATTGGGGCTAGAAACACCAATCATTGACGCGGTATATCGTGTCATTTATGAGAAACAAGGTGTACAAGAAGCAGTAAATGAATTGATGATGCGTTCTTTGAAAGAAGAATAGAGGAAATAGAGTCTACATTAGGATGATCTATTGAAACATCGACTAGATATGATACTAGTCGATGTTTTTATTAAGGAGATAGGATAGGTGATAACAGAAGGATGAAATACTATCGTTTCTTTATTTCTATTATTTTTTATGACCTGTTCATTAAAAAAATTTTTCTTCATAAAAATAAGAAGACAAGCATATTTTTGTTTCCAAGTGAAATACTAAAGATATGAAAAAAATAATATGTTTATTGATGATGATGGCTTTTGTGCTTTGTTCGTGTCAAAAAAAGCCAATAGGTGGACAAACACAAATGGCAATGATAAAAGAATTCTATTTTGACGAAACGCAGCAAATGAGATATTCAAGTGTTGATGATCAAATTGATACACAATTGTTTTTGAAAATCCAACAGACCTATCAAAAAATCAGTGAAAATCATCATACGCCAATTCATCTCAACTGCGAATCCTATTGGAATGAAAAAATAGTTAGTTATTTGGTTCATTTTTATGCACCAAATGTAGAAATGTTAAAAACCTATCATTTTGATCTAAGGAGTAAACAATCTATTCAAATCAATTCTAAGCAACTAAAAAACGCATTGGATGCACATTTTGATCATCAATTCAGTTTTGATACTCAGGATATGGGACTGATTCAAACAAGTATCCAATCTGATGGTTTTCACGTATATTTGTCGCCATTACTAACGAAAAATAAAACGGAAGAAGTCATTTTACCTTATGAGGAAAGTTGGTTAGAAAAAGAGGTAGAACTAACTACACCATTATTGAAGCTTATTGCCATTACATTTGACGATGGTCCTAGTGCTTGGTCCAAGGAACTAGTGGATTTGTTAGATGAATTGGATATTGTCGCAACTTTTTTTGTCTTAGGTGGAAATGTAGAACGTTATTCTAACGAATTAAAGTACATTGCTTCTCACGGACATGAAATTGGTAATCATTCTTACAATCATCCTGATTTTAAAAAATTGACACTAGATCAAGCACTCTTAGAGATTGAGAAGACGCAACAAATAGTTTATGAGACAATTCATAAATATCCAAGGTTGTTTCGGTTTCCGTATGGTTCTGTTCATCAAGAAGTCCTTCATCGTATATCCCTTCGGAGTATTTTATGGACAGCAGATTCGTTAGATTGGCAGTGTTATGATAGTCAGTGGATTATTGAACAAATGAAAAAGCAAGTTAAGGAACATGGAATCATGCTCTTTCACGATTTCAAATATTACAATCAGAAGGCCATTATCCAATTGGTAAAAGATTTGAAAGCAGAAGGATACACTTTTGTCACAGTGACAGAATTGCTAGGATTTTATGGCGAGGAAGATTTTTTAGAGTCAAAAAATTATTTTTAATGTTAAATTTAAAGGAATATTTTGCAAAAATATTCCTTTTTGTATTGTCTTGTAGTTTTTTAATAAAACAATATCAATTTATTGCAAAAAAGTAAAGATGATGTTATAATAAAAGTGATTTTTTAGAAGGGAAATTTGCGGAATATGACAAAAATCACAAAAAAATTGTTATCGATGATTGCCTTTTTGGGAACACTTCTCATCTTGACATCATGTTTAAACGCCAATATGGCAATAACCAAAGTAAAATTAGAGTTTGATCAATATGATTTATATGTTGGTGAAACGCTTCAAACTCAAGTTTTTATTACTGTGAATGGAAAGGAAGAAACAGTAGAATTGGGTTATCAATCTTATGATGAAACGATTGCTACATTTAATAATGGTGAGTTAGTTGGTGTAAATCATGGGGTAGTTCGCGTAAAAGTATATGCGAAAAATGATACAAGTGTATATGATACTGCAATTGTTCACGTTGCTTTAGATTTGAATTACGATGTAACTTTTAATATCCCAGCGATACTTTCTCAAACGGAAGTAATTCAAATTGTACCACAATTGCCTGAAGATGCGGATGTAGTATTAACTTATGCATCTACGAATCCTGAAGTGGTCAGTGTTGATGCACAAGGAAAATTAGTTGCTGTCAATGGTGGAAAAGCAATGGTTCAAATTCGTGTAACTAGTGCTGAAGATCAATATGTTTATCATGATTATACATTTGAAGTTGTAGTTCCTTATACGATTACATACACTATAAATGGTGAAGTTTGTGAGACAGCTAATCCAACGACTTATATACCTGATACGGATGAAATCGTATTGGTTGCACCTAATATGCCAGGCTATATATTTGAAGGTTGGTTTGATGGAGATATTTTGGTAGAAAAAATTACCAATGAATGGACTAGCAATGTAGTATTAGAGGGAAAAGTGAGAGAATATACTATCCAAGAGGTAAAAGAAACTGCCAATGAGACTGTTGTATTCAGTGGTGTCATTACTGCTGTTTCTCCTGTGAATAGTTCTTATAACAATTTCTCTATTTTAGTCAGTGATGATACTGCCTCTATTATGGTGTATCGTATATCTTCTAAGACATATGATTACAATGAATTTATAGCAGGTAAAACCATCAAAGTAACGGGGAAAAATACACCATACAATGGATTGAATGAAATCGCATCAGGAGCAAAAATTGAATTTTTGGGCGAAACTGATGTACCTGGTTTTGTTGAATTAGATTATGTACCTACAAATGAAGAATTATTGCAATTACAATGTAGTGTTGTACAACTGACATTGACTTATGTATCTGGTACGGTTGGAACGGGTACCAATGTTATATTCAAAGATGCCGATGGTCTTACTCTTACAGTAAGAGGAGATGCAAATTGGGGCAATGTTGATAAACTAGACTTAAAAGTTGATAGAAAATACACAATTACAGGATTTGTATCTTGGTATAATGGTCCACAAATTGCCAATTTACCTAATTATCCATTTGTAGAAGCCATTGTAAATGATGAAACAATAGCGATGGACTACCTAGATCAAATTGTTTTAGAAAGTACAGTTACTGAAGATTTACCTTTACCAAAAGTAGAAGGTGTGACTTGGACGATAAAAGAGACGAGTGCTGCTGAACTTGTAGATGGTATCGTTGTGATTACTCGCGGTGATGCTGATGTAGTGATTACACTTGTTGCGATTTATCCTTTAAATGGTGTAAATTATGCAAAGGAATTTGAAGTAACGGTAAAAGCAATGGGCACAGTAGGTCCTGTTGCCACATTTGATTTTGGTACAACTGAAGCTACAGGTTATACAGCCAACAAGAAATTAACGATTCAAAATCTAATTACTGCATCTAGTGTGCAAATTGTAGCGCATTATGCTCAAATCACAAAATCTTCTAATGCGCCTCATACAGCAATGGGATGCTTTGCAGTAATTTGTCCTGTTCGAAAGAGTAATAGTACAAAAGCTGGATATTTAGAATTTACATTTACTGATGCTGTAAAGAGTATTGAGTTTGAAGCAAGTTGGTGGTCCGCATTAGATAAAAATAATGCTTCTAAAATTGTAAAATTTGAAGTACAATATTCTACAGATGGTGCGACTTGGACATCTGTTTCTTTAGGTAGTGCAAGTTCACTAGACGCAAATTCCTACACAACATTTACTGTCGCTTGTCCTGATGCAAAATATGTTAGAATTTATACTGAAGGTGACAAGACATATACTAGTAATCAAAATGCACGTATTGCTATTGATAATGTAAAATTCTTTTAATGAATGGAAAAACACTTATTCAACGAATAAGTGTTTTTGTTTTCTTTATAAATATAAGGAAAAGATGAGTTTACCTTCCCTTAAAAGATGAAAAAGTGGTAGATCTCACTAATTGAATAATGAAAATACTTGCAAAAGAAAAAAAGTAATGATATAATAAAAAACGTATTATTATGAAGGGAAATACAAATATGACGAAAATGAGAAAAAGATTATTTGTAGCAGTAGCTACATTTGGTATTTTATTGATTTTGTCTGCTTGTACGACACTAGGTGAAATCAAAGTTTCACTAAATGCAACGTATGAAGTAACAGAAGGGCAGACTATTGAAATAGCACCACTTGTCACAAAAGATGGAGCCGAATATCAAACTGCTTTGGGATATGTGTCTTTGGATACTTCCATAGCAAAATTTGTAGATGGAAAATTGACAGGCGTAAAACCTGGTCAAGTGCGTATAAAAGTATATGCGGTAGAACAACCTAAAGCCTATGCTACAGCCTTAGTAACTGTAACAAACAACAATCTACTATCTGCAACATTTGATATTGAACAAGAAATGAATGTAAATGAAACACAACAAATACATTATCAAATCACAGGAACAGAGTTAGAACCTCTTGTAAATTATCGCTCTTTAAATGAAGAAATTTTGACTGTGGATGAAAATGGTAACCTAGTTGCAAAGTCTGAAGGTAGTGCTACTATTATTATCCGTTTGACATCTGCGAATGATCCTAGTATTTACCGTGAATATAAATATGAAATCAAAATAACATATTATACATACTCTATAGAGTATGTGTTAAATGGGGGAAAGAATCACAAAGATAACCCAACAGGTATTCATTTGAATCAATTACCGATAACGCTTGGTAATCCAACTAAAGCTGGATATAATTTTGTAGGTTGGTATGATAATGCTGAATTTGATAATCAATCAATTACTGTAATTGAACAAATGGAAAATGAGCATATTCAATTGTTTGCTAAGTGGGAAAAAGTAGACTACACCATTGAATATAATTTAAATGGTGGTACCAATCATATAGATAATCCACTTGTTTACAATATTGAAACGGATACAATTACACTTTTACCTGCCACAAAAGCATATTATGTATTTGACGGATGGTATATTGGGAACATTAAGGTAGAGACTATTCAAAAGGGTACCATAGGTAATCAAATTTTAACTGCGAAATATACACCCGTTGAATATACCATTACGTATTACTTAGATGGTGGTATGACAACCAACCGAAATGCTTATACAGTAGAGACTGAAACCATAGTTTTATCGGACGCAGTAAAAGATAATTACAATTTCCTAGGATGGTTTGACTCTACTGGTCAACAAATTACAGAAATTGTAACTGGTACTACTGGCAATCTTGAACTTACTGCACGATATGTAGCAATTGATTATACTATTGATTATGTATTGAATGGTGGTGTAAATCAGGAAAATAATCCAACAAAATATAATATAGAAAGCAATGATATCCTTCTTTTAGTCCCTACCAAGAATGGTTATATCTTCTTAGGATGGTTTAATGAAAAGAATGAAGAAGTTACAACCATCAAGAATGGCTCAACTGGTAATGTAACTTTACTAGCAAAATGGGAAGCTGACACTTATACAGTAACATTCGATAGTAATGGAGGTTCAACTATAGATTCAGTTGAGTATACCATTGAATCAGAAGATATTACATTAGCTAAACCAACCAAGACGGGTTATACCTTCTTAGGATGGTTTAATGAAAAGAATGAAGAAGTTACAACCATCAAGAATGGATCAACTGGTGATTTAGCACTTACCGCTAAATGGGAAATTGTAGCATATGAAGTGGCTTTAGATGCTGATGGTGGTGCAGATGTTGAAAATATTCAATTTACAGTAGAATCATCTTTAATTGAATTGCCATCAACAGCCAAACAGGGCTATACATTCCTTGGTTGGTTTGATGAAGCGGATCAACAGGTTAAAGCAATTGAAACGGGTACAGTAGGCAATCTTAAATTAAAAGCCAAATATCAAGTGAAGACCTATACGATTCAATATGAAGGTTTAAATGCTGGAGATAGTGCAAACAATCCTACAAAATATACCATTGAATCGAGTACAATCGTACTTCAAAATCCAATTTTAGTTAGTGGTTATATTTTTGAAGGTTGGTATAACGAAGATGACGAAGCAATTTATGAAATTAAGAGTGAAACACTTAGTGATCTTGTCATAAAAGCAAAATTAAGAGAATATACCATTCAAGAAGTAAAGCAAACAACAAATGAAGTAGCAGTGTTTACAGGTACAATTACGGCTATTTCTGTATTGAGTAATCAATATAATAATTACTCTATTTTAGTAAATGATGGTACTGCATCCATTATGGTTTATCGTCTTTCTAACAAAACATATGCGTACGAACAATTTGCACTGGGTCAAAAAATTAGAGTGAAAGGTCAAAATGTACCATTCAATGGACTAAATGAGATTGCAACCATTGATTCTATTGAGATTGTAGAAGAAGGTACACCACTTCAACCAATAGAATTAGAGGCTATTCCTTCAGAAGAAGAATTGCTTGCAATGCAATGCGGAATAGTAAAAATGACCCTTACATTTGTATCTGGTACTTTAGGTGCAAAACAAAATGCAATTTTTAAAGATGCAAACGGTAAGCAGATGACAGTTCGAGGTGATAGTGACTGGGGTGTTATTGATAGTATAACATTACGTACTGGAAGAGAATACACTATTATTGGATTTGTATCTTGGTTTAATGGACCACAAATCAGCAATGTATCTAATTATCCATTTGTTGAAGCAGTGATGACTGATGAGATGATAGCTATGGATTATTTAGATCAAATTAAAGTAGAAAGTACAGCCACTGAAGACTTTTCATTACCATCTGTAGAAGGCGTGACTTGGACAATGAAAGAAACTAGTGCTGCAGAACTTGTAGATGGTACTGTCAATATTATTCGTGGTGAGGCTGATGTAGTGATTACACTTGTTGCCACATATACTTTGAATGGAAAAGGATACAATAAAGAATTTGATGTCATTGTTAAAAAGAAATCTTCTGGTAGTGAAGAATGGGCTTTAGTCACAAATGAATCTGAATTAAACGTAGGCGATACCATTGTTATTGTGGCAAATGGTTACGATGTCGCTCTAAGTACAACGCAAAATCCAAATAATCGTGGCGAAACTGCTATTGTTAGATCTGGGAATACGATTACAATTGATGATAATGTTCAAATTCTTACATTAGTGGGTGGAACAAAAGATGGGACATTTGGTTTTGATACAGGTAGTGGATATTTGTATGCGGCTGGTGGAACAGGTAAAAATAATTATTTAAAAGTTGAAAATAGTTTATCTGATAATTCTAGTTGGAAGATTACAATTGATGAAACTGGTGTTGCAAAAGTAATTGCCCAAGGAGATGCAATTCGAAATGTAATACAATATAATTATACTAGTAAATTATTTTCTTGTTATGCTAGTGGTCAAAAAGATATTTCAATTTATAAACTAACTGAATCAACTCCTTTGACCGATGAACAAATTGCCCAAAAATATTTGAACAATTTATCAGTAGTAACTGAAACCAATACTGATGTAGAGTTAACACAAGATGATAATTTGTCATGGCAATTGAATACAACTACTGATGTTGCAGAAATAGTAGAGGGTGTTTTACTTGTAACTCCAGGAGCTGCTGATGTAACAATTACGCTAGTTGCAATATATACTTTAAATGGAAAATCTTATGATAGAGAGTTTGAAATAGTAGTTAAGAAAAAGGATGAAGTTGGAACTAAGACTGAGAAAACTTATACATATCAGTTTGTATCAGGTGCTTTAAAAACTACAGGCGGAACTGCAACATTGGGAGAAATCGATTGGACATATGGCTCAATTACATATGCAGGAATTGATACCACAGCGGCAAAAAGAGGTTTCCAAATTGGAAGCGGTAGCAAACCAACTATGTCTTTTGTATTATCAACTAATAGTATAAAAGTAAACATAAAATCAGTAGTAATTAATGCATCCATTGCTAGTGGCGGAACTGCTAAATTGTCGGTTTCTATTGGTGGGGTGAATTATTTAGACGCACAAGCGTTGACTACTACATCAACCGATTATACTATTACACCAAATGCTTCAGGTGATATTGCAATTTCATTTGCGAATACTGCAAAGGCATTTTATATCAAATCAATTACAATTGTTTATGAAGAGTAGTTATAGAAGAGTGGAAGTCTATCCACTCTTTTTTAGTCACATTTTATAGGTATTTGTCATATACTATGTTGAGGTGTTAAAATGAATTTAAATAAGGTTATGAATTTTATTGCGGAGAATAATATACAACCAGAGGCAGTATTTGCGCTGGTAGAAAAAGTAAGATATTTAGATTTGACGGATGAAGCTAGTATTCGACAGGTTATTCGAGATGTGTCTAAACTTGCTGGAAAAAATTTGGATAAGGCGGAAGAAAATAAGCTTGTTCGTGATATTATGTCGAATGGGGTAAATGAAAATATCTTTAATAGTTTTAATAGTTAAGATTATCAAATTATCTAACTAAAATATGAAAAAAATAATCCTTTTTCCTTTACAAATTCTACCATTATGGTATAATCTACAAAAAGGAGGGATTACATGAGTGTAAATCATAAAGTAGTTTTTGGCATTGATGAAAAGATGGCCAAAGAAATTTTGGAAACGGCCTTATCCACTGGTGGTGAGTTTGCTGAAGTATATATGGAAAATACAACAAGCGAAGTCTTCCAAATGCGGTCAGGTAAATTATCAAATGCGAATGTTTCGAAGGTTAAAGGTGCCGCTATTCGAATTATCAAAGATGGTATGGAGGTAAATTGTTCTGTAACCATTTGTACACCGAAAGTATTGTTGGAAAAGGCAAAACTTTTAGCAGGTAGTTTTTCAGATGAAAGAAAAACAGAAGTGCTCCCTTTTCAGGAAAAGAAGGTTGAACTCGTTGTAAATCCAAAACGTGTGCGCGGTGATGATGCTAGTGAAGAAGTACAGTTGTTGCAAAAATCAACAGAAGGTGCATTTGCGTATAGTTCTGAAATTGTTCAAGTCATTGCATCAATTGTCAAAAAAGAACAACACATGTTTGTTTTTGCAAGTGATGGGACTTGGCAAACTGATTATCGTTGCAATACGCGTTTGGCTTGTCAAGCCGTTGCGAGTGATGGCAAAGATATGCAACCCGGTTTTTCATCATTTGGTCGTAACCAAGGAATGGAAATGTTTGAAGGATTTGATGCGAGCGACTTTGGTAAACGTGTGGCATCTGACGCAGTAGAGATGCTACATGCAGAGCAAATGCAAGGTGGTGAAATGCCAGTTGTAATTCACAATGGCTTTGGTGGGGTTATCCTCCATGAAGCATGTGTACATGGGTTAGAGGCTACTTCAGTTGCTAAGGGAATGAGTGTGTTTTGTGGTAAATTAGGAGAAAAAGTTGCTAGTGATATTGTAAATGCTGTAGATGATGGGACCAATCTTAATGCATGGGGTTCTATCAATGTAGATGATGAGGGAACACCATCCAAATGTAATGTCTTGATTGAAAATGGAATTTTAAAATCTTACCTTGTGGATAAGAAGAATGCCAAGAAAATGAATCATCCAATTACTGGATCATCAAGAAGAGAGTCCTATAAGTATCAGACTACATCACGTATGACCAATACATATTTTTTAAATGGGACATCAACATTTGAAGAGATTATTGCTAATACGGAAAAAGGATTGTTTGCCAAAGAAATGGGTGGTGGCAGTGTAAATCCAGCAACAGGAGAATTTAATTTTGCTGTCAATGTCGCTTATTTGATCGAAAATGGTAAAATCACAAAGCCAGTAAAAGGAGCTACTCTTGTAGGTTCTGGTAAAGACGTACTACTACGTATTGATATGATTGCTGATAATTTATCATGTGGATATGGTATGTGTGGTTCTAGTAGCGGTTCTATTCCAACGATAGTAGGTCAACCTACGATTCGGGTTTCACACATGACTGTAGGTGGAAAAGGAGGAAATGCATAATGGAATTACAAAAAATTATTGAAAAAGGATTGGCTTTAGGATTAGAAGAAGTTGAAGTATATGCCAATCTATCTGAAAGTAATACATTAAAACTCAACGATGGAGCTTTGGAAGCATATGATGTAAAATCTTTATTTGGGGTATCCATTCGAGCTTTGTATCAAGGAAAGATGGGATATGTGTATACCGAAACGCTTGAAGATGAGGCAGTGGATGAAATTTTACAACAATTATTACAAAATATTCAAGTTTTAGATGCAACCGAACCTGAATTTATGTATGGTGCTGGGGCTAATTATCAACCAGTTCCTCCATTGATTTCTGATTATTCAAAGTATACAACGGCAGACAAACTAGCGATGTTGCAGAAATTAGAACAGGATGTACTAGCTACTAGTGATAAGATTAAAAAGGTTGGATATTGTCAATACACAGAAACTTCAAACCAAACGGAAATAATTAATTCTAAGGGGTTAAATTTAAAACGAGAGCATTCATACATTTCAACATTTGTAGGTGCCTTAGCAAGTGAAAATGATCAAACTGTAATGGGATATGCGGGCGATATTAATACTTCCTTTAAAAATTTAGAGTTAGATCGCTTAGTGAAAGAATCTACAGAATCTGCACTTTCTCAACTAGGGGCTGGTTTTGTAAAAACAGGAAACTATCCAGTTGTTTTAAAGCGAGATGTAGCCACTGAAATTTTAAGTGCTTTTTCATCTGTTTTTGAAGGAAATGCTGCACTTCTAAAGATGACATCATTAACTGATAAGGTAGGACAAAAAGTATTAGGTGAGAATGTAACGATTATTGATGATCCTTTTTATGATGATGCTTTGGTAAAAGTATCATTTGACGATGAAGGTGTACCATGCCAAACCAAAAAAGTAGTGGATAAAGGCGTATTTACTGGATTTATGCACAATTTAAAGACAGCGAATTTCTTCCAAACGGAACCAACTGGGAATGGTTTTAAAGCAGGTACAGCAGGTAGTATTTCCACTTCCGCAACCAATCTATTTATTGAAGAGGGAAATTTATCCAAAGATGAAATATTAGCAACGGTAGAAGAAGGCATATTTGTAACTGAGGTTAATGGTTTACATGCTGGATTGAATCCTATTTCAGGTGATTTTAATGTTCAGGCTTCGGGATTCATGATTCGAAATGGAAAATTAGCTGAACCAATTACATTATTTGTTGTATCAGGTAATTTTTATGAAATGATGAATCAAGTAGAAGCAATTGGTAATGACATTGAAAAACGATTTGTAGGAGTTGCTTCACCAACATTAAAAATTAAGTCATTGGCTATTTCAGGGAAATAATATCCTTTTTCATAGGAATTCTGACATTATTTTGATATATACGAGAATGGCATGCGATTTTCCAAAGATGATCGTATGCCTTTTATTTGTGCTTTTTTAAAGGAAATATAATCAAATTTAACCCCAAAAAAGAGATTTTATGGTATAATACTAACGTTTTATGGAGGAATTATGTATGAAAGCAAGTAAAATGTTGGTTGCAACATTAAAAGAAGCTCCCAATGAGGCGATTATTTCTAGCCATATTTTATTGATTCGTGCTGGAATGATTCGAAAACTGGTAGCTGGTGTATACAATTATTTGCCACTCGGCCTTCGCGTATTGCACAAAATAGAAAATATTATTCGTGAAGAGATGGATGAGGCAGGAGCACTTGAGTTTTTGTCTTCCGCAGTTCAACCCAAGGAATTATGGGTAGAATCAGGAAGATGGCAAAAATATGGTCCTGAGTTGATGCGTTTTACTGATCGCCACGATCGTGAATTTTGTTTAGGACCTACCCATGAAGAAATTTTTACTGATTTGGTACGCAATGAAATCAAATCGCGTAAAAACTTGCCAATCAATTTATATCAAATTCAAACCAAATATCGTGACGAATTAAGACCACGTTTTGGCTTGATGCGAGGGCGTGAATTCATTATGAAAGACGCTTATTCATTTGATATGACGGTAGAAGGCCTAGATGCATCTTATCAACAAATGTATCAAACATATGAAAAAATATTTACACGTTTGGGGATTATATATAAAATCGTATTAGCAGATACAGGTGCTATCGGTGGAACAGGTTCTCATCAATTTATGGCTCTTTCTGATGTGGGAGAAAGTGATATCATTTATTGTCAACATTGTGGGTATGCGGCTGACCAAGAAAAGGCTGAATCGATAACCCTAGTTAATGAAGATAAAGTAGAAGAAATGATGGTTGAAAAAGTATATACTCCACACCAAAAGTCAATTGAGGAAATTTCAACGTATTTAGGCGTAGATAAACAGAAGGTTATCAAAAGTATGGTGTATATGAACTTAGCTAGCAATCAACCCGTGCTTGTTCTTGTTCGTGGTGACCGAGATGTGAATCCAATCAAAGTGGTGAATCATTTGGGAATTGCCGAACACGAATTGGTGCTTGCAAGTTATGAACAAATCCTTGAACTTGGTTCTGTTGAAGGATTTGTAGGCCCTATGGGAATCAATTGCCAGATTTTAATTGATGATGAGGTCATTCTGATTCAAAATGCAGTAGCAGGAGCAAATGAGAAAGACTATCATATAAAGAATGTCAATTATCCAAGGGATTTTCAAGGTGAAGTCCTTCAACTTCGTTCTACAGTAGCTGGAGATTTATGTCCTAAATGTCATCAACCCCTTCAAATGGAAAGAGGAATTGAAATTGGCCAAATTTTCAAATTAGGAACCAAGTACTCATTGCCAATGGGTTGTACCTATCAAGATGAGCAGGGAAAAAATCAGCCAATGATAATGGGATGTTATGGTATAGGTGTGACAAGAACGATGTCAAGTATCATTGAGCAAAATCATGATGAGCATGGTATCATTTGGCCACTGAATGTGGCTCCATATCATGTGGTTGTTGTTCCAATTCAGTATAGTGACCCTGTGATGAAAGAAGGTGCCGATTATATTTATAATCAATTGAAAAAGGCCCATATAGAAGTGATCTTGGATGATCGTGATGCCAAACCTGGTTTTAAATTCAAAGACTGGGAATTGATCGGTATTCCTTATATGATTACAGTAGGAAGAAAAGCAAGTGAATCCATTTGTGAATTTAAGATTCGTAAATCATTAGAAAAAACCGAGATGGGCTATGATGAGGCGATTCGTCAAGTCATTGATGCTGTAGATCAAATGAATCAGTAATAATTTAGTAATAGACATTAAAACTGGTATTTGAATTGATTCATACCAGTTTTTTAATATATATGTATTTCCATAAATATGTATAGATTTCTAATGTGTATTGTATAAAAGGAAAAATATTGTACATACTATAATCAAGAGCAGTGTATTATAGCGATTGAATGAATAGTGAATAGGTAAATCAAGTTTTCGAGCGCGCAGAGCGCTTTTTTATTTAACAATTTGACATTTTTTCTCTTTTTTGGTAAAATATCTTCTAGTGAAAGGTAATGGTGAGCAAATGAAAAATAATGAACTTGTCCACAAATTAATCTATCTATTGAAGAAAAAAAATCACCCTTTATCAGAGATGCAACATTTTGATCAAGGTGAAAATGGAATTCTTCAAACCCTTTATGTGTATGAGCAAAATAAAGAAAAAGAATTAACGCCAAGTGAACTATCCAAGATTCAACAACTATCTAGTGGCAGAATTGCTACTACTTTAAAAACCCTAGAAAAAAAGCAATTGATTGAACGTACGACGGATGGAGAAGACAAACGCCGAAGCATTGTCCAATTGACTAAAAAGGGAAGAGAAGTCGCGGAAAAAATCATCAAAATTACATTGCAAAAATTTGAGAATATTGTAGAAAAATTGGGCGAACAAGACGCGCTAGAATTCATTCGGATTCTCAAAAGACTAGCAGAATAGGAGTGCATATGATAGATTTTGTATTCAATAATCGATATATGAGTTGTCTTTTTTTCTGCATCATCGGATATTTATGTGGAAGTGTTATGTTTGCCTATTGGATTCCAAAATGGATAAAGCATATCGATACAATTCAAGAAACTGATGATGGGAATCCTGGTGCAACCAATGCTTTTAAAAATGCAGGTATCCACTGTGGAATGCTCTGCTTGCTACTTGATATGGCAAAAGGCGCTTTTCCCGTCTATTTATCTCGTTATTTTGTGGAAGAAAGCTGGATAGGTTTTAGTTTGATTATGATATGTCCGCTGATTGGACATGCCTTTCCTCTGTATCAAAAATTTCATCATGGCGGCAAATGTATTGCGACAAGTTTTGGTGTTTTGATTGGGCTTTTTCCGGATTTAAAACTTGGCTTTTCTTTGGCCATTTGGTATATTCTGTTTTCAACGCTCATCATCATTCAACCCCATGCCTTACGCACCATTGTTACTTACGGCGGTTTTATCATAACCAGTTTTTTCTTTACAACCAATTGGTTTATCCTAATTGGTTGTGCTTGCATGGCAATTATTGTGGTTTGTAGACATTTGAAATCTTTAAAAGAAAGTGAGGAAAGAAAAATCCAATGGGTTTTTCGACAATAAATCATGAATATATTATTACTATCTTGTAAAACAGGGGGTGGTCATGATGCTTGTGCAAATGCCTTGAAAGAGCAATTTGAACAAATGGGACATTCCGCCTTTGTATTCGACTATTTGCAATTAGCAGGTGAGAAGGTCGCCAAACGGGTGGCGAATACATATGTAAAAACAGTTCAAAGAGCACCTAAATTATTTGGGGCTGTCTATCGGATAGGGATGTTTGTAAGCAAACACTCAGAGCATTCACCCATTTATTTGGCAAATAAAAAGATGGCCAAATACTTAGAGCCATATTTGAAAGCGCATGATTATGATGCTATTGTAATGACCCATCTTTTTCCAGCTGAGACGCTAACCTATATGAAACGCACAGGCATAACATTACCTCCTCATATTATGGTGATGACTGATTATACCTGCATTCCTTTTTTGGAAGAGACAGATTGTGATGCCTACATTGTCCCCCATCCTGCACTTCAAGAGGAGTGTATTGCTAGGGGGATGGATAAAGAAAAATTACACCCTTTTGGTATTCCATTTAGCCCCAAAATTTTAACACATTTGACCAAAGAAGAAGCAAGGCAGAAATTACAATTGCCACTAGAGCAATCAGTCACTTTGCTGGTTGGAGGAAGCATGGGAGCTGGTAATTTGACTAAACTGGTGAAAAATTTTTCAAAGCATCCTCAAGCTACCCATGTGCAATTGGTGGTGATTTGTGGGAACAATCAGAAAGTCTATCGTAAATTATCAAAAATTTGTTTGGCAGATTCACGTTTTATTTTATTGAAACATACGAATGAAATGCCTTTATATATGAAAGCGGCTGATATGATTTATACAAAACCTGGTGGTCTAACCACAACAGAAGCCGCAGCTACTCGAATTCCTCTTGTACATACATTTCCTATACCTGGATGTGAAAATGCCAATTTAACCTTTTTCAATACACTAGGTATGTCGGTCTCTGCTCCTGATGCAGAAGGATTGGTGGATGTAGGATTATCGCTTCTTGAATCTGAAGTGGAACAAGAACGGATGAGAAGAGCACAAGAGACAAATGTTTCTCGTAAGACTACGCAAGATGTTGCAGAATTTATACTTTCAATGGTACAAAAAAGCAAGTAGATTTCTACTTGCTTTCATTTTTAAATAGACGAAATTGTCCTTCATCAATCAAACGAGCCCCATATACATCGGTGGTAGGTTTAACAAAAACAATCTCAGATTCATTGATATATTTGACAATTTTTTTGGGTTTAGGGGAAAGAATGACGATTTTTTGAACTGTAGGTGCAACATCTGCTTTCATAAAGTCAACCATTTCTGTTAGGTATCTCTTTTTGGGTTGGACTTTTCCTGGCGCACTTCCTGCACCATATTTCACTTCCCAAGTGGTTCTATTGTTGATTTGTACTTCAGAAAAAGGTGGCAAAATTAGAAATTTAATATAATAGATAGAACTTTGTATTTCCAAATAAAAATCATAGAATTGCTGATTCCCTTCATGAAGAGAATAGGCCAAATTTGACTTATTAAGATATTCGATGAAAGTCGATATGGCTTTTTTTCTTTTGATTTTAGGCAAGAAATTGCTCCATACAAGTCCAATTATTAGGCATAAAATGATAAAAATAATAAGAATTGGCATATTTTTCCTCCTTTTAAAACATAACACTTTTGACATCTTTTTTCAAGTCAAATACGTTACTTTTTTTGCAAAATTTGATGAAAGTTGAAATAAATATTTTCATTAGTTAATTGGTTGAAAGGGAATTCATTTTGTAATATAATTGTGAACAGTTTGAAAAAAAATATTTGCAGGAGGAAAGATGTATGGTAAAAAAAATTATCAAAAGAGATGGAAGAAAAAGGGTATTTGACTCAAAGAAAATTGAGAATGCGGTATATAAAGCCCAACTTGCTTGTGGACAAGATGACCCTGCCCTTGTAGCCACTGTTACAGAAAAGGTTATTGCTGAAATCAATGCACAATATGAAAATTATATTTCGGTTGAGAATGTTCAAAATATTATTGAAAATGTATTGATTGAAATGGGGGAAGTCGAAGTTGCAAAGACCTACATCAAATATCGTGCTGAACGAACGAAAGTAAGAGAAAGAAAAACCCATTTGATGCAGTCGCTTCATGATATTACATTTAAAGATTCGAAAGATGAAGATGCAAAGCGTGAAAATGCAAATATCAATGCAGATACACCTATGGGGATGATGTTAAAATACGGTAGTGAATCTGCTAAACAATTTTATTTAAATGATTTAATTAAACCAGAATTTGCCACTGCTCATATCAACGGAGATATTCATATTCATGATCTTGACTTCTATGCTCTTACCATGACTTGCTGCCAAATTGATCTTGTAAAACTATTTAAAGGTGGTTTTTCAACAGGAGATGGATTTTTACGTGAACCCAATGGAATTAGGAGTTATTCATCGCTAGCTTGCATTGCCATTCAAGCCAACCAAAATGATCAACATGGTGGTCAAAGTATTCCCAATTTTGATTATGCTATGGCACTTGGTGTTCGTAAAACATACAAGAAAGAATTGAGAAAAGCAATTGCTAATATGCTTCGCTATGGTGGACAACCTGTTAGTCAAGATGAAATGAAATTGTTGTTTTCTCAAATTGAAGTTGATAAGCAAAACGAAATTCGGATGAATGATGAAAAAATGACTGAGGCAGTTTATACTGCAGTCAATGGAAAATATGGACCAATTAGTGGACAACAATTTGACATTGCTCTTCGCATTGCTATGGATGCTACAGAAGATGCAACATATCAAGCAATGGAAGCCTTGATTCACAATCTCAATACTATGCATTCTCGTGCAGGTGCTCAAGTTCCTTTTAGTTCATTGAATTATGGTACAGATACATCAGATGAAGGCCGAATGGTTATGCACTGTCTATTAAATGCAACGATGAAGGGGCTAGGCAATGGAGAAACACCCATTTTCCCTATTCAGATTTTTAAAGTCAAAGAAGGTATTAACTATAATCCAGAAGATCCTAACTATGATTTATTTAAAAAATCAATGTTGTGTTCAGGCAAACGCCTATTCCCTAATTTCTCTTTTATTGATGCACCTTTTAACTTACAATATTATCACGCAGGCGATTATCAAACTGAGGCTGCTTATATGGGATGTCGTACGAGGGTTATCGGTAATACCTATGATCCAACACGTGAAATCGTGACTGGACGTGGAAATCTTAGTTTTACATCTATCAACTTACCAAGAATTGCTTTAAAACTCATGAAAATAAAGCATACGGATGAACGAATTAGCAAATTTTATGAGCAATTAGATAAATTGATTGATTTATGTGTAGCCCAATTACTAGAGCGTTTCGAAATTCAACAAAACAAACAAGTGTATAATTTTCCATTTCTAATGGGTCAAGGTATTTGGTTAGATAGTGATCAATTGAAGATGGAAGATAAATTGACTGAAATTTTGAAACATGGTACGTTGACAGTTGGGTTTATAGGTTTAGCTGAAACTTTAAAGGCTTTAATTGGTGTACACCATGGGGAAAGTGAAGAAGCTCAACAATTGGGTCTAGATATTATTGGTTATATGCGCGAGAAGATGGATAAATACTCAAAGAAATATAAATTGAATTTTTCATTAATTGCTACTCCTGCAGAAGGATTATCGGGAAGATTTGTCAAAATGGATAGAGCCTTGTTTGGCGAAATTGAGGGAATTACCAATCATAAATTCTACACAAATTCCTTCCATATCCCCGTATATTACCCTATTTCTGTGTTTGAAAAAATCAAAAAAGAAGCACCTTATCATGCTTTAACTAATGGTGGTCATATTTCATATATTGAAGTAGACGGCGATATTGCAAAAAATCTAGATGCATTTGAATCCATAGTTCGGGCAATGAAGGAAGAAGGTATTGGATACGGAGCAGTCAATCATCCTGTTGATCGAGATAGTGTTTGTGGTTACAATGGGATTATTGATAATGTTTGTCCTGGATGTGGCAGAACCGAAGATGATGTACCATTTGAGCGAATTAGAAGAATTACGGGCTATTTAGTAGGAACATTGGATCGTTTTAATGATGCAAAACGTGATGAAGTCGAAAATCGCGTGAAACATATGAAAACGAATTAAGAAAGTGGGATTCTATGCAGATTCGGATAGCTGGAGAAATTGAGGAATCGATTGTCGATGGGCCTGGAATTCGTTATGTTATTTTCACACAAGGATGCCCCCATCATTGCAAAGGATGTCATAATCCTGAAACACACGACTTTAATCAAGGGACTTTAGTTGATGTTGATACCCTCATGGAAAAGATGAAAAAATATCCGTACATGACGGGATTGACCATTAGCGGTGGCGAACCATTTGCTCAACCGATTGCTGTACTCGAATTGATTCGTTCATATCAAGCCCTATATCCTCGAAAAAATGTATTATTATTTACGGGATATACTTATGAAGAACTATGTGCTTTGCATCAAATAGAAATTGATGAAATTTTATCGCTTGCTAATTATTTAATTGATGGACGGTTTATTTTGGATAAACGAGATATTTCACTGGTTTACCGGGGAAGTACCAATCAACGAATTATTGATTTACAGGCGACAAAAGTCAAAGGAGACATTGTTGAAAAATGTTTTTAAACATAAAAAAGGTGATAAATTTATTTTATCGCCTTTTTATTTGACGTTCCCGAATGATAAAAATTTCATAAATTAATATGGGGTGAAAATATGAAGATAGTCGTAGGAAGTATGTCTACCAAATTACAAGAATTTCTTCGCAAATATCAATTCAATTCAAGAGTTACAGTTATTCATAAAATGTGTAATGTGAAATTAATTAAAGAACCATCTGATGTGATTATTCCATTTGGTGTAATCAATGAATATGGTCTAGTATCGAATACACAAGTCCATCTAGAAGAATTATTGATGAGCGTTGATGTGAAAAAAATTATTTATGGCAATATTGCAGCAAAAAACAAAATAGAAGAAATCGCAAATCGTCATCAGGTAGAAACTGTATATATGGATTTTCGTACATTAGATCGTACAGTGAAATTATAATTCATTTGCTTGAAAAAAAATGAAAATTCTTGTATAATGAAAAAAGTAAAAATGTGAAAATATCCCTCGTATCAGCGAATGAAATATTTTTTTGAGGGGAATAATCAATTGAAACGCTAAAAAATGATGAAAGAGGAAGAATACAATGGCCGTGCCAAGCAAAACAGAATTACTAGAAAGACAGAAAAAAATTCGTAATTTTTCAATTATAGCCCATATTGACCATGGAAAAAGTACTCTTGCCGATCGAATTCTTGAAAAAACAAAGACAGTTGATGTACGGGAAATGAAAGAACAACTGCTTGATTCGATGGATTTAGAAAGAGAACGGGGAATTACTATTAAACTTAATGCCGTAGAACTGAATTATTTGGCAAAAGATGGTCAAGAATATATTTTTCATTTGATTGACACACCAGGACATGTCGATTTTACATACGAAGTATCCCGTAGTTTAGCCGCATGCGAAGGTGCTGTTTTGGTGGTGGATGCCGCCCAAGGGATTGAAGCACAAACGCTTGCGAATGTCTATCTTGCTGTAGATAATGATTTAGAAATTATCACTTTAATCAATAAAATAGATTTACCTGCGGCCGATCCTGAGCGAGTGAAAAAAGAGGTAGAAGATGTGATTGGATTAGATGCATCAGATGCCATTTTAGCAAGCGCAAAAGAAGGAATTGGCGTAGACGATTTATTAGAACGGATTGTGGAAACCATACCTGCTCCTAGTGGCGATCCTGATGCTGCTGTTCAAGCATTGATTTTTGACTCTTATTATGATGCTTATCGAGGTGTTATTCCTTCGATTCGAATCATCAGTGGTACCATTCAAAAAGGGGATAAAATCAAGATGATGGCCACTGGTGCTGTGTATGAAGTTGTTGAACTAGGTGTGAATACGCCTAAGGAAAAAAAGCGTGATTATCTTACAGCGGGTGATGTAGGATGGGTTGCCGCAAGCATTAAGGAAGTTCAAACCGTGCATGTTGGTGATACTATCACTACACTAGAACACTGTTCAAACACACCACTTCCAGGATATCGACGAATGAATTCAATGGTGTATTGTGGACTATATCCGATTGAACCCAATAAATATGAAGAACTGAAAGAAGCACTTGAAAAACTGCGGTTAAATGATGCAGCTCTTGTCTTTGAACCTGAAACTTCTCAAGCCCTTGGCTTTGGATTTCGAACAGGTTTTTTAGGATTACTCCATATGGATGTCATTCAGGAACGAATTGAACGTGAATTCAAGATTGACTTAATTGCGACTGCACCTAGTGTAGAATATCATGTCCATCTCACCAATGGTCAACAAATTACCGTAGATAATCCTAGTGAAATGCCAGATTTTACGCAAATCAAGAAAATTGAAGAACCATATGTAAAAGCTACCATTATGGTGCCTAATGAATATGTTGGTGCCATTATGGAACTTTGCCAAAATAAGCGAGGTACTTTCGTTGATATGACTTATATTGAGGAAACCCGTGTTTCTATTCATTATGATGTGCCTTTATCGGAAATTGTTTATGATTTCTTCGATCGATTAAAATCGTCGACCAAAGGTTATGCCTCTTTGGATTATGAATTATCCGATTATCGAGAATCTAAACTCGTGAAAATGGATATCTTGTTGAATGGTGAAAAAGTAGATGCACTCAGTACCATTGTGCATAAAGACTTTGCATATCCTAGAGGACGCTCTCTTGTTCAAAAATTACGAGGCTTAATTCCTCGTCAACAATTTGAAATCCCTGTTCAAGCTGCTGTAGGCGGAAAAATTATTGCCAGAGAAAATGTGGCGGCACTACGTAAAGATGTTTTGGCCAAATGTTATGGCGGTGACGTCAGTCGTAAGAAAAAACTTTTAGAAAAGCAAAAAGAGGGTAAAAAACGAATGAAACAAGTTGGAAGCGTCGAGATTCCTCAAGAGGCTTTCTTAGCTGTATTGAAATTAGATGATGATAACTAAGCGATAATTTTTATCGCTTTTTTTTGTGGATTTTTTGCTCTAATTCCTCTTTTGATTTACAAAAAAAGAACTTTATGTTATAATACAAATAGGTGAACATATGCTAGGTCTTTATATACACATTCCATTTTGTAATCAAATTTGTCCCTATTGTGATTTTTGCAAACGCGTATCGCAATCGTCTTATCAAACACAATATATCGATGCGCTTTTAACGGAGATGAAAATCAAAAAGTTAGATCAATATTCATTCGATACCGTATACATTGGTGGAGGAACGCCTTCAAGTCTGTCTTTAGAAAACTTAGACCGACTATTTCTTGGAATAGAAAAAAGTATCCCCCTATCCTATTGTCAAGAGGTAACTATTGAAGTAAATCCTGAAGACATTACTGAAGAATTGGCATCTTTACTCGCTAGGCATCATATCTCACGGGTAAGTATCGGTATTCAAACCTTTGTTCCGCATTTGCAACAAGTAATCAAACGGTTCACGACACGAGATGATATTCATAAGAAAATAGCGCTTTTCCACCAGGTAGGTATAAATAATATCAATATTGATTTGATGTATGCGATTCCAGGTGAAACATTAGATGATGTAATCGCTGATTTAACTTGTGCAGTATCATTACCGATTCAACACATTTCGTATTATAGTCTGATTCTTGAGGAGCACACCTTATTTTATCACTTGTATCAAAAACAAAAGCTCACTTTAATAGATGAAGAATTAGAAGAAAAAATGTACTATACAATTATAGATACGCTACAAAAGCATCAATTTCATCACTATGAAACAAGTAACTTTTCTAAAATAGGTTATGAATCCAAACACAACCTCATATATTGGAATTGTGAGTCGTATCATGCGATAGGTACAAGCTCTAGTTCGTATATCAATCATCACCGTTCTACCAATACAAGAGATCTCATATCCTATCTAGCTTATATGCAAAAGGGAGAAATTGCATTGGATGAAGATGAGGAAATTAATGAATATGAGGCGATGAAAGAAGAAGTAATATTGGGGCTTAGAAAGATTCAAGGTATAAATATCTTGGCCTTTCAAGCAAAATTTCAAAAGTCAATCATCGAAGTGTTTCCTCAAATTCCTTTTCTTATTGAAGAAGGATTACTTGAAAAAAAACAAAATTATATTGCAATACCTTATCGCTATTTATATATTACGAATCACATTCTATTAAAAATAATTTAGAATGGATGATTCATTTGAAAAGAAAAATCAAGTTGACCCCGGCAGTTCAATTCAAAAGACAGTTCCTCTCCATTGTAATGGTGATACTCCTCGGTTTTTTAGTAGGTATTCTTTCAACTAACCGCTTAGAAAAAGAAGTCTATACGATTACCACCAGTACACGCTCTTTTGTTGAAATTTTTATTCATACATTTACATTAAATTACTGGTACTTTTTTATCTTGTGGGTATGTGGTGTTTTACCCCTTGGTTTTATCATTGCCTATTTTATTGGCTTTTTTAAAAGTTTTATGATAGGTGTCACAATTGGCATATGCATCAAAAGTAGTGGATTATTTGGCATCATTCAATATGTCAAATTTGGCATTTTGGAAATTGTAATTTTGCTTCCCATTTTGATCTATGCTAGTTATAAAAGTATCTCGCTTTCTTTCAATGGAAGAGATCAACTTTTACAAAATAAAGAAAATTATTGGAATGTATTAGTCAAGATTACCCTAGGGATTATTGTCTTTTCCCTTTTGACTTGTCTAAAATTCAATTTTATGGAGGCATCCCATGGATGATTTAATCATCGAATATCAACATTATCTCGTCTCTGAGAAGATGAAAAGTGAAAATACTGTAAAATCATATGTCAGTGATTTACAGAACTATGTATATTACCTTCAACAAAAACTCATGATAGATGATGTTACATTTATTACAACTGAACATATTCAAAAATTTATGGCATATTTGAAAAAATTGGGTTATAGTGCGACGTCCTCTAGTCGAGCTTTAAGCGCTATCAAAAGTTTTCATAAATTCCTTTTGATAGAAGGACGAACCAAAATCAATCCTGCGTCGAATTTGTCTAGCCCAAAATTAGATAAAAAATTGCCAACTGTTTTGTCTATCGAAGAGGTGTTAAACTTATTGGAAAGTTTAAATGATTCTACGCCTATTCATCATCGGAATAAAGCAATGATTGAATTGATGTATGCAACTGGTTTACGAGTATCAGAACTAGTTACCCTCAAATTAACTGATCTTCATTTGACCAATAAAATGATTTCTGTCAAAGGGAAAGGAAATAAAGAACGAATAGTTCCTATTCATGACTATGCCAATCAAATTCTTCGTGACTATATCATTGAAGCTAGGTCCAAATTGGTTCATCCCACCAAAGATAGTGGTTATGTTTTTTTGAATCATTTAGGTGGACCACTCTCTAGACAAAGTTTTTTCTTGATTTTAAAAGAGCAATGCCAGTTAGCAGGAATTACGAAAGAAGTGTCCCCTCATACGCTAAGACATAGCTTTGCTACCCATTTATTAGAAGCAGGTACTGACCTCCGTTATATTCAGGAAATGCTGGGTCATGAAGACATTTCTACTACACAAATCTATACCCATTTATCGCAACAAAAATTAAAAGAAGTATACAAAGGAGCACATCCCCATGACAAAAGAAAATAATTTTTATCGTTTTAAACGTATTTTTATCATTGTAACCGATTCTATGGGCATTGGTGAAGCACCCGATGCCAAGGCCTACAATGACTTAGGTGCCAATACATTTGGTCATATTGCCACTTACGCTGCTTCATTTGACATCCCTACCCTCAAATCACTGGGAATTGCCAATATTTGCCCCAATCCTACAATTAGTGCCGTTTTTCCACCACAAGGATTGGTGTTTCGGATGCAAGAACAAAGCACGGGAAAAGATACATTAACAGGTCATTTTGAATTGATGGGCTTAAAAGTCACCCATCCCTTTCCTTCCTTCACTGATACGGGTTTTCCTCAAGCATTGATTGAGCAACTTGAAACGTTTAGTAACCGGAAAGTTATTGGTAACATCAGTGCAAGTGGCACAGAAATAATCAAACAATTGGGAGAAGAACAACTAGAAACAGGAGCTCTGATTGTCTACACATCAGCTGATTCTGTATTACAAATTGCCGCAAATGAAGCGGTAATTCCGCTAGAAGAATTGTATCGAATTTGTGCCTATGCAAGAAAAATTACCCTTGAAAACAAAGATTGGCAAGTGGGGAGAATCATCGCAAGACCATTTATTGGCACATCAAAAGACAATTTTGCGAGAACCACCAATCGGCATGATTATGCCATTCAACCTTTCGATAAAACTGCCCTCAATTTCTTGTCTGAAGCTGGTTTTGAGACTATTGCTGTAGGGAAAATCAACGACATCTTTGATGGCTATGGCATTACACAAAGTATACGAACGCTATCTAATCATGATGGAATGCTCAAAACAATCGACTATTTACATCAATCATTCACAGGAATTTGTTTTACAAATTTAGTTGACTTTGATGCGCTTTATGGTCATCGTAGGGATTTAGAAGGCTATCGTAAAGCAATAGAAGAATTTGATACCGATTTGGCTGATTTGATGTCTCAGATGAACGATGATGATTTGCTTATCGTTGTGGCAGATCACGGCAACGATCCTCTTCATCATGGTACGGATCACACTAGAGAATATGTTCCGTTTATAGGGTATTCACCTCGCATTCAAGGCAAAGTATTGCCTGATGCATCTACATTTGCCACCGTCGCCGCAACCATTTGTGATAACTTTCATGTAAAAATGCCATCAATTGGACAATCCATTTTAGGAGAAATAGAAAAATGAGAGAAAGATTTGAAATTAAATTTGACGAAAAATCAAAATTAGTTGTCTATAAGTGGACAAATTCAAACGTAAAAACCATCGGTTGTGTGCAAATTGCCCATGGCTTATCTGAGCATGTTACACGATATGATGCTTTTGCTAATTTTTTAGCAGATCATGGATTTATTGTACTTGCTGAAGATCACTATCAACATGGAGAGTCAGCAGAAGACCTTGAAACATTGGGACAAATCAATGATTATGACTTCATTGATGCTGTCATCAAGAGTATTAAATTGGTTCGTGAGGAATGGGATGCATGTTTTACTGGAACACGCGTTTTATTTTCACATAGTATGGGTTCTATTTCCACACAGTCGTATATCCAACAATATCCAGATGATTTTGATAAAGTGATTTTATCGGGTACTGATGTAGGTGATTTTCGATATCAAATGTTAAAAATAATTACCAAAAAATCCTATCAAAAAAAAGATACTAGCAGTTCATCTAAATTGGTTCATCAACTGACTTTTGGTGGCTTTCAAAAGAAATTTGATGAACCTGGAGAATTTAACTGGTTATCTAAGAATCAAAAAAATGTCGAGACCTATCAAGCGGATCCACTTTGTGGTGCACCTGTGGCAGATAAAACCTATCATTCTATTGCCAACTATTTAATCAATAGTTATAAAATGAAGAACATCAAAAAAATAAATCCCAAAACAAAAATTCTCATTTTTTCTGGTGCAGAAGACCCGGTTAGTAATTTTGGAAAATCTGTACGTAAGCTCTCCAAGCGATATACAAAAGCAGGCTTGGATGTCAAAATGAAACTTTATCCAAGTCTGCGTCATGAGACGCTCAACGAGATTGAATACCAAGAAATATTTGATGATATCTTGAAATTTATTCGTTAGAAGCCTTCTGTGAGCGTTCGAAATAAAAAAAGACGAATATTTATAGATTCAAATTTTATAAATGACTATTATTATACCTTTTATGAAAACACTTTTTTACGAAAGAGTGTTTTTTATTTTTTTAGAATTTCCATAATTAATTATAAGTTCTTCAAAAAATTATCATTTTTAATGAAGTCATTTGAATTGGTTTCTTTAAATATTATATTTTTATAATAATTCATACACCATTTTGTGCGCAGATGAAATTCTAAAACCAAGATAAATATCTGTTTCATCGTCTGTGGAAAACTATTCATTTTTTTACATTGTCCACAAGTTATCCCTATTGAATAAAAATGATAAAAAGATGGATATATATAGTTTTACACATTGCAAATAAATATAATTTTATCCCCTTTTTACTTATGTTTTTTATTAGTTAACATAATATATATTATAGGAAGTTATTTATATATGTAGAAAGTAAATGAAATACAATCATAAATTGTATCATCTACTCATAATTAAGCATTTATCGTGGTATTCTTTACAATTCAGTCAAATAAACTAACTCATTTGTTATCATTACGACTATATTGTTATCTTTTTGAATTCCATGCTAAAAAAGACTTGTTTTTTGAATTTTATGTTTTAGACTAGTATTTATTCACTTATGATATTTAAATACAAAAAAAGCCCCTTTTTGGGGCTTAATTCTTATTTTGGCTTTTATGGAAGTAAATACAAAAAACGCCCTCTCTGAGAGGACGAAATTATGAAGATGAATCTTTATTCATCTCGTTTGCTGTAAAAAGACTGGATATCTACATCATCTAGCCATTCTATCCCTTCTTCGGCGGCCAATTGATACGCTTGCAATGTATATTGATCTTGAATTCGGTTAGGTGCATGTGCATCATCATTGATGATAACCTTAGCTCCTTTTGCTTTTGCCATTTTCCAAAAGGCACGCCTTGGATAAGGAAAGTCTTGACCTCCATCAAGTAACTTATCAAAATGAATGGCATTGCGGATACCATTTGCATTGATTTCCAAAACAACGTGATGTTTGACGGCTGCGTCAATTATTTTTTCAGCTGCCTTCTTACAGTCATCATCAAATACAACTTTATCCCATGCATAAATCTCAGGATGAGCAAGAATAGCAAACATTCCTGTTTGAAGCGCTTCAACAATTGTATCAGCATAGATTTCAATTTGTCTTGCGGTCAATCGATCATAGACGCTTTTGTAAGTTCCGTCGTCATCAACAATATAATGCTGTCCTAAGATTAGTAAATCCATATCTTTCAAGAACATAGGATATAACCCGTCTAGAGCATGCAGATACTCTATTTCTACTCCAGATAAAACTTCAATTTCTTGATGAAACAGTTGCTTTGCTTGTTGAAGGCTAGGCAAATACATCGTTTGATAGGCTTCAAGTGACATCCTTCTAGAATGTACGATTTGGGCTAGTTCTTCTGTAAAAGGACCATGATCGGTAATCGCAATTACATTATAATGCAGTTCTACTGCTCGCTTGACATAATCGGAGGCTTCCCCAATCGCATGTTTACACAAATACGTATGTGTATGATAATTAGTCTTTATCACTTGTGGCTTCATAATGGCCTCCGAATAAAATTCTTGGATCTTGATCGCTAATCAACTTCATCCATCTTGCGCTTCGCCCTTTTCCAAGAGGCATGATGAGTTGCTCATCACGTAATTTAAACAAAACCCGATGAATTGTCGCATCACTCGCATCTGGATGCAACCTTCGCACCTCTTCTTTGGTAAAATAGGTTGGCATTTTCTTTAGAATTGTCTCTTCAATGACGTCACTTTTGTAGGCGCTTTCTAAATGCGTAAAGTTTTTGATCATTTTTTCAATTTCTATATAACTTTGGCGAATCATCTCAAATACCAATCGAACAGTATCGGTAGTAGAAAGATAACTTTCCTTATAAGAAATGCTTCCTCTTGCTACAGCGGTATCTAATTCTTTTTTGTATTGGGCATAAATTTCAAAAAAACTCACATACCGGAAAGACAAAACATCTAAACGTAACAACATATAGTATAGGGCTAAAATTCCCGCTAATTCATTATTTTTTGAAAATGCTTTGATGTTGATGACTTCCATGTAAGCAATAACCGATAAAAAAATAGGCTCAAACCATTTTTCTTGATGGTATTCGTGGTACGTTTCAAACATTTTTTCAAGCGCTAGGCGAACACTCATCCGTTTTTCCACTTCTTCTTTTTCGTATAATGCCGTAGAAAAGCGATGTGAATTTTTACCATAAATAATATTCAAATATTCAAGTAATTCACTACCATTAAAGGGGTATTTTTCAGCCGATCGGTCTTGAATTAATCGAACTACCTTTTTAATTCCTAAGACAAGTTGCTCTTCTTTGTTTTTGGGTACCACATTTTTGGTGATTAACAAACGCAAGCGATGGTCGCTGATTTCAACAGACAAAAGGCTCGCCACATAAAAGGTATCTCTTTCTATTACTGCTTGCTTAAGATATACTGATTGTGCATCAAGTTTCTTTTGATATTCAGCATTCATACCCAAGATGCGATATAAATCTAACATATCCATTAGGACGTCAGATGGCATAATATAATGTTTTAATGCGTCAAAATTGCTCATTTTCTTTACCTCACCTTCATTATAAAACATTTATTCGTTTTTTTCAAACAGAAAGTAAAAAAAGGTAAAACATCAGTTCTGTTTACCTTTTTTTGATGATTTCACGATATCCAATTTTCTTTTCTCCCAATGGGTAAAAATAAGAGGGACAACATAGATGCCAACAAATGTAATACACACATGCATCAAAAACGTAAAGGCCAAATGATCGTGAACTGCTTTTGGTGCGATGCAATAGGTCAAATAAATCCCCCCCACCAACAAGATGCCGATAAGCAATCGAAGGGCTTTTTGTCCTTTGGTGACGGAACAGTGAAAGTCGATTGTCTTTTCTTCTAAAATGGTAGCAATACAAAATCCCAATAATAAGCCATAACACTTGACAAAATCTCGGCCAAAGTTTTGAAAAAATAGACAGGGCAAAAACAATAGCGTAAACGCAATATATAAATAAAGCTTCTTATTCCCTAACACCTCTTGTAAGCCAATCATCACAATACTGATACAGCATCCTATAAGAATACCTGATAACACATCCGTAGGAAAATGAACGCCTAAATATAAACGACTCATCCCTACTAAGCATATGCAAAGTATCAACCCCACCCGTAAAAGACGAAACCTTTTACCTTTAGTTTGCATATAAGCGGCCGAATAAAAACCTGCACTATTTTGACTATGACCGCTTGGAAACGATGTACCTGTTGCAGAATCGGATAAAATCCCCGAATCCTTCAGTTTGCGCAGATACGCTCTTCCTTCGTGTTCAAACGGACGTTTGCGTAAGAAGATACCTTTTAAAAAATTATTGACAACAAGGTTAGATAAAAGTGCAAAACCAATTTTCATTCCTTTGTCTTTATCAATGACCCAATAAATGACAAGTAAAAAGAAAAGTAAACCTGCACTACCTAACGCAGCAGAAATGAACCAATTACAAACATCTAGGGCATCAGACTTAAATTGATCAAAGAAATCTAGTATTTTCCATTCCCAATTCACTTCTTCTTTCCTCCATTAGTATCTACGATATTTACTCATATTTTCTCTTCTTAAGATTTTAGACTGTTTGGATGCTTCACGCAAGGTTTTTACTTCGTGAATTGTCAATCTTCTCGTTTCGCCTTCAGACAAATCATCGATTTCAATACAACCGAAACGAACTCTTGTTAATCGCTTGACTTCATAACCAATGGCTTTGAACATTTCTTTGACTTGATGATTCATCCCCTGGGTAATGACCATTCGAACTAGCGTAGTTGCATTCGTGCGGTCAATTGATTCAATCGATACAATAGCAGGAAGCGTGATTTTTCCATTGACCATTACACCATTTTCTAATTTCACTACATCACCATTATTTAAAATCCCTTTGACACGAACCAAATATTCTTTTTGGATACCACTTTTAGGCCCTACCATCATATTCATGAAGTCGCCATCATTGGTCATCAAAATGACACCTTTGGTATCATAATCCAATCTTCCTACTGGAAACAAGCGAAATTCATGCCATTCTTTAGGCAACAAATCCATAACGGTTTTTCGACCTAAGTCATCTGAAACGGTGGATAAAAATCCTCTAGGCTTATTTAGCACCAAATAAACAAAGGAGGATTTGGTAATCACTATATCATCTACGGTAACTTCATCTTTAGGACCAACTTTTACACCAAGCGAGTCGACAAGCTCCCCGTTTACTCTCACACGGCCTTCTAAAATTAGCTCTTCAGCTTTTCGTCTTGAGGCAACGCCACTTGCCGCAATTCTTTTTTGAATTCTTTCCATTTTTTCCTCCTTCTAATTTCCTTTTTTTATAAGTATATTATACCAAAAAAACATTTTTTTATCAAGCAATTGCACAATATATTTTTTAACGTCAAAAAAGCCCCTTTTTCTACATTTTCAAAAGGAGCATGGCAAAAATTATTGTAAAGACAAATGTGGCAAAATCTGTCAATAATCCCGCTAATAACGAATGGCCATATTTGTTCATTTTTATACTTGAAAAATACATTGCTACAACATAAATGGTGGTATCTGAACTGCCTTGTAATAAGCTAGACAACTCTCCCAGAAAGGAATCAACCCCATATTTTTCAAAAATATCCGTCATCACCAGCAACGAACTAGACCACGAAATTGGTTTAAAGAAACATTGAATAAAAATTTCTGGTACAAGCCGCCGGGTAGGGAGCCATGTTTGTAACAATTCTAAAATTCCTGAATTGGCAAAAATTTGAATCGCCAAAATAATCGCTAATACATTCGGAAAAACCGATTTGACAGTTGAAAAACTATTTTCTACACCATTTAAAAAAGACTGATATGCGTTTACTCGCTTCAAAAAAGCAAACCCCAATATAACCAATAAATATATGACAACTACTTGCATTTTCTTTTTCCTATCCTATAAAAAATCCGGTCCAATACAATTGCAACAATTGTTGAAAAAGTGCTAACCAGTATCATCATAGCGATAAGTGATAAATCACTTTTCCCACCATATAATGTTCTAAGCCCAATAATGGTCGTCGGAAATAATGTGATTGTACTTACATTCACCAAAATCAAGGTCACCATTGAACGACTTGGTCGCTCTGGATGGGGATTTTGATGTTGCAATTCTTCAAATGCTTTTAATCCTAATGGCGTAGCAGCCGATCCCAAACCTAACATATTGGCTACCATATTGCTACAAATGTATTCCATAACAAGAGAATCAGGGTCTACTTCTGGAAAAATTTTAGAAAGGGGTTTTTTTAAGAACTGCGTGATGTGCTTGATTAGCCCTGAATCAATGGCAATTTGAAAAATACCATTCCAAAACAATATAAGTAAAGCCAGTTTTAAAAAAATATCAAACGCTGCACTACACGATCCTAAAATGATTTCGCCTAGTTGTTCAAAATGGCCAGTAAAAATGCTTACAATAATACCTACAACAATTAAAATATACCAAATTTTGCTCATGTTTTCACCTGCTTCACAAAGATATGACCGATGACTTGATCCTCAACCAAATACACAATATCTAACCCATCTGCTAGAAAAAATAGTTGATACACCACCTGTTCATCCGTTTGAATAGGTACAATAAAATCTACATGGTTCACATCATATTTACCATGATATAATGTCGCTTTATAAAATTCAAATAATGAAAGGGCTTGATGTGGTTGATAACTAGAAAAGGCATAGGTTGCAAGTTGTTCATGGAAATACCAGTCATTTGAACAATTCAGGGTGACGACTACAATCTCAAAATTAGCTTGAGCAAAAGTAGAAACCAATGTTCTTCTTGCTTGCTTTGTATAGCCAGTTTTTCCTCCTGTAGCGAGTCCAGATTGGATCAAACGATGTTTATTACGAAAATACATGGCTGTACCCGTCGCAATATGGCATTGATAATTCTTAGTTCCCACAATTGTTCGAAATGTCTCATTTTTCATCGCATAACTCATCAATAAAGCCATATCATAAGCGGTTGTATAGTTTTGTGTTTTCGAATCCAATCCACTCGGATTAGCAAAAGTGGAATCTTTCATACCAATTTTTCGAGCCATTTTGTTCATCAAATATATAAAGTCAGATTCATTTTGGTTCAAGTGATGAGCAAGTACAATCGCAGCATCATTCCCACTACACAACATCAATCCATACAATAAATCTCGAATTGATATCACATCGCCTATTTTGAGGTAGATTGCTGAACCTTCTGACTGTAACACTTCTTTACCGACTACAACCAAGTCATCCAATTGGTAGTATTCTAAACAAGTGATGCAAGTCAGTATCTTTGTAATAGAGGCTGGGAGCATTTTCTTTTTTTCATGGTAGGCGTATAAAACACGTGTTGTTCTCATATCCATTACGATAGCGCTTTCTGCTAGTGGCGCAATTTGCGAAACAACTTCTTCTTGAGAACCACCCTTTTGTTCAACGGATAAACAAGAAAAAGCGCCCCACATCAACGCACTACTTATACAAAGGATAGCAAATAATAATGGTAGTCTTTGTTTCATTTTCTCACCCCTTCTATTATATAGAATAAGGCACCATTTTAGAATCAAAAAAGAATCTACAATACACATTGTAGATTCTTATTCCTTAATGAATTGGGAAATTATGTGCTGAACTTCTTCAATAGTTTGTTCAAAATGATTCACATCCACATTCACAATTCTTGCATGAGTTTTATTTTTAAACCAGGTGAATTGACGTTTGGCATAATGTCTTGAATTTTTTTGAATTTGCTCTATCATCTCTTCCCTTGAAATCTCACCATTCAAATAAGAAAGACATTCTTTATAACCAATAGCTACTCGGGAAGTAAGCGAAAAATTGTTTTCACCAATTGATGACACTTCTTCTATCAATCCTGCATCGATCATCTGCACAACCCGTTGATTGATGCGTTGGTATAGCGCTTCTCTTTCGTCATTTAAAAAAATCACTAACGTATTATAGTAATAATCCTCTCTGTAAGCACGTGAATCTTTAGAAATGGGTGAAGATGCAAGTTCAATTGCGCGTAGAACCCGTTTTCGATTGTGAGGGTGAATTGTACTCGCCACATCTTTATCCAATTGTTCTAAGTGCTGATGCAGCTCTTCATCGCTAAGATGTTGGTATCTAGCTTCTACATTGTCGTCTCGCTTGGCTTCTTCAAATCGATAATCTTTAATGACCGCATCAATATACAAACCGCTTCCACCTACCAATAAGGGCAATTTTCCACACGCCACCAATTCATCAATACATTTTCTTACATCGCGTTGATAATCAGCAATTGAATAGACTTCAGAAGGTGAAAGAATATCCATCATATGATGATAAACCCCAAGTCGTTCAGCCATACTGGGTTTGGCTGTTCCAATATTCATATTTTTATAAATTTGATAGGCATCACCATTAATAATATCCGTATGAAATCTTTGTGCAATCGCAATTGCCAGTTTGGTTTTTCCTACTGCGGTAGGTCCAGTAATTACAACGACCTGTTTCATCTTAGATAATCCTCTTGAACATTTTCTCAATTTCATATTGTGTAAATTGCACAATAGTTGGTCGTCCATGAGGACAAGTAAATGGTTGTTTACACTGATCCAAATGGGCTAGTAATGTTTTTACTTCTTCAATTGATATATCCATTCCTGCCTTGATAGACTGTTTGCAACTGAGTTGTTTAGCTAACTGATCTAGCATATTGGCACGAGTCACATCTTGATTTGTGAGTACATATTGAAAAATATCTTCTAAAAAGGATATTTCTGCTGATTGAGGAATCCATGTAGGAATTTGTAACACTTCAACAGTTGGTGCTTTTTCAAACTGAACATCAATCCCTAAATGCATGAATACATCTTGCTTCTCCTTCAAACTATCTAATTCGTATAAAGGAACATTGATTTCAATGGGAACAAGTAATCGATACATCGTTTGTTCTTCCTTTTCTAAACTATGAACGATTGTTTCATACATGTAGCGTTCCATTGCCGCATGTTGATCAAGCAAATACAAGTCATTATTTTTCTCAAGCAATAGATACGTTTGATGATACTGACCCAAATATATCATATCAGAAAAAAATGAATTTTGTCGTTCTTCCATCAAATCAAAACAATTTTCTTCAACTTGTTCTTCTTTTATAAGAGTTACACTCGTTTTCTCATTTGTTTGTGTATCTAGTGTGTAAAAGAAATTTTCCTCTGCTATATCTGATTCAGAAGGTGATAAATCGATAGAGCTATCCTCCAACACTGTATTCTTAGTTTCTTGTTTCGCCCGTTCTTCATGGCGCATGAGTGGCGTACTAGATTCAAAATCATCCCACTCGTAGGTGGTTGTTACAGGAGACTTTTCTGTAGAAGGAGACATCGTATGAACGAAAGTCTGTGGCATCGCTACTTGTTGATAAGGCATTTCAATACGATTCAGTACATCTTGAATTGTTTTGGTAATCAATTGTTTCAATTTGAATTCGTCTGTAAATCGCACTTCCTGTTTAGTCGGATGCACATTCACATCAACTAATGAAGCATCTGCTTGAATCATAAGAAAAACAACGGGGTATTTTCCGATAGGAAGTAGCGTTTTATAAGCATCTGTTATGGCAAAGCTTAAACTTTGATTTTTGATCACCCTTTGATTGATGACGAATGTCATGGCATTTTTGTTAGAGCGATAAACATAATTTGTGGAAGCATAGCCTTCAATTCGATATAAACCATCGTTTCCCGAAAAAAAGACCATATGTTTAGCTACATCATGACCATAAATCGCGCTTAAAATCATCGCATAATCCATTTCACCCGAAGTAGAGAATATAACTTTACCATTGTTTGATAAGATGAAAGCAATATGCGGGTGTGCGAGAGCCATACGATTGACATAACTTACAATATGAGAAAGTTCTACTGATGGCTGGCTCAAATGCTTTAATCGTGCCGGCGTATTGAAAAATAAATCCATCACCTCTATTTTAGTTCCTTTAGGAAATGAAACAATTTTTTCACCTTTTTTTTGATTCGCTTCATAATCCAACTGATAACCTTGATAACCATCTATAGAAGAGGCAAGGCTCATCCTTGAAATACTGCTAATAGATGGCAATGCTTCTCCTCGAAAGCCTAAAGTTGAAATTGAGAATAAATCTCGTGATGATTTGATTTTGCTCGTTGCATGTGGTAAAACCGCCAATCCCATTTCATCTTTGGTCATACCAATTCCATTATCCATTACGATTATTTTTTTTAATCCTGACTCAATCAAATCGATTCGAATAACGGTCGCATTGGCATCTATCGCATTTTCCATCAACTCTTTTACAACACTTGCGGGACGCTCAACCACTTCTCCTGCCGCAATTAAATTGGCCAATTCAATTGGTAATTGTTCAATAACGGGTCTACTCATCTTTTTCCACCATCGCTTTCAGTTCGGCTAAGGCAACCAATGCCTCAATCGGTTTCATCTGATCCACATTCAATAAATTGATGCGTTGTTTCAATTCAAGTAACTGTGGATTTTCTTTTTCAACAACTTGTATAACAGGTTCAGTGTATTGATCAATGGACAACCTTTTTTCATCATACGATGATTTTGTCTCTAATTTCTGTAAAATATCTCGGGCACGAAGCGTAATCGAACTAGGCATTTTGGCAAGACTCGCCACATGGATACCATAACTTTGATCAGAAGGGCCATCTAAGACTTTATGTAAAAAGACCAATTCCCCTTCACCACTCGCATCAGTCGTTTTTGCTTCCACGTGTACATTTCGTAAAAATGGTAAACTAGATTCCAAACTTGTTAGTTCATGATAATGGGTTGAAAATAAAGTTTTTGCCCCCGTAACAAAATGCAAATGTTCAATAATCGCTTGCGCTAATGCCATTCCATCAAATGTCGCCGTACCTCGTCCTACTTCATCTAATATAATTAAACTCCGTTCTGTCGCATTCGTAATGGCATAATTGACTTCAAGCATTTCCGTCATAAATGTTGATTCTCCGCTTGAAATATCGTCACTAGAACCAATTCGCGTAAAAATTTGATCAAAAATCGGTAATTTAGCAGACGTTGCAGGAACAAACGACCCCATTTGAGCCATAATTGCAATAATAGCATTTTGACGCATATACGTCGATTTACCGCTCATATTTGGTCCTGTAATCAATAAAATTTTATCATTGTTATATAAGTGCAAGTCATTTGGAATAAATGGCTTTTCGGATACAACCTCTATCACTGGATGTCTACCATCTTCAATCTCAAATTCATCATATCTAGAAAATTGTGGTCTAGTATAATGTTGTGCTCTTGCTACCAATCCTAATGCAACCAGCATATCTATTTCTGAAATCAGTTTTGCGGTTTCTTGTAAACTCGCTCCATATGTTTTACATTGGTTGCGAATGTCCGAAAAAATTTCTTGTTCTAATTCGAGGCTTCGTTCTTGACTTCGCAAAATCAAGGCTTCCCGCTCTTTTAATTCTTCTGTGATATAACGCTCTGCATTGCTAGTAGTTTGTTTGCGAATATAACCATATTCAGGTTTTACTAACCCCAAATAAGACTTGGTGACCTCAATATAATAGCCAAATACTTTGTTGTAGCTGACTTTTAAATTCTTAATGCCAGTTTTGTCACGTTCTCGCTTTTCTAGATTCACCAAAAAATCCTTATTGGTTACATTAATATTCTTAATTTCATCTAGTTCTTGATGAAAACCCGGTCGAATGACACCGCCATCTTTTAAACTATATCCAGCTGATTCATCTATCGCTTGATCTAGTAAATCGAATAGCGCATCATATGTCGTTATCTGTTTGGCTTTTTCTAGCGCAACTTTTCCCTTCATTTGTTGTAAGATTTCTTTGATATGAGGCAATACGCCTATGGATTTTTTGAGCTGAATCAAATCTTTTGGATTCAAGTTGCCATAACTAATTCGGCCCACAATCCGCTCTAAATCATAAATCTCTATCAAGTCATTTTTGACCTCTTCTGTAAGTAGAGATTGCTTCATGGTTTCTTCAATAAAATCCAAGCGTTCATTGATTTTTTTCACATCGACCAGCGGAAACAAAATGCTTTTTTTAAGAAATCTTGATCCCATTGCGGTAGAACATTTGTCTAAAATACTCAATAGATTGTTCTTAAAACGATTACCTTTAAGGGATTCTACTAATTCAAGATTACGGGTAGCACTACTATCTAGGCGCATATAGTCTTTGCTATCATAATAAGCAAAAGGTTGTAAATGAACCAATACCCTTTTTTGCGTTTTCATGATATAGGACAATAGACGTTTCGTTCCCGTATGCAACGCAGTATCCAAATCAGCATATAAATGTTCCAAATAACTTTCAATTTCAATTTCCTCTGAAATAGATACCAATATGCCATAAATTTTAAACAGGTGTTCGCAAACAACTGCATCGAAGTGCTTATTTACAACCACTTCTTTGATGCCCAGTTTGACCAATTCGCTATAAATCAAATCTAAATGTTGGGGAAACGTAGTTACCTTTGCTTCACCAGTTGATAAATCAATATAACTAAACGCATATCCAGATACAATTTTTTCAATACCTGCAATATAATTATTACTTTTATCACTCAAATATCTTTCATCAATATTCGTACCAGGAGTAACTATTTTCACAACATCGCGGTGAACAATCTTTTTCCCCCCTGGTTCTTCCAATTGCTCAACAATAGCCACCTTATAGCCTTTATTCGAAAGACGCTCAATGTAACTATCTACAGCATGATGGGGAACGCCACACATAGGCACTCGCTCATTATCAACACCTGCGTCTCGACCCGTTAGTACTATCTCTAGTTCACGACTCGCTACAATGGCATCATTGAAAAACATTTCATAAAAATCGCCCAACCGAAAAAATACTAGTGTGTCTGGATAGTTTTCTTTGATTTCTAAATATTGTCTCATCATTGGTGTATATAAATTTTTATCTATTTTTTCGTACATCAAGTTCACCTTTTTCCCCATTTTATATCTATTTTTTCTTTATTATACCATAATTTGTTTTTTTTGTCATATTTTTTAGTTGAAACAGCATAGAAAAAACAACATTGACTAAAAAGTCAATGTTGCCAACATTATTTCTTATTTTAATGCAACGCGTAATGCCTTGACAATTGGAAAGGTAATTCCTGCGCATGCGCCAAGTTCCACAAGTCCATTGACCAAAAACATTGTCGACATAAATGGAATCGGACTAACACCTTCAAGACCTACTGCACTTTGTACTTCCGGTAAATGATAAAAGCCAATCATAAATAGGGCTACAAAAAATACAGTATTCAACAATGGCACCAAAATGCACGTGATGGCATCACAAAGATGTCGATTCATTTTCTCAGAAAATGCATCATGGAATAAAGCGGGAAGCCCACCTGCTAAAATTCTAGTTGGAACACATACAAGAAATGTCACCCATGGATTCATCGAGAAAAGGAATGTTCCAAATGGACTATATCCAAAACACTGGAAAAAGCTAACCATTCCAAAGATAAATCCTAAAAGGAATCCTTGTTTTTTTCCACCAATTATCGCTCCCACTCCAATTGGAATAACGGTAAGCGTAATCTCAAAAGCGACCGTACGTATTGGAATAAATGCAAGCACAAGAATACATGCGGCCAAAACCCCTACTAGGGTCAATTGTTTGATTTTTTCATGTCTAGTCATATCTTTTTTACCTCCTTAAGTATATGCTTTTTCAAAAATCAACTAATTTATAAATTCAAAGACATAATCAAAAATGCAAACAGTGTCTCCATCTTCCACGCCTAAACGTCTTAATTCACTATCTACACCCATGTCTCGTAATTTCTTTGCAAATAATCGAACATTGGCTTCATTATCAAAATTGGTTCGATCAAATAACCGACGAATTGCAGGTCCTTCAACATGGAAAATGCCCTCTTGATCCTGATAAATAGTAAATTCAGGTCCTTTAGGGACAAAATTATACTCAACGACTTCTTCCGTCATTTCTTCCAATGAAACCGCCTTTTTCGCCTCATCTAATGTATCAGCAATCCGATAAAGTAATTGTTGTATATTCTCTTTTGTGAAAGCAGAAATGGCAATCACATCGGTCAAACCCGTCTCTTTTTTAAATGTTTCTAAATATTGAGCAGCCTCTGGAACATCCATTTTATTTGCCACAACAATTTCGGGGCGCTTTAATAAATCGGGATTGAATGCACCTAACTCATTGCGAATACTACGGTAATCTTCGGCTGGTGTTCTTCCATCAGTTCTAGACATATCAATCATGTGCACAATCACTCTTGTTCTTTCGATATGTTTCAAAAACTGGATACCTAGTCCTGCACCTTCTGATGCTCCTTCAATCAATCCTGGTAAGTCAGCCATAATAAAACTTCTACCATCACCAACACCAACAACCCCCAAGTGAGGATGCAATGTAGTAAAGTGATATGCGGCTATTTTAGGTTTAGCTTTTGAAACTACCGATATGAGCGTACTTTTACCTACACTAGGAAATCCAACTAACCCAACATCCGCTAAAACTTTTAATTCCAATTGGAGATTTCTCTCGACACCAGGCTGCCCCTTTTCACTAATTTCTGGAGCTGGATTACGCGAACTAGCAAAAGCAGCGTTTCCTTTTCCACCTTTGCCTCCTGCAGCAACAACAACCTCTTGTCCATGTTTGGTAATATCACCAATCACGACATGGGTATCACTATCGATAATGGTTGTCCCTATGGGAACTTTTACATACGTATTTGTTCCAGCTTTACCAAACATATTTTTATTCATACCATCTTGACCACGTTCAGCCTTAATTTTTCTTGTGAAACGGAAATCAAGTAATGTCGTAAGCCCTTCTTCGCCTACAAAAATCACACTACCACCTTTACCACCATTCCCACCAGCAGGTCCACCCATTGCCATATATTTTTCATGTAAAAAGGCAACAGCACCATTTCCACCATCTCCTGCTTTTACATATATTTTTACGCTATCTACAAACACGTCAATACCTCCATTTTCAAAATAAAAGCACTTGTCTTACAACAAGTGCCTCATATTGCAGTAAAACTTACAAAGTTAACTACAAAGTCAACTATGCCACAGGGTATACAGATACTTGTTTTTTATCCTTACCTTTGCGTTCATATTTAACAATTCCATCAATCATACAGAACAAAGTATCATCTTTTCCAATACCAACATTGTTTCCAGGATGAACCTTAGTTCCTCTTTGACGATAGATAATAGAACCAGCAGTGGCAAATTGACCATCAGATAATTTCGCACCTAAACGCTTGGATTCTGAGTCACGTCCATTTTTAGTAGAACTAACACCTTTTTTAGATGCAAAGAATTGCAAATTGAGTCTTATCATGATGTCACCTCCTATTATTTATTTTCAATTTTGACTTTCAAATGATTTTGATAATTTGCTTCGATATCTTGTAGTGTTTCCAACAAATTAATAAAAATTTGTGTAACAATTTCTACTTGAATATCCGTTAATGAAGAATAATCAAAATTCTTCAAACAAATATACCCAACTGCCTCATCTTGAATCAATTCAAAACGATTATGGACAAATTTATCTAGTAAATTTATGCTCATACATACTGCAGTTGAAATACCTGCACACACGATATCACTACCTTTATTTGCGTACCCTGCATGCCCCTTCACTTCAAGACCAATAAAATGTGCTTCTTTTTTGAAAAGAATTACCTTTGTCATACCTTATGCAACAATAGTATTGATGACTACTTTTGTGTAAGCTTGACGATGGCCTTGTTTTTTGTGATAATTTTTCTTTGCTTTATACTTGAAAACAATAATTTTTTTGCCACGTCCTTGTTTTTCGATTGTACCAGTTACCTTAGCACCTTCAACAAGTGGTGTTCCTACTTTGTCTCCAGCAAGCAATACTTGATCAAAAACAACTTCTTGACCAGCTTCACCTTCTAGTTTTTCAACATAGATAGTATCGCCTTCTGCTGCGCGATATTGTTTACCGCCTGTAACAAAAATTGCGTACATTTTTTGCACCTCCTCATATAAATTTAAGACACGCCATTAGGGTGGTTAAAAAACACTTCAAACCCTTTTTGTGCGGTTGCCACGATGTAGCGAATATATTATACCCTAAAATTGAAAATAATGCAACTAAAAAAGACATTTTTTTGAAACTTCGACTATAAAATCATCACCACCTAGTTCTAGGCAGTATATAAAAAACGATTGAAGAATCAATCGTTTTTAGTTTATCGACTATTTAAACTCATTTTTATTACCTTGTTCTCGATTAGCTCTTCGCCGATTTCTTTCAAATAGCACCTCTAATTTAGGCCGGTTATATCTTAATATCATCAAAGATAAACTATGAATGATGGCGTTGGCAATTGCTACAGGTATCGCAAACATTAAAGCATATTGGGGATACATCAGTACAATTAGAAATCCAAATATCATAGAAGAAAAATGCACCCCTTCTCCATAACAGCACTCTAGAATAAATCTTTCTACATAAGCATTATTGGTCGGATCTTCTAACTTATTTTTTCGGAAATGAGCAAATTGTCCTAACTCGGGTATTTTATCTTTCCATTTTTTAATCTGTAATTTTTCATATATTTTGCGTTCTTGCTTAGAAATATGAAATAGTTTCAAACGGAAATCAAACCATTTTGCGGGCAATAGGTGCCGAATGATTGTCGCTAAAATGGCATCAATAATGAATACGACCACAATATGCAAGACAATCATTTCTAGCACAAATATGAAATCATAACCATAAAAAGCCATACCAAAGCATAAATTCAGTCCTATTACACACAAAATCGTCACTCCTATGATTAGGCTATAAATCATCATTTTGACTCACTCCTTTGGTATTGTAACATAATGGCACTTGATAAAAGGTTTCATAAGTTTCCTTCCACATTTGATAATTTGTTTCAGCCATTTTTTCAATCGCATCTTTCATAGAAAGGGACAAATCTGGATAAATAGGTGACAAAAAATGTAAGGTATATGCTTGAATAGGAAAACCATCTTTTCCTATTTCTTCAGTATCCCTCATTGTAATAAAGCAAGGAACAACCGGAACATTCGCCTTCACAGCATAACGATACGCACCTGACTTTACTGGTCTTGGCTTTCGGTAATTCCACCACATCGCTTGTTCTGGGTATACCAAAACAATATCGCCACGCTTCAGTATCGTATCTATCGCCTGGGTAAAACATTTCATTGTCTGAAAATTTGAACTCAAGGGAAGTGTATCACAATTTCTAAAAAAATATCCATATAATCCCGGAAAGGTAAAATTTCCTTCGCGAATTACTTTATAAAATCGCTTCTTTGTTTGTTTGAGATGCTTTAATAATACTTCATGCAAGGCAAAATTATCAAAAGGATGAAAATGATTGCACGTCAAAACAAAACCTCCTGATATATTTGTAAGATGCTCATATCCAATAACCTCTTGAATTATAAGTTGTTTTTTTCGAATCAAATGATGAATAAATTGTTTGGCAATTTGATTCGCAATGCGAGTTTGAACACGATGAATCCACTTTGTATTCAAATAATCTACATCCTCAGGATTTAAAGGTGTTGTAGGCGGATCATTTTCAACATCTTCATTGAATTTTCCCATTTCTTCAAACTCGGCTATTTTTTTGAATACCGCTAAACGTTCTTCTGATTGTGCCATAATACACCTATTTCAAAACCAAATGTGCTTCTTGCAATAATCTTTTTGTCTCTTTTACAGCATTTTCCCGAAGTAACTTTTCGGTTTCAGCATCTTTTTCAGCGTCAAGTAAAGTAAATTCATTCTTCATTTGTACTAACAAATCATAAAATGAAGTTTGTTTCGCATAATGCCAAAAATACTCACCAAATTGCATATTTGGATAATGCCAAGGCTTTTGTGTTAATTTATAATGAATCAATTGAATTTGTTTTTCTTCTTCCTTTTGGCTAAATTGTGGTGTTTTATTCCAATTGGAGTCAACATATACAACTTGATTTCTACACAATACATTTAAATAGTCTTGGTCTGGAGCGATGATAAATTTAACTTTTGCAAATAAAGATTTAAATTGACCAAATAAATCTTCTTCTCGCATTTTCTTCAAATTCATTACAAGTATTCCTGAATTAAAATAATAAGGAACTGGGGCACCAACACCATCTTTGACATATTCTCTAAATTCATCACAAGATGAAACAACATCATCAGAAATGACACCTAAATATTTACCCTCAATCGGGGTTTGGTATAACTGGGCAATATCTCCTAAAACAACAATGTCAGCATCTAAATATAGTGCCTTATCATATTCTGGAAATAAATCAGCAATAAATAGACGATAATAAATAGCTCCAGAGTAATAATCTCTAGTGTGTAATGTATCCCCTACTGCCTGTATTCTATCATTTACATCCACATAATGTAATTGACATCTCTCACTATTGAACGCATCCAAGCCCTCTTGATATGCCTTGTTCATACTGTCTGTTAAAATGTATACTTCATAAAAATAATCTGTTGACGCATGTTCTAACATCGATTGTAATGATACCGCTAAAAATGGGGCATAATTGTTGTCCACCGCAAAAAAGATGGGAATAATGTTTTTTTGATTTTTCTGCATAATACGATTAGATTAGTAAACTAAAAACTAATCTATTCCTCCTTTTCTTTTTTCATCTTGACCATTTTAACACATTTCGACTTATTCTGCAATCTATTCTCCACTTTCTGACTATAAAGTCATCATTCAAAAAGGAGAATTTCTCTATTTGTCTCTCTACTCCAAGTAGAATTTGCATTTTTTATGCCAGTTTACTTGAATAAATGAAGGTTTTATGATAAAATGAGAGTATGAATGAATTAATTGAAATCAATAGTGATATCAAAAGCATTATTGCAACAAATATCACAAAATATCGTAAGCAAATGGGTTTAACCCAACTTGAACTTGCAGAAAAACTAAATTATTCCGATAAAACATTATCAAAATGGGAGCGAGCCGAATCTGTTCCCGATGTTATCACATTAAAACAACTAGCCGATTTATTTGGCATCAGTGTAGATATTTTAATCAGTGAAGAAGGTACTAGTACTGCTTTTACAATGCCAAAAAAAGAAAAGAAAGGAATTACAAAATCAAGCATTGTATGCATCAATTTGTTATCACTTGGAATTGTTTGGTTAGTCGCAACGTTTGTTTTTGTTGTCGGACGACTGATTACAAGGGATCATTTTGACTATTGGTGGTTATCTTTTATCTATGCTATTCCTGTTTCCGCAATTGTTCTTCTTGTTTTTTCTTGCATTTGGGGTAATCATATTCTCAATTTTGTTTATACGTCTATTTTAATATGGACTTTTACACTTGCCCTTCATTTGAGCATTCCACTTGAAGGCAGTTCTATGCTATATCTCATACCTATTCCTTTAGAGATAATGGCTTTTATTTTCTTTATCATATTCAAACGCAAAAAAAATTCAAATTAAAGTTACCTTTTGAGGTAACTTTTTATTATCACTTGATATTAAAAATCCTCCTTACACTAATATAGTAGCGAAAAGGTACCTAAATATATTCAGGTACCTTTTTCATGTTTTTTAAATAATTAATCATGGTAATATATTTTCATAAATAATAAATAAAAAAACAACACAAATTGCAATTAGAATGCAAAATGAATTATAAATTTTTCTCCTTAATTTCTCTCAGCTACTGAATCAATTCAAACTCTACAGTTACTATGATTTTCGTTTGTTTATAATCATTTATAACCGCAAGGTAAGTATTTGTTTTATTTTCTTCTATTATTACACCATTACATTTCCATTCTTTTACCTGATAACCTTCATCTGGAAAAGCATAAAATTTCAATTGCTGACCTTTTTTTCCACCCCTAAGTACAATTGGTGATGTGTCTCCTCCCCATTCTGGTTCAACTCTGCCGTTTTCACCTATAACATTATAGTGGAACTCATAACCATAATCAACACATGACGTCACAAAACACAAATTGAATATTATAATTAAAATAAATACACTAATCTTCATTTTTTTTCTCTCATAAATCCTCCTATTTTCTTTCAACATCCAAATTCAATGTAAAGTTATTATCTATTCTATAATAGTTATAGATTTTAGCCTAAAATAAGTTTTCTACTCGCATGTATGTATATCAGTTTTTTATCTTATGCTTTATTTCGAAGCTTAATTTCTTATTTTCATATCCCATTCCTTTATTCTACAATCCTGATTGAACAAATATTTAACATATTTTATTTGTTAATATATCAAATATAAAATTTTTTGTCAATAGTTTGATATAATCTACCTTACCCAATATGAATTTATAAGTTACTAGAAATTAAAATATGCCCACTTTTTCCATCTTAGTAATCTCCAATTGAATTCGTTTCAAAGTAAAAATAGCCATTTTCAAAAAGAAATGGCTATTTTTGTTATTTTTTAAATATTTAGTTCTATTTTTTTGTTCTAGGATTACGAATATTCGCTTGCGCAGCAGCTAATCTTGCCACTGGTACACGATATGGTGAACAGGATACATAATCAAGTCCTGCTTTATGATAAAACTCGATTGATTTAGGATCTCCACCGGTTTCACCACATACACCAACATGTAGGTCATTTCTTGTTGCACGACCCAATTGAACAGCCATATTTACAAGTTTTCCTACACCATTTTGATCTAATGTCTTAAATGGATCTTCTTCAAAAATCTTGTTTTCATAATAAGATGGTAAGAATTTACCTGCATCATCACGTGAGAAACCAAATGTCATTTGGGTTAAATCGTTAGTACCAAATGAGAAGAATTCAGCATCTTCCGCGATTTCATCTGCTAATAATGCGGCACGAGGAATTTCAATCATTGTACCTACATGATATTGTAAATCAAGACCTGATGCAGCAATAAGTTTATCAGCTGTATTGGTAATAATTTGTTTAACATATTTTAATTCTTTTGCCTCTAATACAAGTGGTACCATAATTTCTGGAGAAACCATCTTTCCAGTTTTTTTAGACACATTGATAGCAGCTTGAATGATAGCTGTTGTCTGCATTTCACAAATCTCTGGATATGTTACAGCAAGACGACATCCGCGATGTCCCATCATTGGATTAGCTTCATGCAATTCAGCAATGCGATCTTTAACTTCTGCAATAGTTTTTCCAGTAGCAGTAGCCAACTCTTCAATTAATGATTCTTCTTGAGGTAAGAATTCATGTAGTGGTGGATCAAGTAAACGAACATTTACATTCATACCATCCATAATTTCATATAATTCCTCAAAATCTTTTTGTTGCATTGGTTCAATTTCAGCTAAAGCCGCACGACGTCCTTCTGGAGTTTCTGCAAGAATCATCTTTCTCATTGAGAAAATACGGTCTTTTTCAAAGAACATATGTTCAGTACGACATAGTCCAATTCCCTCAGCACCAAAGATAGCTGCTTGTTTCGCATCTCTTGGTGTATCCGCATTGGTACGTACATGTAAAGCACGATTTTCATCAACCCAACCCATCAATCTGCCAAAATAACCCGAAGTTAAATCAGGACTTACGGTTTTGATGGCACCAAGATAGACTTTACCTGTTGATCCATCAATAGAGAAAGTATCATCTGAAGTATATACCTTACCATTGATTGTAACTGTTTTCTTTTCTTCATCAATGACCGCAGCAGCACAACCACAAACGCAGCATTTTCCCATACCACGTGCAACTACTGCAGCATGTGAAGTCATACCTCCACGCATAGTTAAAATGGCTTCTGATGCTACCATACCTACAATATCCTCAGGTGAAGTTTCAGCGCGTACCAAAACGACTTTTTCACCTTTAGCATGTCTTTCTTCTGCCTCTTCTGCAGTAAAGGCAAGCTTACCTGTTCCTGCACCAGGACCAGCAGCAAGACCAGATGCAATAGGAGTTGCATTTTTTAACTCATTTTTATCGAATTCTGGTAATAACAATTTGTCAAATGACATAGCATCAATTCTAAGCACAGCTTCTTCTTTAGTGATTAAACCTTCATCAACCAAATCGCAAGCAATTTTTAACGCAGCAGCAGGTGTTCTTTTACCATTACGAGTTTGAAGGAAATATAATTTTCCATCTTCAACAGTAAATTCCATATCTTGCATATCGCGATAGTGTTTTTCCATCAATTGAATTGTATCAATGAATTGTTGATATACATCTGGCATACGTCTTTTTAATTCATCAATATGAAGTGGTGTACGAATACCCGCAACAACATCTTCACCTTGTGCATTTGGTAAATATTCCGCAGAAATAACTTTTTCACCAGTACCAGGGTCACGTGAGAAAGCAACACCAGTACCAGAAGTTTCACCTTTATTACCGAAAGCCATAGATTGAACATTTACAGCAGTACCCCAAGAATATGGAATATTGTTCATCATACGATATACATTTGCACGAGGATTATCCCATGATCTAAATACAGCAGTAACGGCTTCAATCAATTGAGCATATGGATCAGTTGGGAAATCTTCACCAAATGTCTTTTTATAGTATGCTTTATATTTTACAACAAGTTCTTTTAATTCATCTGCTGTAATTTCAGTATCCAATTGATATCCTTTTGTTTGTTTCAACTCTTCTAACATTTTGTCCATCTCTGTACGAGGATGACCTTTTGCAATATTCGTAAACATCAAGATGAAACGACGATAACTGTCATAAGCAAAACGTTCATTATTGGTTTCTTTTGAAAGCACTTCTACGGTTTGATCATTCAAACCTAAATTCAAAATTGTATCCATCATACCAGGCATAGAAACTCTAGCCCCAGAACGAACAGATACCAATAATGGTTTATGATCACCACCAAAGTTCTTTCCAGTTTCCTGTTCAATGTTTTTTACGGCAGCATAAATTTCTTCAATTAAATCATCAGGAAGTTTTTTTCCTGATTCATAATAAAGAGTACATGCTTCTGTAGTAATGGTAAAACCTTGTGGAATAGGCACACCAATATGTGTCATTTCAGCAAGTCCTGCACCTTTACCACCCAAAAGGTTACGCATATCTGCCTTACCTTCTTTGAATAAATAAACAAATTTACTCATTTTATAACTCCTTTTCGAAAAATAATTAGTTTATATTAAAACCTACCTCATTATTATAACATAATTCCCTAATTTTGGCAAATAAAACATCATAAAAGCAAAATATCCATCCTATTTTGTTTTATGATGTCTTCTATTATGGTTGAATGAAAATCATCTTTTCTATTGTCTCTTGATCTAGAAAGGTACTACTGGATAGTAATTTTTCAATTACCTTTTTCTTAAAATCTTCTGTTGTTACATAGATTTTCAAGGCTTCATTCCTAGGCAACATAGCATATCCAAAATCTTCCAAACTATCAGGGATAGCAATTCGCACTAGTTTTGTACAATGAGAAAAAGCCAAGTTACCTATTGAAACCATTCCTCTAGGTAAATCAACGTTTGATAGTGCACTACAATTTTCAAATCCCTTACTATCTATTCTCTCTAGATTTGTCCCCAAATCTAATTGATTTAATTTTGAACAATTGGCAAAAGCCTCCGCACCAACTGCAGTCACATTTTCAAACTGTATACCTTCTAATGAAGGATGTTGATAAAAGGCCTTTTGATAAATATGCTGCACAGATTGGTTTACTTTGACAATATGTCTAGACTGATTTTGCATTTCTACCTTTCCCATTGGATATTTGATTAACACGGTCTGATCCTTATTGTATAATATACCATCCACTGCACTAAATATTTGATTTTCAGGGTGAACGGTTATAGATATAAGTGCAGTAGCTGCTGAAAATATATTTTTTCCATATGGATATTCTTCTAAATCTTGAGGGTTAGTGGAAGTTCCAATATAATGAATATTTTTCCCAATGCTAATTTGCTGAATCCGGTTAAATTTTGAAAAATTTTGATTGGCATTATCAATCAACTGAGTGACGGGAATTCCATCTATACTATCAGGTATCACAATGGTTGCTCCCGATTTATTAGCAACGCTTTTGAGTCCATAAATGATGTATTCTTTTTTATCTGTAGAAAGTTCTATATGAAATGTAGCTTGTGCTTCAGCCAATTCTTTACTTATTTTATTGTTGGTATGACTCCAATTTAAAACCACAATAATTGTCAAAGCCACAATCACACACAACAATATCACTGTACATATAATGATTTGTTTTTTCTTCATATTCGTATCCTCTTTGTTTCATTATACAAAAAATTGGAAAGTTTTTCAAAACTATGGCTCTTTTTTTATATGATGCCCAAAAGATGAAAGTTCATACATGATTACATACTGCTCAATCATTTGTTGTTTTTGAAGGGATTTTATTTTCCGATAATTCATTATACCTAGTGCAAGTGCAATGATACACCAACCATAATATCGAAAAAAGAAACCAACTAAAAAGAAAGGGACCAAGAATAAGATACCGATATAAACGCATAACAATTGTATATGCGTATGTTTTCCAAATAAGTCAAATACAATACGATACCCATCTAATGGAAATATTGGCAAAATGTTAAAGAAAATCATAAGTTGATTATATTGAATGACCAATGCAATTTTTTCATAAACTTGAAATGGTAAAAGCAAAAGGAGTAAGAGTATATTGATAGTCAGGCCTACCCATATTGATGAGTACCTTCTTCCACTTTTCGTGAATCGGATTCGTGTTCGCTTTGACTACGCCACCAATTAACGATAATGTAATACTTTCCACTTCTCCGCCAAATATAACAATCCAAAAAATATGACCCAATTCATGAAGGAGGATGGTTATTCCTATCCCTAGTGCCTCAATAAAGAAACCACAACATCCCGCAAGTATACAAAATAAAACAAACCCTATATGCATTTTAATCTTCCGACATATCGTAAAAGTCATATGCTTTCCCATCCTTTTGAATTTTTACTATAAATGTATATTTTCCTTTTTCTTCTGTTGCCAGTCCTAAAATACTTTCACTTGAAACATAACTATAAATGGCAACATCTGCTGTTTTGAGTCCAATATACGTATACTCAAAGTCATCTATCGACTGAATGGTAATCGAAAAGCTGCCATCTTGGCCTTTTTTAATACAAGAAACTACCCCACTAGTTAAATTCTTTACACCATTAAAAGCGGTGTTTTCAACATAATTTAGGCCTTGATGAAATACAACTTGCTCATAAATATCTGTTTGATAAACGATTTGATCAATATCTTTGGGCAAAAAGTTCCCAAATAACGCATTAAATGTTCCTGCTAATTTCATAAAATTCCAATTGCGCTCTATTGTTTTTTCTCTTAGTGTAAGTCCATCTTTAAATGTAATAACACGATTGCTAACGACCAATCCAAGTAGAACAATTGAACTCAAAAAAATGCGAAAAAATAATTTTGTTACATAATTATAATGTATCTTTCGCTTGGTTTCATTGGATGTATGCGCTTTTTCTTTCATTGCTTTTTGGTATCGATATACCAAACTATCTTTTTTCATACCATCACCTCAATTATTTTATGAATTTCTAGACATATTTAGAACAATTTAAAAATTTTTGAATTTCTCTTCATACTATAAAATGTATGACCAATAATGATATGATCTAAAATTTGTATCCCCATTACACCAGACAATTTAAGCAACTTTTCCGTCGCTTTCAAATCAGCTATGCTAGGTGTAGAATCACCACTAGGATGATTATGGACAAGAATGATGGCCGAAGCAGAAAATTTAACTGCCCATTTGAAAACATCTCTACCATCAATCAGTGATGCATTGATTGTGCCTTGTGTAATCAACTGCTCTTGAATCAATACTCCTTTCGTATTTAAATATAATGCATATAGACATTCTATCGTCAGCATACTCATTTTGGGATGAAAATGCTCAAATACTTGCTCTGGTGTGGTGTAGATTTGAAATTCTTTATCCACTTGCATAATCCTTTTTCCAAATTCAATGGATGCAAGTAGGCCAATTGCCTTAGTAGGGCCGATTCCTTTGATATGTAGTAATTCTTGCAGTGACATATCCTTAAACTTGGCTATAGATTGAAAAGAATATAAGACTTTTTTAGAAAGTTCCATCACATTTTCTTCTTTTGTTCCTGTTCTTAAGAGAATAGCTAAAAGTTCAATATTTGATAAGGTTGCTACACCATATTTTATGGCTTTTTCCCGTGGTTGTTCAAAAAGAGGTACTTCTTTTAACATAAAGCAAAACACACACCTTTCACTCAATAATACGAAAGGTGTGTGTATTTTTCGTTATTTATTTTTCAGAATCTTTGATCATCTTTCGAATTTCGCTCACCAAATATAAACTCCCCATAAATATGGTTATACTTACAGGTTGTTCTCTAACTAAATCTAACGCTTCCTCAAGTGAATATACCATCTTCTTTTTGGGATGATGTGACAACGAAAATAATTCTTCAGGAGTGGCACTTCTAGCATATGTATAAGCCGTAAAAATGACCTCATCAAAGGTTTGATCAATCAAATGAATCATCTCTGCTAACGCTTTATCGTGTGAAATGGCAACAATAGCTCTTGTATAGGGTAAATGTAAGGACTGAACGAATTCTGTAACCCTTGCCACACCATTGATATTGTGCCCACCATCAATATAGACTCTAGGATAATCCAGCACCTGTTCCAAACGACCAAATTCAAAGTGTTTTTTGAGACCATGACGAATCATCTCTTCAGTTATTCCTAATGGCGCACGTAAAATATCCATTACTTCTAAAACAACCAAAGCATTTTCAATTTGATGAAAACCAATTAAACCTAATTCCATTCGCACATAAGATTTGTAACTAAAGATGCTACCTTCTAAATCACACTTGTGAATTTGTACAGCACCATAATCTGGAAAAACGCATTCACTTTGACAGTGCTTTGCCTGCTTACGTGCTATATCTTGTAAGAAGTCATCACTTACACCACAAACGAATGGGATTTTTTCCTTGACAATCCCCAGTTTATTCTCCAAAATTTCTGTGGTGGTATTTCCTAAAATCTGCATATGGTCTAAAGCGACATTGGTGATGACGCTAACTAGTGGTACGATTACATTGGTGGCATCTAGTTTTCCACCCATTCCTACCTCAATGATGGCATAATCCATATCAGCACGACTTGCAAAATAAACAAATGCACAAAGTGTTAAAAACTCAAAAAAACTGGGATACTCTATACCATCCTTTTCAATTGTGGGATACCACGCAATGATTTGGTTAGCTACATGAAGGAGTGCAGTATCAGAAATAGGCTCACCATCAAATGATATACGCTCATTGAAACATTTGACATAAGGTGATGTAAACGTACCTACATGATAGCCTTTTTCCATCAGTATACTTGCAAGCATAGTCACTGTACTTCCCTTGCCATTGGTTCCTGTGACATGAATGGTTTTTATTTTTTTCTCAGGATGTCCCAATAGCGCACAATAATATCGCATTTTATCTAAATTTACTTTTTTGAAAAAGCGTTTTTGAACTTGAACCCAAGCGATAAAATCAGATAAACATACAAATGGTTCCATATTATTCCTCTAATCCTTTAAGTAAGGCTTGCACTTCTTTTAATTGCTCTTGGTAACTCTCAAGTTTGTTTTGTTCAGTTTCAATTTTTTGACGTGGTGCCTTCGCTACAAATTGAGGATTATTGAGCATTTGTGAGGAGCGCGCTACTTCCTTTTCCAATTTTGCAATTTGTAATTTTAATTTAGCCTTTGCTTCTTCTAAGTTAATCAATTCTTTCAACGGAATAATCAAATTCACATCATCTAAAACCACTACAATCGCATCTTTTTTGTCTTTTGATGCGCCAATTTCTAATGTTTCATAATTGGTAAATCTAGCCAAATATTGACGATGTTTCTCCAAATACTGCGTAAGACCTTGATGCTCTGTTTCTAAAAATAAGTGAATTTTCTTACTCATCGCTACATTTTTTTCACTACGAATATTTCTTACTGCGCTAATAATGGCAAATAATTTATCGGTATAATCTAGTGTACTGGCATCAAATACCATTTCTGTTGATGTAGGCCACTTGCTAATTACAATGGAATCTGTATGGAAATGCTGATAGATTTCTTCAGTCACAAAAGGCATAAATGGATGCAACAATTGTAGAATCGTTGTCAGTACTTTCGTCAAGATGGCACCCGTATTGATTTTTTGTTTCAAACTATCAGAAGAAAAATCTACCTTGGTCATCTCCAAGTATTTAGAAGCAAAATCATCCCATGTAAAATTGTAAATTGATCGCGCAACTTCGCCCAATTCAAAATGGTCATATTTAATATTTACATCTGCAATCAAGGCATCTAACCGATTTAAAATCCACATATCTAGTGCAGTCAAATTCTGTTCATCTATCGCTTCACCTTGATATCCAATTTGCATCAAATTCATCTTAACAAAACGAGAGATATTCCAAATTTTATTGATATAATTCCATGATGAAGCCATTTTTTCATCAGAGAAACGCAAATCTTGACCTGGTGTAGCGTTAGTTGTTAAGAAATAACGCATCGCATCACATCCATATTGATCAATTAAATCAAACGGATCTACCCCATTTCCCAATGACTTTGACATCTTTCGACCTTGTTCATCCCGAATTAAACCATGAATAAAACAAGTTTTAAATGGGCGTTTTCCCATAAAATGACGAGACTGGATGGCCATTCTAGCTACCCAAAAGAAAATAATATCATATCCTGTTACAAGACAATCGGTTGGAAAATAACGTTCTAAATCGGCAGATTTCTCTGGCCATCCCAAAGTAGAAAATGGCCAAAGGGCACTAGAAAACCATGTGTCTAATACATCTTCATCTTGATGCCAACCTTCACCCACTGGTTTTTCTTTTCCTACATATACTTCTTCTCCCCTATACCAAGCAGGTATCCGATGTCCCCACCACAATTGCCGAGAAATACACCAATCTTGAATATTATTTAAATCTAGCCAAGTCGTTAACGTCTTATTGAACCGACTAGGTATAAATTCAATAGGTTCATCACTTTCTTGCATTTCTAATACATCTTTTGCCAAAGGCTCCATTTTGACAAACCACTGTTTAGATAATCTGGGTTCTACAATAACACCTGTTCTTTCAGAATGCCCTACTGAGTGAACCATTTTTTCAATCGAAGGACAAAGACCAAGTGCAGTCAAATCGGCTACAAGTGCCTTTCGACAAGCAAAACGATCCATTCCTTCATATTTTCCAGCCAAATGATTCATCGTACCATCTTCATGCATACAAATAATTCGTTCTAATTGATGACGATTACCGACTTCAAAATCATTTGGATCATGAGCAGGGGTTACTTTTACTACACCAGTTCCAAATTCTCGGTCCACATAGCTATCCGCAATAACGGGTATCATCCGATGTGTACCAGGAATATAGACTTGTTTTCCAATAAATGACTGATAACGCTCATCGCCGGGATGAACCATAATGGCCACATCACCAAACATCGTTTCTGGTCTTGTTGTAGCAATTTCTAGTCCTCCATCTCCATCTACAAATGGATAAATAAAGTGATAAAATGCCCCTTCAATATCCTTATACTCTACTTCAATGTTAGAAAGAGCAGTTTTGGCCTCAACATCCCAGTTGATAATTCGCTCTCCTCGATAAATTAACCCTTCTTGATACAATTGGGTAAATACTTCCATAACGGCATCTTGCAATCCTTCGTCTAAGGTAAAGCGTTCCTTGGTATAATCTAGCGATAGTCCTAGGGCAGCCCATTGTTTACGAATGAAATTCGCATATTCATGTTTCCACTCCCAAGCTACCTCTAAGAACTTTTCTCTTCCTATATCATATCGACTAATCCCTTGGGCCTTAAGTTTTGCATCTACTTTAGCCTGCGTAGCAATTCCCGCATGATCCATTCCTGGAAGCCAGAGTGCATCATATCCTTGCATTCTTTTTCTTCTAATCAAAATATCTTGAAGCGTTGTATCACAAGCATGGCCGATGTGTAACTTACCTGTAACATTAGGTGGCGGAATCACAATCGTATAAGGAATTTTACTTTTATCTCCGCTTGTAAAAAAACCCTCTTTGAGCCAATACTCATACTTTCCTTCTTCAACCCGTTTAGAGTCATATTTTGTGTCCATCTCTACTTGTTTTAATCGAAACATCCGTTTTTCTCTCCTTTCATAAAAAAAAAGTCTCGTCCTATCAAAAGGACGAAACTAAAATCCGCGGTACCACCTTTATTAGAAAACTATAATTTTCTCTACTCTATGTTTTAACGCAAACCTACGGCTTGAGCTAATGTATCTTTCTCACCCAAGCATCTCTAGAGGCTACCTTCCAATACCATACTCAAGTTTTTCACTACCCAACTTGTCCCTCGTCAATATGTGTATTTTACTCTTCCTCGTCAACGATTTTATGATGTTGTATTTAGTTTTATACCTTAACATTATATCACAACCCAAAGAAAGAAGTCAAAGATTATGACAACTATTTCAAACATGAACAATTTTTGATTATTTCATGTCACCCGGAAAGCGACACTCACCACGAGGATTAAATGTAAAACTAAACACTTTGATCCCTTCAGCCATTGTCAACCGCTTAAACTGATTGTGTTTAAAGCGTTCCATTAGTCGTTTATAATATTGTAATGCTTCTTCTTGTGTCAAATCAAAAGTGTGATGAAGCAAATATAACACTCTTGCTTGGGAAGCACCTCGTGTGAAAATATGATACATCATAAAATCATTAATCTCATATTTGCCAATCCGTTCTTCAGTAGCTTGGTCTGTACCTGTTAGTTCAGGTGAAATCACAGCTTGACATACCTTGCGCAATTCTAATCTCAACTGTGGATAAACCATACTAAAATAGCGGACTAAAGCCCTCACAGTTGTTTTCGGTAAATTGCTATTTAAACCATACATTGACATTTGATCCCCATTGAACGTTGACCATCCTAATGCAATTTCGCTCATATCACCAGTGCCTAAAACAACCCCTTTTTCTTGATTCGCCAAATTCATCAAATACATTGTCCTCAGCCTAGCTTGTACATTTTCATACGTGACATCTTTTTCTATTTCACTATGTTCTAACAACTTTAAATGAGCAAAGGCCTCTTTTTTGATAGAAACTTCTCGCGCATCTACCCCTAGCTTGTCCATCAAATGATGAGCAATATTCTTTGACTTGCTTCCTGTACCTAGTCCAGGCATCGTCACCGCAATAATATGTCTAGGAGACAAATGATATTTTTGATAGCATGTATACGCAAACAACAAGGCAAGTGTAGAATCTAATCCCCCACTAACACCAATGATCACCTTGTCACAACCAACATAATCCAAGCGATGTTTCAAAGAAACACACACCATATCAATGATTTCTGCTAGTTCTTTTTCTGATTGAGGCACAAAAGGTAACGGATCTGGTTTTTGTTCTAATAGATAAGAGCTAGACTCTGCAAGTTCAAACGGAACAAAACTGGCCGTTTTATCCATTGTTGTGCGAGCGTAATTATCACTAGAACGTGCATATCGGATGTATTCTAAATCAATATCTACCATATGATACACACTATCTAATGATAATGTCTCTTGATTCAATAGTGTTTCTCCACATACGCAGGCAATTTGATGTCCTGAATACGTCATATCACTTGTTGAATCACTAGGACCATTAGATACATAAACGTATGCTCCTTTATACTGATGACTAGCATGTGAAACCAATTGATGACGAACCTTTTTTTTGCCAAGATAATAAGTAGATGCACTCAAATTGAATACGATATCAGCACCTTTTTGATACAACCAATGATGAGGTTTATCAATTCCCCACAAATCTCCACAAATCTCTACACCAAAGCAAAGTTGATCAACTTGATTTTGAAATAAAACATTGCCAAAGGGAACAAGATGATCAGGCTCTATATGATGGAGTGTAACAGGATGCATCAAAAATGATGCACCACTGGCAAAATAACGACTTTCATAAAATTCACCACTGGTTGGCAAATTTGATTTTGGAATAATCCCCAAAATATGTTGATTTTGAATGACCGCAGCACAATTATAAATGACCCCTGCATATTCAAAAGGTAACCCTACTAACCAAATTTGTTGACCACTGGCTTGACGTACCTTATCCAATGCATCTCGTGTTTGATGTAACAACTCTCGGTTCATGACCCAATCGCCTAATGTATATCCTGTTAATGATAGTTCAGGAAAAACCACAAAACTAGCTTGTTTCACTTGTGCAGCTAACGCAATCATTTCTTTCGCATTTTCAAGTGGATGACCCAGATGTACTTTAGGTGTAACTAGTGCTATTTTTACGTAATTTTCTTTATACATACTTTCCTCTACTTTCTGATACAATCCGTGTGTTTCAATATAATGATATAGTTTAGAATTCACCCATTCTTTTTGATGCGTATGGCGAAAAGTTGATGAAGAAACATCAGGAAAGTCAATTTGAATGACTTCAAAATGACTGGCATACGGTTTTAGCCAGCTATGATTGATCCACTGATAGACCTGTTCTACACTCAAATGTCTTGTAAAAATGAGAAATTGATTTTCCGAAACCAATAGATGTGGCTTTATCCATTGGTCTAGTTGCATCAAACAATCATCTCCACAAACAAATAATGGATGATTTAAATCACGCAGACTTTGATAAGTTCCCTTAAATGATCGTTTGAACTCAATAGGAGAGATGCTAACATTGTCATATGCCTCAGCAATGATATCTAACATTTCCAAACGCATCTTTTGATCAATCAAACCTGGTTTTTGATATTGATTCCCATTGGGTAGCAAAATGACTTCATCATAATGTTGTGCTAAATAATCTATCACTGCCTCATGAGCAATGGTTGGTGGATTAAAACTACCTCCAAAAACGACTTTCATCCATCCACCACCTTTTTAACTGCTTGTTTGCTAGAGGCAACCGCTTGTGCAAAACTCGATGCCCCTAGCAAATAATCACCGATTACCAAAAGGGTTTTATCCTTGTATCTGGCTACACCTTCTGATTGAACCCAACCCTCTTCATCAAATAAGGCAGGAACAAGTTGTCGTAGAACCGTATATTCTGGTTCTAATCCAATGGCCTCTACAATCACATCTGCAGAAATGACCGAAGTTAAACCCGTTTTTTGAAAATTTTTCCGTCCCTTGGTCGGTTCTTCTACTAATTTGGTTTGTTCGACAAGTAACCCCATCAATGACTCCTTATGATATATGGGTTCTACAGGGGATAGACACTCTTCCATTATAATTCCCTCATTTTTAGCATGTGCTATTTCTATTTGACTCGCTGGAGCCTGATCCATTGTTCGACGATAAACAATTTTTACTTCATTATTCATTCGCTTGAGTGCCCTTGCTACATCCATAGCCACATTCCCACCCCCAATGACAAGTACGCTCTTGTGTTCAAATAATATCCGTTTTTGTTTCAAGGCACGTAATACTTCCATTCCATCATAGACAAAAGGTGAAGAAGGAAAATTGCGCTTGGATACACCTGCGCCTAGTGCAAACAAAATATACAAAAAATCATCTAAATCTTCTATCGTCAGATTCCGTCCCCATTCTTTTCCATAATGAATTTGAACCCCCAATGTATCTAACAATATTTCATATTTTTCGATTGCACCTTCTGAAAAACGAAAGTCAGGAAGAGTATCCGTAATGACACCACCTATTTTTTCTCGCTTTTCAAAAATTTCAACGTGATATCCATGTTGAGCTAAATCAATTGCTGCACTTATCCCCGCAAGACCTGCCCCAATAATGGCAACGCGTTGACCATGATTATCATGACAAACATAATCTTGTGCTTGAATCAACTCTGCCAAATAAGCCTCAACTTCATAAAAAGCCACACTTCCTTTATCGGTATTCCTTAATACACAATGGCCATAGCACTGCCGTTGAACATCACATAGTTTAGCACAAATGAAACTAGCGTTGGTGGTTTCCAATAATAGTTTTTTCGCTTGTGCGATATTCTCTTGTTCAATAGCGGATAAAATTTCTGGAATATGATTGCCCACTGGACAATGCTTTACACAAGTAGGATGTTTACATTTTAAGCATTTTTGGGCTATTTTTTTTACTTTTACAAAATCATCCATTGTTTTGGGTTCCTTTTTGAATATTTTTAAATAACTTACTTAAAATTATACACTTTTTTTGCATTTTTTCTTAATCATTTGCAATTTTATTTATCTTTTGATTATTTTTTAAAAAAAGGTGTTGGATAAGACAATTGAATTGGGCACCACGTTCTTCAAAGGAAGTATATTGATCAAAACTTACGCAACTGGGAGAGTATAAAATGACCATTGGTTTTTGAAAACGCAAAGACTCTATCGTTTCTTTTAAGGTCTCATGGATACAGATTCTATCTGCTTGCAATTGCATCGCAAGCAGATAGCGATCTTTACCATACAAATAAACCCAATCACAAGACTGAAGGGCCTGATGTAATCCCTCATAATCTTCTGGTGGCATCTTTCCCCCTAAAATAACACTCAGATGATACGATGGATACTGTTTGTTGATGCTCTCAATGGCGAAGCGAGTAGCCTCAGGTGTTGTTGACTTGGCATCATTGATGATGATAAAATCGTCTGTTTGATAGATAGTTTCAAACCGGTAATGCACCCCTTGAAAAGTACTAAGTACATGCATCATCCATTCTTGATTTATACCATATACTTCTCCTACCAAAATAGCAACCATTGCATTTTTAATATTGTGCGTTTCACCTCTTGAAAGGTGTTTTATATCAATGATTTTAGTTTGATGATAATAAATGGCTTGATGACGTACATAGCAATCTGCCTGAGGATTGGTAAGCGAAAAAGTCAGTGTTCGCACAGATTCAGATTTTGGTCCATATGCTTTCCAATATTGTGCAACAACTTCATCATCTAATGGATAAATACAAACATCTTGTGCTTTCATATTTTCAATAAGCTTGAGTTTATCTTTGGCATAGGCATCTAGCGTTTGATGGTAATCGAGATGATGTGGAAATAGATTGGTCAATACGAAGACATGAGGAACCACGCACATTGTGTGATGTAACATAAAACTAGACGCCTCTACTACTACCCCTATAGGGGTATCTACTTGAATTTGAAACAAAGGTGTCCCTATATTCCCGAGCAAATGGCCTTGAAACGAAGGGATTACAGAAAGCATTTGACTCACCCAAGTCGATACCGTAGTCTTGCCTAATGAACCTGTCACGATTACATATTCATGTTGTGGATACAACTGATAATAGAATTCTAAATCACTCCAAATTGGAATAGCCTGAGCTTGTGCCATTTGGAGTAAAATACCATCAAAAGGAATACCTGGACTTTTAATAATGACTTTGGTATGTTTCAGTAAAATAGCCGATAAAAAATCGTCTTGTTCATGATGATCATCCAATATCCAATAGGGTTCTTGATGACTTTCTAAGTAAGATGCTACCGCTCGATTGGACTTTCCATATCCATATAGTAGATATTTTTTTTCTAACATAATTTGACCCCCAACCAAATACCGACAATAGTCATTGCGGTTTGAACCAACCAAAACAATAAATCTATCCTCGATTCTTTCCATCCCATCAGTTCAAAGTGATGATGGAGGGGAGTCATTTTAAAAATTCGATCGCCTTTGGCACGCTTAAAAAACCAAACTTGTAACATCACCGAAAGGGTCTCTACCAAATAAACAAAGCCAAAACAAAAAATCAACACTTCTTGATTGAGAGCAATCAACATCGCAAATAGGATACCTCCAATGGCTAATGATCCTGTATCACCCATAAAAATCTGTGCTTTGGGTAAATTGAATACCAAAAAGGAAAAAAGAGCGATGACTATACTTAGGGCTAAAAAGAAAACCATACGATTTTCTTGATGTAAAGCCAGCACCATAATGCCCGTAAAACTAATGATACTCGTCCCTCCCAATAAACCATCAATACCATCGGTAAGATTGGTCGCATTGGAACATCCCGCAAAACCAATTACAATGAATAAGCCATAAGCAAACGATAATTTTAAAGGGGTACCAAAAAAGTTAATCCAACTGCCACCTCTTGATTCGATAACGATAATATAGGCGAAAGCACTGATAATCAATTGCAATATAAATTTGAGTTTAGCCGAAAGCCCTTGATTATTTTTCTTGACGACAATCAAAAAATCATCCCAAAAGCCAATGGCTCCAAAACCAATCAATACCATCAAAAATAATGCTAGTATCTGATAATCATCAGAAAATTGTTGCCGATTGATGAGTAAAAAAGTCACAAATAAAAAGATAGTCTGTATCAAAATGACTAATCCCCCCATCGTAGGTGTACCTTTTTTGGCCAAATGTCTTACTGGTCCTTCTTCACGAATACTTTGACCAAATTTTAGACGATATAGTAAAGGAATCATCACCTGAAAAAGGGCTATACCAAAAAGAATTCCAATCATTCCTAGTGCGATGAGTGCGTAAATGGATGTAAACATAGTGTCCCTCCTAGTGATTCTACATAGTTGATATCAGAGAATGGCTTGATGGTTGAACCAATGATTTCAGTTTCTTCACCCTTTCCCAATAGAACAATGATATCATCTGTACGAGCCAAAGTTATAGCAGTATCGATTGCTTTTGCACGGTCTTCTACAATCTGATAATTGCTCTTGGTTACTCCTTTGACAATATCGCTTAAAATCAAAGGTAAAGGTTCAGACCGAGAATTATCCTCTGTAAAACAAACAAGATCAGATAATTCCGTTGCTATTTTTCCGATTTTAGGTCGTTTGTCTTGATCGCGATTTCCACCACAACCAATGATTGTAATCAATCTTTGGGATGTTAATTTTCTCAGACTCATCAAAGCCTGCTTTACTCCATCTGGAGTATGTGCATAGTCAATCACGACATAGATATCTTTTTCAGACAAGTGTAGTGCGTACACATTCATTCTACCTTTCACTGGCGAAAAAGAAGGTAGGAATTGGAAAAAATCATTTTTTTCAAAACCTAGTGTTTCTGCAATGAGTAAGCCAGCTAAAATATTGTCTACATTAAACTCCCCAACTAAATGCGTTTGGGCTTGTTGATAAATACCATTTTGCCAAATTTCTAGTTGCATTCCCTCTTTATCGAGTGATACAATCTTTCCAATCGCATGTGCATATGCGCAAAAAGAGCTCGATGAATAGGTCTTGCACTTGGCAAGTGATGCTTGAATGAACCACTGATAATAGGCTGTTTCTTGGTTCAGTATCAATGTACTTTGTTCTTGTAGTGACAAGGCTAGTTTCAATTTTTCAAAAGCATAGGCATCCATATTCTTATGATAATCCAAGTGATCTTGAGTAATATTCGTTAAACAAGCAATATCAAATGAAATACCTAACACTCTTCCTTCGGCAATTCCTTGGCTAGATACTTCCATCACAACATAGTGATAGTCACTTGAAAACAGATGATGATACAATGTAGATAAACGTGGGGTAGTATTAGGAGATGTAGTCACCACTTCTTTTCCTAAATACGATTTTATTTTCCCGGTTCCAAGATACAATACGTTTTCTTCCCTAGACTTCAAAAACTGATACACCAATTCGCTAACCGTTGTTTTTCCATTTGTTCCAGTAATCCCTACTATTTTAGGATAGCTTTGACCTTGATAAAACCATTTTAATAATCTTGCTAACTCCACTTTAACGCTTTCTACACCAATATAGTTAACAGAAGACGTATCCTGTGGTGTATACGTCCCCTTCTCAAATACAATTGTTTTTGCCCCTAAATGTAGCGCATCTTCAATGTATTGTTTTCCATCTACTGTATAGCCTTGAATGGCAATAAAAATACCATTTTCGACTACTTCTCTTGAATCTTCAAAAATACCTGATACTTCGTGATCATAGGTAATCTTTTCTTCCCGATACATTTGCATATATTCACTGATTTTCATACGTTCCTCCTATTTCATGTATATAAAATAACTGTACCACCCTCAATAATGGACTCTCCTGCTTCTGGCATTTGGCTGAGCACCATGTGCCCATTTCCTTGAATGACAATCTGATAATTGCTTGTTCTTTGAATATCTTTAACAGCTACACCTGTATAATCTTGAACTTTATATATTTTTTTATCAATCCAAAGTCTAGCTTCATAAGGAATTTCATCGGTTCTTTTTTTCACCTTTAAAAAAGAAAGGGATTCACTTAAAACTTCTCTTACAAGCGGGCCAACAGTTGCTCCTCCATACTGAATGGCATTATGAGGATTCTCTATAGCCATATATACGGCAACACTCGGATCATCCATTGGAGCAATTCCCAAATAAGATAAAATGTACTTGCCATCCACATAGTGACCGTTTTCCGCAATTTGAGCAGTACCCGTTTTTCCTCCTACGCGGTATCCCGATAAAAAACTGGTTCTCCCGGTTCCTTTTGCTACGACTGATTCTAACGCATATGCCACTTTTTGAGAAGTTTCCTTCGAAATCACTTGTCGAATCAGTGTTGGTTCTTTTTCTACTTGCATAACAGAACCACTACCAATTGCCTTTAAAATGTAAGGCTGATATAAATTTCCCCCATTCACAGCTGCACAAGCGGCATTTAATATCTGTAGCGGGGTAGCTGCATTGCCTTGACCAAAAGAAGCTGTAGCCAGTTCTACGTTGCCAATTTGGTCGGTACGAAATAGAATACCCGCACTTTCTCCTAATAAATCGATACCTGTTTTTGAACCATATCCAAAATTACGAATATATTCAAATAGTTTTTCCTTCCCCAGTCGCAGTCCAATGGTCATAAAACCAGGATTACATGAATTTTCCAATACTTGTAAGAACGTCTCCGTACCATGCCCGCCTTTTTTCCAGTCCCTAATTCTTGTCCCATCAATGACCATGTACCCAGGATCATGAAAGGTCTCTTCTAAGGTAAAGACCTTTTCCTCAAGCCCTGCTGAAAAGGTACATATTTTAAATGTACTGCCGGGCTCATAGGATTTCCATATCGGTAAATTTCGATTATAGATTTCTTGGGCATAATCTTGATAATGCTCTAAATCAAAAGTAGGACGCGATGCCATCGCTAGAACCTCGCTTGTTTTGGGATTTAAAACCAGCCCTACCACATCATTGGGCGTATAACGCACATATGCATTTTCCATGACACGTTCTAGTGTCAATTGGATATTCAAATCAATGGTCAAATACAAGTCAAAACCACTCGATGCACTATCATAATGACCACTAAAATCGTCAATAGAGTCTCCATGGGCATCGGTAAAGATTTGCAAAGCGCCTTTTTTTCCCTTTAAATAATTGTCATAAATATATTCAATCCCAGAAATACCTTGATTATCGATACCAACAATTCCAATAACTTGAGCAAGACAGGTTGGATAGGGATAATATCTGGAACTGTCTCCCACAATATAAATGCCATCTAAGTCGAGTTTGGCTATTTCCATGGCCATCTCTACCGTGATTTTTTGTGCTTCTGGTTTCAATATTTCAACCGATACCGATTTATTTAAATGTTGCCATATTTTTTCTGTACTACATCCGACAATTTTTGCAATGGATTGAGCCGCCGCTTTTTTATCTTTGACTTGTTTTGGAATGGCAACAAGTGTTGGTGTAAGTTTACTACCTACAATTAAATTACCATTTCGATCATAAATATTGCCTCTTCTTCCCTCAATCGGTGCACTCCTTGTCCATAAATCGAGTGCTCTTTTGTAATATTCTGTACCTTTATCTATTTTAACATAGGCTAGTTTAGCAAATAGCATACCAAAAGCAACAATCATTATAATATAAGATATCAATATTCTTTTCTTGATTAACAACTTCATCACCAATACATTTTATGAATGATTTTAAAATAAAGAACACGAAGCGATAAAAGAAAAAGACAAATAGCAGTCTCTACTACTATTTGTCTTTGATGAATTCTAATCAATTATATCCCATGAATTTATTCAGGATGATTTTGATTTTCCTTTAGCAAATCACGAATTTCTTTTAATAATTGTACATCTATTGGATCTTCAACAGGTAGATTTTCTACAACTGTTTCTTCAACAACAGGTTCTGGTTGCATCTCTTCTTCTTTTTTAGTTAATTTTTCTTTTGCGGCTTTCGCTTTATTAAAAATAGCAGTTACGATTTTAATAATGGCAAACAAGATTAAAGCAATCAATAAGAAATCAATCACGGCTTGAATAAATGCACCCCATGAAATATATACAGAAGGGATTTTTTCACCTAAACTAGCTGCAAGCCCCGCATCCACATCAGCTTGTTCTGCTGCTCTTGTTTTCAATACAGTCCACAATGCTTCATTTTCCGCAAGACTTTTTTCCCCTATGATTGCCGCAATCAATGGAGAAATAATACTTTTGTTAATCGCAGTGACAATATTGCTAAATGCACCACCAATAATTACTCCTATAGCTAGTGCTAACGCATTCCCCTTATTGATAAACGCTACAAATTCACTAAAAATACCTTTTTTCTTCATCTTTACTCACCTTTTCATTTGATTTTTTAGTTCTTTTCCTAAGAATTTGTATCTATTATACCATAAGTTTTGTATTTTGTAATCATTTATGATATAATATAGCGAAAAATTGAGGTGAAATTATGCATTATACCATTCAAAATCAAGATTTAATTGTCACAATTGCTACGCATGGTGCCGAAATCAAGAGCATTCGTTATCAAAATGTCGAGTATCTTCACGATGCCAATCCTGCATTTTGGAATCGCTCTGCGCCTATTTTGTTTCCCAATATTGGTGCTATTTTAGGAGGAAGTTGTACCATCCAAGGCAAATCCTATCCTATGAAAAAGCACGGATTCATTCGCGATCGTGAATTTACTTTGCAACAGATTGAGCCATCTTCTATTACACTTACTTATACCGCAGATGAAGATGATTTGCAAATTTATCCATTTCTTTTCCAAATGGATATTACCTACCAAATCCATGGAAATGTATTGAAAAGTTATATTGTTGTTAAAAATCTATCGGATTCTACTATGCCGTTCCATCTAGGATTACACCCTGCTTTTAAAGTCCCACTATTTTCTAATGAACAATTTGAAGACTATCGATTAGTTTTTGGAGAGGCCGGTACTTACGACTGTCCAAGTGTTAATCTAACCAATGGCACCATTGATTTCGAACAAACGGCCCGTCACTTTGAGCATTTAAAAGAATTACCACTTCGCTATGCGGATTATGCGCAAGATGCTTTGGTATTTGATCACTTATCGACACACTATGTTCAATTAGTCAATCCTAACCATAACCATGGCGTTGCTTTTGAATTCAATGATTTTCCAATGCTAGGTATTTGGACTCCAAATCATGTAAAGGCCAATTTTATTTGCATTGAGCCTTGGATTGGCTGTGCTGATTCTAGTCAACACGATGGACAATTTGAACATAAACCCTATCAAATTTGTCTTCAACCACAGGAAATGAAATTGATTTCTTATCAAATCCAGTTCTTTTAAATCCAACAAAAAACACTTTCAAACTGAAAGTGTTTTACTTTTTTATGCAACAATTTATTGATTCATTGTGTCTTTTAATTTTTTACTTGAAGAAAAACGAATTTTATAACTACCATTTACAGACAATTTTTCCCCTGTAGATGGATTGATTCCATTATATCCTTCTTGATAATATTTTTCAAATGTACCAAAACCAGTTAGGACAACTTTTCCATCTTCTTGAAGCCCTATTGCAATTTCTGTTAAAACATCATTGACAATTTTTTCAACATCTACATAGTTGAGTTCATTGTTGCGATGGATATTTTTAATCAGTTCACTTTTTGTCATTTTTATCACCAATCTAATTATAATGGATTTATCCATTTTTTTCAAGTAAAAAGCCTATTTTTTAAATATTTTTAAAGAACAATTGCAATCAATCCACCCTTACCATAATTTACAATTTTTTCCATGGTAGCCTTGAATTTTTCTAACACTTGATCAGGAATGGCATTTGTTTTGGATTTAATACCATCAGATATTACATCGCATAATTTTCTACCAAAGATTTCGCTATTCCATAATTTTTCAGGGTCAGTTTCATAATCATCTATCATATGTTGTAATAACTCTTCAGCTTGCTCCTTAGAGCCAATAATTGGTTCAAATGTCGAAGTAACATTGACTTGAATCAATTGAATCATCGGTGCACTTGCCTTTACCTTAATACCATATCGACTGCCCTCTTTTAGCAATTCAGGTGTTTCTAGTTTCATTTGTTCAACACTTGGTAAGGCAATCCCATACCCCAACTGTTCTAATTTGGGTATAGCACTACCCACCAAATCTGCTGTATGTTTGGCTTGTTGTAGGGCTTGCAAAGAAGTAATAAAGGTAGCTTTATCTTCAATGGACTCCCCTAAAATTTCTTCTAATACTTGATTGTAGATTTCATCCGAACAAGAAACATCCACATTCACCACGCCATTTCCAGAATCTATATCAGTAATAGCGACATCCGTAAAGAGTTCACTATTTTTCAACACTTCTTGGATGCGAAAAGCATCTTTCATTTTCCGAAATGTTCCTGTAGTTTCATTGACCAATTGATTAAACTGACTCTTGTAAGTAGACTGATCATCTAAGACATTGACCCAATTTGGTACCTCTAAATTCAATTCTGAAATATCAAATTCATCCATTGCTAGTTTCAATAGAGTATCAATATCCGTTTCACTCATATTGACAACATCTAAAGCAATGACACTAACCCCGTATTTTTCACTCAACTGATCAACCAATTCTTTTGTCTCTGGGGCATTTGGCTTCGTCGTATTGATAACCAACACAAAAGGTTTATTGTGTTTCTTCAAATCCTCGATAACCAATTCTTCTACTTTTTCATATTCAGGTCGTGTAAATTCACCAAAACTACCATCACTACTCATCACAACCCCAATATTGGAGTGAGACTCAATAACTTTTTCAGTGCCTAGTTTTGCAGCATCCTCAAATGGTATCGTATCACTAAACCATGGAGTCTGAACCAATCTGGTGGTGCCATCTTCATTTAAATAGCCTTTTGCGCTAGGAATAATATACCCTACACAATCCACTAATCGCATTTGAAAGGAAATATCTTCTTCAATTGTAATTTTGACAGTGTTACTTGGAATAAATTTAGGTTCTACTGTCATGATTGCTTTTCCTTCACTACTTTGTGGCAGTTCATCTTGAATTTTTTCATAGGAATAAGTATCATTCACCAAAGGTAAAACCTTTTTCTCGACAAATCTTCTAATAAATGAGGACTTCCCGCTTCTCACTGATCCTACTACACCAATGTAAACTTCGCCTTTTGTTCTTGAAACGACATCCCTTAATACTTTATCACTCATAAATTTATCCTCCTATGTTTCAATTTATGCACAGGTAATATTCTTTATGAATAAAAAAGTAAAATACACCTAGCGTATTTTACTTTTTTTGCTTATTTGACTTGTTCTTTTTACGATCCATCTGCTTTCTTAAATTCTTATATATCTCAAAATCATTCATCACAACCTCTGAGTTAAAGGCCAACGCTTTTTGATCAATTTTTTGAAGCAAAATCTGTAATTCATTTTCTACTATGGCAATCAATTTATCCCCGTATCCATAATCCATTTTATTAAAATCAAATTCATCACGGTCCAAAATCACTTTATCCCCACTAGGAAAAACTTTTACATCTAAATCATAATCGATATACTTCAGTCCTTCAGCATCACGAACATATGGTGAACTGAGATTACAATAATAGTAAATGGCATTATTTCTAAGCATGCAAATGATATTAAACCAATAGTTCTTAAAAAAATAACACACGGCTGGTTCTTTTGTTTTCCATCTTCTTCCATCACCATCTATTACATTAGTATGGTCATTTACTACTACAATCATATCACTTGTTTGTCGCACAATATATGCATATTGCCAAACACGATGAAGAGCACCATTATGTTTATAACTAATAATTTGTATTTTGTTATCTAACATAATTTCCTTCTTTCTAACTCAAGTCTATTATAGCAAAAAAAAGGTTTTTTATAAAGTGAAAAGACTTTTTTTATTTGAAAAAAGAAAAAATAGTCAAAATTTCATTTTGACTATTTTGTTAAGACTATCCCCAAATCATTTCCGCAAATTCAGGATTATCAATAAATGGATTTCGATTCCCTTGAATTTGGTAAGAGCGTTCATTGCGAACCTTCTCAAATTCATCTACTGGATCTTCAAGATGCCATTTTAATAATAACGACATCGATTGAATGGCGCGAGTTACTGGATATTGATTATCCGTTTGACTATAACGCACCATCATATACATATAAATTCGTGCAACATCACCTTTTACTTCATCAAGAGGTTCATAGTAATTATTCGCATAATTTCCAGCAGGAGATCCATTATATAAAATGGTCTTACCACCAGTTACTTCACCCATAATCATATTCCCCCGTGTAGAATTGACACGGTTATCTGCAGGGCGTATATGATGAATATCTGCGCCAGCTCCTGAATTAGAATACCAACCTAATGATTTTGGCCATACATGTTCACGATTCCACGTATTTCCGCCATCCCATTTGGCACTAACTGAGGCTCTAGAATAAAATAGAATCAAGTTGCCAGCATGATCAGGATCTGCATCAGTATATCCTAATCCATTGGTGCTATTGCGCAATTGATCATAACTTGTTGATTTCACATTGCTGGAAATTAACGTTCTCAACTTCAATTTTAAATCCGTTCCAGTTGGTAAATGACCATTTCCATCCAAAATAGATTGATAATAAGCTATCAATGTAGTCTCTTCACCATTTCCCTTTGCTTCTTTCCATTCCGCTACTAGCGTCATGTTTCCTGTTACAGGTGTATTGAAATCATAAGCTACTCCATTATAACGCCACTCTACAAATTCATAATCTTTTTTGGTTGGTTTGGTAGGTTCTGCTACCTTTTCACCACTAGATACCACTTTGGTGGTCACAAATGAACCGCCATTGGAATCAAAAACAACATTATATTTGATATCAGAAATACCACCACCATCTACAACATCAAAACTGAGCCGTTTACTTGGTTGAGAATCGAGTTGTGCTTTGCTCTTATCCGCAAGAGCACGTACACTCACTTCATAAGTACCTGCGGTTAAATCATTTAAAATAACACCCTTTAATGCATCATCAGGTGTAACAGATAATGGTTTTTGAGTCAATTTATTATCTTTGTAAATCGATAATTCATAAGCCTTTGCTTCTTCTACAATATCAAAGAAAATAATCGGACGATGATCATACTCTACAACGCGTAAATTCTCTGGTATAGACAAAATAATGGTTCCTGGATGATTGGTTCCAGGGTTGTCTCCAGGAGTAGGATCAGTAACCACGCATCCTGTAAACAAGAATGCTGATGCCATCAGCAATGTCAATAAAAAGTATTTTACATTTTTCATATTTATAACCTCGAATTCCCTCATATTATAACAAATTTTGTTCTAACTTGCAAGACATATCATTATTTTTTATCCTTTTGAAAGGATGGGGGCAGTGGAGATACTATCACCAACTTATTTTGTGTAATGGGATGAATCCATTCTAGTGATTTGCAATGTAACAATAAGGGAGACGCTATGGTCGACCCATAGAGGATATCGCCAATGATGGGATGCCCAATTGTTGCCATATGGAGACGAATTTGATGGGTTCTCCCTGTTGCAATTTGTACTTCTACCAAAGTTGATTGGCTCGCCCTACCAAGTGGCTTATAAAATGTGGTCGCCTTTTGCCCAGTTGAACTCACAACCATTTTCCCGTTGTTATGCCGATCTTTGGCCATAGGTAGGTCAATCCTCCCAGGCTTTGTGATTTTACCCTCTACTTTAGCCCAGTATATTTTTTTAATCTGATGGGTTTCAAATAAATGCGTCATCGCGCTTTGCGTAATCAAATCCTTCGCAAAAATCAAGCATCCTGTTGTATCTTTATCTAATCGGTGACAATGCCGAAGGGTCAAATCTAATTGCTGTTCCCTATAATATTGGGCAACTAAATTCACAATAGTCCCTGTTTTATTGGGTTGATCTGGATAAATAATTCTACCCGCAGGCTTGTTTATAACTAGTAGGTAATCATCCTCATATAGAACAGTCAATGGCCCTTTTTCTGGTAAATAATCCATTTTCTCATATAAACTAATATCTATACTCAAATAATCATGGATCAAAAAAAGCGTATCTGGTTCTACTTCCTCACCATTACGATAACAACAATGGTGCAAAAGCAATTGATGAATCTTGCGCTGTGCGACATGATATTGTTGCAAAATTTCCTTGATAGTCTTTTTATGCCCCATTGGGCCTATTTTCATATGAAAATATTTTTCTTTGACATAATGGTACATTTTTTTCATCTCCCCATAAAAGATAAACCATAAGTAGACTTATGATTTATGCTACCTATGGTTTATACACTTTTTAATTCTTCTAATGTTTTAAAATTCACAACAACACTAGTTGCTTTATCAAAAGTTTCATAAATGACATGAATAATGTCTAATGCAGAAGTAGCCGATGAATTGTTTGATACAACGATAACTTCTACACCACTAGATGTATGATGAACAAAAGCGTCTTGATATCCCAAATTCATGACTTTGGTTTCTAGCAAAGCCTCTTGCTCATTTAAACTAGATAATTCTGCCTTTTGTTGAATAGCTGATGTTTTACTTGCCAAAGTAGCGCCTTCGTCTGCAATAATATTGTTCAAAGTAGCAAGCGTAGCACTTCTTTCTGTACGAACAGCCTCACGCATCGATGCTAATTCTTCTGTTCTAGTTGTTGGATTTCCTACCACCAAGACAGGATCTTTTTCCTTTTCACTCGTTGGTGATTTAAAATACCATACAGCTAACATCGTAATGACAGTTAAAAAGATTAATGCAAATTGATTCTTTTTCACAAATACTCCTCCTCTACGTACTACACTATATGAGGAAAAAAGAATTTTATGACTACATGTGAAAAGGAATATCACATTTTATTCGACTTGATATGCATCATCAGACTTAATTTCTTTGAATTTCAGTTTAGGTTTTTGCAAAACTGGTTGATCGATTGGCGGTTGTTTATCATTATCTTTTGGATTTTGATCCAATAGGGAAGGATCAGTATTGATTCTAAATGTCACAAAAATATAATAAATCAATTCAATAATCAAAACAATCAGCATCAGTTTGGTGAACTCTATGAAGAACCCAAGAATACATCCAATGACCGACGTAGATAAATAAGTAATGGCACAAATGGCATAATATTCTCTAAATTTATTCATTGCAAAATGTCTAGACATCAACCATGTAATCAATACCCACAAAAGTGGCACAAGTACATTGACAATCATAGCAATTAATCCATACATACTTTTTTGAATTTGCGCATCCGCAATGACCATAACCTCATAGAGTTCGGCCAATACCTCAGGTAAATTGCTATTGTCTCCTAAGTTGATGATGGCATCACTTTTCCCCAATTCATCTATATCTACAATATTGTTGTAAATATATTCACCGCCTCGAAGTGCATACCGTAAATTCTCTTGATGCTTGCGACTGCTTGTTACTGTAATGGTTTTCCCACTAGCATCTTGTAACGTACTCTTCTCACCTTCAGCCGTTTCGACTGACCACAATGTCACATCCCATGTTTGGTAGGTTTCATCATAAACCAATTCAGAACTATCTTTTGGCAAAAAATAGCGATAAGCACCACTGTCATCATATTGATAAGCGTACTGATAAGTTGGTGCGTCTATGAAATCCCCCTTGGCATTTTTTACTTTACCTAAATTATAACAGTAATAAAAAGATTTTTTTGTAAAAATATAAAGCACATATTCACAATTGTCTTGAATAGGCTGATTCAAATAATTTTCTAGGTGAAAAATGTTTTGATCAATGTTTAGGGTTTCACTGCCATCCGTTTTGAACAAATCCATATCCTCGATAAATACCGTAGTTACATCCAATATTTTCTTTTGATTTTGGCGTTTACCCACCAACTGTGTATGCACCACATTATGATAAGAATCAACACCATTCGTGCCTGGTTCATCACAATCTAAATAATAGCCACCATTTTCACTTTGGACAATTTTATATTTGGGAAACGTAACGCTCGCTGTTTTTTCATATTGCATTTCCGCAAAGCGCGGCGTGCCAATATTTTTTCTCATAAAACGTTTCACAGACAAGTTTACCGAAAACAAAATAACAAAGGCCGATAAAATGAATATAAATAGGGCATAAATAAATTTCATATTATGGTGTCGATACATTTTACGTGGCAAAATGAAAGACAGGATAAAATCTTTAAATTTTTTCATAGTTTTACCTTTCTACAATTAAACAAGTCAATTCATTGATCATTTCCAGATCTTCTTCAGTTGGAATGGTTTCAAAAATAATGACTTTATTTTGTTGATACATTTCCTTGAATATCACTTGATTCAAAGGATTATGATTGAGCAATGAATGAAGACTTTCTTGTTTGCGAATCAATAGAGCATCTACAAGTGATAACGCTATATTATATTGCAAATTCATATAAATTGTTGAATCAACAATCACAATAAACCCCATAGCAATACATTGGTTCACGATTTCATATACTCGCTTTGTTTCGATTGGATATATTGGAGGAACATGTAGAATCAATTTGGCATCTGGATAAATTCGGATGACCTTTTTCAATACTTCCACGACTTTTCGTCTCGAAAAAGAAGAAACAAGTACAGTATAAACAGGCATTTCTAACCCCTGATGTAGCGATTCTTCCATCAAGCAAATGGCACTTTCTTCAAAAATGCGATACAACGATTGTGAATATCCATTAGGAACTGGTCCAACAACCAAATTGCCAACAAGATGTTCATCTTTTGCCTGAATCATACAATATTTTGTCCTTGGATATATTGGATCCCACGATAATTTTTCACGATTTTGCTCATCCAGATATTGACTATAAACCCCATAGGAGAATTGATTAGGTAGTTGTTCGTGAATATACGTTACCAAAGGTTGTAATTGCATCTTAGCCTCAATTTCTCCTGGAGAACTGATGAATAGCGTATAGAGGTGCTTGAAATAATATGTCAAATCGAGTATTTCTCGTTTTTTATAGGATCGATTGCACACCATAACTATGGTATGCTGATCTATCCAGTAACACAAATAGCGCACATCAGGCATACGGGTTTGAATCACATCTTCCCATTTGGTTTTTAGTTGTCTCGCATCTATTTCTTGCTTTAAATCCCTCATATATACCAAAGTGAAATTACCTGTAAATGGGTGTTCTTCCAATGAGGCCATAGCATAAAACGCATGGTTTCGTTCTTCATTCCAAGAGAATTGCTGAAAAAGATAATAGACTTCCCATCCTTCCCATGTGATATGTTGCATTATAGATAATTTTTTTTCGATTTTCAACGCATCTTCATCCTGTTTACAAACCAATGGGTGAGCAAGCCCTAAAGTCTTTACACAAACATCATTGCAATAATACAACCCTCTTTGTGGTTGATACAATATAAGAGCATACGATTGAGATAAGAAAATCGTTTCTTGGATGTGCTGTAATACCTCATCAAAAGCATCTTTTTCTAATCGACTTTTGAGCGTCAATAATTTTTGATTGGATATGCCCACCTGAGGTTGGGCGATTTGACTATAAAAAATAGCTATTCCGACTAATTTTTTTTCGGTTTTAGATAATACTTTTTCAATTTTTTGAACAATTAAACTCTGAAAATCCATAGTCAATACATCTTTTTGACGATATGGTTCTAATACAGGATAGCTAAATTCTTCTTTTTGAAGCAAAAAAGGAGACTCAAACTCAAGAGCAATTTCCACCAGTGTTCCTGCCATTTGATCAATAGCATATTGCTTCTCAAATACATAAGGTTCTTTCACATGGTAAACGCAAACAGCATCTTTGGCTATCCAACATTGTGACAAATCCGAATCCTCTTCTTGAAAGAAGACAAATGTCATTTGCGTAATTTGATTGTCCTCAAGTACCTTTCGATTGTTTGATAAAAAATCCAACATCACATGACGATACATACTATCACCTAAAACGTAAGTGTAATGGTAACTGGACCATCGCAACATACTTCTAGTTGCATATCTGCACCAAATTGTCCTGTGCTGATGGGTTTACCTAACGCGAGAGTCAATTTCTCATTAAATGTATGGTAAAGCATAGACGCTTGCTCTGGTCGCATCGCTTCTATAAAGGAGGGACGATTTCCCGTATAGGGGTTGGCATATAACGTAAACTGTGAAATTGACAAAATTTCTCCTTGTATATCTTGAATAGAGCGATTCATCTTCTGTTGTTCATCTTCAAATATACGCAAGTGCACAATCTTTTGGACCATTTTATCAATTTGTTCCATTGTATCGGTATGAGTAAAACCGACAAGTAACATCATACCCGCTTCAATATGTCCTATGGTCTTTCCTTCTACCTTACAAGTGGCCTTCTTTACTCTTTGAATGATAACACGCATTACTTATTCACTCTTTCAATATTATAAATCGATTTGACTTTATTTAAATTCACAATTGCATGATTCAAATCATCTAGATTCGCAACTTGTAATTTAAATTTAGCCACACATTCTCCTACATTATTCTTCGTGCAAGTCACGGATGCAATTGTCACATTACATGAATTGAGCACATTGATCATGTCCGCAACCAAATTTTTGTGATCAATGGCATAAGCCTTAAGGGTTGTATCAAAAATTTTCCCTTTAAAATCTTTATCCCAATAGACTTGAATAAAACGATTGGCATCGGCTTTTTCCACATTTGGACATCCTAACCGGTGGATAATAATTCCATTTCCTTTGGAAATATATCCGTTGATTTCATCGCCATATACAGGCTGACAACAATTGCCCAAGCGTATTTTTGCGCGTTCTAATCCTTCTACAACAATACCATATCCATTAGAGGCAGGTCGTTTTCGATTAGATGAACTATCCTCACTATATAATTTTAATGCATTTTCATCGTCTAATTTGACATCAGTCAAACCGAGAATACGATTGATTGCGGCAAGAGCAGAGATTTCGCCCTTTCCAATGCACCAATATAAATCTTCTACACTCTTGATTCCGTTTTTACCAAATAATTCGGCTGCTGTTTTGTCATCTAACCCATTCGGATTGTATCCGAAATTTTTGCTCACCGCAGTCAAATCTTCTATACCTTTGGCTACAAAACTATCCCTTTGTTTTTTATTGATAAATGTTTTGATTTTCGTTTTGGCATGAGAAGTTTTGGCTAGTTTCAACCAAGCTCTCGTTGGTCCTAAACAAGTTTTACTCGTTTTAATTTCTACGACATCACCTGTTTTTAAAATATAACTTAAGGGAACTATTTTTCCATTTACAATCGCACCAATGGTTTTATTCCCGATATCAGAATGAATTCGGTAGGCAAAATCAAGGGGCATAGAACCAGCAGGAAAATCATACACATCACCTCTTGGCGTAAAAATGTAAACGTTGGCACTAAAAATATCCTCAATAATGCTATCTAGTGGATCTTCGCTTGTCGCATTTTCTACATAAGTGGTTAAATCTTTATACCATTTCAACTTACTTGTAATTTCCAATTGCTCTTTTTCTGGTGAATATGCTGCATTTTCTTTATAAGCCCAGTGGGCCGCAACCCCTAATTCAGCTGTTTGATCCATCTCATAGGTACGGATTTGAATTTCATAAATTTTACCAGACTTACCAACAACTGTGGTATGTAAAGACTGATACATATTTGGTTTAGGCACAGCGATATAATCTTTAAATCGCATAGGAAGTGGCGTCCAAATGCTATGAATCAGACCTAAAACGCGGTAACACTCTTCTACTGAATTCACAATCACACGAAGGGCCAGTAAATCATATATGTCATCTAGATTTTTATTTTTTGTGACGATTTTTTTATAAATACTATAAATATTTTTGATTCGACCTTTGATTTCGTAATCTTGGATATGATTTTTGGCAAGTAATGTGCGAATTTGTTCAAGCATTGCCTCAATATCTTCTTCACGTTCATTTTTCCTAGAAACAATTTCTTTTGAAATTTCATAATATTTGGTGGGTTCAATGGCCTTAAAACTTAAATCCTCTAATTCAGCTTTAATTCGATACATACCAAGTCGATGAGCCAAAGGTGCATACAAATCTAATGTTTCTTGGGAAATTCGTTTTTGCTTGGCCTCATCATGAAAACCAATAGTACGCATATTGTGTAGTCGATCAGCAATTTTAACCAAAATCACACGAATATCCTTCGACATAGCAAGCAATAATTTTTCATGATTGTGTGCCAATGCTTTTTCTTTGGTCATATATTTCAATTTGCTAATTTTAGTGACACCATCTACAATTTCTGCTACATCTGAATTAAATTCAGCCGCCATCTCGTCTTTGGTCATATCGGTGTCTTCTAAAACATCATGCAATAAACCTGCCGCAATAGTGCTAGGACCTGCATGCAATGTTGCCAATACATATGCCACTTCTACTGGATGTTGCACATAGGGTTCGCCTGATTTTCGAAATTGCCCTTCATGCTTCTTGCAAGCAACAGTATAGGCTTTTTGAATAAAATTTAAATTTTGTTCCTGGTGCAAATACGATTTTACACAGGTCAATATATCATCAATTGTCTTCGATTTCCCTTCTTCTGTACTCACAAGAATCCCCTCCTTCTAGACTTTATTTATCCATCTTCTTAAAACTCATAGGTAATGAGTGAATGTACTGGATATCCTTTCAACAATTCTCTTCCTTTTAAACCCGTAAGTTCAATTAAAAAACCGCATCCTACAACTTCTCCGCCAAGTTGTTCTACGAGTGAAATGGCTGCTTGAACTGTCCCTCCTGTTGCAAGCAAATCGTCAATAATCAAAACTTTATCCTGTTTCGTAATTGCATCTTCATGCATGCAAAGTGTATTGGTACCATATTCAAGACTATACTCAGCTGTAATCGATTTACGAGGTAATTTACCAGGTTTACGAATCGGAACAAATCCTAACCCCAACATGGTAGCAACTGGGCAACCAAAAATAAACCCTCGAGACTCAGGCCCTACAATCTTGGTTGCACCTACTGATTTTGCATATGCGGCCAGTTCTTCACAAGCCTTGCGAAAAGCCTCTGGTGCTTGCATTAAAGGCGTGATATCTTTAAAGGAAATTCCTTGTACGGGGAAGTCCTCTACTATAGCTATATACTCTTTATAATTCATATTTTTCACCTCATCTAACGATTTATTATATCAAAAAAAATGATAAATAGAAAGAAATTTGTTACATTTTTTAAAAAAATACATATTTTATTTTCAATTTTCATACAATTGGGCATAAGGAGATAAATATATGCGAAAAAAATTCAATCGAAACACGTTTTTTTATGCCACTTTAATTGTGATAGCATCAGGCTTTATAGTGAAATTATTGGGCCTAATCAATAAAATTGCGATTACTCGTGTGCTCGGCACAGAAGGAATGAGTCTCTATGTTCTTTCCTTCCCTACGATTATGTTATTTGTCAGTTTATCAGGAATGAGTCTTTATGTCACAATGAGTAAATTGGTTTCTGAGGCAATGATTAACAGGAAATATTCGCCTAAGAATTTATTGAAATCTGCCTTTAAAATTTCTATGATAGTGTCTTTTTTTACCTGTCTACTTTACATCATTTTGCTCAGACCATTGACCCATTTTTTTCTCAAAAATGATGCATTATACACACCTCTTTTAACTGGTCTTGTTCTCATTCCTTTGGTAGGGATGAGTGATGGATTAAAAGGCTATTTCAATGGTCTCAAACAATCCACTATTGCTACAGCAGGTAATCTTGCTGAACAAATTGGGCGAATTGGCTTTAGTATTACTTTTTTATTTATCATGATTCCCTATGGTACAACTCTAGCCACTGTATTTTGCCTACTGGCTCTTAGTTTTGGCGAAATCTGCGCTATTGTATTTTGTCTAATTAAGCTGAAAAAGTATCCCCCTGCTCATTTTGAGCATACTGAAAATGAAACCAAAGCCATCTTAGCAATGAGCATCCCCAATACCTTTTCACGCCTTTTGGGCAATTTTACCTACTTCTTAGAGCCTATTCTTTATACTGGTGTGCTTTCATATCTAGGATATACCCTCCATGCCATTCATCAGACCTATACCATTATTGATGCCTATACGATTCCTTTACTCACTTTTTTCTCTTTCTTGCCTTTTGCTATCTCTAATACTATTGTTCCTGGTGTCTCGATTGCCGCAACACAGCGAAATGCAACTTCTATTACATATTATATTCAAAAAGCGTTACTATTTTGCGCTATCCCTGCTTTAATTTTACTTATCAATTTATTCTATTTTTCAAAAGATTATATGCATTTGATTTATCGTACCACAGAAGGTACCGAATACATTTCTTTTCTTTGTTTCCTCTTCCTTTTTTATTATATTGACATCCCACTTGTTTCCATATTGCAAGCACTAGGCAAATCCAAACAATTGTTTATTTCTTCGACAATCATTCATATTCTACGTTTGGCCCTCATTGTTATCTTCTCTTGTATCCCCTCTTTTGGTTTATATTCCATTTTATTTGCTTCCACTGCTACACTATTAGTAGGTACCATCATCCATTTCATTCAAATCAAAAAGTACACAGGTTACACTCCATCCGCCGCACGATTGTGCTACTTGATGATAACATTTTTAATCACCTTCTTACTGATGGTCATCTTGCACCGCTGGGGCGTCCATTATCTATTGATTTTCTGTGCCACCGCAAGTTGTATGCTTATTTTATCCATTGCTTTTCGACTCATCTGGATAGAAAGTCTATTCTCCAAATTCAAAAGAAGCAGCAAAACCTAACTTGCTGCTTTCTAAATTTGCCTTCTAAACTTCTTTTTGCTTCTCAAATTGCACTACTTTTACCTTACCATCTTGATAACTAGCACCATAGACTTCTTGTGGTGAATAAATATCTTGCAATTCTAGTTCAGTTTGTAACCATTTTTCCGTCTTTTGAATAAGAGCTAAATTTTCTTGTTGAATTTCACCACTAATAATGAGTGGCAAAGGAAAAATATGATCCTTATTTTCCTCAAAAGTGAATACGCTCAAATTTCCATTGGTTTCTAAAATGGCATATTCTACTTCATCAATGCTACGAATATTTTTTGCGCGCAACTGGGTATATAAATCATTCATATTGTACTTTTCTTTTTCCATTTGATCCAACTGAATTTTTCCCTTTCGAATGATGATATTTTCTTTACCATCAATCTTATCTCGCAACTTGGTAAAACGTAACGTAATGATGGCAATTATTTTTTGAAACAAAACGATTAAAATCATTGGCACAATGAAGTTCCAAATGCTCTCATCAAAATTTTCAATTCCTATGATCATGATATCAGCTATTGATAAAACTATCAGGAAATCAAATATACTCAATTGTCCGATTTCTCTTTTACCCATTATTTTCATAGATACGGTCAACAAAATAAATCCGACTACTGTTCTAAAAATAATTATTCCTAAATCTTTCATTTGTTCTTCTTTTTTTCTCCTTTCGTGCATAGACTATAGCAGGTGATTCTATGCAATTCATTAAACAAAAAGCCATTACATTTTTAATTTCATTTTTTATTTTTATCCTTTTTACACTCATTTATACTTTCATTCTTTATTTTGGAAAAGTAAGTTATACAGAAACGTCTGTTTATCGGTTTACATTTGTGATTGGCGTATTGTCTTTTTTTATCTATGGTTTTTTAACAGGTAAAATTGAACAACATCATGGTCTTTTATCGAGTTTTTTATCAAGTTTGATTATCTTAGCACTCGTTGTTCTTGTTCATCTCTTATCTAAAAAATCCATAGATGCGCCAAGTTGGATTAAATATGCTTCTTACTTGCTTGCAGCAAGTCTAGGTGGTATGTTGGGTGTCAATTTTCATTCTCTAAAGAAAAAGGATAACAAGAAAAAGAAGCAACACTAATTACTAGTTTTGCTTCTTTTTTGATATAATGATATGATTGCTATTTTGAATCACGATGGAATCATCATCTACACTTTCATCTAATAAGACATGAGCACCAATAATGCTTCCTTTACCAATATAAGTATCCCCACCTAGAATAGTTGCCCCCGCATAGATAATCACATTTGCTCCAATTGTTGGATGTCGCTTGATTCCTTTTAAGAGATGACCTTTTGATAAAGACTTAGCGCCAAGTGTAACGCCTTGATAAAGCCTAACACATTCTCCAATTTGAGTGGTCTCACCAATTACAATCCCCGTTCCATGATCAATAAAAAAACCACTGCCAATCATGGCCTTAGGGTGAATGTCAATGCCTGTTTTTGAATGCGCATATTCGCTAAGGTACCTTGGCAAATAGGCAATTGTTAATCCATCTAGCCAATGTGCCAAACGATAAACCATAATAGCATAAAACCCTGGATAACTATATATGACCTCCTCTTTGGCATCTATTGCGGGGTCATTTTGAAGATATGCGCTTAAATCTGCAGATAAAAGGTACATCAATTCTTCTACTTCTCCTACCACATCCACTTGATACACAGGATGATTACTATCAATTAATCCGTACTGCTTTAAAAATGACATCATCTGTGTCACAAAAGACTGAGATGTCATATGACCATCTTCTAATATAGATGTTGCTACAGCATCTTTCCAGTTGTCCAATAATGAAACTAAATCTTGTTGTTTTATTCTACATTTTTGATTCATTCCACCCACTCCTATAGTATTATATGAGAAAAAAAAGAAATTGCGACTATGATGATGATTGATTTGTTAGTTTTTCATTCAAGGAGATTATTCTCTATCCATCTCCTTGATTTTTTTATCCCTCTCATATATAATAAGGAAAAAGAAATCAAATGAGGCATACGATGAAAAAAATCTTAAACGAACACCTTATATATGAAATCCTATCTGTTGTAGTTGAAATCCCCCTAGGATGTGTGGCCACTTATGGCCAAATTGCTCTACTCATTGGGCGAGATAGAAATGCAAGACTTGTCGGTAGAGTGCTTAGTCATGCTGATTTCTATGGGTCATATCCTTGTCACCGAGTGGTCAATGCTTCTGGACGATTGGTTCCACATTGGGATGAGCAAAGAAAACTACTTTGTCAAGAACATGTGCAATTCAAAAAAAATGGTTGTGTCGATTTAAAACAATGTCAGTGGAAAATGTAAGTTTTGAATTGTCTTAAAAAGCTTATATATAAAAACTAGATAGTCTTAATGACTATCTAGTTTTTTAACATATTTTCTGTGCATACCATTCCCTATCTGAATAGCATGTTTTTCCCATTCGAACTGATCCTTCAAGAAAGGTCGTCCATTTTGACATGAATTGATACACCATTCATTCCTAAGATGGTCTCTTAGAAAACTTTATCTTCTTTTCCTTCAGGAGAATCTTTTCTACCTGATATCCCCAAGCAAGACATTCCTTTTTGGTCTTCAAAAAAGAATGATCAATTTCAAAGCCAAGCACCTTTCGAATTTCCTCAAACGAAAGCATCACAGAGTCTTCCTCAGTTATCCGAAATAAGTTGTCAACATATTGCCATAAGTTGAAATACTTACTCATTGTTCTATCCTCCTACAGACTATATTGAGCGTCCTTAAATCATTTTAAATGGACGATCTACCATTTTTCCCCATATTCTACAAATACATTATATTATTACATACACTGTAAAACAAACCAGGCATTTTCAAATCGTTTTTCAATCAAATCTTGTCTTCGAATATAGAAATATAACATACCACAGTCACCCCATGTCAATTCCCATTCTTCTTTTTCAAGTGTACTAAGTTGAAGAAGCAAAATCCAGTCTTTAGCATCAGATTGTCTACTATCTTCTTTCTTTAAAATATATTGAGAGTTATCTAATTCTTGTCTTATACGTGCACAATCTGTGAGCATTTCATCTTGAAGATTATAAGCATATCCTAATAGTTTGTGATGCTCTTTTTCCTCATCAGAACTCAACTTTTCAAGACACTCATCATATGCTTCAAAATCACATTTTACATTACTTCGTAGAAAAAATTCTTCAAACGGAGGATAAGACTGATTCACTTTGAAGCAAACAGCCATTTCAGGTACTACATTTTCTTCTGCCATTTCCTTAGGTAGCTCCATAGTAATAAAATTCTCTGTCTGTTCATAATAGAATACCTTGGCACAACCATTATCTTCTGCATCACTCCCCCATCGCATAGATTCACATTCATAAAAGAAATACAATATCCCCCTATCAGGCAATAACCCTTCATTATCGTATTGCTTGATATCTTCCAGGTCAATTTGACACAAAAAGGACAACGGACGTCCTATATTCTCTTCTTCATCTACAAATACTGGCCACTGAAAATCCCTAGGAAGCCATGGTTTGCCTCCAATTTTACTTGAATTTGGAAGAATTTTTTCATGTTTTCCTTTACTTCCATCAAAATTTCATTTCTCTCAAATGACAATATCACTGATTCTAAATTCTTTGTCCCCCCTTTTTTACGTTTAAAAAAATCAAAAATGGACACATTTTCCTCCTAAAATAATTTAATTTTATATTTATCGCTTATTAGCAATAAAACCATTTTCATATCAGAATTTGACAACTCTGTTTTTCTTTCTTAGAGACCCTACAGTCACTATTTGCTCAAACACATTTCTTCCAAAATACAACTTTCTTCATCACATTTATTATTATTTTACAAAATTAATTTTAATTGATGAAAAAGAATGAACTTTCAGTATTAAGAAAGTAGATTAAAAAAACATGCTATTTTCTTCAATATTTTTATGCAATTTTTTCCTCATCATTAATGTCAGTTTTACTCGCAAAATAAGAATTCTTGTATTAATTCAATATCAACTTTACTTTCTGAAATATATAAATATTTATTGTTTTTTAATAGTTGTATCCTACCTGATAGATATACAAAATAAGTTTTTGGTATTCCTATTTTATAATAAATGGTTATATCTATTGCCTCACCACTTAATTCTTCTTTTAAATCAGCCGGAATTTCTTTATATTTTACAAATTTTTGCTCTTCTATTATTTTAGACAATTTTTCTATATTTTCATTTTGAGTTATATGTGTAATATGACTTGAAAACATATAACTAATATCTATTGCACTCGCTTTTTTTGAACATGATGTTAAACCCATCATACATAATACAATTCCTACTAAAATGATTATTCTCCTCATCCATTCCTCCTCTATTATCCATTTTTATTTACAAACTTAAATCCACAGGAATCTTCCTGTTCTGAATATGATTCTCATTTTATATCAATCCTCCTTTGTATCCTTAATTTATTTTAAATCTTTGATTCTCGTTAAAATTGGCAGTATCATTTTTTAATACAATTATTCTTTTTAATTTTAAAAATAACTTCTTGTGCTTATTATATCATGTAAATTTCTTTTTTCAAAACAATTAAACAAGAATATATTCATTTATAAGACTGGTATATAAAAAGGTACCCTTTAATTGAAGATCTTTCGGTAACGTTATTATATTATTCCTTAATATTTAAATACATCTTTTATAGCATTTATCATTTTAGGAGTGGGATGATTTCTAGAACATTTTAATTCTTCTACTCTATTAGGGGCATCATAAATTTTTCTCTCTCCTCCATTTTCTAAATATTAAATTAGTTTAAATGAAAGGTGGGTCTCCCACTTCTCAAAACACTTAGTAGTTACTTTTGCCTAGTGATGGCAATTTAATACCAACGTTTATCCTATTTACTATTTTCATCTTCTCACCTCCTTGAAAGGTTTAATTTTAAAATATTCCCCCCCATTATATATTGGAAAATTTGAAGCATTTTGTAGGGGTATATTTCAAAACTTTCTAAATTTTTTATTTTAGCTCATACTTCCTAGTTTCTTAAAAGGAACAGTAAAAAAACACCTCTCACTATATATTGGAAAATTAGAGGGTAAAAGTTAGACGTTTATAAAAAAATTTTTAATTATTTTTTTATTTTTCCTATATTTATACCTGTTGCATTTATGCAACAAGCAAAAAAAGGCGTTGCATTTGATGCAACACCTTTAAAAATACCTAATTATTATTTAAAAATTATCTTAAAAACCATAAATTTTTAAAACTTTCTACCCTTATTATCTTTTGTGGACAACATAATTGACGACTAATTCAATAAAAAATGCTCAAAAACAACGTTTTATATGTTGCAAAATTCGTTTAAAATAGGGCAGGATAAGGAAAATGCAACACTCTGCATTTTCGTCCCTAACAAATGGGAAACCCATTTTAAAATACTAAAATCCCTTATTTATTATTCTCTTAAAAATTAAAAGGATATAAAGCATTAGATTTATATCCAAAAGGATTATTCATATTCAATGATATTTACTTCTAATACTATCGTACTTTTTGGCAAATAACTGATTTCAACACAATCACCAACTTGTAAATCTCCTTTTATCATAAAATAGTATTGTTTTCCAGATATTGTGATAATATGTGCATTATTTTTCCCATTGGGGGCAATTTTATATCCATGAGAAAAAGGATTTTTTAACTCTTCTATTCTTTCAATCTCGCCTTTAATTATTAAAGCATTTTTAGGGGTCTCGGTATTTAAATTTATACCATATTTAATATGCCCTATTGAATCAATTAACCCGAAGAAAATAAAGCCAAATAATAAAACATAAGTAAAAATAGATGATATTTTATTTTCAACAACATTTTTTCTATTCAGTATGGAAAAAATAATAGTTATTAATATTAGAAGACTTAAACCAATTATCATAATAAGTGGAAAAGAAAAAAGTGTTCTTTTATAATAATCATAATCAAATTTCATAAACTTTATCCCCTTTTTTAAAATGGCCAATAATAATCAACACCACCATATGCACTATAACCTGAAGAAAATGTTATAGAAGTGGCAGAAACGGCTTCATCATGTGGTTTACGTGGATCAAAACAATGATCTACTCCAACCATAGCATTGATTCCTGTATTAACAAACCATTCACCATAACTACCTTTCCCTTGATAGTTATGCACTATTCCTACGGAATAAGTAAATCCAGGTGGAACAATACCAGTTACTCCACCTAAATGAAAATACCTTTCAGCTTTCATATTTTTAAAATCTAATACAAATGAAAATCCTACTTTTATACCACCAAAACCTTTAATAAATGGAATAGGTATAGTAACACTAAAATCCAAAACTGCAACCGCTTCTTCTCCTGCCGCAATTGAAAGAACAATTCCAGTAGTCACTGCAGCGGCTATTACTAATGCTCCAGCTCCAGCAGTTACAATAGTAGCAACTAGAGCGGCACAAACGATAGCAACTTTCAAAAATTTCTTCCAACTCCAAGTTCCTTCAGGGTCATAGCCAAGAATCGGGTTGTTTCCACAATAGCTATAAAGATTTAAACCATTTAATGATTGATTATCTAAATATTTACAATCATCCGCACTAATAAATCTTCTAATGCTTGGGTCATAATATCTCGATTTTAAATAAAACCAACCTGTTTCACTATCAAAGAAATAGCCTTTATATACAAATGGATTATTATATGCTACGAGGCATTGAATATTTATTGTCTCTTTAAAATTACCCCATGCATCATACGAATATGATACCACACATCTACCATTTTCATCAACTATTTTGGTAATATTTCCTGTAATATCTCGAATATAGAAGTATTCTTTTCCTTCACAACTTAATCCAACAATTTCTCCTTGTTCATCATAGCTAAAGTACATTTCATAGTTCAAACCAATAGAACTATGTATTAATCCAATAATTTTACTTCCATCTAAAATATATTTTTCATCATAATCTAATCCTCTTTTTTCAATTCGAATGCCATCTTCATTATAAACAAATGAAGTATTGCCTATTTGTTTTAACTTTCTTCCTTCCCACGTAAGGGTTTGACTTACTCCATCTTTAACAATTGTGGTTGGATTACCTTTGTAGGAATCTTCATATTTGAATTCTTTAATTATACTTTCTGTTCTTGCATTTTGAATGGAAATGAGTTGATCTTTAATTGTGGTAGAGTAATTATATTTTTCATTGGTAATTAAAGAGCCTTCTTTGTTTTTGATTTGATGAGTTAAAATATTTCCAT
>CATLBQ010000002.1 GCA_949879765.1 uncultured Bacilli bacterium
ATTATTGAATTTATAAAAAATAAACAAGAAAATGAATTGGTAGATTTTAAAGAAAGATATTATCATTCTAATATAAAGTGTGATTTAATAAAAGATATAATGAGCTTTAGTAATAATTTATCAAATGAAGAAAAGTACATTATATTTGGTATTGAGGATACTAATAAGGAAACATTAGGGATACAAATAAATGATTTGCCTGATATTTCGGAGATTAATAATTTGATACAGTCATATTGTGATCCATTTATAAATGTAGAAATAGAAACTTTTAAATATGAAAACTGCGATTTAGGAGTTTTAGTAGTTTGTTCAAATAATTATGAAAGACCATATGTGGTAAAAAAAGATTATAGTTTTAATGGTTTAAATAAACTAAATGCAGGAGATATTTATATAAGAAAAAGTGCCAATAATTTTAAAGCTACAAGAAATGATTTGGAAGAAATATATACTAATAGAGATATTGTTAATGTTATTTCAGATGATAATAATGTTTTTTTAAAAGATATAACGATTGGTCGAAAAAAAGAAAGAATGTGTTGTATTCCAATAAAAATTTCAAATAATTCTAACAAAAATTTTGCAATTTGCAAAGGAGTAGTACATTGGGTATATACTGATACAAATACAGGTACAGATATTCTATATATTGAAAATCAATGCGATATTTATAAATTTGAATTGAATAAAATAGCGTTTAGTCCTTTTAATATTAATGCAAATAGTCAATATAAGAAAAATTTATTAATATCGATAAAACCGGATTTTTTAACTATAATCGCTAAGAGGCTTGATATGGGAGAAAAACCAGATATCATTGTTAAATTGTATGATTGCCAAAATAGAGAATTTAAAATTAAATTTCATGTAAATAATTTAATTAATAATTAATTTTAGAAAGGAGCAGATTATGAATAATTCACCCCTTCGTTATCCAGGAGGTAAAAGTAAATTATTTCCTCTTGTTGATATGTTAATTGAAGAATTAAATATAGTTAATGGTACATATATAGAACCTTTCGTTGGTGGTGGCGGTTTAGCTCTTTCATTATTGTATAATCAAAAAGTAAGTAAAATTATAATCAATGATTATGATTGTGCTATATATTCAATATGGTATGCTATTTTAAATGATACACAAAAATTCATAGATTTAGTTAAAAATGCAAAATTAAGTATTGAAGAATGGAAAAAACAAAAAGATATATATAATAATAGAACAAACGAGTATTCTATTGAATTAGCTTTTGCAACTTTTTATTTAAATAGAACAAACAGATCTGGAATTTTGAAAGCAGGTCCCATAGGCGGCTATAGTCAAAGTGGGAACTATAAAATAGGAGCTAGATTCAATAAAAATAATTTAGTTAATAGAATTTTAGAAATATCTAAATATAAAAGTCGAATAGAATTATATAATTTAGAAATTAGAGATTTTATTAAAATTATTAATGAGAAAAATATTAATAATGGATTTATATATTTTGATCCACCATATTATAATAAAGGGAAGGAATTATATACAAACTTCTTTGACAAAGATGATCATTTGGAAATTTATGAATTAATTTCAAAAGTGACTATTCCTTGGATGATTACATATGATGATGTAGATGAAATTAGGAACATTTATATAAATCATAATTTGAAAAAATTTGATATTAATTATAGTGTTGCTAATAAAGGTAAAAATAGTGAGATAATTGGATTGTCAAGTGATTTTTGGCCGTCTAAAGAAAAATTAGAAAAACTAAAAATAAATATAAGGTAGATAGAAAAATGAATTTACTAAATAAATTAGAAAACACTGATATTTTAAAGAGTCTAATACAAAAAGATAATTTTGCGGGATGGGTATATTCTATTAATTATGAAAATGCTTTAGTTATAACAAATGATGATTGGAAATTGAAAGTAAATGGTATTCCTCATAATTGTTTTTTGATTGCATCTTCATTTGACCCTGATAAATATAGTGAGATAGATGAAATAGACAAACAAATAATTTTGTTACGAGTTACAAAAAGTTGTAAGTTGCCTCAGGATGATGAAATGATTAAAACCAAAATTGATGGTTTTCAAAAGCAAAAATCAACATTTACTGAAGCAGAAAATGAGGATTATGATTTTTATACAAAAAGTAGAATGCAATATAGTGGTTTAGAATGTAGAGTTTTAGGAACTTTTTATATGAAAGATGAACACTTAGTATTAGGAAGTGATATTGAGTCTTTCTATTCATCATTAAAACTTAACGTTTATGTTCCGAAAAAAGATTCATTAAAAGAAATTGTCAATTATGTTGATCCTATAAGAAGAGAAAGTGCTAAAAAAGATTTTGAAAAACTAGGCATTAAAAATGAAATTAAACCATTTAAAATAGGGTCAATTCGATATACATCAACAGATAGACTGCATAGAACATCTACAGAAGATTTTGTTGATTTTATGATTCAGCCTGCAGATTTTCTTGCAAGAAGAACAGCTGTTTTAGGAATGACTAGAACTGGAAAGTCTAATATGATTAAACAAACTATTTCTGTAGTTAAAAATATAGCTGATGAATGTAATATTAAAATTGGACAACTTATATATGATATAAATGGAGAGTATGCTAATGCAAATCAACAAGATAATGGCTCAATTGCAGAAATATATAAAACGGGATGTATTAGATATAGAATGGTTCCTACTGATGGATTTAAACCACTCTTAACTAATTTTTATGAACAAATAGAAGAGGGGTTTCAAATAATCTGCGATGTTTTATCTGAAAATTCAAGTATATCAAATGACTTAAAAACTTTTACTAATATTTCTTTATTTAAGCCTGATAATTCTGATCCAAGTGCAGATAATAGATATAAAATTAAATTAGCTATATATAAAGCTGTATTAAAAAAAGCTAAATTTGACGTTGATTCAAATTATAAGGTATATTTTAATGCTTCACAAAATATCTTAACTAAGGTAGGATATAAAGATTTAAACCCAAATAAAGGTATTTCATTAGATAAAGCAATAGAATTTTTTGAAAAGGTACATAGTGTCAACTTTAATAAGGATAGTGGACCAATAATAAATTCAAATGGTCATAATTGGTTAGATGAAGAGTCAGTGGCATTATTAAATATATTAACTTGCAAAAATAGTTATGGCACATCAATATATGGTATAAAAGCCTTATATCCTGCAAATATTTATCATACCAAAGAAAGAAAGGACGATGTTGCTAGAGAAATCTACAATTATTTAATTGAAGGTAAAATTGTTATTTTAGATTTATCGGTTGGTCATGCAATATTAAGGGAGTCGTTGAGTAAAAAAATAGCCAAGTATATTTTTAATGAATCAATGAATGTTTTTACTCAAGGAGACAATCCTACTAATATAGTATTTTACATAGAAGAAGCACATAATTTAATTGGTAAGAAGATGGAACTAACTGATACTTGGCCTAGACTAGCAAAAGAAGGAGCTAAATATAAAATTGCTTTGGTATATGCGACGCAAGAAGTTTCATCAGTACATCCCAATATCTTAGCCAATACTGAAAATTGGTTTGTTACACATTTAAACAGCGAAAAAGAAATTAACGAACTTGCAAAATTTTATGATTTTTCAGATTTTAGCCAATCACTTCTTAGAAGCCAAGATGTTGGTTTTGCGAGAGTCAAAACATTATCTAGTCCTTTTGTAATACCTATTCAAATTGATAAATTTAATCCTTCTAAATTTATTGGAGAGTAAATATGAGTAGTGAAAGCAAAATAGCTCATATTGATATTGCTAAAAATCCTAATGTTAAAGAATTTTTAGAATGTTGTACATTTATGAGAGAACCAAATGGAGAAGAAATTGATGAAATTATTAATAATTTTGAAATTTTAAATATTAGAGAAGAAAAACTACCGGATAATTTAATAACAATTGCCTCTTCAAGTTATGAGGCTTCGATTCGTGATAATATACCGTTTACAAATATAGGATATGTTAAATTAGTTACTTCATTACTAAAATATAATGATATTAAAGATGTTAGTAAAGACAAATTTATTGATCCTTTTAAATTAGCAAAGATAACAGATGAAAATGAATCACTTGTATTTGTTTTACCAAGCTGTAATATAAAGTATAAGGATACCAAAAATACTAGTGAAAGTTTTAGATTAGCATTAGATGAGTTTTTTGAAAATTTCAGAGATGATATTAATGATAGAAAAACAAGTTTGAAAGAAACCTTATTTTGGTTATTTTCATACAGAAAAATAAATAATGATGGAAAAATAATTTTACATAAATGTCCAACATGTGGTCATGAAAATATTACTGTTCAAAATATTGAGGAAAATCAGTTTTGTCCTTATTGTGAAAATAGAATTTTTGCTACTGATCGTTTACGTTTATATGAAGAATTAGATGAATATGCCATATCAAATAAAGGCGTTCTAGGACGCTTTGAAAAGGTTATTAAACATATATACTTGGGACATTTATTGAGAATGATTAAAGTTAAAAATAAAAATACTTATTTACAAATGTTGAAAAATGTAGGAATAATTATTGATGGTCCATTAATGATTGCAGGTACAGCTGCTTGGGTGCACAAATCCTTAATGAAGGCGATATTTGAAATAAATGTTGAGATGAGAAAAAAAGGCTATAATGATTTATTAATTATTGGATTATTAAAAGAAAGTAGCATAATTACTAATTATGCACAATTAATATCACAACATTTAGAGAATAATTCGTTGCTTTGTATTTCAGATGATTTTAGAGAGAAATATATTACTTTTAATAAAGAAAGTTCAGGTACTACGTTTGGTAATGAAACATATTATGGACAAGATTTTTTGTGGAAACATAATAACAATGTTTTTTCATTTAATTTACCATACTATTTGGATACAAAAGAAAATGTTGAAAAATTTAAAATTGATAAGTGTAATTATTTGATGTATAATAATTTGAATATTGCGTTACTTTTACTTTCAGAATTAAAATCTGATATAAGTAATACCAGTATTATACCATTAGTTTTATCAAAATCTTATACAATGATTAGTATGGAACCAGGTTCAAAAGTTTTAGACTTACTTTCAAAAAATAATATAATTTAAATTGTTTAACATGAATTTAGTCTAGACTTTTCTTTCAATAAGCAATTAGATGTGTTTGATAGTCATACCTATGCAGGTTTGAAAATAGTAAAAACAGGTATTGGTGCTTTTGGTAATCACAGATTATTAAATGATGTTATTTTTGACGAGAATTTAAGAGAATTATCAGAATGGTTTTTTGAAGATTGTAAATCTTTGTATGCGGTAAACCTCAAAAATACAATGATAAGTAAAATTCCTAGACATTGTTTTGAATTAGAAAGAATGATATACATCAATCGGCCACCTAGAACAGAAAATGGATTATTATTGATATCTAGTTCTATTAAAACAATTGGAGAATTGGCGTTTCATAATTGCAATAAGATTAAAAAAATAGTAATTGAATCAAGTGATACTGAAATTTCTTCTTTTGCCTTTGATAGGTTAAAGAACTTGGAAGAAGTCGTTTTACCAAAAGATACAAGTAGAATTCAAAATAATGCATTTGCGGATTGCCCCAAAGATGTTAAAATTTCAGGTGTAAATATATCTACAACTGAGAAAAATAAAATTTTTAGTTGTTCAGAAGATAAATAAAACATTTAAATGATATATCAATCATTTCATTTATATGAGGAGTAATTCAATGATAGTAGAAGAAACAAGACGATATATGGAATGATTTGATATAAAATAAGATGAGTAAAAGTTTTTTTGGTGAAATGAAGTATCAAATTATTGATAAAAATTCTTATTTATATAATGACAAGATAGCTTTTTTTAACTTGATTAAATCAGATGATGATTTTGGAAATGAGGGGATAATATTTGTATTTATCAAGGAAAAAGATTATTTGATAGATTAATAAAACACTATTTTGCATAAAAAAGAATAAATATATTGTAAAAATGGAAACGATTTTGTATAATATGAACGAGGAGAGTCAATGACTAAGATAGTTTTACAATATGAAAATCAGTATAACATGTGAGACTCTCTTGTTAAAAGATGGAAAGGAGATAGTAATGAAAAGATTAGGTATAATCATGGTAGGATTTATGTTTGTAATGTGTTTGATGGGATGCAAAAGTGAGAAAGAGAAGGAAATACTCATAAAAGAAGATTATTTAGAATATGCTATTTCTCTAGGAGAAAAAGATTTAACCATCGAAAACATTGAAATCATAGATAATTATGGTGAATATAATGGTGCTTATGTTGTAAAAATGAATAGGGGAGCCTATCAAGTATTAACGATGATTGAGGTCGGAGGATTGAATTTTCAGTTTCCTGACTCAAATACTCCTTTAGTGTGGAAAAATCGTACTTTTTATGAACTGGAGGATGCATACCAAAAAAATATATTAAATTTGGATAATTTAACAAACCTTCAGGACAAGATAAATAAGGATTTTTAGACGAGAACCAAACAAAAAAAATTTGGCATAGGATGAAGATGGTCAAGTCGTGATATGCAACCGAATGATAGCATAAATGACAATATCAAAATATACGTTCATACAACAATCGACCATCGGAGTTATTCGTATTTACAAAAGAATGGTGAATATCAATTGGCATTAGATTTTACAAATAGCCCATATCCATATATTCAATATTATAACTGGGAAGTTATAGGTAAAGATGGAATAAATGTAAGTATAAGCAATTGGGGTATCATCACATCTAGTGGAGTAGGAGAAGCTACAATAATAGGTAGTTATGGATGAAACGCAAGAGTATTCATTTCACTATTCAGAATAAAAGAAAGAAGGGTTAGTAAAGGGTATAAACTACACTTATACTAATTCTTTTTTTGTGATATTAATACCTATTTTGTAAATAACGCTAAGCCACAATAACATCAAATAATAAAACAATCATCATAAAAAATTGCATAAAATAGTATTTTATTTTTGTTCATGATATAATGCATATGAAAAGGAGGTATTCCATGCTAGAACTCAAACATATTACAAAGATATATCAAGGTAGAAAAGAAAAAAACAAAATTGTTGCCTTAGATGATATTCATCTATCATTTGCACAAACGGGACTCGTTTTCATTTTAGGACCATCTGGTTGTGGAAAATCAACGCTATTGAATATTCTTGGAGGAATCGATTGTCCAACAAGTGGAGAAATTACAATTCATGGGCAAAGTGTGAAATCAAGTGAAAAAGCATTGGATGATTATCGCAATCAATATATTGGATTTGTATTTCAGGATTATAATTTAATTTCCGATATCACCATTTATGATAATCTATCTCTTGCTTGTTTCAATTTATCCAAAGATGAAAAAGATAAAAAGATTACGCAAGTCTTACATCAAGTTGGATTAGAAAATTATGAAAAAAGATTTCCTACCGAATTATCTGGTGGGCAGATGCAAAGGGTTGCTATTGCAAGAGCACTGCTCAAAGATTCACAAATTCTATTGGCTGATGAACCAACTGGCAATTTGAATAGTGAAATGAGTATTGAGATTATGGAATTACTCAAGGCACTATCCCTTGAAAAGTTAGTGATTGTGGTTTCTCATAATGAAAGTTTAGCTACTCAATATGCAAATCGAATCATCCATATAAAAGATGGAAGAGTACTCAAGGATACACTACCTAGTGATTTCAAAGAAAATAGTGGTAAAATACAACCTCAACCGCCTATTCAAGCATTAAGTCATCGGATGATTGTAAAAATGATGATTCATAATCTAGCTAAAAAGAAAGTGGATACGATAATGAGCACATTTATATTACTACTATCTTTTATTGTCATGTTTATTGCGTTTTCTTTTGTCAATTATAACCGACAAGATGTGGATGTTAAAAATATTCCTCAGTTTGGTTATTTAACGATTGAATCTATTTTTGGCAATGCTTTAGGAAACAATCTGATTTATGAAAGCCAGCTATCAGAAATTCAAAAACAATATCCTGATTTAATAGCAATAAAAAACAACACAATTAATAGTGCGCAAGATATCCTGAATTATGGGATGGTCTTGTATCCTCATTATGAAGAAATCACTAATGAAAGCATTTATATGAGTGAATTTGCGATATCAAAAGCACTTTATGATGAGGATGTATTTTATGATAGTGAGGGAAAACAGCCCGTTTCATTTACAAGTGATATTCAATATGATGAACTAGTAGGCACTTATTTTAGAGAAGAATATGGATTAGATAATTTTCAATTTTATCGGATTAGCGGTATATATCAATGCATTGAAGGGTATCAAGATGAAGATAAGTTTTCTCAATTTTCGTTAGAAAACGATATATTTCAATATTATCATCATGTACAATCGGATATATATTATCCTCAAAATGGGAAGTATTATAAAGACGTTCATCAAAGAAGTGGGGGTTTTTTTGACAATGGTGAACCTTTTATATTGAATATGAATCATCATAGTGATTTAAATAATTATAACAAAAGTGTTTGGATAGCATCTTCTGTAAATTGGTTTACAACTAACACATACCAATATATTTTGACAGACCAAGAACTCATTTTTGTAGAAAATGGAGAAAAGTTTGTGGTTCAAAATGATAATGAAATTTATTTGACTTTACCACTTTATAATTTGGCTTTTCATGAAAATAGAACTATGGATTATTTTGTGAGACGTGATTGGAATATGCGAGATCCAATTGTAGAGCACTATTCTGCTCATATCAATGAAGAAATTTCCATTGAGATGATTGACCAATACTTAGAAAATTATCGATTTCAAAAAGATAAATTGATTTTTAAAGGCATCTTGTTTGATGAGAATAGATTAAACGAACCAGAGCATCTAAGGTGTCAAATGATTGTATCAGAGGCTAATTATTTTGAAATGCTTGAAATTACTTCACCAAAAAAGTTTCAAGTAAAAACAGATTCTATTTTCAACATGAGACAATTTGTCAAAGATGCAGAAGAATTAGGGATAAAAATCTATTATCCTTATACAAGATATATCAATGAGTTTGAGTATAATATGGGAATGACTCAATTTGTGTTTACTTGTTTGTTTATTCTCTTAACCATACTGACCTTATTACAACAGTACTATTTTATGAAAAGAATAATCAAACACACAAACAAAGAAATAGGGATATTGCGTTCTATTGGCATTCGAAAAAAGGATATATTGAAGATTTATTTACTCCAAATTTTATGGATTACGAGTATAATTGTAATAGTGACTTTGGTGAGTTCGTATATAGCTATTCAACAAATCAATATAACTTTAGTTCAAGAATATTCTACGGATGTCTATTTATTATTTTATAAATGGTGGTATTTACCATTTACCATTTTGTTGATAGGTGGTATCAGTTTATTATCATCATCATTTACTTTATTCCAAGTGATGAAAAGAAGAACTATCGATATCATTCGAACGGAATAAATCATAGTAGAGATGTTTGGGGCATTCATTTTTTAAAATTATTTTATCAATAGGTACCAAAACGTATGAATAGACTTTAAAGATGAGGAATAGTGTAAAAAACTATTCCTTTTTTTGAATATGAGTAAGAGTATGCAGCCATTTTTACTAGAACCATAAACGAAAAAGTTGCAATTTCAAGAAAAACATTGTATAATAAGAAAGAATAAAAAGGAAAAAAGGTGAAAATTTGATGTTAACAGAAGTCGTTTATCCTGGTGTGTTTGGTATTGAACATATCTTGTATTTATGTTGTTTTATAGGACTCTTGATAGGAGAAATTTTTTTAATTCGTAAATTAAAAAAGAATCAACAAACCGTATTGATTCGGATACTAGCAGGACTTCATTTGTGTTTTATTCTAATTAACCGGATATCCGTTACGTATTCTGATGTGGTTATTCAAGCTCGTGAAGGATATACATGGTTGAATTTGATTCCCAATACGTATTGTGGTTGGATGTCACTTGTCCTACCTATTGTAGTATTTGTTGGTAAGAAGGACAATGTGATGTTGCATTTTATTGCTTATTTGGCTTTCTTTGGTGGTGTAATTACGATGATTTATCCAGATTTTCTAGATAGTCAATCTTTTTGGGATATTAGAAGCATTACTGGTTTATTGCATCATAGTTTGATGGTATATGGAGTGGTCGCCTTAGTGATGTGTGACTGGATGAGACCTACTTTGAAAAGGTGGTATGTCTATCCACTAGGCTATGCTTGCCTCATGACAGTCGGGTTATTTGAAGAAACAGCTTTGGGCTTTACAAAATCTATCTATGCACCACTGATTGGTTCAATGGAGATCTTGACTTCGTGGTATATGATGTATGGGGTAACTACGCTTTTGGCGGTATTGACGATGTATATTTTTGATAAGAAATCATTATGCAAATCCAATTGTTAAATGGGTATTATTTTCTATATATAGGGATTGCTATTTTCCTATTGGTAGGATTGTATGTGGTTTTACGGCACCGAACAGATGCATATCTTATTCTTCAAATCATCGCTTTCCTCAATTTAGGTATCCATTTTTGCAAACTCCTCATAGAACCCTATCGAAGTGGATTACCCGATACCCTTCGAAAAGTAACTCCAGAAAACATTTGTGCAGTATCTACTCTTCTGTTACCTTTTGTGTTGATGTTAAAGGATGGTAAAATCAAAAACTATTTTTTCTTCATCAGTTTTATTGGAGGATGTGCAGCTATGTTTTATCCAATGGAAGCACTCGGAAAAGAAGCATTTGCTTTAGATACCATTCGTTTTTATATTTGCCACATGATATTGTTCTTCATCCCCGTATTGGCTACTCTACTGGGGTACTTCCAGTTTTCATATGATTGGAAAGCGATTTTGAGTGTACCGATCCTTTTTTTGGTAGTAGAGTGCATCATCTTAGCCAATGAATATGTGCTCAGATGGATAGGATTTGTCAATCCAGACTGGAGTATATTTTATAACCGAATGGATCGGAATTCTTCGTTTATTTTTGGACCACTTCCTGCCTTAGATGATATCTATCAAGTCATAATGGATGTTATGGTACCTCGTTGTTTCAAGACAGATTATTTTGGGATAACAAAAGATGGTGTATTCTATTTTCCTGTTTTTTGGATGACCCTACCAGTATTTGTTTATTTTCCTATCTTATATACGATAGTTTATGGAATATTTAGACTTTTGAGTCGTCTTGGGGATGTCAAGGATAGCGTATTGAAAAAAAGGGAATCCAAGTCCAAGCGAATGCATTTTGATTCCAATCATGTTGAGCGTTGATTGATTCAGCGCTCTTTTTCATTGAAATAAATGGCGTATTTTGGAAAATTTCATTTCCTTTTAATATGGCTCCATCACGATATCTAATAAAATAGAAAAATTTTACATTTTTGCAAAAATAATGAAACTTTTTCCCTGTTTCAAACGCTATATAGATAGAACAGGGAAAATCAGAAGAGGTAGCGCTATGACAGACGAAAAAAGACTCTTTAAAATGATGAATAGCAATAATCCAAGATCCATTGACGATGCCTTGAATGATATTTATGAAACATATAAACCTCTATTGGTATTTATCGCTTCAAGATATTTAAATGATACAGAAGATATTAAAGATGTTGTCCAAGAAACATTTATTGAATTCTTTCAACATCTGCATCAAGAGCATAAAAATATAAAGGCTTATTTGACCATTGCATGCAAGCACCATGCGATTGATGTATTACGCAAAAAGAAGCACATTCAATATATGAGTGAGGAAGAAATCAATGCGCTCATTGATGATGATACAAGATATCAAAATACGTATAGTGAAATGATTCATGATTTGCGATGCTACCTCCAAGAAGAAGAGGTCAATATCATTGTTTTTCATTTGGTAGATGGATTGACATTCCAAGAAATAGCAGTGAAAATGTACACCAATGCCAATACCATAAAAACAAGATATTATCGAGCGCTTAGAAAATATCAAAAACAGAAGGGATTGAAGGTGTATGAAAAAAATTGAAATTGATTTTCTCAAACAAAATCAAAAAGAGATTCAAGATAGTATGTCATTTGATGAAATTAAAGATAAAATTCGGATAGAACAAACTCAAGAAAGACAACAATTGGTTGGAAAGAAAATTTGGAACTATGGTATCTTGTTGTTACTTGCAATAGCGACAATTGGATTATCGCTACATACCATTCAAGTAGAAGCCAAAGTATATCAACAAGCTGTTGATTTTTTCCAAGATTATCAATTAAACAGTGATGGTTTAACCAAAGCCGAAATGAAAAAGGTATACCGAGATGTTACTACCAGTGCTTTCCAATATGAAAAGACAGGGGAAGTCATATTAGAAAGTATTCAATCTTATGTTCCAGGGTATGAAATCAGTACGGAACAGATTACATCAGGGTATTTAAAAAGTGTTTGGGCATATTGGAATCAAATACATGAAACGGATCAAAATCACCAAAAGGGCATTCATTATGAAATCAAAGGTGAATACAAAAAACAAGCAAATGGGGAAATCAATATGGATCAGTGCGTATTTACAAAACGGATAGATGATGAAGAACTATGGCATGTTCAATTGAAACAATTTTATGTAACTCATTACCAAGTCTATCCAGACCAAATTATTTTATATGGAAATAATGTTCTTTTTAAATCATCTACTGAAAAAACGGATTCATATGTTGTTGTGTTAAACCATGCAGGGGAGCTATTATGGGAAAAAGAATGGATAGAGACAACCAACATCTATGCGGTCTTTTATCAGACAAATGATACATATGTAGTGATGAGTGAAAACAATTACCAACCAAATGTTCTAAACTATACAAAATTGGATGTCAAAGGAAATATAATCTTATCTAAAACCCATTCATTTGATGAAGGAACGCGGATAAGAAAAATAGTAAGGTTAGAACATGGTTTTTTGGTTTATCTTATCCATCCAAGTGGTACTTACCAATTGATAAAAATCAGTGATGATGGAGATACAGTAGTAGGATATCATTATGAATATGATAATCGATGCTACTTCTTTACCGATATGTTAGCGTATCATGGACAACTCTATTTATCTGGATATGCCATTCCTAAACCACAAAACAATACATCCAATAAAGGAGAAATTGCGGATGTGATAGACTACATTTATGAACAACACAAGGGTTCTATTTCAGATGAAGCATTAGTATCCATATTAAAAGATCATTATCAGGCTGTTCTTTTGGTATGTAACGAAGAAACAGGAGAACTGCAAACTTGTTATGCCCAACAGGGTGCACTAGGGGGAATGCTTTCTTGTAATGAACTCGGATACTTGATTTGGGATGTAGAAATGCTAGATATGGCTACGTATTCTCCTTCAACAAGTTCATTTACCATTGGTGGTGTGAACAAAAAAGTTGAGTATATATTTGCAGAAGATGGAAACTGTATTGGCAAGAATCATACTGATGAAAGGATTATGTTTAGAAGATAACAATCAAACAAAGATAAAATATGCTCCTCCTTTTCACAAATCCGTATCGATAGATACGGATTTATTTTTTTGAAATGAATTAAAGTAGATACAAGAAAATCCGTTAGATAAATGGAATAAAAGGATTGAATATGATATAATGAATAGAGTGAAAAATGATATACTATGGATAACTTGCCAATTTGGTTAGTGAAAATTCACCAAATGAGCGAGTTAAACAACATGTTGTCGCTTCACTTTAGGGATTAGATTTGATAAAATAGAAGTGTCAAAAATAAAGGAGGTTATCAAATATGGAAACTTTTGGAATGCGCTTAGCGAGGTTAAGAAAAGAAAATCATATGACACAAGAAGACATTGCGGAAAAACTGCATATCACTGCTCAAGCTGTGAGTAAATGGGAAAATGATATTACATCACCCGATATTGATACACTAGTTCAATTATCAGATTTATTACACATTTCGTTAGATCATTTGCTTGGAAAAAAGAGTGAACAAACGCAGTATGTAGCTGAGCAAGAAAGAAAAGATATCAATCACTTGATATTGAAAATTAGGGTTGATAGTGGTGAAGGAGATAGTGTGAAAATCAATTTACCTGTTGCGATGATTAAAATATTTCTAAATGATGAAAACCATGCGTTGATTAGTGGAAACAAAGTATTAGAGCGAATTGATTTTAAACAATTGCTTCTTTTAGTAGAACAAGGCGTCATGGGAGAACTTGTTTCAATTGATTGTGCTGATGGTACCCATGTTACGATTATAGTAGAATAAATGAAAATAACTATTCAATCAAAGGAAAAAAAGCAACTCACATTGTTTCTGCCAACTCGCTTGATATGTTCAAGGTGGATGTTAAAGTTGATGCTCAAGCATCTAGATGAAAGGCACCATTTTCAAGATATGGACATGTGGATAAAACCACTTTATCGATATTTGAAAAACTATGTAAAACAAAATGGTCATTTTATATTGATGGAAGTAGAAACGGCATCTGGATGTTGTGTGCTAGTTCAAATATAAGGGCGATATCTTTTCACAAGTATACCCATCAAAAAAAGAAGAATGATAGCATATTGTGCAATTCGTTAACCGAGAAATCAAAAAGATGATACAATGAAAGTAGGTGTGATCACATCTAATCTATAAAAAGGAATAAGAGTATGAAAAAACAAAATGAAAATACTTTTGGCATTGAACAAGTTCAAACGGGTTGGGGATATGGTACACATTTTGAATTAGCTACATTGATACCCTGGATGGTTTAAATCCTTTGCTTACCAGGTGTTCTTTTTTGGATTGTTTATGTATTGTTTGCTTATTTTCGTACCTATCGTCGCCCTATGCGAATTGTGAATTTGGTATTACTATTGGTGATTCTTTTGCAATATGCATTGATTAATTTTTCGTTTTCTATTAAAAGCATGGATTAAATATATATTTTGATTAAAAAATGAAAAGATAGCATAAGTGATTACCACTTATACTATCTTTTTCATATCTTGAAGCGAAAAGGAGGAGAAACCTTTTAAAACTGAAAGTCAATTGGTATAAAAATAGCTAAGAAGCAAGAATATGAACAAAAGAATTTAATAATTTTTAAAAAAGTGCTATAATAAAAAATATGTTATAGAAAAATAGGGTGAGAAAGATGAAAAAATTAAAAATAGCATTATTACAAATTGCACCATGTGATAGTTTAGAACAAAATGTAGAAAAAGGCATAAAGTGTTGTGAAAAAGCTCGAGCACAAGGTGCGGATATCGCATTGTTTCCTGAAATGTGGAGCAATGGATATCGTATTTATGATCGTGAAGTATCAGAATGGACAAAAGAGGCCATCTCTAGTGATAGTGATTTTGTTCAGACTTTTGGTAAACTTGCCCAATCTCTTCAAATGGCAATCGGGATTACATTTCTTGAAGCGTATCAAAATGGAGTTCGCAATACACTGGTTTTGTTTGATAGATGGGGTAAAAGAAAAATGACATATGCAAAAGTGCACACATGTGACTTTGATGTAGAAAGATACTTAACACCAGGCGACGATTTTGAAGTTGTATCATTAGATACAGCATGTGGAGAAGTCAAAATAGGAGCAATGATTTGTTATGATCGTGAATTTCCAGAAAGCGCTCGTATTTTAATGTTAAAAGGAGCAGAGCTCATTCTTGTTCCAAATGCTTGTCCAATGGAAATCAATCGTCTTGCTCAACTTAGGGCAAGAGCCTATGAAAATATGCTAGCTATAGCTACTTGTAACTATCCAATACCTGTGCCAGATTGTAATGGCGGTTCTAGTTTATTTGATGGTATTGCTTATTTACCAGAAGTAGAGGGCTCAAGAGATACTTGCTTGTTACAAGCAGGATCAGAAGAAGGTGTGTATATGGGTGAACTTGATCTGTTGCAACTTCGTCAATATCGCCAAACAGAAGTCCATGGCAATAGTTATCGTCATCCCCAAAAATATGGTATTTTAGTAGAAACAAAAAAAGAGGCCCCGTTCATTCGAAAAGACTACCGGGCATAAATACAACACCAATAGAGGTAAACATATGAAATATAGTATAAAAGTAGATCAGGCCATTCGTGATATCGTTTCTCAGTGGAGCGATGAAACCCTTTTGGCTTATGTAACTTGTCCTAACTATCGTGCTGAGGATATGTCAGAAATCAATGATAGTTATCTGATGTTTCTCCATCCCAATACATTAGAAACATCCAAACAGGCCATTCAAACCTTGAGAAGTCAAATCCAGCATCCGATTTTGGTTGCATCAGATATGGAAGCAGGGCCTGGTACAGCGATTTTTGGGGCTACCACATTTCCATCTATGCGAGCAGTTGCGGAAACGAAACGCCCATAATTGGCTTATGAAATGGGAAAAATTGCAGCATTAGAAGCTCGTGAGATTGGATACAATTGGACCTTTGCTCCATGCGTAGATATTTTGGGAAATCATTTTTCCCCAATTACATCAATTCGGAGTGCAGGAGAAGATGTAAATGATGTCATTGGTTATACGACTCAGTATATGAAAGGATTACAAGATCATGGTCTAATTGCGACCGCGAAGCATTTTCCTGGAGATGGTTATTCTACCTTTGATCAACACTTGACCACGGCAATCAATCCCCTTTCAAAGGAAGAATGGGATCAAAGTTTCCGTTTGGTGTATCAAAATATCATCAATGAGGGAGTTCGTGCAATGATGCCTGGGCATATTGCTCTTCCTTGTTATGATGAAATAGATCCAAAAACGGGACTTTTTCCTCCCGCAACACTTTCTTCTAGTCTCCTTACGCGTCTTTTAAAACAGGATTTAGGCTTTGAGGGACTCATCATTTCTGATGCCACAGAAATGAGTGACTTTTGTGGATATATGAATTTTTATGATGCTTGCGCACGTTTCTTGATGAGTGGTGGAGATGTTTTGTTATTTGCACATCCCAATCCAACGTTTATTGCGGAAATGAAGAAACGGATGCAAACAGGACAATTGACCAAAGATGTATTGATTGACCGGGTTTGTCGCATTCTGGCTTTTTGTCAAGATTATGTTTCTATTACTTATCCACTTCATTTTCATTTAGCAGAACATCAACAAATTGCCGATGAAGTTGTCAGACAATCTGTACGAATTTATCGAGATCGTCATCAGATTTTACCTATTCGGATGCATCACCCTAAAATAGCTCATGTGGTCATTGCCCAGCAAATTCAAATGCAAATCGTTCAAGATTTTACGAGTGGATTAAAGCAATACGCAGAAGTGAGCGAGTTTATTGATCCCGGTTGTGGAAAAATCAAAGCAATCGCTCAATCAGGTGAGTATGATTATATCGTTGTTACCATTGGTTGTACACAGTGGTATGGTACCAATCAAATTACATTATCAGGTACAATTGCTCGCAATATGATGAATGGATGGACCAAATACAACACACCTGTCATTTTTGTTGATTTTGGCAATCCCTATATTCATGAAGAATATGACCCACTAATAGATACCTTAATTTATACCTATGGATATGCAGCGCACACAATAGAATGTGTGTTATGCCGCATATTTCAAAATCAGCAATCCAAGGAGTAATTCATATATGCGTGAATTTTTTGAGTATTTTTTTAGTAATGGTGAAGAAGGAGAATTTCAATATTTTTCACTTGCCCATTTTATGCCTATTCTTATATTGATTGGAATTATTATTTTGATTATTCGTTATCGCAAACAAATTCAAAAAAGCAAACATGAAGACAATATCTGTCTTATCCTTGCTTTTTTATGCATGATAACAGAAATGGCTTATTTTTGGCGATTGGTAGGTGTTCCTTCTCTTCATCCTAATCCAACCGATCATTTACCGATTACAATGTGTGGTTGGGGAATCATTTTTAGTGGGTTTTTGATTTTAACGAAAAGACAAACTTTATTTGACATTACATATTTTTGGTTATTTTCTGGTACTTTATTTGCACTCCTGACGCCTACGGTGATTACAACATGTGGTCCCACCCGGTTCCGATATTATCAATTTTGGTTAGAGCATACGCTAGGGTATATTGTTATCTTTTATATGATGTTTGTTCACCAAATGAGACCACAGGTGAAATCAATCTTTAAATCGTTAGGTGCACTAGCTGTATTGGCGATAGTGGCGATTTTTGCCAATCATATGTTACCAGGAGCCAATTATTTGTTTGTAGCTCAACCAGAAGATGCCCCATCTTTTTTAGACTTTTTGCCTAAAAATTATCCGTTACGTATTGCGATTATGGGGTGTATTGTAACTTGTTTATTTTGCATTGCGTATCTTCCCTGGTTTATGATGGATAGAAAAAAGAAAAAGTTGATGACACAAACATCAAATAGCAAACAAGAGTGATAAGATAAAAGACTATTTTCTACTGATGAGAATAGTCTTTTATCTTGGAAAAAACAGAAGGCATCAAAGACCATTTGCTTAAAGCATAAAGATATGGTATAATGATATATAAGGAGGAAAGCAAGATGTTAGAAAAATTAAATCTGATTTACTTTGATGAGATTTATCATTTGATGGAAACGAGTTTCACTCCAGATGAATATAGAACTTATGCAGAACAAAAAGCTTTGTTACAACTTCCCAATTACCAAATCTATGGGATGATAGATAAGCAACACCATCAAGTTCAAGCATTTATTGCGATTTTTGAATTTGAACGCATTGTTTGTATTGATCATTTTGCGGTAAACCCCGCATATCGAAATAGGGGCATTGGGTCTAAGGTGCTTCAAGAGTTGATGGCGATGCTAGATAAAATGATATGTTTAGAAGTAGAACTTCCTAGCGATGAATTATCGCAACGCAGAATTGCCTTTTATGAGCGCAATCACTTTTTTTTGAATCCATATGCATATGTACTTCCTCCCATTTCTAAGGGACGGAAATCTATCCCACTTTATATTATGACTTCACAACGTTTCATTACTGAAGAGGAATTTCAAACTTTAAAACAATTCATGTATACGAAACTATATCATCAAAAAGACTTTACAACAGTCAAGGATGTAAAAAATAAAAACTTCAAAATAAATGAAAAAGAGGGGATCGCATATGGTATTGAAGATAAAAGATATTGAACTTTATTATGAACAATATGGAATGGGTAGACCCCTCATATTACTTCATGGAAATGGTGAAGACCATACCATTTTTCAAGAAGCTATCGCTATACTAGCTCATCATTTTACCATTTATGCCCTAGATTCTAGAGGACATGGCAATAGTAGCAAAGTAAAGACATTACACTATGAAGATATGGCTGATGATGTATATCAATTTATAGATACATTACAATTAGAAAAGCCGATTCTATATGGATTTAGTGATGGAGGAATTATTGCTTTATTGGTAGCACTTCATCATCAAGAAATACTTTCAAGAATCATCGTTAGTGGTGTTAATGTAAATCCCAAAGGATTGAAAGCAAAATGGCGATATTTATTTCGTTTATGTTATTGGATTACTCGTTCGGCACAGCTGAAATTGATGTTAGAAGAACCGCATATACCTTATCAAACGTTAGAAAACATCACTATACCTGTGGATATTTTGGCAGGCAAGAAAGATATGATTGCATCTACTCACCTAGTTGGAATTAGGAATCATCTTTCGAAAGGGAACTTAACCATTTTTCCGAAAGAAACACATGGCAGTTATGTCATCCATAGTGAAAAAATCGCTCATTTTATTTTAGAAAAGGTAAAAGAAAATAATGAGGAATAACAAATGAAAAGCGTTGAAACAAAATAGAAAATGATTAAAAGATATTTTGTTACACCATTGTAATTAAAATAGGAAATATTTGATGATTAGAATATATTTTTATGACCAAAGATGATGGAATAGGGGAAAAAGATTTCAGATTCTAAAGTTTTATTTTCTAGAAGTATGACTGGTTCATGCATGGATGGTATACTGGACTATTAAAATATATGATTATAGGAATAAAAAGCATCTTTTTAAAGGTGCTTTTTTATTGCCTGCTCTTATCTTTTGATGTATAATAAAATATATGTTATAGAACAGTTGTTATAAAATAAAGAAAGGACAAAAAATGCCACCAAAGACAAAATTTACCAAAGAACAAATCATTGAAGTTGCTTTAGCACTGGTCAAAGAAGAAGGAATCGAATCGCTTACAGCAAGATCACTTGGGAAAAGGCTGGGCACATCAAGTTGTCCAATTTTCACTGTTTTTGCCAATATGGATGAAGTACACCAAGCCGTGATTCAACAAGCCCAACAGGTATATAAAGGGTATATTGAAAAAGGATTGCAAGAAAGGCCAGCCTTCAAAGGAGTAGGGATGCAGTATATTCAATTTGCTCAATATGAGCCCGAACTTTTTCGTCTTTTATTTATGCGCGCTACCCCTTCTCAGCATATAGATCAATTACTACCATTACTAGATGAAAACTATGATTTAATTTTATCCTCAGTACAAGATGCATATGGATTAAGCACGGAAAAAGCCCAAAGGATTTATTTGCATATGACCATCTATACACATGGTATTGCTACCTTTTTACTTCAACAAAGCTATCGGTTCACAGAAGAAGAGGTGAGCCAAATGTTAACAGAAGTGTTTATGAGTTTACTGATGAGAATGAAAGGAGAATCAGCACATGATTAGAGCTAAACAAATTATCAAGTCATATGGAACAAGCCAAAATGCCTACCCTGTTTTGAAGGGGATAGATGTGGACATTCCAGAAGGCACCTTTATGGTGATTCTAGGAGCGTCTGGTTCAGGTAAATCGACATTACTTCATATTTTATCTGGATTAGAGTGTCCAGATAGTGGGTCTGTGATTTATCAAAATCAAGATATCACGCAATTGTCTGATCAAGAGCGAACTGCATTTCGAAAAGATACAGTAGGATTTATTTTTCAACAATATCATCTTCTTCCCCATTTGACAGTTGAAAAAAATGTGCAAATGGGAGCAGATTTAGTGAAAAATTCAGCATACCATGAATTGATTGAAGCCGTAGGATTGCAAGATAAAATCAAATCTTATCCAAGTGAATTATCTGGTGGAGAGCAACAACGAGTAGCGATTGCTAGAGCACTAGCTAAAAAACCTAAGGTGTTATTTTTAGATGAGCCAACAGGAGCATTAGATGAACAAACTGGCAGAAGCATTTTGCAATATATTAGTGAATTACATCAACAATGGGGATTTACAATGATTATGGTCACCCATAATGAAAATATCGCAGCCATGGCAGATCAAGTCGTCATCATGAATAGTGGTAAGATTACACAAGTGAAATCTAATCCATCGCCAAAACATGCATACGAAATTGGATGGTAAGCCTATGATAGTGAGTTTCAAAGACGGAGTAAAATTATTTGGTTTAAGCATTGTGAGTTGTTGTGCTGTTTTGGTATGTACGATGTTTGTGAATTATCAACAAGATCTCATGGGTATAGCCGATAAAATAACCACAGAAACGGCTCAGATGTTATACCAAGCTCAAATATCAATGGGAAAGGTCATCTGTTTCATCAGTGGATGCTGTTTGTTATCGACATCTATGGTATTGATGCTATTTTATGTCAAACATTACATCGATATGCATCAATCGGTTCTAGGGATGTATAAAGCAATGGGGTATAGCTCGTTTGCAATTGCCAAGCATTTTTGGATATTTGGAGTGAGCGTATGTATTGGTTGTATCGCAGGATGGAGTTTGGCCTATGGAATTTGTCCCCTATTTTATCAGGCTCAAAATGCGGATGGCATATTTCCTCAAATAGAAGTCACATTTCATCCTAGTTTGATTTTATTTTTGATTATTTTACCCAGCCTTTTTTTCATTTGTGTTGCGATAGGTTATGGATACTTTAAACTCCAAGCACCAGTACTAGATTTATTAAAGGAAAGAAAAGAACTACACCGTCGCAAACGCCATCCCAAAAAAGAAAAACCATCCTTCTTACAAGGATTAAGACAAAGTATATTATGGGAAAAGAAAGTGCTTGTTTTTTTGATGACCTTTTCTGCATTTTGTTTTTCATCCATGACCCAAATGGCTTTTGCAATGGACGAACTAGCCAGTGAAATGTTTGCTGTTATGTTAATGGGCATCGGTCTAATCTTGGCTTTCACCATATTACTTTTATCACTATCTACAGTAGTGAGAACCAACCGAAAAACAATTGCCATCATGCAAGTATTTGGATATACAGATCAAGTCTGTCAACGCACCATTTTGGGGAGTTATCGTCCTTTTGCATATCTTGGATTTTTACTAGGGACAGGGTATCAATATGGTCTTTTAAAATTGGTTTTAACGCTTGTATTTGCACAAGTAGAAGGTATACCAGAATATCATTTTGATATCGGCAATTGTCTAATCTCTTTGGGACTATTTTTGATATCATATGAAATGGTGATGTATTGCTTTTTTCAAAAACTGAAAAAAGTATCCCTTCAATCTATCATGATAGAATAAGAAAAGAGGTAAAAATAGATGAAAATAAGTACATATCAACATCAACCCCATATTGCAGAACAGGTCTCATTTGATGATTATCATCAAGCACTTGAAGATGAAATGGCCGTATATAGTTATCAAGGACAACGTTATATTGTCATTGAGATAGAAAGTGTATTAGAAGAAGGACATCATCCGCATGTGGTTTTTCGATTTGTCGAAGCCAATCAAGAATTAATAGTAGAAGAAAATGATGACATTGTAGCAGCGATTTTGTCACAATATGAGCAAGATGAATAAGAAAAAAACAAAAAAATCAAAGTGATAACAAAATAAGCGAGAACGGAAATTTCTCGCTTTTTACTTGAAATTTTATTGTTAGACAAAATTTGTAAATCATGGTATAATACACGTAATATGAAATAAAAAGGAGGTAGGTGGATGTATAATTCAAAAATGCACACACTAGGTACAAATCCTTCGATGATTCGAGAATTGTTTGAATATGGCCAAGCCCAAAAAGCAGAGTTAGGGGAAGAAGCCGTATTTGATTTTAGTATTGGCAATCCTAGCGTTCCTGCTCCAACAATCGTCAATGATACACTGATTCGTTTGATTCAAGAAAAAGATTCTACGCTTCTTCACGGATATACATCAGCGTCTGGGGATAGGAAAGTAAGAGAAGCCATTGCGATAGATTTGCAAAAAACCTATCATACACCAGTAGATGCAAATTTGATTTATTTAACTGCTGGTGCCGCCGCATCACTCACGATTGCACTAAAGGCATTGTTAAATGAAGAAGAGGAAGTCATTGTTTTTGCACCCTTTTTCCCAGAGTATAAAGTATTTATTGAAAACGCAGGTGGCATCATGAAGGTAGTTCCTTGTGTGGCGCCTACCTTTGAACTCGATTTAGAACAACTTGAACAAACGATAACCCCGTTTACCAAAGTGGTCATCATCAATTCACCTTGTAATCCAACGGGTGTTATCATTCAAGAAAAGGTGCTTCAACACATGGCTCAAATATTGAGAAAAAAATCACAGTATTATCAACACCCCATTTATTTATTATCAGATGAACCCTATAGAGAATTGGTATATGGAAATCGCAGTGTGCCTTTTGTAACAAGCTATTATGAGGATACGCTTGTTTGCTATTCATTTAGCAAGTCTCTTTCTTTACCAGGAGAACGAATTGGCTATGTGTTGGTTTCACCCCATGCATATCAAGCAAGTGATGTTTATGCATCCATTTGTGGTGCCGCAAGATCACTTGGTTATGTGTGTGCGCCTGCTTTGTTTCAGTATATGATTCCATATTGTTTAGGACAAACCGCAGATTTATCGATTTATCAAACCAATAAAGATATTTTGTATCAACATTTGGTAGCATATGGGTATGAAGTCGTTCCACCTGAAGGCGCTTTTTATCTATTTGTCAAAGCATTAGAACCAGACGCAGTAGCCTTCTCCAAGCAGGCGATGCGCTATGGATTGCTACTTGTACCGAGTGATTCATTTGGTTATCAGGGGTATGTGCGAATTGCTTATTGTGTGCCTACCAAACAAATCCAAGCGGCTTTACCTGCCTTTGAACGATTGATCAAAGAATATGCAAAATCAGGAGAAAACTATGAGTAAATTAGATGCAATTCGGACAAAAATCAATGAGATTGACCGACAAATGGCTACTCTTTTTGAAGAAAGAATGGAAATTAGTCGGGAAATCGCTGAATATAAAAAAGAACAAGGATTACCTGTTTATGATGCAAACCGCGAACAAGCCTTAATAAAGCAAAATCTAACCTATGTGAAAAATAAGGATATTCAAGATGCGTATATTTCTTTTTTGCGTCATACGATGGATGTATCGAAACAATATCAAAAAAGAATCATTACCCATCAACAGCAAACTTCAAAAGTATTGACCATTACAATGAAAGATACTTCTTATGATATCGTCATTCAAAATGGAGGTTTACAGCACATTGAATCTTATTTTTCCTTTACGCATCAAAATGTATTGATCATTACCGATAGTGGTGTACCCAAAACTTATGTGGAGTGCCTTCAACAACAAATCGCACATGCCGTTGTGTATACTTTTGAACAAGGTGAAGCGAGTAAAAATTTTGAAAATTATGAAAAAATCATTGCCTTTTTAATTGAACATTCATTTTCACGTAGTGATTGCATTATTGCATTAGGTGGTGGAGTTGTAGGCGATATAGCTGGTTTTGTCGCTGCTACCTATATGCGCGGTATTGCTTTTTACAATATACCAACAACCCTTCTTTCACAAGTAGATGCTTCAATTGGAGGAAAAACTGCTATAGATAAAGCGGGTGTGAAAAATATTGTGGGTGCTTTTTATCCACCAATAGGGGTATTGATTGACTCAATGGTACTCAAAACATTAGACAAAAGACAACTATATGCAGGATTAGTGGAAGCCCTGAAGATGGGGGCAACTTCAGATGCATCATTATTTGAACAAATTGAAAAAAGTCAAGATGTATTTTCGGATATCGAAAGTATCATTATTCGGGCTCTTCTTGTAAAAAAGAGCATTGTTGAACAAGATCCAAAAGAGGAACATTTGCGAAAAATACTGAATTTTGGCCATACAGTAGGCCATGCCATTGAAAGTAAAGGTGGTTTTCAGAGATATCTTCACGGGGAATGTGTAGGTATGGGCATGTTGTATTTTTGTAGTGAAGAAGTCAAACAAAGAATTCAAGCTGTTCTTGAAAAATATCATTTACCTACAAGATGTGAATTATTGAAAGAAGAGCTGCTTTCATATATGATGTTAGATAAAAAAAGAACAGGGGACACCATTTCAGTGATTTATGTGGAATCCATTGGAAAGTGTAAAATTCTATCGCTCCCATTTGAAGCATTAGACCCCTATTTATAAGGAGGATTTATGAGAAATACACTAGGTGATGGTGTGACACTGACTTTATTTGGTGAAAGTCATGGCAAAGGAATTGGTGCTGTTTTAGATGGACTTGCACCTGGCATCAAAGTAGATACAGATTTTCTTGAATTTCAACTCAGTAAACGTAGACCTCAAGGTCACCTTGAGACTTCAAGAATTGAACAAGACCAATATACCATTTTAAGTGGTGTATTTCAAGGGTATACAACTGGTGCACCTCTTGCCATTGTGATTGAAAATCAAGATGTGAGGAGTAGTGATTATTGTGATATTTCTCATTTGGCAAGACCATCACATGCGGATTATACGGCCTTGATGAAATATCACGGATATAGTGATTATCGCGGAGGGGGTCATTTTTCTGGAAGAATTACAGCGCCCATTGTAGCGCTAGGTGCCATTGTTCAAAAGGCATTAGAACAAAAACAGATTTATATTGGCACACATATTTTAACTTGTGGTGGGATAAAAGATCGTCCATTTGCGGATTACCCAAAAGATATTTTATCTTTACAAACCAAACTCTTTCCTGTACTAGATGATGTAGAAAAACAGATGAAAGAAAAAATGGAAGAAGCCTTTTTCCAACAAGACTCATTAGGCGGTATTTTGCAAACGGCTATTATAGGCCTTCCAGCAGGCCTTGGTGAACCATGGTTTTCTAGTGTTGAAGGAAAACTAGCGAATGCATTATTTTCAATTGGTGGCATCAAAGGCATTGAATTTGGCGCAGGTTTTGATTTTGCGCAAATGAGTGGATCAAAGGCAAATGACCCTTTTTATATGGACAATCAGACGATTCGAACCAAAACCAATCACAATGGTGGTATCAATGGGGGAATCACCAATGGAATGCCTATCAGGTTCAATGTAGTCGTAAAGCCAACCCCATCCATTGGCCAGATTCAAGATACAGTGGATTTGCTTCAAAAGAAGGATACACACATTCAAATCCAAGGTAGACATGATCCTGCCATCATTAGACGAATGGCAGTTGTAGTGGATAGCCTTGTGGCTATTGTGGTAGCAGATTTATTGGCTAGTCGGTATGGAAATGATTTTTTAACATTTGAGGCATAAAGTATGCAATATGGTTTAATAGGAGCCCATCTAGGGCACAGTTTTTCAAAGGAAATCCATGAAAAAATAACGGATTACACCTATGAATTACAAGAACTCTCAGTAGAAGAATTGGATGGTTTTATGAAGACGCATGCTTTTCGAGCTATCAATGTGACCATTCCGTATAAAGAAAAGGTAATGGACTATGTACATCATATCGATGAAAAGGCCAAACAAATTGGTGTCATCAATACGATTATCAATCAAAATGGTGTGCTATGGGGGTATAATACTGACTATCTAGGTTTCAAACAAATGCTAATCCATCATCAAATTGAGGTAAAAAACAGGAAAGTGCTTATTTTGGGGAGTGGGGGTACCGCTAAGACAGCAAAGCTTGTTTTTCAAGATTTAGGCGCAAAGGAAATTTTAATCGTATCAAGAAATCCAAAACCCAATCAAATTTCTTATCAAGAGGCGACTAAACTTCACCAAGATGCACAGATTATTGTCAATACAACTCCTTGTGGAATGTATCCTCATGGTCAAGATTTAATACTAGATATTACCCCATTTATAGCATTAGAAGCAGTCTGTGATGTCATTTATAATCCTTTACAAACCATGCTGATACAAATGGCACAAAAAAGAAACATTCCAGCGATATCAGGATTATATATGCTAGTTGCTCAAGCCGTATATGCGGCAGAATACTTTACCAATCAAAAATATTCAGATACGCTGATTGATGAAATTTATCAAGATATCAAACGAAAAAAAGAAAATATTGTGTTGGTGGGGATGCCATCTAGTGGAAAAACCACCATTGGAAAGATCCTTTCGGAAAGATTGGGTAAAACATTTTTTGATACAGATGAAGCGATAGAGCAAATTTTATCAATGCCTATAGCATCTTATTTAAATGAAACAACAGAAGCAAAATTTAGAGAAATAGAAGAAATGGTGATAGCTCATATAGCAAAAGAAGGAAATAGGGTCATTGCAACAGGTGGTGGTGCTATTTTAAGAAAGCAGAATATAGATGCCCTGCGTATGAATGGAAAAATCATCTTTTTAGATCGGCCGCTACATCTATTACAAGCCACAAGCAATCGACCATTATCGTCTCAAAAAGAGCAATTGCAAAAACGATATGAGGAGCGATATGAGAAATATAGACTAGCTGCAGATATTGTCATTGCGAATCAAGAAGACATAGAAACAGTAATCGAACAGATTCAAAAAGAGGTATATCAATGAAAATATTAGTCATCAATGGTCCGAATCTCAATTTCTTGGGTATTCGAGAACCTGAAATATATGGCCATCAAACCTATCAAGATTTATGTGTCTTGTTAGAAGAACAAGCCAAAGCCAGACAAATAGAAATTGAAATTTTTCAGTCTAATGCGGAAGGGGCTATCGTAGATAAAATACAAGAAGCGTATAATCAACATGTTGATGGGATTATTATCAATCCTGCGGCTTATACGCATACTAGCATAGCGATTTTAGATGCGCTTAAGGCGGTAATGATTCCAACTGTAGAAGTGCATCTTTCTCATATTCAAACAAGAGAATCCTTTAGAGCTCATAGTTATGTGCGTTTGATTGCCAAAAAGACTATTCAGGGTCATGGTTTTCAAGGCTATATCGAGGCGATGGATTATTTGATTCAACATCTATAAAAAGAAAGGGGAATAAGATGAAGGTAACGATTACAAAAAGTCAAGCAAGTGGCACAATTGTTGCCCCACCATCGAAAAGTTATGCTCACCGTGTACTGATTGCGGCCATGTTGGCAGATAAACCCTGCACGATTTACAATATTGAGCTTAATCAAGATATTTTGGCCACACTACATGGTCTAAAGACATTGGGGAAAATGGTAGATTATCAAGATGGCATAGTGCATGTACAAGGAAAGATTTTATTGGATAAACTTCCCGAGCATTTGTATATAGATTGTATGGAAAGTGGGAGTACTTTACGCTTTTTCATTCCCATTTTATTACTAACGGGTAAAACCATTACATTGCAAGGTACTAAGCGTCTCATTACACGAGGTATTCAGGAATATCAACCTATTTTTCAAAAGCAAGGGATTCAAATCGAACACGCAGAGGAAGCCATCACACTACATGGTCAGTTAAAAAGTGATCATTTTGTTCTAGCAGGCAATATCAGTAGTCAGTTTATTACAGGTTTATTGTTTGCTCTTCCACTCTTACCTCAAGAAAGTACCATTACCCTTACTACCCCATTAGAAAGTAAACCGTATGTAGATATGACCTTAGAAGTACTGCGTGCAGCAGGAATTGAAGTTGAAGAACGAGAGAATGGCTATCATGTGGTAGGACATCAACACTATCTTGCACAAGACTATGCAATAGAAGGGGATTATTCTAATGCTGCATTTCTAGATGCACTCAATTATGTAGGAGGTCATGTTACAATTCAGGGGTTAAATCCGCAATCTAAACAAGGTGATCGGGTCTATACCACTTATTTTTCTTTGTTAAGTCAAGGATATGCTCATATAGATATGGCCCATTGTATTGATTTAGGACCCATTTTATTTTGTTTTGCTGCCTTGATGCATGGGGGACACTTTACGCATACATCAAGACTTAAAATCAAAGAAAGTAATCGGATTGAAGCTATCACCCAAGAATTGGCCAAATGTGGGGTATTGTGTATCGAAGGAGAAGATGAGGTATGGATTGATAATACACATCTTCATGCCCCTAAGGAAGAATTAGAAGGGTGGCAAGATCATCGTATTGTGATGGCTCTTTCCATATTGCTTTCTGTCTTAGGGGGGATTATCCATGGTGCTGAAGCCATACATAAAAGTTATCCTCATTTTTTCGATGATTTGATTCAATTGGGAATAGAGGTGAGGCAAGATGATTGATCCACATAAAAAAATCCTGATTGTTGGACTAGGATTATTGGGTGGTTCTTATGCTACAGCTCTCACGCATAAAGGATACGAAGTAGGAGCCATTGATATTCAAGCATCATCTATCGATTATGCACTAAAAAAGGGATGATTGCCCATGGAACCACAAGTGTTCAACCAGATTATGTTGGACAGTTTGATATTGTTGTTTTTGCATTATATCCACACATTTTGGTGGAGTGGATCAAACAGTATCAACAATACATCAAACCCCATGCGATTCTAACTGATGTAACGGGAATTAAGGTATGGTTAATTGATGAACTAAAAAGAATACTTCGTACTGATATAGAATACATTGGTGCACATCCAATGGCAGGAAAAGAAGTGTATGGAGTAGAACATAGTGATGAACAGATGTTTAAAGGAGCCAATTATATCATTACTCCCACAGAAGATTCTACAAAAGAGGCCATTGAGGTAGCCGAATCCTTGGGTCAATTGTTAGAGTTTCAACATATTCAGTTTCTTTCTCCAAGCCTTCATGATGAAATGATTGGATTTTTATCACAGCTGACGCACTGTATTGCAATTAGTCTTATGACTTGTAAGGAATCTACTCATTTGGTCGAATATACTGGTGATTCATTTCGTGATTTGACACGAATTGCCAAAATCAATGAAGCGATGTGGAGTGAGTTATTCTTATGCAATAAAGAACAATTACTTGCGCAAATGGATATCTTTTTACAGCAGTTTCATCTATTAAAAGAAGCCTTAGCGCATGAAGATATAGAAAAAATGAAAGCCATCATGCGGCTTTCTACGAACAGAAGAAGTTATTTTGATCAATAGGATGTGATAATATGAATATGGATTTTATTAGAAAATTGCCAACACCACAAGAAATCAAAGCATTATATCCATTAAGTGAAACACTTATGGCGGTAAAACAACAAAATGATGCGGCTATTCGGGACATCTTTTATGGCAAAAGCAATAAAATGATGTTAATTATAGGACCATGCTCTGCAGATAGAGAAGATGCTGTGATAGAGTATATGAAACGTCTAAGAGACATTCAAGAAAAAGTAAAAGCACAATTGGTGATAATTCCTAGAATCTACACCAATAAACCAAGAACAACAGGTAAAGGCTATAAAGGAATGCTTCATCAACCCAATCCTATTTCTAGTCCAGATATGTTAAAAGGACTGATTGCTATTCGCAAACTTCATATGCGTGCTTTGGCAGAAACCGGCTTTTCTTGCGCAGATGAGATGCTATATCCAGAAAATCATAGGTATCTATCTGATTTGCTTTCTTATGTTGCAGTAGGAGCAAGATCGGTTGAAAATCAAAGCCATCGTTTGACCGCAAGTGGATTAGATTTGCCAGTGGGTATGAAGAATCCAACAAGTGGGGATTTGAGTGTGATGATGAATGCGATTTATGCGGCTCAGCATGCGCATACTTTTATCTATAGAGGATGGGAAGTCGTGAGTCAAGGCAATCCATTTACCCATGCGATTTTACGTGGCTATGTCGATAAACAAGGGGAATCACATCCGAATTACCATTATGAAGATTTGGTTCATTTATGTGAAATGTATGAATCATCGAATCTTGCTTATCCTTGTATTGTCGTAGATACCAATCATGCCAATTCCAATAAACACTGGGATGAACAACCAAGAATTGCGCTATCTGTTTTAAATAGTATGGAACATAACCCAAAAATAAGAAACATGGTCAAGGGATTGATGATTGAATCCTATTTAGAAGATGGAGCCCAGAAGATAGATGAAGGTGTGTTTGGTAAATCCATTACTGATCCTTGTCTAGGCTGGGAAAAAACAGAACAATTGATTATGGAAATAGCCGCACACGTCAAAGCAATGCAAGAAAAAGAATAAAAACGAGAAAAAAGTAAATAGAATAGGAGGCACTATGAATATTTTATTTTTTCTAAAACCCAAACAACAAGTTGTATACATTTATGATGACTTTACCATTCGCCAAGCGCTGGAAAAAATGGAGTATCACCGCTATACATCTATCCCTATTATTAATAAGGAAGGGGATTATATTGGAACACTTTCCGAAGGGGATATCCTTTGGGAAATCAAAAACCGCCACCAATTTAATTTAAGTGAAGCGGAAAACATTAAAATTAGTGAGGTTCAGCGCTTTAGAGATAACTTACCGATTGATATTTCGGCACAAATTGATGATTTGATTTTAAAAGCAACGGTTCAAAACTTTGTACCAGTGATTGATGATCGAAAAAAATTTATTGGTATTGTGACAAGAACGGATATTATTAAGTATTTTTTTGAAAATCAAAATCAATTATCCAAGGAATAAGGATATGAAACTGGTCGTATCTAGTTATAATCAAGATGAACATGCTTGTACCTTATTTGAAGTCAATCAAGAGACGTTGCAAGTTCAAGCCCTTGATGCCAAAACACTGATGGCACCAAGTTTTATCATAGAAGGGGATGGCTATTTATATACATACACCAAACAGCCTTTGCAAATGATTTCTTATCAAGTAGTGCAAGAACAATTAGTAGAAATAGATAGATTTTCATTACCAGGAATGACACTCACTCATCTGGTCTATAGTCCCAAACACAAACGCTTGTTTGCGGCAAGTTATGCTGATGGTGCGTATTGTAGTCTTGATGTCAAACAAGGAAAATTTTCTCATTTGCATTATCAAAAACAAGCACCTGATGCCCCGTTATCTCAATGCCATTGTGTGAGTCTTTCAGAAGATGAAGAACGGGTTTATGTAACCATATAGCGCTAGATACCATATTTGTTTATGATATGGATTGGCATCAAATTGATGAAATTCATTTGCCAAAAGGATGCGGACCAAGACATACGATTGTATATGAGGGCTATTTGTATACGATTACTGAATACAGCAATGAAGTGTTGGTGATAGATGAAACCAAAAGAGAGGTACAACAAATCATCAGTACAACACAAGGGTATGCAGGAAACACCTATGGGGCTACAGTATTGATTCAAAATCATTACTTGTTTGCCTCTAACCGAGGATTAGATACGATTGCAAGATATAAGATAGAGCATCACCGATTGGTTTATCAAGAGATGATGCCTACTTATGGAAAGCATTCTCGTCATATGATTTTATCTAAAGATCAAACGTGTATCATCAGTTTTAATAAAAATAGTCACACCATTACATATTTGGATATAACTACAGGAAAATGTATATTGACTATCCCTTATGCTAATGTCAGTTGTGGAGTAGAATATTGAGAAAAGAAGGAAAAACAAATGAAATATGAAGAGTTGACCCAAGCCGATTATCAATTGATTCAAATGGGATTAGATACACTAGCCAAGCATTTTGATGATGGCATTTACCACCATACCGTAGGTTGTGCGATTCGGTCTAGTTCCAATAAGATATACACAGGTGTCAATTGTGATGGCATTCATGGGTCTTGTGCGGAATATATTACAATGGGCATAGCCATTGCTGCAGGTGAAAAATCGTTTGATACTATTGTAGCAGTACATGAAAAATCTCCTAATGGTGTGGTTTCTCCTTGTGGGAATTGCCGCCAAATGTTATTGGCATATGCAAAAGATATTTTAGTGATTGTCAATGATGAAAACAACCAATTGAAAAAAGTCAGCATTGCCTCACTATTACCACTCGCTTGGCATCCTGTTGTAATTGATGAAGAAGATGAATAAAGGAGAAAATGATGCGTTTTGAAAAAGTAAAAAAACAGCTGGGATTTGGATGTATGCGGCTCCCCATGCAAGGAAGCGAAGTAGATTACCCTGCATTAACGAAAATGATTGATGCATTTATGTCTAAAGGATTCAATTATTTTGATACCGCAAGCGTCTATATTGAAGGAAAGAGCGAAATCGCACTAAAAGCTTGTTTGGTTGACCGATATCCCCGTGAACAATTTGTATATACGAATAAACTTTCTTCTTCCTTATTTCAAACAGAAGAAGAGATTAGACCCTTATTTGAAAAGCAACTACAAGCTTGTGGTTTAACCTATTTTGATTTCTATTTGATGCATGCCCAAAATAAAGACAATTATCAAAAATACAAACAAACACATGCCTATGAAACGGCTTATGCGTTAAAAGCAGAAGGTAAAATCAAGCATGTAGGGTTATCCTTCCATGATCAAGCAGAAGTGTTGGATCGGATTCTAACAGAACAACCCCAAATTGAGGTTGTTCAAATCCAACTCAATTATTTAGACATGGAAGATCCAAAAATTCAAAGTCGATTATGCTATGAGGTTTGTAGAAAACATCAGAAACCCATTATTGTAATGGAGCCAGTTAAAGGAGGCAGTTTGGTTCATATTCCACTAAAGGCACAAGATTTATTTGACCAACTGGGATCCCATTCTTATGCGAGTTATGCCATTCGTTATGCCGCATCATTTGAAGGTGTAATGATGGTGTTATCAGGTATGAGCAATGAGGAACAAATGAATGATAATCTCAGTTATATGGAGGAGTTTCAACCACTTTCTAGACAAGAATATAGTATCATTCAACAAGTCAAAGATATCATCAAGAAAGCAAATACCATTCCTTGTACAGGATGTAGATATTGTGTAGAAGGTTGCCCAGAACAAATTGATATACCAGATATTTTCACTTGTTTGAATGATGTTCATGGTCAACAAATCGATCATGTCAAAGAAAAGTATCAAACCTATACTTTCCAAAAAGGAAAAGCAAAAGATTGTATAGCCTGTGGTAAATGTGAAAAAACTTGTCCTCAACATCTGGAAATTCGCAAACTTTTAAAGAAGGCAAGTTGGTATTTAGACCAATAATATAGGAATAAAACCTCAACAGATTGTTGAGGTTTTTTAAATTTCTTTGGTTGCATCATACCCCATTCGACAGGCAATGGGCAGACCACCTGTGATATTGTTCCAAATGGATAATACATAACCATTTTGTATTTGTTTGATTCTTGAATGCACCCCTTGTAATGAGGACTGTTGGGTAAAAGAAAAACCCATAAAAGAACCAAAGTGAGCATGAAAATAACTGGTATAGGTATAAGGTGTCCAACTATCTAAGAGTTTGATGTGTCCTTTTAACTGAGGAAAAAACTGAATCATTTGTTTCATCAATTCGGTGGCTAGTTTTTCTTTTTCTTGCTGATAGAGCTTAGGATTTTTTTCCTGTAGGGCTTTCCAATATACATAAGATGCTTCATCTTGAGGAACCATCAATTGATAGACAACTTCATCTTTGGTAGAAGGTAAATAATGATAAGATTTTACACAAAGTCGATTGGTAATGATTTCTCCAATTTTTTGGGGGCTAATGGCAATAATTTCTGTATCTTGAACAGGACCCTCTTTTGTATCAACGACATAAGCTGCTTGAAAAGCAGAAGGAATAGGGTATTTTTCTTTTTCACTTAATTTTTGCATCAAACGATGGGGCATTTTTATATCAGGTAATAAGTGTTGATATACATAAATGGCATCACAAGCAAAGAAAAAATAATTCCCTGGAATGACTTCACCAGTGGCTAGTTCAACGGAGTCAATTGTTTTTTGAGGATGATTGACTTTGACCACTTCACTATTGTAGAAAATCTTCCCACCCAATTGTAAATAGTGATGAAGTATATTTTGAGTGAAGGCCAATGATCCTTCTTGATAGATCTTTCCATTTCCACTGGCAAATGCCGCATAAGTCAAAAGCAGTGCGATGCTTGAATAGTAGGATGGAAGATAATCCGTAAAGAGTTTTTGAAGTAGGGGATGTTGAAAACGCTTGGCTAAATCGGCTAGTGAAAGATGACGATAGTGCCAATAGGCTTTTACGTATCCTGCGGTGGTATGATAGGTGTGTTGTATAAAAGGGGCTTGTTGATTGGCAATAATCAAGTGTTTTACTGTAGAAATAAAACGCTGAATTTCAGGACTATCCGTCGGAGAAAGCTCAAGCATTTCCCGTTTTGTTTGTTCTAAATCGGTATAGAGTGCAATGGATGTACTTTCATCATGACTTTTATAAAAATATTTTCCTTGATACAGATTGCTTGTTTCATCGATAGCACCAATCTTTTTCCACAGTTTAAACATTTTGGTGGTTTGATTGGTTCCAGTAAGCCAGTGCATACAGTTATCAATGTAATATCCATCACGATACCATCCGCCACAACAACCACCTGCTGTTTGGTTCTTTTCATAAATGGCTACATCATATCCAGCTTCTAATGCACCGATTCCTGCGGATAAACCCGTTATTCCTGCACCAACAATAATTATTTTTTTCATATCATCACCTCACCATAGTATTTCCCATAAATGAAGAAGTTAAACAAAGGGATTTTATTGTACCGAAATAATCAAACAATCGGAAATTTTTGTTAGGCTATTTGAATGAAATCTGGTATAAAATAACCGCATTTTGAAATCATAGATAACTTTATATGTAAAATGGTTGAAAAACTTGTAGAAAATCCATATAATATTAGCGGGTCTAGTTTAGAATTACTAAACAAATAAATTAAAATTCTTAAACCAAAAGAAGGTGATGTTTTGAAGATTGGTAAGAAAATCAAAGAATTGAGGATCCGTTGCAATTTAACGCAGGAAGAGTTAGCCGATAGAACAGAACTGACAAAAGGCTATATTTCTCAACTCGAAAATGATGTGGCTGAACCATCCATTTCAACGCTAGAAGATATCGTCAATGCGTTAGGTACCAATTTGGGTGATTTCTTTCGAGAGCAAAGTATGGAAAAGACAGTCTTTTTAGAAGACGACTATTTTGTTAAAGATACAGAGAGTTATCAAATCAAATGGTTGGTTCCTAATGCCCAAAAAAACGAGATGGAACCGATTCTAGTCACAATTTATCCCCATCAACAAACGGACATCGATTATCCCCATGAAGGTCAAGAATTTGGATATGTGTTAGAAGGAGAAGTTTTGCTTTGTATAGACGGTCTTGTGCAAAAGGTAAAAAAGGGTGAGACTTTTTATTATGAGTCTAGTAAAAATCATTATTTGAAAAATGTTAGGGATAAACAATGTCGTATTATTTGGGTCAGTAGCCCACCAAACTTTTAAATAGGAGGATTTTAAAAATGGAGAAGAATGATGTAATTTTAGAATTAATAAATGTGAACAAATCGTTTGATGGCAGTATTGTTGTTGAAAATTTGAATCTATCTGTACAAAAAGGTGAATTTGTTACCTTTCTTGGCCCATCAGGATGTGGAAAAACAACAACACTACGGATGATTGCGGGGCTAGAGATGCCAGATAGTGGTCAAATTCTACTCAATGGTATGGATATTGCCCAATTACCCCCTCATAAAAGACCCCTCAATACTGTGTTTCAGCGATATGCACTTTTTCCTCATCTAGATGTGTATGATAATATTGCGTTTGGCCTGAAACTCAAAAAGGTAAGTTATCAAACCACCAATAAACAAGGCAATGTCATTACAAAAACGAGAAAATATACCAAGGATGAAATTGATGCAAAAGTAAAGAAAGCTTTGAAAATTGTAGATTTAGAGTCTTTTGAATGCCGAAATGTGACAACTCTTTCTGGTGGACAACAACAAAGGGTTGCTATTGCAAGAGCAATTGTCAATGAACCAGAAATCTTGCTATTGGATGAACCACTTGGCGCATTGGACTTAAAGATGAGAAAAGAAATGCAATTGGAACTAAAGGAAATGCATAAAAAATTAGGCATTACTTTTATCTATGTAACGCATGACCAAGAAGAGGCTTTGACTATGAGTGATCGAATCGTCGTGATTGAAGATGGTGTGATTCAACAAATTGGTACACCACTAGATATTTATAATGAGCCAGCAAATGCTTTTGTTGCGGACTTCATTGGTGAATCAAATATTTATGTAGGAACAATGATAGGTCCTCAAAAGGTACGTTTTTTAGGAACAACTTGGGACTGTGTGGATGATTTTGAGATCAATGAAAAAGTGGACGTTGTAGTTCGACCAGAAGATATTATCATTCATTCACCTAATGAGGGAAAAGTAAAGGCCAAGATTGTGAATAAAATTTTCAAAGGAATTCACTATCAGTTTACCGCAATGGTAGGGAATAATGAAGTATTGATTCAATCGACAGTCGATCATCCTGTGGGTCAAGATATTAGTTTAACGATTGAACCTGATTTGATTCAAATTATGAAACGGGAATATACCGCAAACATTTATGAAGATGCTTATATCAATAAAAATAATGAAGTTGTTTTTGCGGGGGCATCTTGGGCTTGCGATGTGACACAATTGGTAGAAGGAGCTACCTTAGATGAAAAAGGCTATTTTATTACACCGAATGGTAAAAAATATGATTTAGATGATATAGATGTTATTGCTACAATTGATATGAAAGATATTGAAATCAGTGATAATTTAGAAGAAGGTAACATTACGGGACAAATTATTCAAATGGTATGGAAAGGTGATCACTATCAATTGATCATTCGAACAGAAGATGAAGAAGACTTTATAGTTGATACTGAATGGACATGGAATGAATCGGATACCGTGAGTATCAGTATAGATTCGAGCAAAATCAAATTGAAACTAAAGGCGGATTTGTCGAAGTATGAAATTTAAGCGTAAATATTTATCTTTTCCATATGTTTTATTTTTGATTTGTTTCATTATCATTCCTGTTTTCTTTATCATTTATTATGCATTTACCAATAAGGGAGGTGCATTTACCTTTGATAATCTATTGAAATTTTTCTCTGACTCGACAAATGTCAATGTTTTATTGATTTCGTTTGTATATGCTATTTTAAATACCGTGATATGTTTATTGATTGGATATCCTCTAGCCATGATACTTGCCAATAAAAACTACAATCGTTCATCGGTGATGGTCATGTTATTTGTCATGCCTATGTGGATTAACTTTATTATTCGGACGAGTGCGACTCGAGATGTTCTCAATTGGATAGGCATTTCAACAGGTGCCAATTCAGGACTAACAACGATGATAGGGTTAGTCTACAACTATTTGCCTTTTGTAATTTTACCGTTATATTCTACAATGTTGAAAATGGATAAATCTCAAATTGAAGCAAGTGCTGATCTTGGTGCCAATCGTTTTGTGACTTTCTTTAAAGTCATTATTCCAATGACAATGCCAGGAATTGTATCTGCAGCGACAATGGTATTTATGCCTACGCTATCGTCTTATGTCATTTCTGATATCTTGTCAGAATACAATGTCGTTTTATTTGGTAGCTATATTGATTTATACTTTAACCAAGCCGATTGGAATTTTGGTTCTTTAATGGCATTGATTATGTTGTTATTGATTGGAATTAGTGTATTCATTTCTAGAAAATTTTCTAAAGATGAAACAGGAGGGAGAACATCATTATGGTAAAACGTCCAAACACTCGAAAAATAGTAGCAAAAAGTTATTTATATTTGATTTTGTTTTTGATGTATTTGCCCATTTTGGTTCTAATTGTTTTTTCCTTTACTAAAAGTGTTGAGTTAGGCGTTTGGACTGGTTTTTCTTTACAACTATACAAAGACTTGTTTGCCAATGACTCTTTAATGAAGGCGATTGGCAATACAGTATTGATTGCTTTTGTCTCCGCAGTGGTATCCACTTTACTAGGCACTATGGGGGCAGTAGGCACATTTTATGCAAGAAGAAGATACAAGAAGGCAGTGGAGACAGCGACACAATTGCCTGTAGTGAATGCGGAAATCGTAATGGCTTTATCACTTGCGGTACTATTCAAATCTTTGAATCTGAGTTATACATTTTGGACACTATTGATTGGGCATGTTGTATTAACCGTTGCTTTTGTGTATTTGAATGTGAAACCTAAATTGGTACAAATGGATGCTAGTATTTATGAAGCCGCCCTAGATTTAGGAGCAACGCCATGGTATGCTTTGTTCAAAGTCGTTCTTCCTGAGATTTTACCAGGTATTTTTTCAGGTTTCTTACTTTCAATTACGTTATCACTAGATGACTTTGTCATTACGCAATATTTAAAAGAACCTTCTTTTGAAACGATATCGACTTATATTCAAAAAATTGTAGTTAAGCATCCGATTCCTCCTGAAGTAAGAGCATTAAGTACCATCTTGTTCTTGGTTGTATTAGGAGCAGTGATTGCAATTACCGTGTATAACAATAAAAAAGCTACCAAAGTAGCAACTATGCGGAGGAAGTAACAATGAAAAAGACAGTATTTACATTGATTTTAATGCTTGGATTGTCTATGGGATTAGCCAATATCACCAAAGCAAATGCCAAAAGCAAATTTGCTGGTTCTACGCTTACGATTTATAATGTAGAAGATTATATTTCTAATGGTGAAGATGGATATGTGGACTTGATTCAAGAATTTGAAGACCTATATGATGTTAAAGTCAATTACTATACATATGATACCAATGAAACCATGTATAATCAGTTTACGCTTCAAAAAGAAGGTACCTATGATTTGATTTGTACATCAGATTATATGATTCAGAAAATGATCAAGCAAGAATTGGTCATTCCAATGGAAGATTATGCGGAAAAAATCCCTAATTATGAAAAGTATGCATCTAAGGCTTTAAGAGAAAAACTCAAACAAATGGAAGTGCCTTATCAAGGCAAAACTGTGAATTTAGATGAGTTTGCGGTAGGATATATGTGGGGAACTCTTGGTATCGTATATGATCCTACTTGTAGTGATACCATTTGTGAAGATGTAAAATCCTGGGATGTATTTTGGGATCCGAAATATAAGGATTTAATTTCAATTAAAAATTCAATTCGTGATGCTTTTGTTGCTGGACTGATGCATGCGTATAGCCAAGATGAAACATTTCAAAACATCAAAAATGCCTATTTAGAAAATCCAACAGAGGCCAATCAACAACGTTATAATCAGTTGGTACAAGATATTTTTGATTTCAAATTGGATGGTTCTTTTGAAAGTGATCGGGAAAATAAAGAAAAGATTGCTCGTGTAAAAGCAGAACTCATCAGCATGAAAGAAAATATTTTTGGTTTTGAAGTGGACTCTGGTAAAAATGATATTGTAACAGGAAGAATCAAACTGAATTTAGCTTATTCGGGAGATGCTGTGTTTTCTATTGATACGGCAGAAGAAGAGCAAGGCAAACGCCTAGAATATTATGTACCAGAAGATGGCAGTAACATTTGGTATGATGCTTGGACTATCCCTAAGGGAGCGAAGAATATTGAACTAGCTTATTTGTTTTTAGATTATTTGTCAGACCCTATCAATGCGGCTAGCAATATGGATTATATCGGTTATACACCTTATATTGTTGGTGATGAATTGTTCACTCTTGCTGGAGCATGGTATGGTGCAACAGATTATGCAGTCAATTGTGAATATCTTGCCGAAAACGAATCTATGGTCATTTATGAAAATCAATTGTATTGTTGTATCAAAGATAAACCAGCCGACCTTATGATTTATCCCGATAATGAGGAATACTTTGAACTTTGTGCATATGATCCTGAGGGAGAATATGAAGAAGGGGATATGGTATCATATGATGGAAAAATATATCATTATGTTTCAGAAGAATCAGGCATTCTAGATGCGATGGAGCAAACAGAAGTATGGCAAGAAGTAGAAGCGTATGATTTATCATATCTCTTTGAAGGAACATTGAGTGAGGGAAGAAGTGCAGTCATTTATCCGTTCCTCGGATATGAAAATAAACTACAAACCCAGTATCCAAGCGAAAACTTAATTGCAAGATGCGCAATTATGAACGATTTTGATTCTTATAATGAACAAGTGGTAATCATGTGGAGTCAAGTAAAGGCGTATACCAATATGGTACCCGTGTATATTTTCTTAGTTGTAACAGTAGTCGTAGTGAGTGGTGTATCTATTCTATATGTTACACGTAAACATATTACGATGAAATATAAGAAAAAAATGAGCCAAAAATAAAAAAAGTGAATATCTTCGGATATTCCTTTTTTCTATTTCACGGAAATTTTAGATAACTTTGAATTGAATTATTGGTAAAAATTCACAATGTGTAGTATAATATAAAGATGTATAGGTGATACTGATGAGAAAAGAAGAATTGTTAAAAAAAATACAATCGAAACCCCTTCCTAAGCATATTGCACTCATCTTAGATGGCAATGGAAGGTGGGCGAAAAAGCGAGGACTTCCTCGTACAATGGGACACCACAAAGGTGCAAAGACACTACAAGAAATTGCTACAGTCGCTAGTCGTTTGGGAATTTCTTATTTGACTTGCTTTGTATTTAGTACAGAAAATTGGTCAAGGCCTCAAGAAGAGGTGGATTATATTATGAAGGAAGTTATTCGTTTATGTAACAATTGGCCTAAGACAAAAGAAAAAAATATCAAATTACAAATGATAGGTTCTAGAAATTATGTTTCACCAGCGGTTTTATCAGCCATTGATGAGGCAGTTGAGCAAACCAAGCATTGTACAGGACTTACGCTTTCTTTTGCTTTTAACTATGGCGGAAAAGAAGAAATTATTCAGGCTACAAAGTCAATTGCAAAACTGGTTCAGGAAAAAAAATTACCCATAGATGCAATCAATGAGTCGATTTTTGAAGGGCATTTGTACACGTATAATATGCCAATGGTGGATTTTATGATTCGAACGAGTGGCGAAATGAGGATTAGTAACTTTTTATTGTGGCAAATAGCATATGCGGAAATGTATTTTCCAAAAACATATTGGCCAGATTTTCATGAAAAAGAATTTTATATTGCAATAGAAGAATATCAAAGTAGACATCGTCGCTTTGGTGGATTGGAGGATAAATCATGTTAAAACGTGTAATTACTGGTGCGATTATGTTTTTGGTATTTGCTCCATTTATACTTTTGGGTGGATGGGCATCTACTTTATTATTTGCTGTGCTAGCTTATATAGGTACATTTGAGTTGCTTCGTATGTATAGAAGTAAAAATGCAATACCGAAGGTATGTTTATATATTATACCTATTTTTTCTAGTCTAATGGTTTTATCTGTTGGGTATAACGGAATTGGCGAAAATAGGGGAGAAAACTGTGTAGAAGATATTGTATATACATTAATTTTAAGTGTAATAACTTTGCTATTTATCGGTATTTTAGGCAAAGGAATTGCGATGAAAGATGTTTGCTTCTTTATTTTTGCTTTAATTTATAGTGGATTTTCTTTTGCAATTATGGCAGGACTAAGAAATAGTGATTTGTTTTGGCACTGGGAACCATTGCTTAGTGTAAGGCCTACTTTGGGATATTATGATTTATTCAATATAATTGAAATCAATTGGGTAGGATTGGTTTTGCTTGGATATGTGCTTCTTACCACTATGTTTACCGATATTGGGGCATATCAATTTGGTGTTCTTTTTGGAAAAAAGAAGTTATGTCCAAGTATTAGTCCTAAAAAAACAGTGGAAGGAAGTATTGCGGGTACAATTTGTGGTGCTTTGGTGGGAACAGCTTTTATTGTGATGATTCAGATATTTGTTCCGGCATTTTCTGAAACGCGTTTTCCTCAATTTGGTAATGTATATTGGTTCTCTTTAGTGATGTTTTGTATTTCGCTTTTGCTTAGTGTGGCTGGTCAAATTGGTGATTTGGTTGCTTCAAAAATCAAAAGAGAATATGAAATCAAGGATTTTGGACAAATCTTTCCAGGTCATGGGGGCGTATTAGATCGTTTTGATTCTACAATTTTAACGACACTTTTGTTTACTGCAATTTTATTTTTACTGGGGGTATTCTAATGAAAAATATTTTATTGCTTGGTGCTACAGGTTCAATTGGTACACAAGTACTAGATTTGATTCGAGAAAATGAAGAATATCGTTTAGCCGCATTTAGTTTTGGAAATAATGTAAATAGAGCAGAAGAAATTATTGCCGCATTCCATCCTGAGGTGGTATGTGGCATTCATGGTTATGATGTTGCCAAATTACAAGAAAAATATCCAGATATCAAATATGTAATAGGAGATATTGGGTTACAACAAATTGCCTCTGCGCAAATTGAAAATCCTATATTTATCAATGCCTTAGTGGGTGCTGTTGGTTTAATGCCAACGGTTGCAGCCATTGAAAATAAAATGGATGTATACCTTGCCAATAAAGAGTCCTTGGTTATGGGGGGCGAATTGATTATGCAAAAGGCGAAAGAAAAAAACGTGCGAATTATCCCGATTGATAGCGAACATAGTGCCATTTATCAATTGTTAGAAGGAAAAAACAAAGCAGATATTCGAAAATTATGGATTACCGCAAGTGGTGGTGCTTTTCGGGATTTACCAAGAGAAGACCTTGAACATGTTAGTGTAGAACAAGCTTTACAACACCCAAATTGGAAAATGGGGAAAAAGATTACAATCGATAGTGCCACTATGATGAATAAAGGTTTTGAACTGATTGAAGCACATTATCTATTTGATATAGATATTGATGCAATAGTACCAATTTTACATCAAGAAAGTATTATTCATTCTATGGTTGAATTTCGTGATGGCAGTATTTTTGCGCAAATGGCTTCCTCTGATATGCATTTGCCGATTTTATATGCACTAGAAGGACCTAGACATCTACCTAGTGAGGCGATTACCCCACTTGATTTGACAAAGGTTCATGCACTTCATTTTGAAGAAGTATCATTTGAGAGGTATCCACTAGTTGCTTTAGCCATTGATGCTTTCAAAAAAGGAAAATTGCAATGTACTATTTTAAATGCAGCCAATGAAGCAGCAGTTCAGTTGTTCTTAGAAGGAAAAATTGCTTTTTTAGATATTGAAACTATTATTGCTCAGGCCTTAGAAAATCCACAATATCAAGGATTTAATCAAGGGGATGTGAGCATACCTAAAATGATGACATTACATGAATTGGTTTATCAATCCATCTATCATCAATTTCATTAGAAGGGAGTAAGTAAAATGAATTTTTTATGGATATTAATTGGCCTTGTGATATTCGCAATTGTAATGACGATTTTAGTTGCGATTCATGAGGGAGGACATTTCATTGCCGCAAAAAAAGCGGGAATTTTGTGTCACGAGTTTTCGATTGGGATGGGCCCCATCATTTATCAAAAGAAAAAAGGAGAAACGGTGTATTCTATTCGTGCTTTGCCAATCGGTGGTTTCGTGTCAATGGCAGGCGAGGAAGTAGAAGATAATGTCCTCAAAGGCATTCAAAAAGTAAAACTACAACTCGATCAAGCAGGTAGGGTAACAAAAATCATTATCAATTTGGATAATCCTAAATATCAAGATTTACCTGTGTATCAACTAGCTTCTTATGATTTAATTGGTACAAAAGCAGCATTACCAGATGAATTGTTTATTGAAGTTATAGAAGAAAATAGCAGTACATCTCATCGATATATCGTCAATCGGGATTGCTTAGTGAATTATCAAAAGAAAGAAGAAATTCAAATTGCTCCATATGATAGAAATTTTGTCAACAAACCGTTGTTGAATCGTTTCCTTAGTGTATTTGCTGGTCCATTTATGAATTTTGTTTTGGCTATCTTCATCTTCTTTTTGATTGGATTATTTGCAGGATACGCTGATACGGAACATACCATTTTGGGTGATGTTACCGTAGTAGAAGGTTCAAACAACACATTAGAAGTAGGGGATGAATTAGAATCAATTAATGGTGTATCGTTGACTGATTGGGAAAGCATTTCTACAGTACTAGATAGTATTGCCAAAGGCGGAGAAAAATTCACAGGAAGTATTACGGTGACAGCCAAAGGAAAAGAACCAATTGTGATTCATCCAAGCGTTTTTATTTATTCTATTGAACTGGCTTTTAAGGTGGATGGAACCAATGAAGCCATAATTGGTAGTTATTCTAGTAATAATGATAAAACCAAAGCATATAAGGCGGGATTAAGAGAAGGAGATAAAATCATTGCCATTAATGGAGATACAACCTTATCCACCAAATCGGCACTCCTTGCTTATTTTACTTCAGAAGAATTAGAAAAGGGTCAAACATTAGAAATTACATATGAACGTGATGGTGTAACGAAAACGACTAAAATTGAAAATTATAGTAAAAAAGTACTCGATGCCCAAGGCATTGTGGCAACCAAGGTACAACTAGGAATTACTTGTCAAAACAAATTTCATTTGGGTAAATTGTTATATATGCCATTTGTCGAAACAGCTGAATCTTGTACAATGATTTTCAAAACGTTAGGTGCTCTTTTTACAGATAAGTCCATTGGAGTTGATGATTTAAGTGGACCAGTAGGTATTTTCAATTTATTGAAAGAGGCCACCAAACAAGGGGTTTTAACCTTATTGAGTTGGATTGCTATTTTAAGTGTTAATTTAGGATTTATCAATTTATTACCACTGCCTGCGTTAGATGGTGGACGACTTGCATTTATGGTCTATGAGGCAATTACAAAGAAAAAGCCAAGTCCAAAGGTAGAAAATACCATTCATACCATCGGGTTCTTATTGCTTATGGCTTTAATGCTATTTATTTCATTTAATGATATTTTACGATGTATAGGACTCAAATAATGAAAAGGATGTTTTTCTTTCTTGTGTTATGCCTATGCTGTATGACTAGTATAGGTTGCAAGAAACAATCAAATAGGCAGTACGTAGGAGTTTATATTGAAGTGGTTGAAACAGATGAAAAATCACTTCTAGATGACAATATCAAACTATATATTGATGTAACTCAAAATAATCGATTTGAAGAAGTGAATCGGTTAACTGAATATCAAAATATTTGTCAAAGTAAAACCTGCAATGTATATCAAGAAGATGGGGTAGAAGTATACGATTTTAGTGCAGTATATGCGATTACTTTTCCCATCCAGCTTGATCGAAAGACAATAGATGTATATCCAATTGTGTATCAAAATCATGAATTTGTGATTGTTACACAAACGAAAAAAACAATTACATTAGAAACCAATCAATCAAAAGGGGTGCTTTTGAGCGAGTCATATCGATTAAACAAACAAGACTACTATCTCAAAGCAGCAATTAAAATTATCAAAAAGGAAGTGTAAATAATGAAAGGTTTTAAAAATACTTGGATTGTAACAGCAGAAGGACTACAAAAAACAGCTCTCACTTATGAAAAAAATTTTGAATCGATCGGTCAACCAGATGATAGTTTCATAGAACTACCTGATGACTATGTTGTTGTACCTGGATTTATTGACGAACATGTGCACGGCGCTGCAGGTAGCGATGCAATGGATGGTACAATCGAGGATTTATCGAAGATTGCTCAGGCGTTAGCGAGTGAGGGAACAACCGCTTTTTTGGCTACTACGATGACACAAAGTCCAGAAAATATTATCAAAGCATTAGAAGCAGTCAAACAATATAAAGAGGCAGATTATACAACAGGTGCTGAAATTTTGGGTGTTCATTTAGAAGGACCATTTATTTCTAAGGACTTTGTGGGGGCACAACCCATTGAATATGTGGCTGCTCCTCAAGTAGATACGTTTAAAGTTTATCAAGAAGCATCAGGAAATACAATTAAAGTAGTGACGCTCGCACCAGAAGTAGAAGGATGTGATGAATTGATTCGTTACTTGGCTAGTCAAGGCATTGTTGCTTCAATTGGTCATACCAATGCCAAATACGCTGATGTCGAAAAGGCAGTTTTGGCTGGGGCAAAAACATTTACGCATACATACAATGCGATGAAACCAGTTCATCATCGTGAAATTGGAACAGTTGGATCAGCGTATCTATTTGATAGCATGACTTGCGAATGCATTTGTGATGGGATTCATGTGAGTGCACCAGCCATACGTTTATTGCATAAAAATAAACCTAATGGTAAATTCATTTTAATTACAGATGCGATGCGTGCCAAGCATATGCCAGATGGTGTATCAGAGTTAGGTGGTCAAGTGGTCATTGTAAAAAATGGTGAAGCAAGACTCGAAAATGGAACGCTCGCAGGAAGTGTACTAAAAATGAATCAAGCCGTAAAGAATGTAATGGGCTTTTTGAATTTGCCACTAGAAGAAGTTGTAAAATTTGCTTCCTTATACCCTGCTCAAAATTTAGGAGTAGATCAATATTTAGGTAGTATTGAAGTAGGAAAACGTGCTGATTTTGTAGTATTAGACAAAGCATTGAATGTTGTTGCTACTGTTCGTTCAGGTCAATTGATTTATCAAAAATAAGACATAAAAAATACTTATACATGGAGTATAAGTATTTTTTTTAAGACTTCATGCCAAGACAAAAAGTATTTTAAATGCCAATTGGTCAATCTAAGAGAACATAGATTCATTTTATACATAAAATACATAGTATACATAAATTGACAAAAGGTAGAAAATATAATATAATAAAAGATGGAAAATAGAAATTCAGTCGTTGATAAAATTCAAGGAGGTAACGATGAAACAAAAATTTAATTCATTCTATATTGCGATTTGGACAGTTATCGTGTTGGTTTACCATGCGGTATTATTTTTACTGGTAAATCAATTGAAAAAAGAACTTTTTGAGCAACCTGTGTTTTGGGTAAATTATGCATGGATGATGATTGCTTTTGTGATTTGGCTTGTTGCAGAATGCATTGCAAAATCAACTAAAAAAGGAAATCTGCGTCCTCTAACTGCTGTTGTTTATCCATTTGTAGTTGTGAGTTTTTTGGCTACCACTATATTGTATTTTTTTGCAATGAAGGTAGTATTAATTGGTGTAGTGATTCCAATGATTATTGTTGTGGGGTTATTTGTGATTGGGTATTGTCTTGCAAGCGTACAAGTTGTAGCATTGGCACAGTCCCCTAATCCATCAAAAGGCTTATTACGGGTAGAGGAGTTAGCCAACTATTTTAGTGAAATAGAACAATTTGCAACCGATCAGACTCAAAAGGCACTTCATCATTTGACCATTTTATGTAGAGATTTACATTCGGTTGAAAAAGGAGAAGAAGTGAAGGAATTAGAAAAAAGAATTTATGAATATGCTTCATTTATTAAACATGATATTCAACAAGGAGAGTCTACCAATGTATATCTCCATATGGAGAAAGTGGAGCAATTATTAAAAGAAAGGGCTAGTTTAATAGCGAAATAATCCTATGTTAGAAATTGTGCATTATTCTAAGTCATATCAAAAAGGAAAATTTGTAGTAGAAGACTTGAATTTGAAAGTTGAAAATGGAGATTTGTTTGCTTTTATTGGTCACAATGGCGCAGGAAAGAGTACAACTATCAAGTCAATTGTGGGAATTCTTCCCTTTGAATCTGGTGACATTCGAATTGATGGTGTATCGATTCAAGATGACCTCATTGCATGCAAGAAAAAAATAGCTTATATTCCAGATAATCCCGATTTATATGATGCTTTAACAGGCATCCAATATTTGAATTTTATTGGTGATGTATTTCAAGTAAAAAGTGAGGTTCGAAAAGAGAAAATCGAAAAATATGCAACCCTTTTTGAATTAAAGCAGTATTTAAATAATCTAATAGGTTCATATTCCCATGGTATGAAACAAAAATTGGCGATTATTTCAGCCTTTTTACATAGCCCACAGTTATTGGTTTTAGACGAACCATTTGTTGGTTTAGACCCTAAAGCAGCTTTTTTGGTTAAACAAGCTATGGTGGAATTTTGCAAATCGGGTGGGGCTATCTTTTTTTCCACACATGTATTAGAAGTTGCGGAAAAACTATGCAATAAAATAGCAATTATCAAAAATGGCCAATTGGTGATAACCGGAAAGATGGAAGAAATTACCAAAGATGCTAGTTTAGAAGAAGTGTTTATGGAGCTAACAAATCATGAGTAGCGTGATGAAAATCTTGAAATGTTATTATGTGGCCTTATGGAATAAGATTTTCAAGAATAGCAAATATCGGAATAAAATTTATGTAGCTTTATTATTTAGTATACTAGGAATAGGAGCCTTTACGCTCATATTTGGAATGCTTTCTTATAGTAGTATTATTACTATGCAAAAAGAAGGGATGCCAGAACTTGCGATGTATTCGTTTTCCACTACAGCACTGATGTTTATGTTGATGTTAATTGTAACAGAATCAACAGGTGTAAAGAAAACAACAGATGAAGAAATGTTGCTGAGTCTGCCCATTCAAAAAGGGGCGATTATTACCGCAAAAGTGTTATACTATCTGATTTTTGATTTTGTAGTTATTTTTATTCTTGTTTATCCAGCCCATATTATGTACGGGATGATTGTTGAAGGGACTATCTTGCCTTTTGCTATCCGGGGATTGGTATTGATTCTATTATGTACATTGTTTGGGGCAGGAATATCAGGAATCATCGCTATATTTTTATCGCGATTAACCTTACGTTTCAAACATAGTGGTGTCATTCAGTCTATCTTTGGAATGGCGCTGATGGTGGTTTTTGTGATTGCTTATGTGGGATTTTCCTTTACGAGTCAAAATCCTACTACGGCTACTCAAGTATATGATTTTTATCCGATTCAATTATTATCTCGCTTTATGCTAGAAGGTAGTTTTACGAGTCTTATGATAATGGTTCTTTTTGCGTTTGGAGCATTTGTCGTATCGGTAATATTGAAAGCATATTATTTAGGAAAACAAATTACAACATATCAAAGCAAGAATCATGAACTCAGTTTTGAAACCTCCACTATTGGGAAAAGTTTATATAAAAAAGAAATTAACAAATATTTTTCGATTCCCATTTATGTAAGCAATACAGCATTTGGTCCGATTTTTATGATTATGATGGCTATTTTGATAACAGTGATGGGAAAACCCCATTTTATTCATTTGATTGAAAACGTACTATCCGTAGGCTATATTGATGGGGAGGTTCCTGAGAATCTCATCAAAGTCATCGATCGATATTTTAATATGGGTATAGTTGCTATTATGGCGATGATGATTTCTTTTTCACCAACTACAGCTTCTTCCATTTCTTTAGAAGGAAAAGAACTTTGGATTTTAAAAGCACATCCGATTCCGATAAAGGATGTATTTATCTCAAAGATATTTGTAAATATGTCTATTGGTTTTGTGCCCATTTTATTATCGAGCATTTTATTATCTACTCAGTTGGGGATTGTTTATTTACCTATTCTATGTATGGTTTTGGTAGAAGCGTTGTTGATTAGTTCAATGATTGGTTTATACGCGAATTTAAGTTTACCTAAGCTCAACTGGGAAAGTGAAGTTGAGGTAGTCAAACAAGGAATGGCGGTGCTTTTATCCATGGGCCTCAATTTAGTGTGTATTCTTATACCGATAATCATTATCAATACAATTGGATTAAATTCCGAATGGTTAATGATGGGAATCTTAATTTTGATTTATATGGCAATCGGTTTGATATGGGCTTATGTCTTAAAGAAAAAAGGAACGATGCTTTATCAAAAATTATAATAGCGAGAAAGAGACTGTATAGTAAATACAGTCTTTTTTGCTTGGATAAATTCTAAAAAATAACGGAAATGATACTCCAATCGTCGTATGATTAGGTGAAAGGAGAGGATAAAATGAAATCATTTTTGAAAATCAATATAGGTATATTATTAAGTGTAATTGTTTTTTGTGGCTTAAGCCACGCAGAAGCCAATGCTTCAACAGGACATGATGAATTTACGAGTATAAAATTTCTGTATAATCCGGAATTAAAATTAATTGTGGAGATGAGTGAAAGTGAGCGGGTTGCACTGCTCAATCGTGTAAAGAGAAAGGCTTTTGGCTGGTCGACCTATACCAATTATCGCAAATATGAAATTGAATATGAGGCAGGGACAATTTTTTCTAGATCAAATACAACAAATCAAGTAATTGAATTTCATTATTCAACAGCAACATCAGATAAAAAGACCAAGACCTCTGAATTATCAGGTACATTAGGAATGAAATTATCAGGGAAATTTAATAAAATTACTGCGAGTCTAGATTCTAGTATTCGAGGAGAAATTGGTAAAAAAAGTGAGTCGACGTTTAAAGAAGAAATGGAATTTAAGGTAAAAATAGAACCAGGACGAAGAGTATCACTTATGGTAAAGGGATTAGCAAAACTATCGAATGGGGCATCCAAATATTATTTATTTGGTATATCAGCCAAAAAGGAAATTTGGGAATATATTGATGTGGTGAATGAGTATTATGAACTTACCGAAGAAATCGTTATGTAAACTAAAATGGGGGATAGGCATAGGAGTGATGGGATTATCCATACTTGCTATTGTCACAACAATCCTTAGGCGAAAAGAAGTATACCAATATCTGACGTATCCAAACATATACTATCTTTCAACAACTAATGATAAAGTAAGCGTAAAACTATATAGCCATCATGAAGTAGACCCCTACTTACAACCAGCAAATATTATAAGTTTATCTTTAGAAGTCCCACAAGAAAAAGATTCCTATTTGTTATCTATTGATCAAATTGTGGCTGAACAAGAGCATATCCATTATCAAAAACAGAAATATAGAATGTATACGCTGCATTTAAGTTTTCCTTTTGAGTATGATGAACATCTACAAATGCATAATGTGAATCTTGTTTTTGAATTTGTGTATGGTGAAAAGTTTAAAATTCCCATAGGTTCAATTATATGTTATGAGAAGAAAAGCCAAGATGTATTAAGAATAGTCAATTTAAAAGGAGTTGTTGAAGAAAAATCGAAACTACAAGTTTTAACAGGAATAGGTATTACATTATATCATAGCGAAAATCGGCCGTTTTATCTTGAAAAGATGGAACCACTAGATAATCGGGTAACCATAGCATCAAATACGGTGATGGAACTAAGTACAACAAAATATCCTCCAAATACTGGTTTATTCGAGATAGAAGAAAGGTATTGCAAACAGACTCAATTACTTCCTTTTGAAATAGAGGCAAGTCAATCTACTCATCTTTTTTTCCCACTCATTTATCAAGATGTGCAAACCATCACAACCTTAGCTTTTGTGGTAACATATCAAGAAGATGGGGTGAGATATACTCAAGTATTGGAACCTTTTCAATTTTTTAAGACAACGAGCATAACGTATCATCAGGTGAAATATGTGCCAAATTCGAATTAGAAATTTAAAAAAATCATATAAACGTCATTGTATTTTTGATCACGTCCATTTAGATTTAGATGAAAGAATGTATCATTTTCTAATTGGTGAAAATGGTGCGGGTAAATCTACATTTATCAAATGTATATTGAGTGAGGTGAAATATAGTGGAATCATTCAAAAAACAAGTCAGGTAATATCTTATGTACCTGAAAAAATTATTTTACCAGATTATGTTATAGTAAAAGATTACTTATATTGGATGGGAAAAATTCAGTGTCAAAAGGATGTACAATTGAAAGAAACGATTCATCATTATCTACACCGATTTGCGATTGAAAATTATGTAGATGTACCTATTTGCCATTTGTCACAAGGAACAAGACAAAAAGTAGTTTTGATTCAAGCTTTACTGAATGATGCGGATATCTATATTTTTGATGAACCACTTCGGGGATTAGATGAACATTCAAAAAAGTGTTTTATAGAAGAAATGAGAAAATTAAAACAAAAAGGGAAGTTGATTATGATTTCAACACATACATTAGAACAGTATCGTGTGCGAAATAAACATATGATTTCCTTTCCATTAGGAGAAGGTTATGTATCTGATTCAATTGCATAAGGGGTATTTATGGAACAAAGTCAATAAGACGATAATTTATTTGATTTTATTGATAGCCGTTTTATTAGAACTTATTTTGATTAAACCTTTTCGTCAAGTCCTACCAATTTGGACGCTTCAAGTGCTTGACACGGATTATTATCGTCAAGCCTCTTTCTTCTTTTCAAAAATTGTCCTTATTTTCTTTTCTATTTATGTATTTGGTATTGGATTTAGTCAAATGGGAGATAATTATAGTATAGTAATTACAACAAGAATTTCAAATTGGAAATACTATTATACGAAATTTTTTTCTATTGGCTATGGATTAGGGATCATGGTAATAGGGCTATTCTTAATACATGTTAATATAGGCTTTCTATTTTCGAAATGGTATATGCTAGATTCGTCCATATGGAAAACCTATGGCGAAATGTATGGATTATCTTTAGTATATGGATCTTTATCTATTGTATCTGTACGTATAGGAAAGAGTATCTATGCCCTATTTCTTTCAATATGCTTGTATCTTGTTAGTGAGGTTATCTTAGATTTCAATATTTGTCAACAAGTCATTAGCGTTTTTCAATTGTTTTTACCCGTTCAGATGTATAATGGTTCAAGTTATGTACTGATTTATGGTCTAGGTCATACGATGATACTGGCTATATTTTATATGTTAATTGCTTATATAGCCTATATCCAAAAAGAATAGAAATAAGAAGGTGACTTGATTGACAAGTTTAGAAAATTATGGTATAATACCAATGAAATAAATATTGTAGTGAAAAGAAGAAGTCCCACTTCTCACCTGACCAATAAGGTTGGTAGGTAAAGAGTCATGATGCAATTGTTTGATTGTTCAATCAATGATACTTACAGTGGGTTTCCCACTGTTTTTTATTCTTCCACACATATTTATTATAAAATTTATGGAGGTGAGAATATTATTAAGCCAGGCGACAAAAAGGAAAATTTAGTAAATGAAGAAATTGAGGCGGAATATGTCTTAGTTATATCTGAAGAAGGCGAACAATTGGGTAAACTTTCTTTACATGATGCATTGAAGGCAGCAGAAAGTAGGGGCTATGATTTGGTATGTGTTGCACCAAACGCTTCAGTTCCAGTTTGTAAATTAATGGATTATAGCAAATACCGTTATGAGCAAAATAAAAAAGCTAAAGAAGCTCGCAAAAATCAAAAGATCATTTCTGTTAAGGAAGTGCGTTTAAGTCCAACAATTGATGTTGGTGACTTCGAAACAAAAATGCGTGCCGCTAGAAAATTTTTAGCTAGTGGTGATAAAGTAAAGGTAAGTTGTCGTTTTAGAGGTCGGATGATTGAACAAGCAAATAATACAAAACCATTGTTTAGTAAATTTGCTTTGGGTTTAGAAGACATTGCTCAAATTGAACAAGCCCCATTTTTAGATGGTCGAAACATGTTTATGACTTTAAGTCCTAAACTACAAAAAAAGAAAAATTAATTTGTAAGGAGAATATTTATGCCAAAAATGAGATCACATAGCGGTACTAAAAAACGCTTAACTATCACAGCTACTGGTAAAGTAAGACGTGGCCAAGCAGGCAATAGACACTTAGCACCAGGAAAAACACAAAAACAAACTAGACAAATTCGTAAATTCGCTCTTGTATCTACAAGTGATAAGAGACATTTAAAACAAATTTTGTCTAATATTAAGTAGGGAGGTAAAAGAATATGCCACGTACAAAAGGCGGAGTCGTATCAAGAAGAAGACGTAATCGTGTTTTAAAACAAGCAAAAGGTTTCTTTGGTTCAAAACATTGTTTATTCAAGGTTGCAAACCAACAAGTTATGAAATCTCTTGTATATGCATACAGAGATCGTAAGAATAATAAACGTAATTTCCGTAAATTATGGATTGTTAGAATTAACGCTGCAAGCCGTGCTTTAGGATTGAGTTATAATCAATTGATGCATGGATTAAAACTTGCAAATGTGGACATCAATCGTAAGATGTTAGCTGATTTAGCTGTAAATGACGCTGCAATGTTTGCTAATCTTTGTGATACGGCAAAACAAGCATTAGCTAAATAGTCAAGTATAGTCAAAAATAAAAAGGACCAAGGTAGGTCCTTTTTTTAGTTATTATTTATATTTTTTGCGTAAAACAATAAGGGCTGTGGTCAATAATGTAATGGAAGCAAGTATATCTAATCCTAATGATTTTTTGCAACCTTTTGCTTTTTCCCAAGTAGCTATTAATGTTGTATCACCAGTAATTCCTTCTAAAGATGTGATTTTTCTTCCACCGACTTTCCAACCAGTAAACTGATAACCATCTTTTGTAGGGGTTGGTAATGTAGGGATAGCATCAATGGTAAAGTTTTGAGGGGCATCTTGTGGCAATGTTCCACCATCTAAATTGTAATTGAGTGTGTAGGTTTCCGCTTTCCAAACAGCCTTTAGTGTAATATCAGAAATAATTCCTTCAGGAAGAGCCGTAATGATGTCATCGCCCAATTGCCAACCCACAAATTCATAATGTTCTTTTGTTGCGGGATACAGCGTTATAGGAAGGCGATTCGTATAAAAAGAAATAGGATTTAAGCCTGAGTTGGATCCACCATTAAGATCATAAGTGATATGATATTTAGCCGCTTCCCAAGTGGCAACTAAGGTAATTTCACCTTGAGTACCTTCGGGAATTTCAGTGATTATTTTCCGATTCAATTTCCAACCTGTAAATACATAACCTGATTTAGTAGGTGCATACAAAGCAAGAGGAAGTCCTGCACCTGTATAGGTAGTAGGATTATCAGGATGATTGGTTCCACCATCTAAATCATAGACAATTGGATATTCAAGAATATCTTCATTTAAAATAAGAGGTAAATCTTTGTTTAATGTAGTTCCATCATATTTGGTTAATTCAACTTGGAAGTGATAATTATAATCTGTATAATAACCAGACCAACTTCTAGAAGTTACATTGTTTGAAACAATCGGCATAGAAACATCGATTTTGTTTCCGCCTGTAACATGGATGTCAGATACAATACCATATAAATTATCTCCCCATTGAATAGTTACTTTTTCAGTTTCTTTATCATAGGAAACAGAAACAGAATCTAAAATTTCTGCATCAGATACTTCTTCGATATATTGTGGACGCTTTGCTTCAAGGGTGAATTCATCTAATACAGTACCTGCCGCATTATAACATTGAATTGTTAACTGATTGGCTTCAACACGAACCAATACACCTAAATTATTGAGTCCTTTAAGTACTTTATCATAGTCTTTAAGTAGAGAAGGTTGTATTTTTTCACTATAATTTTTTAATCCAGCGGCGGCACCCTGCAAATAGGTAACACCTAATTTCTCATCCACAGGTCCAGAAGAAGGAGAAGCGGCAGTTCCACCATAACGTAAATTTTTACGGCAGTAAACATGTTCATGTCCATTTAATGCAAGGTCAACTTGGCATTCTTCAAATACACTTAACCAATTTCTTCTCATGACGTTTGCATCACTGACATAAGCACCTGTTGCATATAGTCCAGGGTGAGAGCCTACAATAATCCATTGAGAAGGATTATTTTTAACTACGTTTCTAAACCAATCTTGTTGTGCTTGGACATCATAGTTCGTTTTTACGGTGTCTAGCATGATAAATAGGATTTGATCCCATACAAAATAGTAAGAAGAGCCAATTCTATCTGCAGGTCCATTTTCTGGATAATTGTGAAATTGTTTGAATACTTCATTTGAAACATATTCACCAGAAAGATTTAAATAGTATTCGTGATTGCCAGGAACAGTTGCTTGAAGGAATCCTTGTAAAGAGGTTACATATTTGTAGTAATCTATCCATTGTTGTTCAACTCCTCCCCGGTCTACTTGGTCACCTGTCATGACAACTAAGTTAGGTTGTGCTGTCATATTTTTTCGTAAGATGGCTTGAATAAGGGTTTCTGCATTTTGGAAACTTCCACCAGAACTTTGGATGTCAGTTAAAAATAAGAAAGATTTATTATCTTTGTTTGTACCAGTCGTCGTAAAAGATTGAATATTAGAAACCGAATCTCCAGATACAACTTGATAGTAGTACTTTGTATTGGCATCTAATCGAGTCAAGGTTGCTTTGCAAACATATCTTTCTGAAAATCCATAGCCACTTTCTGCATCACTTGATGTATATGCATCCATATGCCATAAAGTAGAATTTGCCTCTACTTTTATAGGGTTTGCAATGGTTTTGCCGTCTGAAGTTTTACTATAGATGACATAGGAACCATCCTCAGAACAGTGATAATTGATTCCAACTGTATCGTAAGTTTCTCCAACTGTTGCAGTTAGGTAACTTATAGTGCCAGATGCTTTGCTTGTGATTGGAAAAAAAGCAAGCAAGAAAGCAAATACACTTAAAGTAAATAGTGATTTTTTAATAAATTTTAGTGTCATCTTATACCTCCTATGTATTGACGATTTATTCTACCACATTTGAAAAATTTTTTCAACCAGAATAATTTGCCAAATGAAAACGTTTTATTGAAAGAAAGAAGAGGCTATATGATTTTTCTTGATTCCATATTACATTAAATTTTACATTTAGGGAAAAATATGGTATAATACTTAAAAAGGAGTATTGGGATATGTACAAGAAGTTTAAAAATTGTTTATTGCATCCAAAGTTAATTTATCAATACGTAGATGAGCGCTTTTCAAAGCTATTTTTATATTTTTTATTGTTGGTGGTAATTTATGCATTACCACAATTGGTTGCAACAATTGGTTTTCAACATCTTCCAAATGAAGCGTTACAGCAAGTGGCAAGTGATTTTGAAAAGTCAGGTAAAATAGAATATCAATTCGAGAAGAAGGATGGACAAGTACAACTTGTTTCTACCCAAGAAGTAGCTCAACCACAATATGTACAACTCAATTCCTATGTGCTTTCTTTTTATCCAGTAGTATTGCTTTTTCATGAAGAGAGTATTGCATTAGAAAAATATCAATTGCCTACAAGTTTAGAAGGTAAAGATTGTTGTTATATTGAGTTTACTAAAAATAAAGTGCGCCTTGCTATTCAAACATATAATCCTCAATCACAAAGTATAGAAATGGCAAAACAGCAAACAGGAATAGAGTGGCAACTTTTTGAAATGACATATGAAAAATTGGGTGTAGGAACATTAGACTTACGATTGGCCTATGAAAATAAAACTATTTTTGCGGAAGCATGCAATACCTTTTTAATGGGGATTTATCATAAGTACAAAGCATTATTTCTCACAACAGGGGTAATCAGGGTATGTATTGTTTCTATTTTGGCCACTTTGTTTGAAATTTTAATGCTCACTGTTATTGTACAATTGTTATATCGAAAGATGAATCTATCTTTTGCTCAAATTTACAAAATTATTATATTGTGTTATACACCAAGGGTAATTTTAAATACTTTCTCTATGTTTTGGTCGAGCATATGGTTGTACTTGATTGGCGAATTCATTTCCGTGATTTATTTATTAATTACTCTACGATATTATAGTTTGCATCAAATGGCAAAAAAAATTACAATTCACATTCAGAATGATAATCAAGAATAAAAGGAGAAAAACATATGAGTTATAATCATGTTCAAATTGATCAAAAGTGGCAAGCCTATTGGGATGAACATCAAACTTTTAAAACACCATCTGTTTCGGATAAACCCAAATTCTATGCAATGGATATGTTTCCTTATCCTAGTGGAGCAGGATTACATGTAGGGCATCCAGAAGGATATACAGCAACCGATATTATTTGCCGCTATAAACGAATGAAAGGATTCAATGTGATGCATCCAATGGGATGGGATGCATTTGGGCTTCCCGCAGAGCAATATGCTATTCAAACTGGAAACGATCCAAGAGAGTTCACGTTAAAAAATATCGCTAATTTTAAAAGACAATTGAAGATGTTAGGTCTTTCATATGATTGGACAAGAGAGATTGCCACATGTGATCCAGAATATTTTAAATGGACCCAGTGGATTTTTTCTCAATTGTATCGTAAGGGATTAGCTGAATTAAAAGAAATAGAAGTCAATTGGTGTGAAGGATTAGGAACTGTACTTGCCAATGAAGAAATTATCAATGAAAACGGTAAAATGGTAAGTGAGAGAGGTCAATTCCCTGTTGAAAAACGTCCGATGAAGCAATGGGTTTTAAAAATAACCGCTTATGCGGAAAGACTATTAGAAGATTTAGATGAAATTGATTGGCCAGAATCCATCAAAGAAATGCAACGCAATTGGATTGGTAAAAGTAATGGTGCACTCATTGATTTTAAAGTGAAAGATAGCAATCAAAAATTTACTGTTTTTACGACACGATGTGATACATTATTTGGAGCTACCTATTGTGTCCTTGCACCAGAACATGAATTGGTTGAAAAGATTACAACAGAAGAACAAAAAGAAGCAGTAAACGCCTATGTAGCTTTTGCTAAGTCAAAAACGGATTTAGATCGGACTGAATTGAACAAAGAAAAAACCGGTTGTTTTACAGGAGCTTATGCCATTCATCCAGTAAACGGTAAAGCCATTCCTATTTGGATTGCCGATTATGTGTTATCTAGTTATGGAACAGGTGCGATTATGGCGGTTCCAGCACATGATGATCGAGATTATGCATTTGCTAAAAAGTTTGGTATGGAGATTATCCAAGTTCTAGAAGGGGGAGACATTGCACAAGAGGCTTATACAAAAGATGGTAGGCATATCAACTCAGATTTTTTAAATGGTCTAAATAAAGAAGAAGCTATTCAAAAAATGGGTGAATTTTTGGTAGAAAATGGTATAGGGCAATTATCCGTCAATTATCGTTTGCGTGATTGGATTTTCTCTCGTCAACGATATTGGGGTGAACCTTTTCCCATTATTCACTGGGAAGATGGAACGATTGAATTATTAGATGAAAGTGAGTTGCCATTAGAACTTCCTAAAATGAAGGGATTAAAATTATCTGGAACTGGTGAAAGCCCACTTGCTAATGCAAAAGAATGGTTAGAAGTGACGCGTTCAGATGGGGTAAAAGGAAGAAGAGAAACAAACACTATGCCACAATGGGCTGGTAGTTGTTGGTATTATATTGGGTATCTTTTAAAAGAAGATGAAAAGATGCAAGATTTAACAGATCCATCTGTTCAGGAAATGATAAATAGCTGGTTACCCGTTGACTTGTATATTGGCGGAACAGAGCATGCGGTATTGCATTTGTTATATGCAAGATTTTGGCATAAAGTGTTATATGATTGTGGCATTTTAAAAACCAAAGAACCATTTCAAAAATTATTTAATCAAGGGATGATTTTGGGTGAAAATGGTGTGAAAATGTCCAAATCGTTAGGAAATGTAGTTAATCCAGATGATATTGTTTGTAACTATGGGGCAGATACTTTAAGAGTATATGAAATGTTTATGGGACCATTAGAAGCGATGAAACCATGGTCAACTACGGGTGTTGATGGCGCAAGACGATTCTTGGAAAGGGTATATCGTTTGGTCACAGAAGTAGCAGTGATTGATGAAAACGATTGGAGTTTAGAGAAGGTATATCATCAGACTGTAAAAAAAGTTACTGAGGATATTGAAAATTTGCGTTACAATACAGCGATTTCACAATTGATGATATTTACCAATGAAGCCTATAAACATCCTCAAATGCCAAAGACATATTTGGAAGGATATATTAAAATGGTTTATCCTTTTGCACCACATCTCGGTGAAGAATTATGGAGTATGCTAGATCATCAAGATACAATTACTTATGAATCATGGCCATGCTATGAAGAAGCGAAAACCATCAATCAAGAAGTAACGGTTGTGGTACAAGTTAATGGAAAATTGAGAGATAAATTGATTGTAGCGATAGATACACCTCAAACAGAATTGGAAAAATTGGCATTAGCTAGTCCAAAAGTGCAAAATCATTTAGAAGGAAAAACACCAAAAAAGGTAATTGTGGTTATCAATAAGTTGGTAAGTATTGTTTTATAAAATAAATATAGGGGGATAATCAATTGTTTCATCTTTTTTCGATTCAGAAAAAAAGGCCAAAATGCTATCATTTTATGATTGGTAGACAAAATGTTATAGTTGTTGATGCGACCATTTATCCAAAGGAAGTATGGTATGATAAACATATTGCCTTCTTGATGCAATATGTTTCCAATGTATATTGGTTTTCATCTTTTGAAGAAATGGAAGAAGAATTAGTCGATTTAATGACTGTAACAGATGATGATTATTACATTTTAATAACATAAAACTACTTGATCTTCCTCAAGTAGTTTTTTATAATATTCATAAGTATCTAAATTTTGCCTGAAATTCTTCGAAAATGAATTGTCAAAAATGATTTTTTGGGGTATAATAAAATTGTAAACATCATATGTTTACAATGAATGAAAGGAGCTGTTTTTATGAAGACAACGATTAGAGCAAATGATTTGGTGAAAATGAGTGATGGCGCAAAAGCGTACATTGAGGAACGTGTGACTACATTGGAAAAATTATTTAACAATAGTGAGCATGTTGTAGCAAATGTTTTATGTAAAGGATACGAAAAATATACAATTGTAGAAATCACCATTCCTTTGAAACACATCATTTTGCGAGCAGAAAGTAAAGCAGACACACTATATGCGGCGGTCGATTTTGCGGTGGATAAGGTGGAAAGACAGCTTTTACGCCATAAGCAAAAAGTAATGAGTATGATCAAAAAACGTGATGGCATTGGAGAATATTTCAGTCAAATGGCATCTAACGAAGAAGAAGATATTAAGCCAGTTGCAAGAACAAAAGTAATTGAAAAAGAAGTGATGTCAGTGGATGATGCCATTGCTCAAATGGAATTATCAGACCACGATTTCTTTGCATTTGTGAATGAGGCTAACTACCGAAATGCTATTGTATATGTTCGAAAAGATGGAAGCTATGGTGTTTTAGAGATGAAAGATTAGAGGTCATTTGACCTCTTTTTCTAATGATTTGCTGGAAAGACTAAAAAAGTGTATAATATACATAAAGAATATAAGAATAAGGAAAAAGAAAAATGAAAAAGATAGTTTGTATGGATTTGGGCAATACTATCATTCATAATGATGCGATTTGCTTTGAAGCAGGTTATGAAAAATTGTATTCCACCCTTGAAATCACTAGTATGGATATAGCCCGATGGAAAGAAAATATGAACCAATTGTATCTTCAGATGTATGCAACGCGAGAGGAAGGTGAAATTGAAGTGCCATTTCAACAATTTCTAAAAAAAGCAATTGAGGAGATGAACGTGCAGACGAGATATTCGTTAGATGATTTGGAATTCATAGTGTATCAAGCTGCTACAATCGATAGTGTTGAAAATGATATCCTTTCTTTTCTTGAATTTTTAAAAGCAAGGTGTATACCTGTTTATGTTATTAGTAATTCTACTTTTTCGAAGCGATGTTTATGTGATACATTAAAGAAACTAGGATTAGATGATTATATTACTGAGGTATATTCATCTGCTGATATAGGAATCCGGAAACCAAATGCTTGCTTTTTTCATCAGATTATCGCATTGCAATCATTTTCAAAAGGGGAGATATTATATATAGGTAATGATGCATGGGTTGATTATCATTTTGCTATGAACATAGGTCTTGAATTTGTTTGGTATAATCATGAGAAAAAGAAGAAAGAACTAGGATGTCAAACGATTCAAAATTATCAAGAATTAATGAAAATATGGGGTGAAAAATTTGATTAGCAATTATCAAGAATTTAAAGAAAAAATCATAGACTTATCAAAAGAAAATCCTCCAAAGAAATTGTTATTGCATAGTTGTTGTGCACCTTGTAGTACCCATGTCTTAACAATTCTAGCAAAGGTAGCAAAAGTTACGATTTTATTTTATAATCCTAACATTGATACTAAAAATGAGTATGATACGAGACTATTCGAGGTAAAGCAGTTGATTCATTCAATGCAGTTACCGATTCAAGTGGTTGAACTAGGTTATCAACACAATGATTTTTTAAAAGCCATTCGAGGAAAAGAAACACTAGGGGAAAGAAGCAGTAGATGTTATGCTTGTTATGAAGAAAGATTGATTGTCACGGCAAATTATGCAAAGGAAAATGGGTATGATTATTTTACGACCACGTTATCCATAAGCCCTTATAAGAATAGCGATTGGTTAAATGAAATTGGCTATCGATTATCGAGTGATACATGTCAATATCTGTATTCTAATTATAAGAAGGAAAATGGTTATCAACATTCTATAGCATTGTCCAAACAATATCAATTGTACCGACAAGATTATTGTGGTTGCGAATTTTCTAAAAAAGAACATGAAATCCACTTGGCGCTTGCTGAAAAAGAGAAAAGATACGAATAACTTGAAAAAAAATTCAAAATTTGATATGATATAAAGGATAAGATATAGAATTCTAAATGAAGATATTTGTTGATAGGAATGCAAATATACAAGAATAATTTATAGAATACAAGGAGGATGTTCAAATATGTTTGGGAAACTATTTGATCCAGCAAATAAAGAACTGAAAAAATGTGAAAAGATTGCGAATGCAGTAGTAGCATTAGCAGATGAATATAAGGCATTAACGGATGAAGAATTAAAAGGAAAAACACAACAATTTCGGGAAAGGTTAGCGAAAGGGGCTACGCTAGATGAGATAATGGTTGAGGCTTTTGCTACAGCAAGAGAGGCCTCTACGCGTGTAACTGGTCTTACTCCGTTTAAAGTGCAAATTATTGGTGCCGCTGCTCTTCATTTTGGTAATATTGCGGAAATGAAAACGGGTGAAGGAAAAACCTTAACTTCTGTACTTGTGGCTTATTTGAATGCATTATCTGGTGAAGGGGTGCATATCATTACAGTCAATGAATATTTGGCAAGTCGTGATGCTGTGGAAATGGGAGCTATCCACAACTTTTTAGGAATTACAGTCGGACTAAATTTACGAGAACTAGACCCCGAACAAAAACGAGTTGCTTATAATTGTGATATTACTTATTCTACCAATAGTGAAATTGGTTTTGATTACTTAAGAGATCACATGGTTCTTTATAAAGAACAAATGGTACAGCGTCCAGTAATGAACTTTGCAATTGTCGATGAAGTTGACTCCATTTTAATTGATGAGGCCCGTACACCATTGATTATTTCAGGTGGTGAAAAGAAAGGACCTAATTTATATCTTCAAGCCAATAGTTTTGTGCGTACTCTTCGCACAGAAGATTATGAAATTGATGTAAAAGATCGCCATGTCACTTTACTAGAGTCTGGTATGGCTAAAGCTGAAAAATATTTCAATGTTGAAAATTTATATGATGTTAAGCATGTAGGTTTGGTTCATCACATCAATAATGCGCTTCGTGCCAATTACATCATGGAAAAAGATAAAGATTATGTCGTTCATGAAGGAGCGATTGTCATTGTAGATCCATTCACAGGTCGTTTGATGGTGGGAAGACAATGGAGTGAAGGATTACATCAAGCAATTGAAGCAAAAGAAAATGTTCAAATTAAAAAAGAGACAAGAACATTAGCAACAATTACGTATCAAAATTATTTTAGAATGTATAAAAAATTAGCTGGGATGACAGGTACTGCGAAAACAGAAGAAGAAGAATTTAGAAATATTTACAATATGCTAGTTGTAGAAATTCCAACAAACTTGCCAGTTATACGAATAGATGATCCGGACTTGATTTTCCGTTCAATGAAGGCAAAGTATCAAGCGATTGCAAAAGATATCAAAGCACGCTATGAAAAAGGGCAACCTGTTTTAGTAGGAACCATATCAATTGAATCGAGTGAACTGCTATCGAGTTTACTGAAAAAAAATGGGATTCCTCATAATGTATTGAATGCCAAACAACATGCCAAAGAAGCCGACATTATTGCTCAAGCAGGTGAAAAACATGCTGTAACAATTGCTACCAATATGGCTGGGCGTGGTACAGATATCAAATTGGGAGAAGGCGTAAGAGAACTCGGTGGTCTTGCGGTAATAGGAACAGAACGACATGAGGCACGCCGTATCGACAATCAGCTTCGGGGTAGAAGTGGTCGTCAAGGGGACCCTGGATATAGCCGTTTCTATTTATCAGCACAAGACGAATTGATGATTCGATTTGGTGGTGATCGTTTTGAACGTTTATTATCTATGATTGCTAGTCCAGATGAAGAAGGCAATGAAACACCATTAGAATCAAAGATGTTTTCTAAGGCTGTAGAAGGTGCACAAAAAAAGGTTGAAGGATCGAACTATGATCGTCGTAAGAGTGTTGTAGAATATGATGAAGTCCTAAGAAAACAACGGGAAATCATTTATGGTCAAAGAAAAGATATCTTATTCTTAGATGATATGGAACCTACAATAGTGAAAATGATTCATTCTGTTGTTGTGAAATATGTTGGCTCATATATCAATTATGATAAAAAGAATGAAGAAGTAGATGCTATTCGTTTTATGAATGATTTTGTTGCTCGTTTTTTCAATCGTGGTGATATTGAAATTGAAGAAATTGAAGGAATGAAAAAAGCTGAATTAGAAGAATTTGTTGAGACAAAATTCAAAGAAAATTTGCAAAATAAGAAAGAACTTGTTCCTTCTGAAGTTTATCAAGAATTTTTGAAAGTTGTATTACTACGTGTGGTAGATAAACATTGGATGGATCATATTGACCAAATGAGTAATTTGCGTCAAAGTATTGGTCTACAATCTTATGCTCAAATCAATCCATTACGTGAATATCAACAAATTGGTTATGATACTTTTAATGAAATGATTCAAACTATCAATGATGAAGTAACTTTGACCATCAATCGTGCGGTAGTAAGAGAAAACTTGCAAAGAGAAGAACAAGCTAAAGTAACAGGAACAAATGCGGGTAATGATGAGACAGCCAAACGAAAACCAGTTGTCAATCAAAACAAAGAACCAGGTCGAAATGATCCTTGTCCTTGTGGCAGTGGTTTGAAATATAAAAATTGTTGTGGAAGAAAATAAGCAGAAAGGGCCGAAGCAAGTTTACATTTAAGCTTGCTTTTTCTTCCTAATGGAGGATATATGGAAAAGTATGAAATTGTAAAATGGATAGAAAATTTTAAAGTCCGTTTAAAGGATGTTGATGAAGTCCTCCACATAGAGGATATGAAACAACAAATCTTAGAAAATGAAAAGTTAATGTCAAAAGAAGATTTTTGGCAAGATGTGACGAAAGCTACACAATTTTCTCAAAAAAATAATGATTTAAAAGAGACCGTTTCAGAATATGAGGTATTGATGAAACAATTTGAAGATATTGAAATCATACCTGATTTGGGTGATGAGGCCTTATTCATAGAAGCAGAAGAAATGATTCATACGTTAGATTTAGCTTTATCTGAAACAGAAGACAAATTATTATTAGATGAAGAATATGATAAAATGAATGCCATTTTAGAGCTGCATCCTGGAGCGGGCGGAACAGAATCACAAGATTGGGCATTGATGCTATTTCGAATGTACAAAAGATATAGTGAACGTCATCATTTTGAATTTGAATTGTTAGATTATCAAGAAGCAAATGATGCGGGGATCAAGAGTGTTACATTTATGATCAAAGGTCGATTTGCATATGGCATATTGAAAGGAGAAAAAGGGGTGCACCGGTTGGTTCGAATTTCTCCATTTGATAGTAATGCGAGAAGACATACCTCTTTTGCGGCATGTAACGTGACACCTGAAATTAGTGATGATATTGAAATTACGATTCGTCCTGAAGAAATTAAAATAGATACCTATCGTTCAAGCGGTGCAGGTGGACAACATGTCAATACTACCGATTCTGCTGTTCGTATTACCCATTTACCAACGGGAATCGTAGTATCATGTCAAAATGAAAGAAGTCAAATTCAAAATCGGGAGCGCGCCTTGAAGGTATTAAAATCCAAATTATACCAAAGAATGTTAGAAGAACAAGAACAATTAAAGAAGAATATTGGTTCACCTATCACAGATAATGCTTTTGGTAGTCAAATTAGAAGTTATGTATTACATCCGTATGCTATGGTAAAAGACCATAGGACCAATATGGAAAGTGCAACTCCAAATCATATTTTAGATGGTGATTTAGATATGTTCTTAACGAGCTATTTAAAGTGGTACAAAACCACCAAATAGAGGTGTATAATGAAGATACAATTACGAAAAAATAAAAAAATAAGAGATTTTTTAACAATTAATTTGGGTATTTTTTTGTTATCTAGTGCATTTGGAATTTTTGTTGATCCCAATGAAATTGTTGTTGGTGGTGTAGGAGGAATTGGAACTTTGGTCAAATCTCTTTTAAAAGGAACGAAAGTATTAGGCATTGAGATTACATCGTCAATGGTTATTCTTGTAATCAATATGATTTTGTTGATTTTTGCCTTTTTATTTGTTGGGAAAAGTTTCTTTTTAAAAACTGTATATGCATCCATTGTTTATCCGCTATTTATTTCTCTTTGGGAAGTCATTTTTAAATTGATGGGTGGTCCTATTGTGAATCTTCCAGCCATTGAACAAAATTTAATGGAAATGGGATTATCCACAGATACTACCCATGTGATTATGGCAGGAGCTTATTTGGTGATGCTTTTATTTGGGGCCGTATTATCAGGAATTGGACTAGGTCTAGCGATGAAAAAAGGGGCATCAACTGGAGGGGTAGATATTATTCAACAAATTCTTTTGGATAAATTCAAAATTCCGTTTTCCGCAAGCTTGTTTATTGTTGATGGTACAGTGGTAACGCTAGCGACCCTGTATTATCAAAATATTTTTATTATTTTATATGGATTTTTGTATATTTATTTATCAGGGGTAGTGTTAGATGCAGTGGCATTTAGTGGATTTCATTCACGGGCCGTCTATATTATTACCAAGGAACCAAAATCCATTAAGAATGCTGTTTATCGAAAATTAGGTAGAGGAGTAACGGAAATCTATTCTAGGGGTGGATATGAAATGAAAGATAGCACAATGTTAGTTTGTGTGATGTCGAATTCTGAATATTACCGAATCAAATCCATGGTTTTAGAAATTGATCCAAGGGCATTCATATATGTGGAGCGGGCCAGTGAAGTACATGGTGAGGGCTTTTCTTACGATAGTCCAGAAGGATGTGAACAGACTTATGAAATCTAGTGAAACTTATGTAGTAGAATCTGTTCAAAAAAAAGGGAAAAAATACCTCGTGCAATTTGAACATAGTGACGAGCCACTCCCATTAACTGAAGACCAAATCGTTGAATTTCGTGTAATCAAAGGAAGTGTATTTTCAACTTCTGATTTTGAAAACATCAAAGCTTCTGTAGCGATATCCACGTATTATGCTAAGTCCATTCATTATATTGATTTTAAGCCAAGAACAAAAAAAGAAGTAGTAGAGTATCTTCAAACATATGGATTAGATGAAGAGGCTATAGCAAAATTAATCCAAAAATTAGAACAAATTGGCTATATTGATGACGAGCGATATGTGAGTCGCTTTGTAGAAGAGTGTATTCGCAAAGGAAAAGGACGATATTATATTTTGCAGACATTAAATCAAAAAGGGATTGCTAAAGAATGGGTACTTCCCTTTTTAGAAGAATACGATAAAGATGTTGAAAGAGAAAATGCAATGGCTCTAGCAAATAAACTGCTTTTGAAAATAACGGATTATCCTGTGAAAAAACAAAAAATCCAGATTCAACAAAAACTATTGAGTGCGGGATTTCAATCAGAAATCATCGGTTATGTTATCCATCATCTTTCGTTTGAAAATCATTCACAAGAACGGTTAGCAAAAGAAGTCGCAAAGTTGAAAGAAAAAAATCTTGAAAAAGAAAAAATCATTGTGAAATTACTTGCCAAAGGGTATGAATATGCAGATATAAAAAAAGTATTGTAGGTAGTCTAAATGAGGGCACATACACATATAATTTATTGGTGATAAAATTGAAAAGAAAAAGGGTAAATGAAGGATTAAGAAGTCTTTCCAAGAATTTTGTCGAAGAAAAAGAATTAGAGGAAAACATTAAATCCCAAATCACAAAAGAAATCAACAATCATCGTAAAAAATAATGCATTTTTCGTGAAAAAGACAATGAATCGTAGTAAAATGTGGGTAATCTTCAGGGCAGGGTGAAATTCCCGACCGGTGGTATAGTCCACGAACTAGCAATAGCATGATTTGGTGTAATTCCAAAACCGATAGTAAAGTCTAGATGAAAGAAGACATAATGCCAATATTATGCCTAAAAAAATACTGCCTAACTGAAGATGGGCAGTTTTTATTTGGAGAAGGATATGAAAAAAAACAAAAATGTGTTAGATTACATGACGAAAGTGGCTATCTTTTCTGCGATATCCATCGTCTTGTACTTTATTAAGTTTCCCCTACCTTTCTTATTCCCGGATTTTTTAGATATTCAATTTTCTAATCTTCCTGCAATATTAGGTGGGCTAGTGATGGGACCGATTGGTGGTGTATTGATTGTAGTTATTCGAACTTTAATCAAGTTACCTTTTACATCTACAGCAGGTGTAGGTGAATTGGCCGATTTGTTGATAGGTGTTTCCACTGTATTAGCAAGTTCGCTTGTTTATCGTAAACTCAAAACTAAAAAAGGTGGAGCAATTGCTTTAGCTTTGGGTGTTGTAGTGTGGGTAGCCATGGCACTACTTGCCAATGGTACATTCTTAATTGAATTTTACAAAGAAGTTGCAGGAATAGATGCGGTAATTGGGATGTGTAAAAAAGTATTGCCATCTATGAATGAATCGAATTTTATGCGTCTTTACTTATTAGGAGCCATATTGCCTTTCAACTTACTTCTTTCCACATTGGTCTCTTTAGTTACTTTCTTTGTATATAAACGTGTTTCCGTTTTATTTAAAAAGGAATTATTCCAAGGTAAAACTACAGCCAATGCAACCGATGAAAATATTAACCATTAGTGATTCGTTTAAAGGAACCTTGCGTTCTTCAGAAATTGGGGAAATTGTAACCAAATATTGCAAGGAAAAAGGATTTGATGCGACGTATATCCCTATTTCTGATGGTGGAGAGGGCTTTTTAGAAACTGTTCATTATATTACCCATCTACCATTTTATGAAACAGAAGTAAGTGATCCGGTATTTCAAAAGACAATTGCCAAATATTTATTTGATGAGGCAAAGAAAATTGCATATGTGGAATTGGCTGAGGCTTGTGGTATCACCAAAATGAAAACACTAGCCCCCATTCAAGCATCTACTTATGGATTAGGTAAATTGATTTTGTATGTCATTAATAAGCATGCACCGAAAAAGGTAGTTTTAGGGCTTGGTGGTAGTGCTACATCTGATATGGGAGTAGGATTGCTAGAAGCTTGTGGTGTAGATTTTTTAGATGCTCATCACTTTCGACTTTCGAAAATGAATCATGCAAAACTGATGCAAATTCGCAAGATAGAAACAAAAGCCTTTCAGAAAAAAATAAAGCATATTGAATTTATAACGTTAACAGATGTAACTAACGGTGCCTTTGGAAAAACAGGTTGTATCCAAACCTTTGCCCCTCAAAAAGGAGCGAAGGAAGAAGATTTATTCTTAATGGAAAAAAATGTGCTTCACTTTCATCATGTAACGCAAGATACCTTAGGTTCTAACATCACTGATTTTCCTGGAGCGGGTGCCGCAGGGGGAGTGGGATACACCATGAAACACTATTTTGGAAGTAGGATACAATCAGGAATAGAGGTCTTATTGGATATGATGGACTTTCCTCATCTTGTTGAAGCAAGTGATATTGTTATCACGGGAGAAGGTTCGTTTGATGCACAAAGTTTGAAGGGGAAAGTTATTAGTGGAATTTGGAAATATCACCCAAAACGACTCATTGTACTATGTGGTAAAAGTGAATTTCTCAATCCACCATTTGAAGTATATCCGATTGTACCTACAGTGGCTTCTTTTGAGGAAGCCATACAATCCCCCAAAGCCTCGCTTGAACGACTTTTAGAGTCAATATCATGGGATAAAAAATAGCTATTTTGAAGGAAATAGCTATTTTTCTTTTTCAAAGAAAGATTTTAAAAAGTGAAGAACACCTTGTTGATCAAATCGATGAGTAAGGGTAGTTGCAAAAGGAATTAAATCGGGATGGGCATTTCCCATGGCAACGCCAATCGAGGCTGCTTGTAATAATCCAATATCATTATGACCATCACCAATAGCAATGGTTCTTTCTTTGGGAATGTGATAGTATCGACAGGCATCTTCAAATCCAACACTTTTATCAACCAAAGGATTGTAAATCTCAACAATATAATGCTGGTCTACTTGCCAAAACCGTGATAACAATTTACCGGTATAATATTGTTCAATAAATTGTTGAAATGAGGTAATGGCTTCTTTTTTTAAGAAGAAAAGTGCACCATTAGGATTGTCAGGCAAAATGTCTTTGAGTTCGCCGGCATATAAAGAGCCAAAAGCATCATTGATGTGCAAAAAGGAATGAATAGTAGGATTATAATCTTGAACATAGATATCATCGCCTATTTCACAAAACACGTTAATTAAATTCGGTCTAATACATTCAATAATATGCAATAAATCGTTTCTATCAATTCGCAAATCCGTTTGTGGATAAAGTGGATCTTTCGGATTGGTAATTTTTGCTCCGTTATAATTGATCAAAGGAGTATCTAAACCAAGAGCCTCATGTACGAAATAACTAGAACGAAGGGGTCTACCTGTGGCTAACATGATGATGTGTCCCTTTGCTTTGAGCGCTTTTAAATAATCTATGGTCTCGATATCGTAGTGTTCAAAATCTAACATCAAGGTTCCATCTAAATCTAGAACAATTAAATATGGTTTCATTTTATCACCCATCAGCATTATATCAAAAAAAGCAAATTTTGTCTAATTAAAAAGAAATTTCCTTTTTCCTAAGCATAAAAAGAAAAAATAATACCCTACTTGATTTTTTTATTCAAATATGTTAAAATAAACAAACGAGATATGCAAAAAAAGAAAAGGAGTGGTAGAGTGAAACCAGTTGTATTTTCTTTATCATGGATAGAAAAGGTCGATCAATTTTTTACAGATATATTTGTTCATTTGAAAGACATCATGACTTGGTCCACTTTTTTTATACTGCTTGCTGGAGTAATCATTGGATTTGTCATTTGTTCAACTATCTATGGGATATTGTTAGTAGCTTCCATTGAACAAAAAGAAAAACAAATTACGACCCAAGAAAATAGGGCAACAGATGAAGCTTTTTGTAAAATGATAGACGATATCAAGCATCGTTATGTTGAAGAAACAGAGGGCCTTGCAATGAAGGATCGTTTTGAGGCCCTAGGTACAAAATTATTTGAGGTAGTCAATAAAACGGCTGCACTCTATTATCCCGATTCGAAATACCCATTGTATGAACTTACCATTGAAGAATTGATTTTATTTATGCATTATTTATCAAATCGTATCGATGATGTCTTTGATAAACCGATTTTGCGCCCCTTTAAGCAAATGAGTGTAAGCCAAATTATGAAATGGTTAGATACAAAGAAAAAAATAGAGGAAAATAAAGCCATCAAACTAGCAAAACAAGCCAAAATGGGAAAAGTTGCCTCAACAGCAATGACGTTATTGAAAGTCCTCAATCCTATTACTTGGTTGAAAAAATTGGTTGTGGGATCGACAATTCAGTTTGCTACTAGAAAAATATCCTTGCTTATGATTGATATTGTTGCCGATGAAACCAATAAAACATATAGCAAAAGCATTTTTGATAAAGAAAAAACGCTTCGAAAAGTTGAAATAGAACAGGCTCTTATGGAGTTAGAAAGGGAGGAAGCAGATGTCTAGAGAATCAAAAAATAATCTAAACGCAAGAAGAGAATTTTATATTCATCGAATTGTTAGAAATGGGAAAATGTATGATGAAGAGGCGCCCAAACAAGAAGAGACCATTGAACCTACACCGAAAGAAAAAAAGAAAATTTCTTATGCGGAATCATTTGGTTATCGTGAAGATCCTAAACGCTATGATTTTTTAAACCCCAAAAAGACGGAAGAAGAAAAAGAACAAGAACGAAGACAAAAGGTATTATCCGTTCTTCAAAATACTCAGTTGGAACCTCCTATAGTAGATGAACAAATTGGCTATTTTGATGATGGAGTGATAGATGAAGGAGCTTTAGGACAGGCAGTTGATTCATTGTATCAAGAAAATGAATTCGATGAACCAGTAGAGATAAATGATGATAGAATATCGAGTTCAGTGGTTTTGAATCAAGAGATATCCCCAGTTATTTCAACTGAGCAAGTAGAGATACCAGAAGAAAAGGATGTATCCATAGAAATAGTTGCTGAACCAGTCAAACCCAAGCCTCAGTCTAAACTTTTACCAGAAACAAAAGAATGGGTTGTAGAAAAACCGGTGCAACATGTCAAAGTTGAAGAACCTAAACGTCCAGTTACAACGAAGACCAAACGTTCTAAATACATTGCACCATCATTTGATTTACTTACTTGTTCCGATGAACGAAATAGTGAAAATGAAGATGAAGCCAAAAAACAAGCTGAAATTATCAATAAAACCTTTAAAGAATCAGGTATTCGTGCTGAAGTGGCTCGCTTTATTTTTGGTCCAACAGTTACTCAGTTTTTGATTACGATTGAAGAGGGAGCTAATATCAAGGATATTCGTAAAGCTGAAGCCAATTTGTTGATGTATTTGCAATGTGAAAGTATTCGGATACAAACTCCAATCCCCGGGAAACCTTTTGGGGGAATTGAAGTGCCTAAAAAGCCAGAGAATCGAAGAACTGTGTTTTTAGGTGATATGCTCACTTGCAAAGAATTTAAGAATTTAGATTATCAAGTACCTGTTGCTGTAGGGCAAGACAATTATGGGAATTACCATTACATTGATTTAACAGAGATGCCCCATGGGCTAGTTGCAGGAACAACAAAATCAGGGAAAAGTGTTTGTTTAAATGCCTTCTTATTGAGTTTGATTTATCGATTTACACCCGACCAACTGCGCCTTGTTTTAATTGACCCTAAACGAATTGAATTAGGTGTATATGAAGGGATTCCTCATTTGGCTATGCCTGTTGTTACTGATCAAGAGGATTTCCAAAGTGCACTAGGCTGGGTATATGAAGAAATGGAAAATCGATATAAAGAATTCGAGTTATATGGAGAGCGAAACATTGTAGATTATAATGAAATTCGCAAAGAACAGCATGAAAAAGAAATGGCTTATATGATTGTCATTATGGATGAATTTAGCGACTGGTTTGCAGATGCAAATTCAGAAATTGAAATGTATATGCAAAAATTGGCTCAAAAGGCTAGAGCCGCAGGAATTAATATTATTCTTGCTACACAAAGACCTTCTAAAGATGTAATCAAAGGTACTATTAAAGCCAACTTTGATACTAGAATTGCCTTCCGCGTCACTGGATTTGCTGACTCTCAGGTCATTTTAGGTAATAGTGGGGCTGAAAAGTTAGAAGGTAAAGGGGATATGTTGATTCGCTATGCAGGTCGTAGTGAACAGCGCTTACAAGGAGCTTTTGTTCCAAATAGTGACATCAAAAAAGTAACGCGATTCCTTAGAGAAAACAACACTTGTGAATACATTGTAACGAAGGAAGAAATCCATCAATCTACGATATCGAGAAAAGCCGCAACATCAAGTGCTGGAAAAACACTCGGTCGCGATGATCCTCGTTTTGAGGAAGTCGCTTATTGGATTGTTCGTAATAAAAATGCTTCGATGAATCAATTGACGCAAAATTTTGGGATGGGATTTAACCGAATCAATGATATTGTGATGGCATTAGAACAAATGGGTGTATTGAGTCCTGGGGTAAAAGGAAAACAACGTGAGGTATTGATGGACGAATTTGAATTTACACAATTATTAGAAGAGAATGAATAAGGGGGAAGTATGGATCAAGATCATTATTTAAAACGATATTATAAAAACAATAATCCCTTGCTTTCCCAATTGACCATCAGAAAAAGGATTTTTAAACGATTTTGGATATTTATTATTGCATCTGTTTTATATTTCATTATGATTTCTTTTTCCAATTTTGGAAAACTCAGTGGAGAGTTGACGATTGGTGATACGTTATCTATCTTACATTATATGATGGTGGCTTCTGCTTGTATAGGTGGAATTGGGCTGATTGTGATGATTTTCTTTTATTGTCAAAAGGATCTTTTAAAAGGATTACCATACCGAATCAAAGCAGGTATATTTACTTTTTTAGATTGGTTCTCCGTTTTGCCTATTTGTATTTTTATCACTATTTTTTGCTTTTCGTATTTGTTTATCATTACACCCGTCAGCGGGACCTCTATGATGCCTACCATTGAAGATGGAGAACACGTTTTTGTTTGGTATCATCAAAAAATTGAACATGGTTCTGTTGTGATTTTGGAAGTGAATGAAGAAGATAATTTTGATGTGAGAAAAACCAGTCATTATATCAAACGGGTAGTGGGTTGCCCTGGTGATACAGTAGAATGGAAAAATAAACAATTGATTATCAATGGTCAAGTTGTGGAAGAGTCGTATTTTCCAGATGACTATTTAACAAGTTTAATCACAACTGATTTTGAAGGACCACTGAAGTATAAAGATGAAAAGGGACAACTCATCGAAACTGCTCGTATTCCTGAGGGATATTATTTTGTGCTTGGGGATAATCGTAGCGTAGGGGGTAGTCATGATAGTCGGGCAATTGGACTCATTCCACAGGAGAATATCATAGGGGTTGCCACTTATCATATGCGTTTTATTATTCCAAGAGGTAAAATTGTATGATTCAGTGGTATCCTGGCCATATGGCCAAAGCCATCAAAGAAATCACTGAAAAAGTGAAAATTGTTGACTTGGTGATAGTTTTATTGGATGCTAGAGCTCCTTTATCATCGTTTAATCCGTTATTAAAAGAAATCTTATCCAATAAGAAAGTACTCTATATTTTAACCAAAAAAGATAAAGCAGATGCCCTTGAAACAGCAAAGTGGCTCAAATATTATCAATCGCAAGGCATACGGGCAATTGCTATGGATGCAAGAGAATTGAAAAATGCCAAAATTGTTGTGAAAGAAGCAACACAGTTATTAGCAGACAAACGTGCAAAAGATATAGCTCGAGGCATAAAACCAAGACCGATTAAAACAATGATTGTGGGGATTCCAAATGTCGGAAAATCAACGTTAATTAATGCTTTAGTGGGAAAAAGAGTAACAGCGGTAGGCGATAGGCCTGGTGTAACAAAAGTTCAACAATGGATTAAAATCAATCAAGATTTAGAATTATTAGATACGCCAGGTGTTTTGTGGCAAAAGTTTGAAGATCAAACTATGGGGCTTCATTTATCAATTACAGGTGCCATTCATGATGCCATATTGCCTATTGTAGAAGTTGGTACATATTTGATTGATACTTTGAATCAGTATTATCCTGGTGTATTAGAAAAACGATATCAACTGTCTTTTCAACATCAAACAGCAGAAGAGATATTGTGTGCGATTGCGAAAAAACAAAACTACTATGTATCAGATAAATCATTTGATGTTGAACGGACTGCTTTATTTTTACTACAAGAAATGAGAAATGGATATTATGGAAGAATTACATTAGATAGGTGCCCTATATGCGACAATCAGTAGAAGAAATGAAAGACAATTATACTTTTGAAACGAAATATTATGCGGAGGGATTTCAATATATTGCGGGTACAGATGAAGTAGGAAGAGGTCCTTTAGCAGGTCCTGTTGTAGCAAGTGCAGTCATTATGCCTAGGGGATGTTATATTGAAGGGGTTACTGACTCAAAGAAATTATCGGGTAAAAAAAGAAAAGCATTGCGAGCTGAAATTGAAAAAAAAGCATTAAGCATAGTTACCGTATTTATTGATGAGCAGACTATTGATCAAATCAATATTTATGAAGCCAGTCGATTGGCTATGCAACAGGCGATAAAAGGTTTATACCCTCAACCGGATTTAATCTTGTCAGATGCGATGCCTCTACATCTAGAAATAGAGAATATCCCTATTATCAAGGGGGATGAAAAAAGTTTTGTCATTGGATGTGCAAGCATTATTGCCAAAGAAATTCGTGATGACTATATGGATATACTAGACAAAAGATATCCAGGATATGGGTTCAGTCAAAATAAAGGCTATCCAACTAAGGTACATCAAGAAGCATTACAAACACAAGGTGTATTACCCATTCATCGCAAGACATATGGCCCTGTAGCAAGACTATTGCAAAAAAAGTAAGTATAGGTGAAAAGATGAATTTATTACATTTAAAATATGTTGTTGAAGTATATCAAACCAAATCATTTACAAAAGCTGCCGAAAATTTATATATGGGACAACCCAATTTGAGTCGAGCCATTAAGGAGTTAGAGCAGTCTTTAGGTATCACTATTTTTAGGAGAACATCAAGAGGAATTGAGATTACTGAGGCAGGTGAAGAATTTGTTCATTATGCCAAAAAGATATTACAAGAAGTAGATGTTGTAGAAAAAAGATATACCCAACAAGAAGCCCCAAAGGAAAAATTCTCGATACTTGTTCCACGTGCTAGTTATATTGGTTCTGCTTTTGTAGCGTTTATGCGACAAATTGATCCTCATAAGCATATGGATATCACATATAAAGAGACCAATTCTTTGAAAGCATTAGATAAGGTATTAAAGGGTGAATATCGTCTAGGCATTATCCGATATCGTTCTTGTTTCGATCATGCCTTTAAACAAATGTTTGAGGAAAAAGGTTTAAATTATGAATTGATTTCTGAATTTCAGTATCAATTGGTGGTACATCAAGATCATCCACTGACCCAATTGGAAAAAGTTACTTGTGAGGATTTAAATCAATACATTGAGATTTGTCATCCTGATCCGTATGTTCCAAATGTTCCTTTTTATGATGTGAAAAAAATTGAATTTTCAGAAGCTATTCATCGAAGAATATCCGTGTATGAAAGAGCCAGTCAATTTGATTTACTCGAAAATTTACCTAATACGTTCATGTGGGTTTCGCCCATTCCCCAAAAATTAATGGAAAAGTATAATTTGGTTGAGCTTGTTTGCGAAGAGCATAGCAATAAATATAAAGATGTTTTGATTTTTCGAAAAGGCTATCATCTTACGCCAATTGACCATCAATTTTTAACTATTTTATGCCAAGTCAAAAGGGAGATTTTAAAAGAATAGCATCCATATCAAATTGATATGGATGTATTTATTTTTTACATTTGCCAAAAAAGGGCAAATCATGTATAATAATAGGGTAATAACTTGTTAGTGCATCAAAATATGATGTTACATCTCAATGGTCGAATATCAACATAAACGAAAACTAGCAGTTATACAAAAATCATCTTGGATGATTTTTCCTTTATGCTATTGAATCGATATAATAATATCGATATATTTATATTTGAACAAAGGTGGTGAGAACTTGTTACAACATGCTGTTGCCAAAACGTTGCTATATCGTATACCAATGTATTTGGAATATTTGATGGATATTCATGAAAATGAACCATCCCTTTCCCACATTTCTTCTAAGAAGATTTCAACAGATTTAGAATTAGGAGAAGTACAGGTAAGAAAAGATTTATCTAGGGTATGCGATAAAGGAAAACCCAAAATAGGATATAATGTATTAGAACTCATCACGCATCTTCAAGATTATTTGGGGTGTAATCAAATCCAATATGCCATAGTGATAGGGGTCGGAAAATTAGGTAGTGCCATTTATCATTACGATGGTTTTAAGAAATATGGAATTGAGATTGTTGCGGGATATGATAAAAAAGAGAATGATATCCCCAATATTCAGTTTTTCTCTAAAGAGAATGTGATGAAAGTATTTCAAACCCATCGAATTGAAATAGGGATTATTTGTGTGCCCAAAGAAGAGGCACAAGAAGTGGTCGATGTACTAGTGAGCCTTGGTATCAAAGCCATTTGGAATTTTGCGCCTATTCGGTTAAAGGTTCCAAAACATATATTTGTTCAAAATGAAAATCTTGCTTATTCATTAAGCATTATCTCATCAATTATTAATCATTCACAATAGGAGGTAGACATGAAGAAAATAGTTGACAGTTTAGAAACGTTAGAAGAGAAAATCAAAGAAGTGCGAAAGGCACAAGAAGTTTTTGCTACTTATACACAAGAACAAGTAGATAAGATTTTTAAGGCGGCTGCTATTGCGGCAAATTCTAATCGAATTATGCTAGCGAAAATGGCAGTAGAAGAAACAGGTATGGGAGTGGTGGAAGATAAAGTCATCAAAAATCATTATGCTAGTGAATATATTTATAATGCGTATCGTGATACTCAAACTTGTGGTGTAATTGAAGAAGACAGCGCTTTTGGTATCAAAAAAGTTGCTGAACCAATTGGTGTGATTGCGGCAGTTATTCCCACAACGAATCCAACATCCACTGCAATATTTAAAACATTAATTGCATTAAAGACAAGAAATGGTATCATCATCAGTCCCCATCCAAGAGCAAAAAAATCAACGATTGCAGCAGCAAAAGTGGTATTAGATGCGGCGATAAAAGCGGGTGCGCCTCAAGATATTATTGGTTGGATTGATGTACCTAGTTTAGAAATGACAAATACGGTGATGAAAGCAGCTGATATTATCTTAGCAACTGGTGGTCCTGGTATGGTAAAAGCAGCCTATTCTAGTGGAAAACCTGCTTTGGGGGTAGGTTCAGGAAATACGCCAGCAATTATTGATGAAAGTGCAAATGTGGTACTTGCTGTCAATTCAATTATTCATTCCAAAACATTCGATAACGGAATGATTTGTGCATCTGAACAATCGGTTATTGTTTTAAATAAAGTATATGAACAGGTAAAAGATGAATTTATAAAAAGAGGTTGTTATTTCTTAAATCCAGAAGAATTGGAAAAAGTGAGAAAAACCATTTTAATCAATGGATCTTTGAATGCAAAGATTGTAGGACAATCCGCTTATAAAATTGCTCAATTGTCAGGTGTTGAAGTACCTACTTATACTAAGATTTTAATTGGTGAAGTAGAAAAATATGATTTAAGTGAAGAATTTGCTCATGAAAAACTATCTCCAGTACTTGCGATGTACAAAGCAACCTCATTTGATGAAGCTTTAGTTAAAGCAGAAGCTTTGATTGCAGATGGAGGATTCGGACATACGTCATCGATTTTTATTGATCAAATTCATGAAAAAGATAAATTAGAAACATTCTATCATCGCATGAAGACATGTAGAATTATTGTCAATACACCAGCTTCTCAAGGTGGTATTGGTGACTTATATAACTTTAAACTTGCGCCATCTCTTACACTTGGTTGTGGGTCATGGGGAGGAAATAGTGTTTCCGAAAATGTAGGAGTGAAACACTTATTAAATATCAAAACAGTTGCAGAAAGAAGGGAAAATATGTTGTGGTTTAGAACACCTCAAAAAGTATATATCAAAAAAGGATGTTTACCAGTTGCCCTCCATGAACTTAAGGCTGTATATAATAAAAAGAAGGTATTTATTGTAACAGATCGTTTCTTGTATCAAAATGGATATACAAAGCCTATTACAAATGAATTGGATGCTATGGGGATAATGCATACAACGTTCTATAATGTTGCTCCTGATCCTTCTTTAGGCAGTGCAAAAGAAGGGGCAATGCAAATGACTGCTTTTGAACCAGATGCCATTATTGCTATAGGTGGTGGTTCAGCAATGGATGCTGCTAAAATCATGTGGGTATTGTATGAACATCCTGAGGTTGATTTTGCTGATATGGCTATGCGTTTTTCTGACATTCGTAAACGGATTTATCAATTTCCAAAGATGGGGGAAAAGGCAATGTTTATTGCGATTCCAACGACAGCAGGAACGGGTTCAGAGGTTACACCATTTGCGGTTATTACGGATGAAGCAACAGGGATTAAATATCCACTAGCAGATTATGAATTGATGCCGAATATGGCAATTGTCGATGCAGATATGATGATGAATGCACCTAAAGGTCTTACAAGTGCATCTGGAATAGATGCTGTTACCCATGCATTAGAAGCCTATGCATCTATGCTTGCGACGGAATATACAGATGGACTTGCAAAAGAATCATTAAAAGTAATTTTCGAATATTTGCCTCGCGCATATGAAGATGGACCATCAGATGTAGTGGCTAGAGAAAAAATGGCTAATGCCGCAACTATGGCAGGTATGGCTTTTGCGAATGCCTTCTTAGGTGTATGTCATTCTATGGCACATAAATTAGGTGCTTTCCATCACTTACCACATGGAGTGGCCAATGCCTTGATGATTGATGAAGTGATTCGTTTCAATAGTGCAGAAATTCCAACCAAGATGGGAACTTTCCCACAATATGATCATCCACATGCAGCGAGTCGATATGCTGAAATTGCAGATTATTTAGGATTGGGTGGAAAGACAACTGAAGAAAAGGTAGAATTATTGATTCAAAATATAGATCAATTAAAAGAAAAAATTGGTATTAAACATTCTATTCAAGAATATGGTGTGGATGAAAAAGATTTCTTAGAAAGATTAGATGAAATGACTGAACAAGCATTTGATGATCAATGTACAGGTGCTAATCCTCGTTATCCTCTAATGAGTGAAATCAAACAAATGTATTTAAATGCATATTATGGAAAGGAGACAAAGTAAGATGGATTTAGAACGTGTGATTGCCGTAAGAACATCAAAAACAATTTATCGAACAGGTGAACAGGTTGTTAAAGTATTTGATGAAGACTATTCAAAAGTAGATGTCTTAAATGAAGCGCTCAACCAAGCAATTGTAGAAGGATTAGGATTGCATATTCCCAAGATTTATTCTGTAGAATCTATAGAAGGAAAATGGGCGATTGTCTCTGAATATATAAAAGGAAAAACAATTGCTGATTTAATGCAAATGCATCCAGAGAAAAAAAGTGAATATCTCGAACAATTTGTAGATTTACAACTATCTATGCATCAAGTAAAGTGCTCTAACTTAAAAAAATTAAAAGACAAGATGAATGCAAAGATTACTCAAACGGATTTAGATGCGACTACACGCTATGAATTACATACCAGGTTAGAAGGTATGCCTAAACATAATAAATTGTGTCATGGCGATTTTAATCCATCCAATGTAATTATTCGTGAGGATGGAACACCATTCATCATTGACTGGAGCCATGCTACGCAAGGAAATGCATCTGCAGATGTCGCACGAACATATTTATTATTTTGGTTGAATCAAGAAGGTGAAACAGCCAATCAATATTTGGATTTATATTGTCAAAAAAGTGGTGTAGCTAAGAAATATATACAATCTTGGTTACCTATTGTTGCCGCATCACAATCGGTAAAAGGTCATCAAAATGAACGTGATCTTTTATTGAATTGGGTTAATGTTGTTGACTACGAATAGGAGGAAAATATGAAAAAAGTAGTAGTTTGTATTGGAAGTTCATGCCACCTCAAGGGTTCTAGGCAAGTTGTGGAAAGATTACAAGAATTGATTGCACAACATGATTTAAAAGAAGAAGTCGAATTGCAAGGTACTTTTTGTATGGGCAACTGTCAAAAAGGAGTTTGTGTTAAGGTAAATGAAACATTATTTTCCGTATCGCCAGAAACAGTAGATTCATTTTTTCAAAAAGAGGTTATGGGAAAATAGGGGTGTAACAAATGACAATTAAGATTTGTATCGGAAGTTCATGCCACCTCAAGGGTTCACAAAAAGTAATTGAGTTATTTGAGAAAAGTATTCAAGAAAATCAATTAGAGGAAAAGGTAAAACTTGTAGGTTCTTTCTGCTTGGGCAAGTGCAGCAATGCAGGAGTGAATGTTTGTATTGATGATAAAGAAATTGTGAGTGTAACTCCAGAGAATTTTTATTCATTTTTCAATGATAAAGTACTAAAATATATAAAATAGGTGAGAAATATGCCCGAATTTTTAAAATTAAAAAAATCAAATTGTAAGAACTGTTACAAATGTATTCGTCATTGCCCAGTAAAATCAATTAAATTTTCTGGTGATCAAGCACATATTGTGGGCAATGAATGTATTTTATGTGGTCAATGTTTTGTGGTTTGTCCACAAAATGCCAAAGAAATTCAGAATGATTTAGAAAAAGTAAAAGTGATGCTTGCGGCCAAAGAACAAGTTATAGTAAGTTTAGCACCATCATTTATTGCCAATTATGATGGAATTGGTCTTGAACAAATGTCACAAGCACTACGACAATTGGGATTTTTTGCGGTAGAAGAAACGGCTATTGGTGCAACTATTGTTAAAAAACAATACGAAGCCATTTTAGAGTCAAAAAGACAAAATATCTTGATTACATCTTGTTGTCATTCTGTGAATTTACTCATTCAAAAGTATTTTCCCAGTGCACTTCGATATCTTGCTGATGTAAAGTCACCTATGCAAATGCATGCCATAGATATTAAGAAAAGGATGCCTAATGCCAAAGTTGTATTTATTGGACCATGTCTAGCTAAAAAGGATGAAGCAGATCATTATGCAGGAATCGTTGATGCTGTTTTGACATATGAGGAATTGACCATGTGGTTAAAAGAAAGCAATATAGAATTAGAAAAAGGCTTAGATGTCAATGAAAAGTCAAAAGCAAGATTATTCCCAGTAACTGGTGGTGTTTTAAAAACAATGAAATCCGATATTGCAGGTTATAAATATATTGCAATTGATGGTGTAGAAAATTGTATTGCCGCATTAAAAGACATTGAAAATGGTATGTTGGAACATTGTGTTATTGAGATGTCTGCTTGTGTTGGCAGTTGTATAGGTGGTCCTGTTATGGAAAAATATCACCGTTCTCCTATCCGTGATTATTGTTCAGTAGTCAGTTATGCAGGTGATCAAGATTTTGATGTAGAACAATATGGAGATGAAGAATTAACCAAGCATTTTGAATATATTGCAAGAAAGGCAGAAGAACCATCTGAAGATGCCATTCGCTCGGTTCTAAGACAAATGGGCAAGATGCGTCCATCGGATGAGTTAAATTGTGGCTCATGTGGTTATAATACTTGTCGTGAAAAAGCAGTAGCCATCATTCAGGGTAAAGCTTCTATTTCTATGTGTTTACCTTTTCTAAAGGAAAGAGCAGAGAAATTCTATACCAATATTATTGATAACACACCAGATGGTATTTTGGTGTTGAATGAAGATTTAGAGGTTCAACAAATCAATGATGCGGCACGCAAAATAATGAATATCAAATATGCAACAGATGTATTGGGTGATCAAGTCATTCGTATTCTTGATCCATATCCATTCTTACAGGTGAAATTAAACAATAAAAATGTTCACAATGAACGTATTTATTTGGCCGAGTATAATCGATATGTAGAAAGAACTATCGTTTATGATAAGAATTACAAAATTATCATTTGTTTTATGAGAGATGTCACACTTGAAGTTACCGCAAAAGAAAAGAAGGATGAAATCTCTTCAAAAACAGTAGAGATTGCTGATAAAGTTGTGGACAAACAAATGCGTATTGTTCAAGAAATTGCTTCCCTTTTAGGAGAAACGGCAGCTGAAACCAAAATTGCTTTAACAAAATTAAAGGAGTCAATTAAGGATGAATAATCTTTGTACGGATATTGGTTATCGCAGTTTGCTCAAACATCATGAACAACTTTGTGGTGATCATATAGATATTATTGATCAAGAGGATGGGACAAAAATTATTGTACTTGCGGATGGATTAGGAAGTGGAGTCAAAGCGTGTATTTTATCAACATTAACTTCTAAAATCATTTCAACAATGATGGCAGAAGGGATTTCCATTGAAGAATGCGTAGCAACAATTGCGGCGACACTACCAGTTTGTTCCGTTCGTAAAGTGGCTTATTCCACCTTTACGATTTTGAAGATTTCACCAAATAGCGAAGCAGAGGTTATAGAATATGATAATCCTGGCATTATTTTAATTCGCGATGGAGAAAATTATGAGTTAAACAAAACAGAATTGAACATTGGTGGTAAAAAAATCTACAAATCCAAAGTTCAATTATACGAAAATGATGTATTTGTAATGATGAGCGATGGATGTATTTATGCGGGAGTAGGGAAAACACTTAATTTTGGTTGGAAACGGGAAGATATCATTGAGATGGTAAAAATTTTACCATCTGCTGGTTATACAGCCAAGACAATGACAACAATTTTACTAGATGAATGTAATAAATTATATGGTTATGAACCAGGTGATGATACGACAGCTTGTGTAGTTCGGATTAGAAAAAGGGAACCAATGAATCTGTTGTTTGGTCCACCTAGTAATCCAGATGATTGCAATCGAATGATGTCGTTATTCTTTTCTAAAGGTGGAAAACACATTGTATGTGGTGGGACAACTTCATCTATAGCTGCTAAATATTTGGGGAAACCAATTACCCCATCACTCAATTATTCGGATCCTAAAATTCCACCAACTGCCGAAATTGAAGGCGTAGATTTGGTAACAGAAGGGGTCATTACCATTAACCGTGTATTGGAATATGCAAAAGATTATTTAGAAGATAATCAATCTTATGTGAATTGGTGCTATAAAAAAGATGGGGCATCGTTAATCTCACGTCTTTTATTTGAAGAAGCGACCGATATTAATTTTTATGTAGGAAGAGCAATGAATCCTGCACATCAAAATCCCAATTTGCCTATCAATTTTAATATTAAAATGCAATTGGTTCAAGAACTATCAGAGTGCTTGAAAAAGATGGGCAAAAATATAAAAGTAAGTTATTTTTAGGTGAACATATGAAAAAATTTGATACACAAGTTCAATATTTAAAATATAAAGTATTAAGAGAAGTCGCAGGAAAAGCTTGGGATGATACCTTGTATGAAAAAATATTGGATATTCCCAAAATTATTATTCCAGGGCCTACACCAACTACAAGATGTTGTATCTATAAAGAAAGGGCAATTGTTGAAGAAAGAATTAAGATTGCTATGGGCGGTGATAAGTCCAACCCTAATGTTATAGAGGTCATTGATTTGGCTTGCGATGAATGCCCTGTTGCGGGATACGAAGTAACAGATGTATGTAGAGGGTGTCTTGCTCACCGTTGTCAAGATGCTTGTAAGAAAGATGCCATTTATTTTGATCACAATCAAAAAGCCCATATTGATAAATCAAAATGCGTAGAATGTGGAAAGTGTTCTGCAGTATGTCCATATGGTGCGATTGTGAATTTTAAAAGGCCATGTGAAAAATCATGTAAAGTCAAAGCTATTTCCATGGGGCCAAATAAAGCGGCCAAAATTGATAATGATAAATGTATTTCTTGTGGCTCATGTGTTTATCAATGTCCATTTGGTGCCATTATGGATAAATCCTATATTATCAATGTCATTGATATTTTGAAAAAAAGTCAACACAATCAAAAATATAAAACCTATGCGGTTGTTGCCCCATCTATATCTAGTCAATTTGTGCATGCAAAATTGGGACAAGTTATTTCAGGAATCAAGGAATTGGGATTCTTTACTGTGGTAGAGGCTGCTCTTGGTGCGGATATGGTGGCTTATAAGGAAACACAAGAATTAATTGAAAAAGGCTTTTTAACTAGTTCATGTTGTCCTGCCTTTGTGATGTATATCAAAAAGAATTTTCCAAAATTAGTAGAGCATATTTCTCATAATCTATCTCCTGCTGCAGAAATTGCCAAATATATCAAAGAAACGGATCCAACTGCTAAGGTCATTTTTATTGGTCCTTGTACTGCAAAGAAGGCTGAATTTCAACAAGAAATACAGAAACAGTATGTTGATTCTATATTGACATTTGAAGAATTGCAAGCACTTTTTGATAGTAAAGATTTAGATATTTATTCATTACCAGAAGATGTGCTAGACAATGCATCTTATTATGGTAGAATCTTTGCAAGAAGTGGTGGTTTAACAGATGCTGTAAAACAAGCACTAATAGAGTTAGGAAGAACTGATTTTGAAGTCAAGCCAGTTGTATGTAATGGCATTGAAGAGTGCCGGATGGCTTTATTAAAAGTGGGTAAAATTGATATTGGTAACTTTATTGAAGGAATGGCTTGTGTTGGTGGATGTATTGCTGGAGCGGGCTGTTTAACCCATGGTGAAAAGAATAAGGCCGAAGTAGATAAATATGGCATGGAGGCATATGAAAAAACCATTCAAGATGCCATCAAAGTGCTTAAAAAGTAGTTTAATCTATTGTTTTGCAAAAGATTTGCCTATCGATAGGAAGTGTGCTAAAATTACCTCATATATAATATATGAGGTAATTTTTTTATGAACCATACACCTTTATTACAAGAAGAAATAGAAGTCATATCAACAGTAAACCAAGCATTACGACAAAGTTATTTTCGATATGAGAAAAAGACAAATATCCTCAATTTTTCATTGCTCATATGTTGCTTTGTTGCCCTAGCCTTGGTAGGATTGCTACTATCTTTTAAAGTTATGGTAGGAATTAGTATAGGAATCGCACTATTTTTATTATTGTTTTTAATTATTGTATTAGTGAATATTCATAAACGCTCTCAACTGCCTTGTGATGTATCCTATGATGAATTTTTGTTTCAATCGGATGCATTTATTGTGAAAGAAAAATCAAAGTCTAATGCATCTACAGCCAAGATTTTATATACGCAAATCATCGGACTTGTTGAAAATAATGATTTCTTTTTGATTCAATTGAAAGACAATAGGGGATATCTTATTGAAGTAAATGGCAATGAACAAGCCCTTTGGAAGGTGAAACGCATATTATTTACTTATATAAAGGTATTCAATCAAATCCAAGTAACCAAGAAGACAAAGGTGGAAGCATGTGAGTATGTTGACAATGCTTTGAAATTATCATCTGGTATGGTATCGGTTTTGAATGGATTATTGATGCTTGCCTCATTGATTGTAGGAATGTTTTGTGTTTATGTAGATCAACATGCACTCATACCCTATTTGTTATTTCCAATAGTTTTAGTTTTGCAATTAGCTATCATAGGGGGAAGTATTTTTATCGGAATCAAAAGTGGACAGTTTAAAAGAATCATGCTCACCATAGTAATCAGTTGTATATTGTTTTTTGCAGAATTGATGATATGTTTTGCCTATATGATTCTTACTTATTAAAAAGCGCATCAAAGTACAACGCGCTTTTTTTGTTTTGGGAATCAATCTGTCGAAAAAGATTCAAAATCAGTAGATGATTTTTATTCGTTTTGGTTGACTTATTATTTGAAGTGTTATATAATCAAAACACAAAATGATGACGAGGTGTTTTATGAAGTTACTCATCGTGGAATCTCCAGCAAAGTGTAAAACAATAGGGAATTATTTAGGTGAAGAATATTTAGTAGAATCTAGTATAGGGCATATTAGAGATCTCAAAATTAAAGGCAAAGGTGGATTCGGCGTAGATATCGAAAATAACTTTCAGCCGGAATATAGTATTTTAAAAGACAAAGGAGAAGTAGTTGAAAAACTAAAATCAGTCGCTCGTTTAGCAGAGCATGTTTATTTAGCAACTGACCCTGACCGTGAGGGAGAAGCAATTAGCTGGCATTTGAGTGAAGTGCTAGAACAACCTGATGAAAAGGTTTCTAGAATTGTCTTTAATGAAATTACTAAAAATGCGATATTAAAGGCAATTCAACATGATCGAGATATAGATATGGATTTGGTTCATTCGCAAGAATCAAGAAGAATATTGGATCGTATCATTGGTTTTCGTTTGTCTAGTCTACTTCAACAAAAAATAGGTTCAAAATCAGCAGGTCGAGTACAATCGGTTGCTTTGAAATTGGTAGTAGATCGTGAAAAGGAAATTGAGGCATTTGATAAAGTAGAATATTGGGATTTGGCTGCTATTTTAAATAAGGAAATAGCGGGGAATACCTATACGCTACGGGCTAAGTTTTTTGGCCGAAAAGATGAAAAGATGACACTTTCTTCTGAAGAAGAAACCAATCAGGTCATTGCGGCTTTAAAAGAAGATGAATACAAAATCATTGATATCAATAAAAAAGAGCGAAATCGTGCTTCACGTCCTCCTTTTATTACTTCAACATTACAACAAGATGCAGGTGCGAAATTCAACTACAATGCAAAGCGAGTAATGGGAATTGCTCAAAAACTATATGAAGGTGTTGAACTTGGCAAGGAACGTGTCGGTTTGATTACTTATATGCGTACTGATTCTATTCGTTTATCGGATGAATTTGTCAGTTCAGCTAAGCGCTATATTACGGAAAAATATGGCGAAAAATATTATAAAGGAACTAAAAAAGCACCTAAAGGAAAGAATATTCAAGATGCGCATGAAGCTATTCGACCAACCAATATCGCCAGAACACCAGAAAGTGTAAAGAAATATTTGGCTGCTGATGAGTATAAAATCTATTCCTTAATATATAATAGAGCAATTGCTTCTTTGATGAGCGATGCTGTCTTAGAAGATACAAAAGTAGATATTGAAAATCAAGGGTATATTTTCAATTTGACAGGTGAAATTACTTTATTTGATGGTTTTTTGACTATCTATGAAGAATCTAGTTTAGTCGATGAGGAAGAAGACTTGGATCATTTACCAGAATTATCGATTGGAGAATACTTACCTTTTCAAGAAATTTCGAAAGAACAGAAATTTACTTCACCACCATATCGCTATACAGAGGCGAGATTAATTCGTAAGATGGAAGAATTAGGAATTGGAAGACCTTCTACATATGCATTAACTATGGAAACATTGCGAGCAAGGGCATATGTTGCGATGGAAAAGAAAACCTTTGTTCCTACTGCCCAAGGAAGACTGACAACAGAACAATTGGAATTGTTCTTTAGTAGTATCATCAATGTAAAATATACTGCCGATATGGAAAACACATTGGATAAAATTGCGGAAGGAGATGCCATTTGGTATGAAGAACTGCGCAAATTTTATGATGTATTTGCTCCGTTGATTGAAAATGCTAGAGACAATATGGTCAAAATATATCCAAAGATAACGGATGAATTTTGTCCTGAATGCGGATTACCATTATTTATTAGGCGTGGTCCATTTGGTGAATTTACGGCTTGTTCAGGTTATCCTCATTGTCGTTACATCAAAAAAGCACCAAAGAAGGAAGTGGTGACAACGGGAGTCACTTGCCCTATTTGTGGTGAAGGTGAGGTTGTGGAAAGAACAAGCGCAAGAGGGAGATCAAAAGGAGCATTATTTTATGCTTGTAGTCGTTTCCCAAAATGCAAAGCGACTTTTTCAGGCATTCCTACAGGAGAAAAGTGTGAAATCTGCGGTGCACCGATGATTCGTGTAGGTGAAATGGTTCGCTGTAATAGTGAGCGTTGTAAATCCAACGTGGGATTGTTACCTCAAAAAGAAGAAAATAAAAAGATTGATAGCAAGTAGTCTATCAATCTTTTTATTTATAAGGGTTGAAAAAAATAAAAAAATATAGTATAATACAAAAATAAGGATTTAGACATCAGGTCTAATGAGAGGAGCAATATAATGGGGTTATTTGATATATTTAAAAAGAAAAAACAAAATGATACTTCAAAAAAATATGAACTCGGTATGAAAAAAACAAGACAAGGGCTAATGGGAAAACTAAAAGCCATTTTGTCAGGCCATAAAGAAATTGATGAAGACCTATTTGATGATTTGACAGATGCCTTTATTATGGCTGATATTGGTGTAGAAACAACACTAGATTTTATTGAGGCACTCAAGGAAGATGAGAGGGTAGAAGGTCTAACCAATGCAGAGGATTTGCAACCTATTATTGTTGATAAAATGTTTGAATTGTATTTAAAAGGAGAAATTGTCAATAATAATTTTAATTTGCAAAAGAATGATTTATCTGTTTTTTTGTTTGTGGGCGTCAATGGTGTAGGAAAGACAACAACCATTGCAAAAATTGCTTATAGATTAAAAAAAGAAGGAAAAAAGATATTGCTTGCGGCGGGGGATACTTTTAGAGCGGGGGCAGTAGATCAATTAGAGGTATGGGCCAATCGTGTTGGTGTAGATATCGTTATTAAAAAAGGAGCGACGGATCCTTCAAGTGTGATTTATGAGGCGGTACAAAAAGCGAAACAAGAAAAGTATGATGTCTTATTGTGTGATACCGCAGGACGACTTCAGAACAAAACGAATTTAATGAAAGAATTGGAAAAGATGAACCGAGTGATTGCTCGCGAGGTGGAAAATGGACCACATGAAACAATATTGGTCATTGATGCAACAACAGGTCAAAATGGATTATCTCAAGCAGAAGCATTTATGGAGGTTACAAATATTACTGGAGTTATTTTAACCAAGTTAGATGGAACTAGTAAAGGTGGAATTGTACTTGCCATTCGAGATAAATATAATTTACCTATCAAAATGGTGGGACTTGGTGAAAAAATGGAAGACCTAGAATATTTTGATTTAGAGGATTATATTGGCGGATTATTTATTGGTTCAGAGGATGATACAGATGCCTAATACAATCGAAAAAAAAGATTATTATAATTTTTTATATACATACTATCAAAATTTGTTTACAACCAAACAGAAAGAAATATTTGAAAGTTATTATTTTGAAGATTATAGTTTATCCGAAATATCGGAATCCCTTGGTGTTTCACGCAATGCCATTTGGGATGTATTGAAAAAAGTAGAACATAATTTAGATGAATATGAGTCAAAATTAGGACTTTATCAAAAAAATAAGGTATTAGAAACTTATTTAAATGAGTTAATGTCTTATACCACTGAAGAAGGGAAAGCCATTATTCATCAGATCAAGGAGATGGAATAAAAATATATGCCGTTTGAAAATTTATCAGAAAAAATCCAATATTCATTAAGAAAATTAACTGGACGTGGTAAAGTAAATGAAAAAGATATTGACGACGCTATGCGTGAAATCCGTGTATCATTACTTGAAGCAGATGTGAATTATAAAATTGTCAAAGAATTTATTAATGAAGTAAAAGAACTAGCTTTGGGTGAGCGAGTAATGAAATCACTTACTCCAGGTGACCAAGTCGTTAAAATTGTTTATGAAGAATTAATTAAATTGATGGGGGATGAGGCTGTTCCAATCAATTTAAAGAAATCAGGTACGAGTATTGTCTTGATGGTGGGATTACAAGGTAGTGGTAAAACCACTCATGTTGGTAAATTAGCCAATTACTTGCGAAAGAATAACAAGTGTAAGCCACTAATGATTGCGGCAGACGTTTATCGACCTGCTGCAATCAATCAGTTGGTGACCATCGGCAAGCAATTAGATATTGAAGTGTTCCAAATGGGAATACTAGCGAAACCACAAGCTATTGTTAAAAATGGTTTGGATTATGCAAAAGAAAAAGGATATAATTTAGTCCTTATTGATACAGCAGGTCGCCTTGCCATTGATGAAGTATTGATGCAAGAATTAGTTGAAATTAAACAAATTGTAAATCCCGATGAAATATTATTGACAGTTGATGCCATGACAGGTCAAGATGCGGTCAATGTAGCGATGAAATTCCATGAAAAATTAGGTATAACAGGATGTCTATTGACAAAACTAGATAGTGATACACGTGGTGGTGCAGCATTATCTATTCGCTATATGACAAAGATACCGATTAAATTTACTGGTCTCGGTGAAAAAATGGATGAAATTGATGTATTTCATCCTGAGCGTATGGCTAAGCGAATTCTTGGTATGGGGGATGTGCTTACTTTTATAGAAAAAGCACAGGCTTCATTTGATGAAGAAGAAGCGATGAAAATGGCAGAAAAAATGCAAGCTGGTCGCTTTACATATAATGATTTTTTGGATCAAATCAAAAAGATTAAAAAGATGGGCTCGATAAAAGGTCTATTGGGATTGATTCCTGGACTTGGTTCACAAATTAAAAATTTGGATATTGACGAAAAAAAATTTGTGTATATTGAAGCATTGATTGGATCAATGACGAAAGAAGAACGAAATAATCCTGATTTGATCAATAAGAGTCACGCTAGAAAATCGCGTATTGCCAATGGTAGTGGTAGAAGTTATCAAGAGATTAATCAGTTAACCAAACAGTTTGAAACTATGCGTGCACAAATGAAATCATTGATGAATATGGATGAAGATCAAATGGAGAAAGTATCCAAGGGTCAAGCACCTATTCCAGGTATGAAACCATCTAAACCGAAAAAAGGCAAGGGAAAAAATAAAGGTGGATTTAGATTTTAATGACCTCTTGTATCCTATTTCCTTTTAAAGGGATATGTTGCCACCATCAAAAATAAGCAGGAGGATCCTATTATGAATCAAAATTATGTTGAAGATATATTGGCACTCATCAGATCACATGTTTCAGTAGGGGAAAAACGCAGTGCACTTGCCCATTATCATGAAAATGATATTGCCAAAGTATTTCCTTTTTTGACCAAGGAAGAAAGAAAGCAATTGTACTTGCTTTTTGATCAAGACACGTTATCAGATATTTTTAGTTATCTAGAAGATCCAGCGGAATATTTTGAGGAATTATCTAACGATGCTGCGGCAGATATTTTAGAAAATATGGATACAGATGATGCCATCGATATTTTAGAAGAACTAGAAGAGCAAGATCGTAATGAATTAATCGAGTTGATGGATCAAGAAGCCGTGGATGACATCAAATTGATAACCTCTTATGATGAAGATGTAATCGGAAGTAAAATGACTACGAATTATGTTGCCATATCAAAAGATGCGACGGTTAGACAGGCTATGAAACAGATGATAGAAGAAGCGGCTATCAATGATAATATTTCCACATTATATTTTGTTGATGCCGATAATCATTTTTTTGGTGCTATGGATTTAAGGGACTTGATTTTAGCTAGAGAAAGCCAGAATTTAAAAGAACTGATTAAAACCTCGTATCCTTACTTAAATGCAACAGAGGAAGTCAGCGCGTGCCTAGAAAAGATACAAGATTATGCACTTGATTCTATCCCTGTATTAGATGAAGAAAAGCATTTAGTTGGTGTCATTACGGGTGATGATGTTGTTGAAGCGGTTCAAGACGAATTGAGTGATGACTATGCTAAATTAGCGGGTTTATCGGGAGAAGAAGATTTGGATGAATCGATTTTTACATCCATCAAAAAAAGGGTGCCTTGGTTATTGATTTTACTGGGCTTAGGACTAGTAACGAGCCTATTGATTTCAAGTTTTGAAAAGGTTGTTGCGGCATTGCCACTGATTGTTTTTTTTCAATCATTGATTTTAGATATGGCAGGAAATACAGGAACGCAGTCGCTTGCTGTAACGATTCGTGTGCTATCGAGTGAAAGAACAACAAGTAAGGATGTTGCAAAGTTAATTTTTAAAGAGGTTCGTGTAGGTTTTATCAATGGCTTGTGTATTGGATTGATGAGTTTTCTGTGTGTGTTTCTCTTTATTTATTTGGTTCAAAATGAGACGCTATTGGATAATTTCAAGATTGCATTTTCTGTAGGTGTAAGTATGCTTGGTTCAATGATGGTAGCAAGTTTTGCAGGAAGCGTTATCCCTGTTTTATTTAAGAAATGTAAAATTGATCCAGCTGTTGCATCTGGACCATTAATTACAACTATCAATGATGTGATTGCGGTTGTGATTTATTATGGACTTGCCTGGATGATGTTTGCTACTTTAATAGGATAGCATAGATTCGTTATCCATCAAGTAGATAGTGTTATTTGTAAAAGAAAGTAAAATAAAAAATGGTTCCATATGAACCATTTTTTGTTGCGCTAGTTATAGAATATCATCTGGACTATATAATATAAGGAATAGCGGTTTGGATTCTGAACTTATTTATATTGCAAAAAGAAGTGAAATAGTGTATAATAGAATTAATTCTTTTTCAGGCGCTTTAGGGCGTTTTTTACCGCATCACTTAGTGAAATAGCATCACTTACGTCTAAATCTTTGGTGGCTTGCTTGATTTCATTGTTGTTGTATCCTAAAGATTTTAGTGCCAAAATAACATTATTTTTCTTTTCATTGGAAACATCTGGAGTATCTGACTGAAAATCAATTTTTCCTTTTAAGTCAAGAACAATTTGTTGACTCAATTTTGGCCCAATTCCTGGAAATTGACCAAAAAATTTTGCATTGCCATCATCTAATGCTTGAATGATTTCATCGGGAGTACTAGAGGCGAGAATTGCCAATGCACCTTTTGGACCTAAGCCTTTTACACTGATGAGGTTTTCAAACATATCTCTAGAAGTAGCTGAACTAAACCCAAATAGTTCATGGGCATCCTCTCGTACATGGTAATGTAAGTAAAGCGTCATCTGGGTATTGCATTCAAATTGGTATGGATTGGGCACTTTGACGTAATAGCCAATTTGTCCTACCTCAAATGTAATATGTGTGGCACAAATTTCTGTGATTTGGCCTTTAAAATACCGATACATAGAAACCTCCATAAGAAATAAAAATAGATAATGTATTATATCATAAAAATAGAATTAAATCAAAGAAAAGGGTGATGGTCTTGGATAATATTATGGACAAAAAAATGATTGATGGCGATGAGATAGAATCTTCTCTTCGACCCCAAAGATTAAAAGAATATGTTGGTCAGTTGGAATTAAAAGAAATGATGGAAATATTTATTCATACGGCGAAACTACGTCAGGAGAGTTTAGACCATGTGTTATTATATGGTCCCCCAGGATTAGGGAAGACCACTTTAGCACATATTATTGCCAATGAAATGAATACAGGGATTAAAATTACTACGGGTCCTGCGTTATCTAGACCAGGTGATCTTGCGGCAATATTATCATCTCTTGAACCAGGGGATATATTATTTATTGATGAAATTCACCGGATACCCAAAGTAATTGAAGAGATTTTGTATTCTGCTATGGAAGATTATGCTATTGACATTGTGATGGGAAAGGATGCAGCAGCTTCTACACTTCGGATAGATTTACCACCATTTACTTTGGTTGGAGCAACAACACGTTTTGGTGATTTAATGGCGCCTATGCGAGATCGGTTTGGTATAGTGCACCAATTGAAATATTATACTATGGAAGAATTAGCTACCATTATTGAACGTACATCAAGAATTTTTCATTTCCCAATTGATAAGGATGCAACCTATGAGTTGGCTAAACGTTCTCGCGGAACGCCACGTATTGCCAATCGGTTATTTAGAAGAATTCGTGATTTTGCCCAATATGAGAATTCAAATCATATATCAGTAGATATAACCGATTATGCTTTAAATAAACTCGATATTGATAAAGCAGGCTTAGATATTACTGATCGCAAATACCTTTTGGGTCTAATTGAACGCTTTAAAGGTGGACCTGCAGGTCTTGAGGCGCTTGCTGCGACCATTTCTGAAGAAACTGTAACTTTAGAAGATGTCAATGAGCCTTATTTATTACAAGAAGGGTTTATTATTCGTACGCATAGAGGACGAATGGTCACAGAAAAAGCGTATGAGCATTTGGGGTATAAAAAAGGAGGCTTATTTTGAAAGTAGCAGATTTTGATTATAATTTACCAGAAGAATTGATTGCGCAAACGCCACTAGAAAATAGAACCGATTCTCGGTTACTGGTTTTAGATAAAATAACAGGGGATATAGAACACAAGCATTTTTATGACATAGTAGATTATTTAACTGATCAAGATGTTTTAGTACTCAATGATACCAAAGTGTATCCATCGCGTATTTATGGAAAAAAGATTGATACCGATGCTTCGATTGAATTATTATTACTCAAAGAAGTTGGAAAAGATGAGTGGGTAGCGTTAACTCGTCCTGCTCGACGTGTTAAAGTAGGAACACAAATCTCTTTTGGAAATGGTCTACTGATAGCGACTTGTATAGAGGAAAAAGCAGATGGTGAAAGACGATACCACATGACTTATCAAGGTATATTTTTAGAAATATTAGAACAAATTGGTACAATGCCATTACCTCCATATATTCACGAAAAATTGGAGGATGGTTCTCGTTATCAAACGGTATATGCGAAAGATTATGGCAGTGCAGCGGCGCCTACTGCGGGGTTACACTTTACCCAAGAATTATTAGCAAAAGCAAGAGCAAAAGGGGTGCAAATTGAATATGTAACATTGCATGTAGGATTAGGCACATTTAGACCTGTGATGAGTGAAACGATTGAGGATCATCATATGCATAGTGAGTCATACCAAATGACCGAAGCAACCGCAAAAGCTTTGAATCAAGCCAAGGCGGCAGGAAAAAGAATTATTAGTGTAGGAACGACTTCAACAAGAACATTAGAAAGTATTATGGCTAAATATGGGTGTTTCCGAGCGTGTCAGGAATCGACGAATATTTTCATTTATCCTCCCTATCGCTTTCAAGCCATTGATGCTTTGATTACCAATTTTCATTTGCCGAAATCAACATTGATTATGTTAGTGAGTGCTTTAGCAGGAAGAGAACATGTTCTTGAAGCCTATCATATCGCTGTTCAAGAGAAGTATCGCTTTTTTTCTTTTGGCGATGCTATGTTTATTCAATAAAGGAACATCAAAACGAGGAGGAATAATATGTATCAAATCATCACAATAGGAAGAGAGTTTGGTAGTGGTGGAAGAGAATTTGGTAGGAGACTTGCGGAAGAATTAGGCTATGAATATTATGATAAAGAAATCATTACAGAGATTTCAAAACATACCTCATTATCAGAGGAGTATGTTCAAGATATTATTGAGAAAAAACCCCATCGCTTGTACCCTATTACAATCGGACAAAGTTTGACAGGACATGAGAACTATGAAATGCAACAAGTTCAAATGGTATTTCAAGCACAGTGCGAAATTATAGAACGATTGGCTACCCAGTCTAATTGCGTGATTGTGGGAAGATGTGCTGATTATATTTTAAGAGAATATCAACCCTATCGTATTTTCATTTATGCACAGATGGATAGCAAAGTGAAACGATGTATTGCACGAAATAGTACATCAAGTATGTATACTGAAAAACAAATTCGCAAACACATCGCAAGACTAGATAAAGAAAGGGCAAAGTATTATCAATACTATACAGGTCAAAAATGGGGAGACATTCAAAATTATGACTTATGCATCAATACAACACATACGATAATTAAGGATGTTGTTCCATTGATTGCCAAAATGTTTCAATAATATAAAAAAACTCACTTTTGCTTATCCATTTTTAGGAATAGGCGATAGTGAGTTTTTTATTTATTTGATTTTTCTTCCACAAGAAGGACAAAAGCGATCGGTTTTTTCAAGCGATTCTCCACATCCTGGGCAAAATAGTACCAAATAAGCATCGTCTGTAGGTTCTTCATATATAGTGGAATTAACTATTTTTTCTTGTTTACTTCCTTGAAATGTTCGAACGATTTGGATAATTAAAATAATGATGACAAGGAAAAACGGAATAAAAAATAGAATCAAAGACAAGGAAAGTTGATTGCTTTTGAATAAGGTAGTCACCATAAAGAGCAAAATGCTCGTCCAAACGATGGTGAAGAAAATCAAAAAGATACCTGAAATGATGTTTCCTGATTTGGATGGGCCATGTCCATGATAAGTGGTACTCGAGAAGTCAGTAGAACTATCTGAACGCCGAATATATTGTGCATCACTCCATTTTTTTGTAGAGGAAGAAGATGAGTTTTTTTGGTTGGTTTGTTTAAGACTTGCAACGATAATCACAATGATAACGGCTATGAAAAAAATTGAAATGATAACTGGAAAAAATGCAAATGATTCCATAAAATAGTACACTCCTTTTGATATATAGTATAGCACAAATTGAAAAAAATGTTTCTTTTTTTGCTTGATATATAGGAAAAAATCGAATAATAAAAACGAAAAATATATCGAAAAATGACAAAAGAAAAACGAGAAAATACCATTTTAAAAAAATAATTTTACTAACAATTGCATATATTTTCTAGATGTGGTATAATAAGGAAAAAGAAGGAGATATTGGAAATGGAAGAAAAAGGGATATATTATTTTCATCAGGGTACCAATTATCGCGCTTATGAACTGATGGGAGCTCATTATACCAAAGAGTGTACTACTTTTCGAGTCTTTGCCCCTCATGCAAAAATCGTTTCTGTTGTGGGAGAGTTTAATGCATGGGATACCACAAGACATGTTATGCAAAAAATATCGGATGGAGGCATCTATGAAATCACTATTGCTGGTGTTCCACTATATGCTTGTTACCAATATGCTATTGTCACTTTTGACAATAGAACCCTATTCAAAAGCGATCCTTATGGGTTTCATGCCGAATGTAGACCAGAAAAAGCATCCAAAGTATACGATTTAAGTGGATATACATTTCAAGATAGTTCGTGGATGGCAAAACGTCAACATCATCAAGCTCTTGATCAACCTTTAAATATTTATGAGGTACATTTGGGCTCTTGGAAACGATATTCAGATGGGAATGTGTTTGATTATGTTAAATTGGCAGAAGAAATTTCTGAATATGCGGTAGCTATGGGGTATACCCATATCGAAGTGATGCCTTTATCAGAATATCCTTATGACCCTTCTTGGGGATATCAAGTAACAGGATATTATGCAGTAACATCTAGATATGGCACGCCACATGATTTTATGCGTTTTGTGGATATTTGCCATCAAAAAAATATAGGCGTTATTATGGACTGGGTGCCAGGACATTTTACTAAAGATGCACATGGTTTAATAGAATTTGATGGGACTGAAACTTATGAACCTACTGATCCTACCAAAAAGGAACATGAAGGCTGGGGAACTAGATGTTTTGATTATGGAAAAAACGAAGTACAATCCTTTTTGGTTTCCAATGTGATGTTTTGGTTAGATCAATTTCACATTGATGGCATCCGGGTAGATGCGGTGGCATCAATGCTATATTTAGATTATGGGCGAAAAGAAGGGCAGTGGCATAAAAATAGTCAAGGGACGAATATAAATTTAGAGGCTGTAAGTTTTATTCAAAAAGTCAATCATATGGTGCATACGTATTATCCGGGGGTTTTAATGATTGCAGAAGAATCTACGGCTTTTCCAAAAATCACTGTGCCTACTCAATATGGAGGGTTGGAATTTGATTACAAGTGGAATATGGGGTGGATGAATGATACATTGGCGTATATGAAAAATGATCCTATGTATCGCAGTTATCATCACGATTACTTGACCTTTCAGATGACGTATATTTATAGTGAACATTATATTCTTCCTTTATCTCACGATGAAGTGGTGCATATGAAGGGCTCGCTCATCAATAAAATGCCAGGTGATTATGCGGCTAAATTTGCAGCACTGAAGACCTATTTCATGTATATGATGACCCATCCAGGGAAAAAGTTGCTATTTATGGGTGGTGAAATTGGCCAATTTAGAGAGTGGAGTGAGTCTCGGGAATTAGATTGGTCTGTATTGAATTATGAAAGTCACAAAGGTCTTCAACAATTTGTACGTGATATCAATCATTTGTATAAAAGTGAAAAGGCGTTATATCAAAACGAAACCAACTGGAATGGATTTTCATGGAATAGCGTAAATGATAAAGATCATAATATGCTTTCTTATCGTAGGATATCCAACGAGAACGAGACACTAGATATCATACTGAATTTTGCGAATTGTGAGTGGAAAGATTATAGCGTATCTATTGAAGATGGAAAATATGAGGTTGTTATAGCAACATCAGATCAAATATATGGGGGATGGACAAACTTGAAAAGACGTGAATTTGTTGTAGAAAATCATCAACTTAGAATCAATGTACCAGCTAGTACAGGAATAATATTAAGGAAGGTAAAAAATTATGTATAGTCAAAAAAAGTGTGTAGCTATGTTGCTTGCGGGAGGCCAAGGAAGCCGTTTGTATGCATTAACTTCAAAGGTGGCTAAACCAGCAGTTTCATTTGGTGCAAAATATCGAATCATTGATTTCACTTTATCCAATTGTGTCAATTCCAATATTGATACAGTGGGGGTACTGACACAGTATCAACCACTATTATTAAATGAATATATTGGGAATGGTCAACCATGGGATTTAGATAGAACTTTTGGTGGGGTTCATATTCTTCCCCCTTATCAAGCCAAAACAGGTAGTGAGTGGTATAAAGGTACAGCCAATGCCATTTATCAAAACATTAGTTTTATTGAAAACTATGATCCCGATCATGTATTGATTTTATCGGGTGATCACATTTACAAGATGGATTACAATAAAATGTTACATGATCATATTCAAAATAATGCCGATTGTACGATTGCGGTATTAGAAGTACCCATGGAAGAAGCGAGCCGTTTTGGTATTATGAATACAAATGAAGAGAATTTGATTACTGAATTTGAAGAAAAACCAAAGCATCCGAAGAGTAATAAGGCTTCGATGGGAATTTATATTTTCAAAAAAGAAAAATTATTTCAATATTTAAGAGAAGATGCACTAGATCCTACAAGTCAAAATGACTTTGGTAAAAACATTATTCCAACCATGCTTGCTAAAAAAGAAAAAATGGTGGCTTATCCATTTAAAGGATATTGGAAAGATGTGGGTACTATCAAAAGTTTATGGGAAGCCAATCAAGATTTAATTGGTGAAAATCCTGCTTTTGATATTTATAATCCATTTTGGAAAATTCATTCTAGAAATATGGGAATCGAACCTCAATATATTGCCAAAGGCGCCGTATTAGAAAACTCTTTGGTTACCGATGGTGCAAAAATTGAAGGAACGGTTATCAATAGTATTATTGGTTCTAATGTACGAATAGCTAAAGGAGCCATCGTCAAAGATAGTGTTATTTTTGCGGACACGGTGATTGGTGAGAATGCATCAGTTAACTATAGCATTATTGATGAAAAAGTAGTGATTGGCAAACAAGCAGTAATTGGTATGCCTAAAGCCGATGATGTAGAAATTGCGGTTATCGGAAGAGATGTAGTAGTAGAAGATGAAGCCGTGGTGTTAGCAGGTGCTAATGTCGAAGAAAATGTATATAAGGTAAGAGGTGAGTAATAATGAAAGCATTAGGGATTATTTTTTCCAATATTCACAATGAAACTATTGATGAATTGACTAGAAAAAGAACTTCTGCGTCCATTCCATTTGGTGGTAGATATCGATTGATCGATTTTGCTCTTTCCAATTTGGTCAATGCTGATGTTGTCAATGTAGGTATTCTCGCCCAAAAAAATTATCAGTCTTTAATGGATCATTTAGGTTCTGGAAAAGATTGGGATTTATCTAGAAAAAATGGTGGCCTTGTGGTTTTTCCACCTTTTGGCAGTTATAAAAGCGATATCCTTTATTCTAGTCGTTTAGAAGCACTGGTGAGTATTAGGGGGTATATTGAAAAGGCCAAAGAAGAAATGGTTGTTTTGATGGATTGTGATAGTGCAAATGTGATTGATTTATCTGATGTATTTGAATTTCATCAATTTCATCAAGCCGATATGACACTTTTATATCGTCATGGCAAATGTGATTCTGATTTGGTTTCTAATATGGACTTTACAATGAACGAAGAAGGACGAATCATCAAGGCGGATTTAAAGTCAAAACGGGGAAAAATCACCAATACTTTTATGAATGTGTGTGTAATTAACCGTCGATTATTGCAAGGATTATTAGAAGATGCCATTTCACAAGGATTAGAATCTTTCCACCGAGATATTATTTTTGGTAATATCAAGAGTTTGAAGATTTATGGTTATGCTCATCAAGGAATTTATCTTCATGTAAATACGATGGAGAATTATTTCAAATGCAGTATGGCTTTGTTAGACAAAGAAACTAGAGAATCATTGTTTGGTGTAAAAAATCATCGTGTATACACAAAGGTTAGAGATTCTTCACCTACAAGATATGGATTTCAAGCTACCATTGAAAATAGCTTTATTGCGGATGGATGCGAGATTGAAGGCACAGTCATCAATAGTATTTTGTTTCGAGGCGTAAAAGTAGGAAAAGGCACTATTGTTAAAAATTCCATTTTAATGCAAGATACAATTACTGGAAATAATGTGGCCTTAAATTATGTTGTTACGGATAAAAATGTAACCATTCGAGATCGGAACCATTTATCAGGCTGTGAAAAAATACCTTATTATTTAGGAAAAAACACAATGGTATAACAAGGTGATTATAAAAAATATGAAAAATATTCATAAAATAGATGAAATGCTCAAATAATAATAGGAGGAAAATCAATCATGGGTGAAACAATGAAAACAATCTTTTTTGTCGCATCTGAAGCACAACCATTTTTTGCATCAGGTGGATTAGGTGATGTAATTGGCTCATTGCCAAAAAAAATTGCTAAAAATGCCAAAGATAAATTTAAGGTAAGTGTAATTTTACCATTATATGCCAAATTGCATCAAGCCTATAAGAATAAGTTGGTGTATGTGGGACAAACTATTACTCAACTGGCTTGGCGAAATCAATATTGTGGTATTTATAAGTATGAAGAAAAAGAAATAATGTATTATTTTGTAGACAATGAATATTATTTTAAACGAGATAATTTTTATGGCTACTTTGATGATGCAGAAAGATTTGCTTTCTTTAGTAAAGCAGCTATTGATGTGATGCTATTCCTAGACCAAATTCCAGACATTATTCACACCCATGATTGGCAAACAGGAATGGTTTCTGTATACTTAAGAACACTATTTTATCATGATAGTCGATTCGCAAATACAAAGACAATATTTACTATTCATAATATTGAGTATCAAGGTATTTATGCATTAGACCAAGATATTATTGAAGACGTATTTGGACTTTCGATGCAAGATGCGTATTTATTAGAATACAATGGTAGAACCAATATTATGAAAGGGGCAATGGAGTCATCTCATTTTGTGACTACAGTCAGTCCAAGTTATGCTAAGGAAATCCTTGATCCACTTTTTGCGCATGGATTAGAATATGAAACTAGACGTGTCTATGAAGAAGGAAAACTAATGGGTATTTTAAATGGTATCGATAAAGTATTCTATAATCCAGCACGCGATAAGGCTCTTTTTGAAAATTATGATCGAAAAGATTTTACCTTGAAAATCAAGAATAAAGAAGAATTGCAAGCGATGTTGGATTTACCTGTTGATGCTACTGTACCTATGATTGGTATGGTATCTCGATTGGTTTCACACAAAGGATTGGATTTGGTCAAAGAAGTATTCGAAGAGGTGTTACAAGAAAGAGTCCAAGTAGTTGTATTAGGTACAGGAGATCCTTATTACGAAGGGTATTTTAAAGATTTAGAATATCGTTATCACCACAAATTGAGAGCCATTATTGCATTTAATCAGGACTTATCACGAAAGATTTATGCGTCTTCAGATATTTTCTTAATGCCTTCTCAATCTGAACCTTGTGGATTATCACAAATGATTGCTTCTCGGTATGGATCCATTCCGATTGTTAGACAAACTGGTGGATTAAAAGATAGTATTCATGACTTTTCTGAAGCAAGTGGAAACGGATATACTTTCCAAAACATTAGTGCAAGCGAAATGTTAGCAACAATCCAAAGAGCAATAGCGGATTATCAAGATTCAAAATTGTGGAATAAACAAGTAGAAATTGTAATGAATAAAGATTTTGGATGGAGTACTTCAGCAAAACAATATGTGAAGATGTATGAGAAAATTTTAGAAAAATAGGTGATTCAATTATGACTCAAACACTTGATGACATCAAGGGAACAAAGCACATTCTAGAAGAAAAATTAGCAAGTTATTTTGGCGTAACCCCGCAAGATGCAAATATTGATCAAATGTATAAAGCGGTAAGTATGTCTGTTCTTGATATTCTTCTTGAAAAGAAAAAGCAATTCAATCGAAAGGTGAAAGTCCAAAAAGCCAAACGTATTTATTACTTATGTATGGAATTTTTGGTGGGAAGAAGCCTTAAGACCAATCTATATAATTTAGGGATAGTGGAAACCTATCGCAAAGTATTAGAAGAATATGGATTTGATTTAGATGAATTATATGGACAAGAAAATGATGCAGGATTAGGTAATGGTGGTTTGGGTAGACTTGCGGCATGTTTTATGGATTCACTAGCCTCATTAGATTATCCAGCAACAGGTTTTTCAATCCGTTATGAGTATGGCCTTTTTAAACAAAAAATTGTCAATGGATGGCAAACCGAAATGCCAGATGTTTGGTTACCAGGTGGTGAAGTTTGGTTAGTGCCTAGAAGTGATCGTATTTTAAAGGTTAGATTTGGTGGTTGGGTAACCGAATATGCAGATCAAGGTAGGATGAAGGTAGAATACCATGATTCTAAATTAATCGAAGCTGTTCCATATGATATGCTTATATCGGGTGGAAAAAGTGAAGCAGTTTCTACGTTAAGACTTTGGCGAGCTAGAAATGCAACTGAATTTGATATGAAATCTTTTTCACAAGGCGATTATCAAAAGGCGTTGTTTGAAAATCAAGAAGCTGAACTGATTTCTAAGGTACTTTATCCATCTGATGATCATCGCGAAGGAAAGACCCTTCGTTTAAAACAACAATATTTTTTGGTCAGCGCCTCCATTCAAAATATCATTTATGATCATGTGAAACGTTATGGGGATTTGCATACATTGCCAGATTATGCGGCTATCCATATCAATGATACGCATCCAGCAATTTGTATTCCAGAGTTGATGCGTATTTTAATGGATGATTATGGACTTGGTTGGGATGAATCTTGGGACATTGTTACCAAAACAGTGGCATATACCAATCATACAGTTTTAGTGGAAGCACTAGAATCGTGGTCTGAAGATTTGGTTGCTAGAACTGTACCACGTATTTATGCTATTTTGAAAGAAATCAATAAACGATATACAGCAGATTTATGGTCTTTGTATCCTGGAGATTGGGATAAAATTAACCGAATGGCCATTATTTCTTCAAATCATATCAAAATGGCCAATTTAAGTGTTGTAGCTAGCCATTCTGTCAATGGAGTATCAGCACTGCATAGTGATATCATTAAAAGAAGTATTTTTAGTGAGTATTATCAACTGACACCAGATAAGTTTAGCAATGTGACCAATGGAATTGCACACAGAAGATGGCTTCATCAATCCAATCCAAGACTATCTAATTTACTAATAGAAACCATTGGTGAAGGTTGGTATAAGGATGCAAAAGAATTATCTAAATTTATGAATTATCATGATGATGATAAAGTAATTGAAGAATTAGGACGCATTAAGCTCTTAAATAAGTGTGATTTTGCCAATATCATTTATAAAAAACAAGGCATTATTTTAGATCCAAAAACACGATTTGATGTACAGGTCAAACGACTTCATGAATACAAGCGGCAATTACTAAATGTATTAAAAATCATTCATTTGTATAATCTATTAAGAGAAAATCCAGATGCAATGATTACACCACAAACCTTTATTTTTGGAGCCAAAGCAGCGCCAGGATACTATTTGGCCAAAGAAATTATTGAATTGATCAATTATATTTCCAAAGATATTGATATGCATCCAAGAATCAAAGAAAAATTAAATGTTGTATTTATTGAAGATTATTGTGTTACACTTGCGGAAAGTTTAATGCCAGCTTCTGAAATCAGTGAACAAATCTCTTTAGCAGGATATGAGGCAAGTGGTACTGGTAATATGAAATTTATGATCAATGGTGCGATTACCTTTGGAACTATGGATGGTGCAAATGTGGAAATTTGTGATGCTGTTGGCGATGATAATATTTTCATTTTTGGTATGACAGCAAAAGAAGTAGATGAATTATGGAAACAAGGATATAATTCTACCTATTTTTATAACAATAGTAAAGATTTACGCGCCATTATTGCAACGCTTAAAAAAGGTTTTGCTGGAAAAAGTTTTGAAAATATTGCAAACTATTTGCTTACTTCTAATGGGGTCGCGGATCGATACATGTGTCTTGCTGATTTTGATAATTATCTAGAAGTATATCATCAATTGGATGAAGCATACGCAGAACCTAAAAAATTTCATCAGATGTCACTAGTGAATATTGCTCAAGCGGGTAGATTTGCTGCTGATAGAAGTATCAAAGAATATAGTGAAAAAATTTGGCATATTCGGCCAGTAAAATAAAAGCAAAAACTAAAAAAAAACGCAAGAAATGTAGTATAATGTCAAATAGTAAAAATAACAATTCATTTTTAGTCATCATGTTGGAGGAAAATTTATGGAAAATGAACAAAAAAAATCAATTCATAAAATTGCTGTGCTTACATCAGGTGGCGATGCCCCAGGTATGAATGCAACCATTCGTTCTATTGTACGCTCGGGTATCCAAAACGGATTGGAAGTATATGGCGTTGAAGAAGGTTATTTAGGACTCGTTGAGGGAAAAATCTTTAAAATGGAGCGTAATTCCGTAACTAATATCATCAATCGTGGAGGAACGATTTTGGGTTCAGCGAGACTTCCTAACTTTAAAGAAGATGAAGTTGCTCAAAAGGCTGTAGATGAACTGAAAAAAAGAGGAATCGAGGCAGTAATTACCATTGGTGGAGATGGCACTTATCGTGGTGCTTTAAAACTGACAGGCATGGGCATCAATTGTATCGGTTTACCTGGAACGATTGATAATGATATTGCTTCGAGTGAATTTACTATTGGTTTTGATACAGCAGTTAATACTGCAGTTGATGCGATTGATAAATTACGTGATACCTCAAATTCTCATCAACGTTGTTCAATTGTTGAAGTGATGGGACGTTATTGTGGTGATATTGCTTATGCAGCAGCTGTTGCAACAGGAGCCGATTTGGTAATTACTTCTGAAACAGGATTTAGTCTTGAAGAAGTCATTGATACAGTAAAACGCTGTCAAAACAATAAAAGTCGTCATGTTTTGATTGTGATTACAGAGCATATTACTGATGTAAGAGAACTTGCCAAACAAATCAGAGAGTATACAGGATTTGATTCTCGTGCAACAATATTAGGGCATATTCAAAGAGGAGGACAACCTTCACCATTTGATCGGGTTTTGGCCACTCGTTTAGGGATTGCAGCAGTAGAAGAACTTCTTAAAGGAGAAGGAGGAAAATGTATTGGTATTTTCCATAATCAAATTGTAGCTACACCAATCGAAGAGGCATTACAAATGAAAAAGAGTGTTTTCCATGGCTATAAAGAAATTACTACAAAAGTTTCTTAAAAGAATAAATAAAATCCGCAAGTCTATGTACTTGCGGATTTTATTTTGAGGAGAGAAGTTAAAAATAATCATGCTTACTCCATCAATTCGTCAAAATATGTAGTTGAAAAACAGTATAATATATTCTAAAAAGGGGGATGTATTATGCATTGTACTAGGATACGATTGCTTTCTAAAATAGTATGGGGAATCATTTGTGTAAGTTGTATTCCGTTTTTGATGTCTCAGCATGTGGCAAAAGCAGAATCTATGGCCAAACTTTATATGGTTTTTGATAAAATGTCATATAATGCGGGAGAAGAAGTTCATATGACGATGAACTTGGATCACTTTGTTGAATTAAGTGAAGTGAAACTACAAATCAAAATCAAATCAGATTATTTTGAACCCGTTTTAACTGAGGGACAATATTTTTACTTTAATAATTCTTCTATTTTTCAAAATGTATTAATGAACGATTTTGTAGATGAAAGTTATTTGCGTTTGCGATTGATAAAGAATAATGAAATTCAAGATGGATATTATTCAGGATATCGCAATAATATTTGTTATTTGACATTGAAGACCAAAAGACCTATTTTAGATATTCGAGAATGTTTTACACTAGAAAATTATGAGACAATGGGAACTAGTGTATATTTATTCAATACAAAAGATGTCATTATACCTTTTGAAATCTTTTATAAAGAAAAGATGAAAATAGAATGGACTAAAGAAGATTATGTAATAGATGTTTTTGGAGAAGTGCCACAATTTAAAAATGATATTCAGATTATCAATCGGAACCTAGGTGAGTATGAGTACTTGATTGAAAAACAAATTGATACCAATATGATTGGGATTAAAACTGTTCATGTAGGCATTTATGATAAACTGACTGCGGATTATGTTTTTTTGTCCAAGCCTATACAAGTTGTTGATCGGATTGCTCCAGTATTTACCTATCCATCTTCTATTCCAATGATCGACGAACAACTCAAAGAGTTAGATTTACTACATTATATTCAAGTTAGCGATAATTATGATTCTTATTTGGATGTGAAATACAATTATTATACAGATACACTTGAAAAAATAGAGGGATTTGATTCATTTCTAGCGTATTTGGAACACCATTTGCTCGCTTACGTTGCGGCAACAGCTACAGATTCGAGTGGCAATACCGCAGTTACAGAGCAAATTGAAATACGGATAAAAGATACAAAGGCACCTTCCATTAATCACTTGCCCCAAATAGAAGTTCTTGATGTCGATATAGATGAATTTGATATGGATAGTTATTTTCAAATGATAGATGCATATGATAAGGCTCCACGTTTAGTCATTGATATGGATTACGATGATATAGAATTAAAAGAAGTATTAAAAAGGGGAGAAGTTATCCCTTTTTCCTATTTTGCTGTGGATGCTAGCGGGAATATAAGTGAAACCTATACTTGTGAAATTATGCCTATCGATACCACTCCACCTGTCATTTCAGGAAAAGATTTGAGGTTTTTAGATACAGAATTTGTTTTTTCAGCAATAAAGGAGAGTATAATGGTTACGGATAATTTTCATTTTCCGTGTGCAACTGAAGTAGAATATGTGATTAATGAAGAAAATATGGAATTGCTTATATCTCAAGAAGAATTTGAAAAGGCAATTTTGAGGGGGAAAAAAGGCTATATTCGTTATTTGGCAGTAGACAAGTTTGGGAATTGTAGTGAACCTTTCGTTCAACACATTGAAATTGTAGATACTACTGTACCTATCATTCATATCAAAGGGATAGAAGATGGAAAAAAATATATTCAAGTGAAGCAAATTCAATATGAAATTATAGAAAATTTTGATGGATATGAAAGTAAAATATGGCTAGATAATCAGCCATTTGATCCAGCACACTTAGAAAAATTATCTATTGGTGAACATTTGTTTTATATAGAAGTGACGGATCAAGCTGGGAATAGAGCACAAAAAGAAATCCATTTTACCATTATAGAAGATAATGTGATTGGATGTCATGGCGATTTAGATTGTTATGTAACCAATTATTTGGAGATTGTGATTATTGCAACTACATTAATTGTGTTTGTTGTAGTAATAATTTTAACAAAAATCTTTTCAACTCAAAAAAAATATCGGAAACAAAAAGAAAAAATATAAATATGTAGATATAAAATATCATTTTTCTTTTAAAAAAAACCATTTTATGCTATAATGGGCAAGTAAAAAATGACCTTTTAGGAGGATAATGTAATGTGTAAAAAATGTTATGTGAGTACGCCTATTTATTACGCAAGTGGGAATATTCAAATTGGCAATAGTTATACAACGGTTGCTTGCGATGTATATGCAAGGTATAACCGACAAATGGGGAGAAAAACATTCTTTTTAACAGGAATGGATGAACATGGTCAAAAAATTGAGGAGGCTGCGTCAAAAGCAGGTGTGGAACCACAAGCATTTGTCGATGAAGTAGCCAAACAAACGCAAGCATTATGGCAAGCAATGCATATAGATTATGATTATTTTGTGCGGACAACAGATAAAAATCATGAAAAGGTTGTCGCAGAAGTTTTTGAACAATTATTGAAAAATGATGACATTTATTTGGGTTCCTATAGTGGGCATTATTGTGTATCTTGTGAAACCTTTTTTACTGAAAAAGAATTAGGGGAAAATCATACTTGCCCTGATTGTGGCAAGCCTACTAAAATTGTGTCTGAGGAAAGTTATTTTTTAAGATTGAAAAAATATGCTCACCCTTTATTAGAATACATTGAAAGTCATCCTGATTTTATTCAACCAATCACAAGAAGAAATGAAGTGGTTTCTTTCATACAATCTGGTCTTGAAGATTTATGTGTAAGTAGAACTTCTTTTGAATGGGGAGTCAAAGTACCAAGTAATCCTAAACACGTCATTTATGTATGGATAGATGCACTATTTAATTATTTAACTTCTTTGGGATATGGTAGTGATCAGTTAGAAAATTATCAGACATTTTGGGTGAACAATGCACGTGTTTTGCATGTTATTGGCAAGGACATTTTAAGATTCCATGCGATTTATTGGCCTATTCTATTGATGGCCTTAGAGATTCCAATTCAATTTAAGCTCTATGTTCATGGTTGGATTTTGACAAAAGAAGGAAAAATGTCTAAATCAAGAGGAAATGCAGTATACCCAATGGAATTGATGAGCCGTTATGGTGTAGATAGTGTACGGTATTATTTAGCGAAGGAATTACCTTTAGGAAATGATGGCTTATTTAGTTATGAACGTTTTATTGAACGATACAATACAGAATTAGCTAATGATTTAGGCAATTTAGTTAGTCGTACGGTTTCAATGATTGAAAAATATTGTGGTGGTATGGTGCCAGAATTAAAAGAAGCTACGCCATATGATGCATCATTACAAGAAACGGCTTTACTAGCGATAAGGGAAACAAAGAAAAATTTTGAAGCATTTGAATTACAAAATGCTATGCAAGCAACATGGCAATTGGTTAGAAGAGTAAATAAATACATCGATGAAACTGCACCTTGGCTTTTGGCAAAAGATGAAAATAAAGTAGGCGAATTATCTACAGTAATGTATCACTTAGCGGAATCACTCAGAATCATTGCTCATTTGGTTGCTCCTTATTTGGTGGAAACTGCTCCCAAGATATTGCAATCCATTGGTCAGCCAGAAGATGGCTTTGATTTAGAGGACTTATCATTTGGAAAACCAAGTGATGGAGCAAAGGTTGTGAAAATGGAATCGTTATTCCAACGATTAGATATGAAGCTAGAATTAGAATATTTTGAAAAGAAAAAGAATGCTGTTTCGGAAGTGAAAAAAGAAGCGGAAACTCCACTCATTTCTATTGATGATTTTTCAAAGGTTGTATTAAAAATAGGGGAAATTATTGATTGTAAAAAACATCAAAATGCAGAAAAATTATTGGTATCTCAAATTCAAATTGGATCAGAAATCCGTCAAATTGTTTCAGGTATTGCAATGCATTATCAACCAGAGGAAATGGTTGGAAAAAAAGTAGTTGTAGTAACCAATTTAAAGCCCGTTAAAATTAGAGGCGTTGAGTCTTGTGGCATGGTGCTATGTGCCGCAAATGAAGAAAAATTAGAACTGCTTGAAGTTGAAAAAATGCCAAGTGGAACGATGGTTAGATAATATGTGGTTTTTGACACAAGAATCTTTTGATATCAAAAGTTTATTACCACTAGTTGTGCTACTTTCCATTTGTGCGATTATTCCCATAGTTCTATCTATTCTACGTGCTAAGTTTATCCCTGTTTTTGTACTTGAAATTGTGTCGGGTATTATCCTTGCCAATGTTCCTGGTATAAGAGAAATCTTTTTAACAGAAGGCGAAATGAGTTCGTTCATGCAAGGTTTATATGTGGTTGGACTTTCTGTGCTTCTTTTTCTCAGTGGATTAGATGTAGATTATACGGTTTTAAAAAGAAAAAAAGAAAAGGGAAGTCTTGCAATTAATCGTTTAACGAATATTTTGCTTTTATTGGTGATTGTTTTAAGTATAGGAGCTAGCCTTTTATTTCAAAAGTACATTGAAAAAGAAAATATTTTGGGAATAAGTTTACTTGTTTTGGTTTTTTCTTCAACATTTGCTTCAGTAGTCATTCCTGAAGTGCATGATGAAGGATTATCACATACCACAATTGGAAAAATCATTAATAATTATGCAACTAAGGCAGAGTTTATTTCTATTATCGGTCTTAGTGTATTGATGATTAGTATAGGGATGACAAAAGAGCAGAAACCTTGGTTGCTTTTGATTCTGGTTGTTTCGTTGATTTTGGTATATATTTTTACGCGTTATTTTCACTTTAGAATTTTTACGAAAATTACAGATGGTGTAGTCCATTTTGGATTACGATTAACTGTAGCACTGCTTTTGGGATTGATTATTTTATGTAGTGCCTCAGGTGTGGAATATATTTTAGGTGCCTTTTTAGCAGGAGCGGTGATTAAATTTGCAAAAGTGAGTGATGCTGCCATTCATAAAGTGGAAACCGTAGGATATGGTATATTTGTTCCAATATTTTACATCCTTGTGGGATTTAAGGTTGGATTGGTATCACCATTTTCGGAATTCTTTATGTGGGAAAACATGAAGTTAGTATTGATGTTGTTTATCGTTTTAATTATTGTAAAAGTACCATTTATGTATTTATGTAGATGGTTTCCATTTTCGACAAGTTTGCAAACAATGATCTTTATGGCATGTACCTTAATTGTAGGGATTACGGCTGAAGAATTTCATATTTTCAATGCCTCTTTTTGTTCTGCATTGATTGTTGCTTCTTGTTTGACTTGCATTATTCCTCCGATTTTATTTGATATTACGAAACGGTTTGGTTATAGCAAGAAAGAAAATGATGATCGGATTATCAATCCGAATCAGGAATCAAAAATAGAATTCAAGACAAAATAATAGAGGAAGAAAAAATGGAACAAGAGCAACCATCCGTTAAAGATAACGGAATATCAAAAAAGGAAAAATATGTTTTTCACACGTTAGAACGCAATAAAAATAACAATCAGTTGATCAAATCCATCGCATTGGTGGTACTTGGAACGGTGATTTATTGCTTTGGTGTGGTTTGGATTTTACAACTTGGTGGATTCTTTTCTGGGGGTGTAACAGGTGCTTCCCAGTTGATTGTAGGTCTCATTGAAAAATTTGGTGGGCCCAAATCAATTAGAGGATATTTAGGCGTTTTTGTTGGTTTAATCAATTTGCCTTTGTTGATTATAGGGTATCGTGGTGTAAGTAAGCACTTTGTTATTTTAACGATTATTTCTATCGTTTTACAGACAGTTTTGATATCCATTATTGCAAATCTTTCTGTGAGCCCATTCATTTATTTGTTAAGTGATGGTGGAAAAGTGGGCGATGGCATTATTGATATTTTTACTAACAAAGGACTTAGTTTTGCGTATAATGAAACCAACCTATTAGCAGAAGAGGCCTTTAGGCAAAATATGCAACCAGGTACAAGATTATTGTTGGCCATTATTGGTGGATTAGTGACGGGATATGGATCTGCACTTTGTTTAAAAGGTGGAGGCTCAACTGGTGGTATTGATATCATTTCCAATTATTTGGTGATGAAAAAAAGGGTTCCATTTACCAAATATCAGTTTTTAGTAGATATGACTATCATTTGTGCATCAGCCTTGATAAGTGTAGAAAATGTGCTATACACTATTATTCGTTTGATAGTATCCATGAAAGTACTACAAGCACTTTATCAAGCTTATCAGACTACGCGATTGGAAATTATCACAGATAAGTCGAAAGAATTAAAAGAAGCATTCTTAGAACATTTTTATCATAGTATGACAATATATGATGCGGTAGGCGGATACACCAATCAAAGCAAAAAAGTAATAGAAATCTACTGTATGAATTTTGAAACACCAGAGTATATGGCTTTGATTAATTCAATTGATCCTAAGGCGTTTGTAATTACAACCAAAGTCAAAATGATTAGAGGAAATTATGCACAGCGTTCGATTATTTAGTAAAAATAAAGAAAGCTTTATTGTTTGACAAAAAATACCTTTTCGTGTATAATATATCCGATACATTGAGTCGAGAGACTTTAAACCCACAAACTTAAGCCCTTCAAATTCAGAAGTATTAGGAGGAAATAAAAATGCGTACAACTTATATGGACACAGTTCAAAGCGCAAGAGAAAATCGTAAATGGTATGTTATTGACGCCCAAGATTTAGTTTTAGGTCGTATGGCTGTTGCAGTAGCTACTGTTTTAAAAGGAAAACACAAACCTACTTATACACCACATATTGATGGTGGTGATTATGTAGTTGTTGTTAATGCAGAAAAAGTAGTATTAACAGGAAACAAAATGCAAGGCAAAAAGTATTATCGTCATTCTCAATATGCAGGAGGCTTAAAAACGCGTACTGCCGCAGAAATGATGGATAAGCAACCACAAAAAATTGTTGAATTAGCAGTTAGAGGAATGTTACCAAAAGGTCCTCAAGGTGATAATATGTATCGCCGTCTTTATGTTTATGTAGGACCTGAACATGAACAAGGTGCACAAAAACCTGAAGCATTCCCACTAGAAGTGAAATAGGAGGAAATAGAATATGGAAAAAGCAGTTTATCAAGCAACTGGCCGTCGTAAAAGTTCTGTAGCTAGAGTACGTTTAGTACCAGGTAATGGAAAGTTTATTGTTAATGGTCGTAATTTCGTTGAATATATTCCTTCTGCAGCCATTCGTTTAGACGTTTTGCAACCATTAAATATTACAGATACAGGTACACAATACGATGTATATGTTAATGTAAATGGTGGTGGAATTAGTGGCCAAGCAGGTGCTATTCGTTTAGGTATTAGCCGTGCATTATTACTTGTTAATCCAGAGTTCCGCTCTTCATTGAAAAAAGCTGGTATGCTTACTCGAGATCCTCGTGCTACAGAACGTAAGAAATACGGTCTTCGCAAAGCTCGTCGTGCACCACAATTCTCAAAACGTTAGTCGTACTGTTTACAAGACGCTTAGCTTATGTTTATTGAGACCACAAATAAGTGTTTGTGGTCTTATTTTTCTATTTGAATGAAGAAAGGAAGATAAAATGAAACAAAAAATGGTATTAGGTGTGTCTATTTTTCTTGGAGGTATTTTAGGAAGTGGTTTATTTGCTATTGCCCAATCATTATGCAATGTTGCACAGACACTTGGAGATCGACCACAAAATGTATGCGGTATATTGAGTTTTGCCTTCTTGATTTTTGTGTTAGTAGGTATCATCTTGATAGTCGTAGAGTTTAAAAATAAGGAAAATAAATAGCAAGAAAGGAAGAAAGGCTATGTTTGATAAAAAAAACATAAAGGTTTATAATTCTTTATCCAATAAAATTGAAACTTTTATCCCCATTCACGAAAATGAGGTATCTATGTATGTTTGTGGGCCTACTGTATATAATCATATGCATATAGGAAACGCAAGACCAGTCATTTTCTTTGATGTGGTTAGACGTTTTTTAGAATATATAGGGTTTCGTGTGACATATGTTTCTAATTTTACAGATATTGATGATAAGATTATTCGAAAAGCGGTAGAACTAGGAACAACAGAAGAAGCTGTCAGTGAAAAGTATATTCGCGCTTATTTAGAGGCTTGTCAAAAAGTAGGTTGTTCAGAAAATGTAATTCATCCAAAAGTAACCGAACATATTGAAGAGATTGTTCATTTTATTGATGAATTGGTGAGATCAGGGCATGCCTATCAAATCGGAGATGATGTCTACTTTAGTGTAAGAAGTATCAAGGAATATGGTGTATTATCTAATCAAAAAATAGATGAATTGGAAACAGGTTCAAGAATTGATATCAATACAAATAAACAAGACCCAGCCGATTTTACATTGTGGAAAAAAACAAATGATATCGGAAAAAAATGGGATAGTCCGTTTGGGATGGGTAGACCTGGATGGCATACAGAATGCGTTGTCATGATTGATAAGATTTTTCATGGCAAAATTGATATTCATGGTGGAGGGAATGACTTAAAATTTCCACATCACGAGAATGAAATTGCTCAATCTATGGCATTACATCATCATATGATTGCAAATTATTGGATTCATAATGCGAGAATAGATTTAAGTGGTGAGAAGATGAGTAAGTCGGTCGGTAATGTAATATGGTTAAAAGATATTATTGAAGAATATCCACCACAAGCTTATCGTCTTTTTGTGCTTGCTAATCACTATCGTCAAAGCATTAACTATTCGCAAGAAACGATGGAAAAAATGGTAGTTGAATGGGAAAAAATCGAAAAAACATACATCAGTTTAGAAAGACAATTGGAACTGCAAAATCAATTGGATGGTGGCCAGATATTACCTATTTTGGATGAATTTTTGCAAGAAATGGCGTATGATTTTAATACGGCCAATGCGTTAAGTGTGCTGTATGCCCATATGAAAAATATCAATAAGGATATGCGTGCAAATGTATCCATAGATGCTTTACAAAATGATTTTGCCACACTCCAAGCCATGCTTAGTATTTTTGGATTAAAAGTCGAACTATTGCCTCTATCCGCAGATGAAAAACAACTAGTACAATCTTGGATGGAAGCAAGAAAAAATAAAAATTTTGAAAAAGCAGACTTGCTTCGAAGTCAAATCGTATCTCAAGGTATTCGACTATAATGAACCCACAACTTTTAAATGGCAGTAACTTGGCCTACATTGGTGATGCATATTATGAATTGAGAGTCAGATATCATTTATTATCAAAGGGAATCACTAGGAATGCTGCTTTACGCAAGGCAAGTATCGCTTATGTCAGTGCTGCAGCTCACCAAAATATATATGCATCCATTCAAGTAGAATTTAGTGAAGAAGAACGGCAAATTTTTTTGCGAGGAAGAAATCATGCACCTAAAGGATATCGTAAAAATGTGGATAAAGGGGCGTATGTGATTTCTAGTGGTCTTGAGGCGGTTATTGGTTATTTATATTTAACAGGTAATCAATCACGATTGGATGATTTGATTCAAAAAATGTTCGCTGTAGTAGAAGGAGAGTAAAAAATGTATATTTATGGTAAAAATACTGTAATAGAAGCACTCAAAACTCAAAAAGAAATGGATAAGATTTATTTGTCCACGAGCAATCAAGAAATGCGTCCACAAATAGTGTCTTATCTCAAAAAGCAATCCACGCAAATTGTTATGATGCCACTTGCTATGATGAATCAAAAGTTTCCGGGGAATCATCAAGGTATAGTAGCAAGTGTCAAAGAATATCAATATGTAGAACTGAGTGCGTTATTGACAACTGTGGAGCAACAAGAACAAGTAGCCTTTGCTATTTTAGATGGCTTAGAAGATCCACATAATTTAGGAGCAATTCTTAGAACAGCTGATGCGACTCAAATGGATGGTATCATTATACCTAAAAATAGAAGTGTTGGGTTAAATGCCACGGTGGCCAAAGTTTCTACAGGAGCAATTGAACATATTCCTGTTGTACAGGCGACCAATCTTGTGCAAACGATTGAGACCTTAAAGCAAAATGGCTTTTGGATCATTGGACTCGAGATGGATGGTTCGGTTGACTATAAAAAACAAGATTATCACGGAAAAATTGCCGTTGTCATTGGATCAGAGGGAAAGGGAATTTCACGATTGGTTAAAGAACATTGTGATTTCTTTGTACATATTCCGATGTATGGACATGTGACTTCTTTGAACGCTTCTGTATCAGCGAGTATTATTTTTTATGAAATCCTACGGAATCGTTTGACATAAGTAAAGAGAGATTGAAAATACATTTATATTTTTATAATCAAATAGGGGGGAAGAATTTGATAAAATATAAAGCATTGTTAACATACAATGATAACGAATTATTGTATCTAGTCAAAGAAAATTCAGAAGAGGCACTAGAAATATTAATTGAAAAATATCGTTTTTGTATATGGAACAAAATGAGAGATATGAATATTGAAATGGCTTCTCGGGACGACTTTTTACAAGAAGGTTTGATTTTGTTACATAAGGCAATTGATTCATTTATAGAAGAAAAAAATGTTACATTTTACAGCTATTTTCATTTGCTATTGACAAGAAAATTTATTGATTTATTGCGAAAGCAAAAAAGAGAAAAAAGAATTGTACCATTTGAAATGTTAGAAGAGTATGTGATTGATGTTGGTTCGCATGAAGAATATGTTAAAGAAAGTCGTATACAATTTTCTAAATTGGAGCAAATTATTTTTCAAATGCGTTTTTTAGAAGAAAAGAAACCAAAAGAAATTGCGCGTGATTTGATGTTACCTATCCGAAAAATCTATGATGGAATTGATAGGATTAAAAGAAAAATGAAGGATGAGAAAGAAAAAAATCTTAATATTTGACATTTTTATGAAAGTTTAGTATAATAGAAAAGTCAAGGTGGTATTATATGAGAGAAAAAGTAATACTCGTTTGTGAAGAATGTTTATCTCGCAATTATATTACAGAAAAAAATAAATTAAACACAACGGAACGTATGGTAGTGAAAAAATATTGCAAACGTTGTAATAAGCATACTATACATAAAGAAACAAAATAGGAGGTTTTTGGGATGGCTGAAAAAGTTGTTAAGGAAGAAAAAAGAAATCGGGTTGTCGATTTTATTTTAGAAGAACATAAAGTTGAAAACTATTTATTATTATTCTTAGGTGTGTTTGCTATTGAATTAGGTATAATTTTGTTACAAGGCAAACTATTGACAATTCCTGAGGAGGCATGGTTAATTGGGGGAAAAGTGGCAACTAAAATTTTCTCATGGATATTGGTTGGATTAGGGGCAGTATCTATTGTACTTGTTGCGTCATCATTTTATCGCCCATCATTTAGTGAAATTAAGCATATCAAGGGCTTGAAAAAGAAAGAATTTTTATGGAATATTATTAAAGTGGTATGCTTTTCAATTGTTTTGGCTTTATTCTTTATTGGATGTGACTGGATAATTGAAAAGATTGTTCAACTTATCCAAAATCAATTATACTAGGAGCTGTTCATGTATAGCGATGATATCGATAACGAGAGGGCTTGGTACATTGTTCAGTCTTATGCGGGCATGGAATATGCAGCAAAACGTAATTTAGAACGCAGAATTGTATCAATGAATATGCAGGATTATATTTTCAATGTACTTATTCCTGAAGAAGTTCATCTTGAAAAAAAAGCCAATGGTGAAACAAAAGAAGTAGTTGAAAATCCTTTTCCAGGGTATATTTTTATAGATATGATTGTTACAGATGAATCATGGTTTGTTGTGCGTAATACGCCAATGGTTACGGGATTCTTAGGATCTAGTGGAAATCGGGCTAAACCTGTTCCAGTGCCTAATTATGAAATGGTGCCTATTTTAAAACAATGTGGTGTTACTGTCACAGTAGATGTAAAATTTAAAGTGGGAGAAAAGGTAAGAGTTCTTTCAGAGACTTTCCTCGACCAAGAAGCAGTTGTGGAAAAGATAGATATGGAAAATCAAATTGTTACGGTTTTAATAGATATGTTTGGCAGACAAACACCAAACGAGTTAAGATTTGATGAAGTAGAACCCATAAAAGATTGAGTAGGCAAAAGCCTACTTTTTTTATTCCATCATATGGATAGACGAATTATATACAAAAGGATTGAATAAAAAAATAAAATAAGGTATAATAAAACAGATAGGAGGCATATCAATATGATACAATATTTACCTTATGATGAAAAATACCAAAAGCAAATGTATGAATTGTTTAATGAATTGACACAAGAAGAGGTCTTTTTTAAAACATTAACTGAGGATGAATTTTGCAATAAATTATTCAAGAGTCCTGCTTTTAAATCGGAAGGCACGTTTGTTGCGATAGATGGAGACACTGTAGTTGGATTTATTGGCGGTACAGTTCGTGATTTAGATAAAGGAAATCCTGAATCTTCTGGTTATATGCATACGCTAGTGGTAAAAAAGTCATATAGACGTCAAGGCATTGGGGGAAAATTATTAGAATTATTGGAAAACTATTTTAAAGAAGAGGGGAAAAATTCTTCTCGATTTGTTTTTTTGAGTGGAATTTGTTGGCCATGGTATATCCCATATACTGACAAGCATGAGCATCCTGGTATGCCTGGTGTACGTATGAATTCAGATTTTTATTTGTTTTTATACCACCACGGATACTTTGTAAATAGTATTCATGAAGGGTTCCATTTGCCTCTTTCTGAGTATCAATTACCGGAAAAAGTCGTTAAACAAATGGAAAAAAATGAGAAACGTGGATTAAAAATAGAAATTTATGATGCCAATAAACATTATGGTATTGAAGAATTTTGTGATGTCATCAATAATCCTGGTTTTGCTGCCTCCATTCGAAATAACTTGAAACGTGATGAACCTAGACCATTTTTGGTTGCTGCACATGATAATAAAGTTGTCGGTTGGACGGGTGCGATGTATACTGAGGAAACTGGTCGAGGTCATTTAGACGGAATTTGTGTTGATCCGAATGAACGTGGTGGTGGACTTGGTAAAGCCTTGTTTTGCAATTTGTGTGCATACTTAAAGGAGCATGGTTCAACGTATATGACATTCTTTACAGGACTGGATAATCCAGCACGTTATATTTATTTGTTTGCAGGATTTAAAATTGCTCAAAGTTTTGCTGATATGAAGAAAAAGTTTTAGGATTTTGTTCTAAAAAATTATAATAATAAATAAAATATAAAAAAGTCATTTGGTTGACTTTTTTTCTATTTTAAGTATAATAAATATTGCGTGCAATGACGCTTTATACTATGAATTTAAAAAAGTGTGGGAGAACATCATAGTGTTCATAAACCACATCACGGACAAAATAAGGAGGTGTGTCTCGTGGCAGCAAAAGTTAAACAAGTCAAAAAAGTTGTTAAACTTCAAATTCCTGCAGCTAAGGCCAATCCAGCTCCACCAGTTGGACCAGCACTAGGACAAGCAGGGGTTAATATTCAACAATTCTGCAGCCAATTCAATGAGAAAACCGCTAATATGGCAGGCTATGTAATTCCAGTTGAAATTACCGTTTATGAAGATCGGACTTTCACTTTTATTACAAAGACTCCACCAGCATCAGACTTATTGAAAAAAGCAGCAGGTATTTCTAAGGGTTCCAATAATGCGAAAAAGAACAAAGTGGCAACTATCAGTCGTGCAAAATTATTAGAAATTGCACAAATGAAGATGCCTGACTTAAACGCATACACAGTCGAAGCAGCAGCTAATATTGTGGAAGGCACTGCTAGAAACATGGGAATCGTTGTAGAAAAATAGGTTTCTATATTCTCTTTAAATGGACTATGATTAGTCTTTGTGGGAGGAGATTCCGTTAGACCACATTTAGGAGGTAAATAAAATGGCAAAAAGAGGTAAAAAATATCAAGAAGCTTTAAAACTAGTTGACCGCCAAAAAAGATATACATTAACTGAAGCGGTTGATTTGGTGAAAAAGACAAATATAGCTAAATTTGATGCTACAGTAGAAGTTGCTTTCAAATTGAATATCGATCCTCGTAAAGCAGAACAAAATTTACGTGGTGCAGTTTCATTGCCAAATGGAACAGGTAAAACTGTACGTATTTTGGTTATTGCAAAAGGTGCTAAAGCGCAAGAAGCTCTTGCAGCAGGTGCTGATTTTGCAGGAGATAGTGAATATCTTGAAAAAATCAAAGAAGGTTGGTTTGAATTTGATACAATCATTGCAACTCCAGATATGATGGGTGAACTTGGTAAATTAGGACGTGTACTTGGTCCTAAAGGTTTAATGCCAAACCCTAAAACTGGTACTGTAACTATGAACATTGAGCAAACAGTAAAAGAATTTAAAGCGGGTAAAGTAGAATATCGTACTGACAAAGTAGGTAATATTCAAGTTCCAGTTGGTAAAGTTTCATTTACAAATGATAAGCTTGTTGAAAACGTTCAAGCAATTTATCGACAAATTATGCGTATTAAACCACAAACTGTTAAAGGTGTATATGTTCAAAATTTAACAATTACTTCAACTATGGGCCCTGGTATTAAAATCAGTACAGAAGTAGTAGAGTAGTTATCATTTAAAAAATTCATTAGTAAAAAGTAGTATAAAAAGTCTCTGCCGTAGACAGTAGGTGCAGATGAGATAAGACAGCTCTGAAGCTTAATTTCCTACCGAGGAACAAATCTTCCTTTTGTATGAAAGGAAAAATTTTCAGGAGGTGAAAACAATGAATGAAGCGACAATCGCTAAAAAACATGAAGAGGTCCAAGTAATTAGAGAAAAGATCTCTAAGGCTGGATCAACATTATTCGTTGATTACCTAGGATTGACTGTAGCTGAAGTAAGTGATCTTCGTGTAAAGCTACATGCTGAAAACTGTGAAATGAAAGTTGTTAAAAACAACATCTTACGCCGTGCAACCGCTGAAGAAGGTTTTGCAGGTGTAGAAGAACATTTAGTTGGGCCAAGCGCTATTGTAACTAGCCAAGATGAAGTTACTGCTGCTAAAATTGTGTATGGTTTCTTAAAAGACCATGAAAAATTATCAGTAAAAGCAGGTATCATTGATGGAAAAGTAACAAATGAAGCGGATTTAAAGGCACTATCGGCATTACCAAACAAAGAAGGTATGCTATCTATGTTACTAAGTGTTTTACAAGCACCTATTCGCAATCTTGCATGTGTTGTTAAAGCAGTATCAGAAAAAGAAAATTAATTAGGAGGAACAAACGAAATGGCAAAAATCAATAAAGAAGAATTTATTGCAGCTCTAAAGGAAATGAGCGTACTTGAATTAAATGAATTAGTAAAGGCAATTGAAGAAGAATTCGGTGTTACTGCCGCTGCTCCAGTTGCAGTTGCAGGTGGTGCTGTTGCAGCAGCTGAAGAAGCTCCAAGTGAAGTTAGTGTTATCTTAACAAGCGCTGGTGCAGCGAAGTTAAATGTAATTAAACTAGTTCGTGAAGTAACAGGTTTAGGATTAAAAGAAGCTAAAGAATTAGTTGACAACGCTCCAAAACCAGTTAAAGAAAAAATCTCTCCAGAAGAAGCTGAAGCATTAAAGGCTAAATTAGTTGAAGCTGGTGCTGAAGTAGAAATTAAATAGTTATTTGAGAGTAAAGACAGGATTTGCAATAGACAATTCTTGTCTTTTTCTTTTCAAGAGGTATTTTTTCAAGAAGTTTTATAAGGAGGCGAAAATGTCTAATCAGTATTTTGAAAATAATGATCAATTAAAGAGTGAAATAAGAGAACTTTCTTATTATATTCAAGGAACAACTATGCTTTTTTTGAGTGACAATGGTGTGTTTTCTAAAGGTAATATAGATTTTGGTAGTAGCCTTCTCATTCGAACCGCAATTGAATTTGAAGAAGGAAATGCCCAGAAAGAGGCTCTTGATGTAGGTTGTGGGTATGGTACCATTGGTTTAACGATGGCAAAAATATTTCCCAAAATTCATGTCGATATGGTGGATATTAATCTTCGTGCAATTGATCTTGCTAAACAAAATCAACGTAAAAACTTTATTGAAAATGCGGAAATTTTCGCTAGTAATGTATACGAAAATATTTATAAAAAATATGATTTAATTGTTTCCAATCCGCCCATTAGAGCAGGAAAAAAAGTAGTACATGCTATTGTGATTGGTGCCAAGGAACACTTGAAATCAGGTGGTAGTGTGTGGTGCGTCATACAAAAAAAACAAGGTGCGCCTTCTTTATTACAGGCACTTGAAGAAAATGGTTTTGAAGTGCACATTCGTTCTAAAGAAAAAGGATATTACGTTATTCAAGCGATTGTGAACTAAAAATAAAATTTTAGAAAGCAGGAAAGAAAAAGAAAATACTTCTTGCTTTTTTCTTTTTTTGACATTTATTTTGCTATATAAAAAAATCCTAAGTAAAATATCTAAAAAAGTTCTATTTTACTTGACAAAATTATCAATTCATAATATAATAAACAAGATTATGATATAATGCGGTATAATGCTTTAATATCGCACAGTATAAATCGCTCAAAATTGTAAAAAGAGGTGGCTAATTTGAGTTATAAAAATATTCAATATGGAAGAACTAGGGTTAGACGGAATTATGCAAGGGTTCAAACAAATGTAGAACTGCCAAATTTGATTGAAATCCAAACCAAATCTTTTGAATGGTTTTTAAAAGATGGTTTAGCATCATTGTTTAAAGAACTATCACCTATTAAAGATCATGGTGATGGTGAAAAATTTGAATTGCATTTTTTGGATCATGAATTTGACGAGCCTAAATATTCCATCAAAGAGGCAAAAATACATAAGGTAAATTATTCAAGAGCTCTAAAAGTAAATGTTGCTTTAGAAAATAAAGAAACAGGTGAGTTTGTTGAAGATAAAATCTTTATGGGCGAATTTCCTGTAATGACACCTTGGGGTACGTTTATTTTTAATGGTTCTGAGCGTGTTGTAGTAACGCAAATTGTTCGTTCTGCAGGTGTTTTCTTTTCAGAACAAAAAGATAAGAAATCAGGATTATCTAATTTTTCAGGTCAAATCATTCCAACACGTGGTGCATGGATAGAGTTTGAAAAAAATAATAAAGATATTTGGTTTGCGAAATTAGACCGTTCAAAGAAAGTATATTTACCTACATTTATTCGTGCACTAGGGGTAAAAAGTAATCCTGGAATGATTAGTCTATTTGTGGGAGATGACGATAAGATTGCACCAAGACCGGATAAAGTATTAAAAATATTCCAAAATAGTTTTGATAAAGATGAATCTTTTGGTGAAGATGATGCAGTTAGAAAACTATATGATAATTTAAGACCTGGTGAAAAAACCTCTGCGGATACTGCGCGTAAATTTATTGCCAGTCGGTTATTTGAAATTCGTAGATATGATTTAGCCAAAGTAGGACGCTATAAATTCAATAAAAAATTGGATGTAGTTGCTCGTGCAGTAGGACATCGTTTAGCAAATGATTTGATTAATCAAGAAACTGGTGAAGTAATTCTTCCTCAAGGAACTGAAATTACATATCGTAAAGATCCAATAACAGGATTAAGCACAGCAGATATATTATCCCAAAATCGTGAAAGTCTTAGAAAGACCTACGAATATGAATTGATGTTAGAAGGAAATAGTGTCGTTTTAGAAACATTGGATGTCTTGGTTAAAACCAATGATGGGGATATCAAGGTTCGTATTTTAGGAAATGATCAACGTGAAGAGCGTTGCCATGTTGTTCTTTCAGATATTTTTGCTAGTATCAGTTATTATATCAACTTGCATGTTGGTGTTGGTAAAATTGATGATATTGACCATTTGAGTAATAGAAGATTACGTCTCATTGGTGAATTGTTGCAAAACCAATTTAGAATGGGTATGATGAAAGTAGAAAAGAGCGTAAGGGATAAAATGTCAACTTCTGGTGAAGCCAAAAGTGTATCTGCTCAAAATCTAGTGAACATCAAACCACTTACATCTACTTTTAGAGAATTTTTCGGTAGTAGCCAATTGTCACAATTTATGGATCAAATTAATCCACTATCTGAACTTACTCATAAAAGGCGGTTATCAGCACTTGGTCAAGGGGGTATTTCTCGTGACCGTGCTGGTTTTGAAGTACGTGACGTTCACTCTTCACATTATGGAAGAATTTGTCCAGTCGAAACACCAGAAGGTCAAAATATCGGTTTGATTAACTCGCTTGCTTCATATGCTAGAGCCAATGAATTTGGATTTATTGAAACCCCTTATTTGGTTGTTCAAAAAGATAAAGAACACAAACGAGCAGTAATTACAGATGAGGTAAGATATTTTACTGCTGATAAGGAAGAAGAATTCATTATTGCGGAAGCAAACGTAAATATGGGTCATGATCCAAAAACAGGTGAATTGATTATTTTAGATGATAAAGTTATTGCTCGTCAATATGGCGAATTTATTGAAACAGATAAAATGAATGTAGACTTGGTTGACGTATCGCCAAAACAAGTTGTTGCTATTTCGACAGCATGTATTCCATTCCTAGAACATGATGATACTACTCGTGCACTAATGGGTGCCAACATGCAACGTCAAGCAATCCCTTTGTTAAAACCAGAAGCACCATTTGTTGGAACTGGTATCGAATATAAGGCAGCAAAAGATTCAGGGGTTGCGATTTGTGCAGATTGTGATGGTGTTGTTGAATATGTGGATGGACTAAATATTATTGTTCGAGATGCGAAGGGTGCCAAACATACGTATGAAATGAATAAGTATGAGCGTTCAAATCACTCTACATGTGTCAACCAAAGACCTATTGTCGTTCCAGGAGAAAAAGTAAAAGTAGGAGATGTTCTTGCGGATGGCTCATCTATGGAACAAGGAGAACTTGCTTTAGGAAGAAACGTCGTGATTGCGTTTATGACATGGAATGGATATAATTTTGAAGATGCCGTGATTATGAGTGAACGTTTGGTACAAGAAGATGTGTATACTTCTATTCATATTGAAGAATATACTTGTGAAGTAAGAGATACAAAACTAGGAAAAGAAGAGATTACACGAGATCTTGATGGTGAAAGTAAGGATTCTATTGCTCAATTGGATGAAAATGGTATTATTCGTTTAGGTGCAGAAGTAAAAGAAGGCGATACTCTTGTAGGTAAAGTTACACCAAAAGGAATTACTGAACCAACTCCAGAAGAAAGACTATCACAAGCGTTATTTTCAGATAACTCTAAAGATGTACGCGTAACCTCTCTTAAAGTTCCTCATGGTGGAAGTGGTATTGTACACCGCATTGAACGATTCAATCGAAAGAATGGTGCGGAATTACCACCAAACGTAAATGAAGTTGTACGTGTATACATTGTTCAAAAACGTAAAATTTCTGAAGGGGATAAAATGTCTGGACGACATGGTAATAAAGGTGTTATTTCTAATATTTTACCGATTGAAGATATGCCGTTTATGTCTGATGGTACGCCAATTGATATTATGCTCAATCCACAAGGTGTTCCCTCTCGTATGAATATCGGTCAAGTATTAGAAATTCATTTGGGTATGGCAGCGAAGAAATTGGGCGTTCATGTTGCTACACCAGTATTTGATGGATTAACGCATCAAGATGTTGTAGATATTATGAATGAGGCTCGCCAAAAAGATGAAGAAATGGCAAAAGAAAATCCAGCCAATGCCAGAGCCATTATTGATGAAAATGGAAAAACCTATTTATACGATGGACGGACTGGAAGACAATTTGATAATAAAATATCCGTTGGTGTCATGTATATGATTAAACTTGCGCACATGGTTGATGATAAACTCCATGCAAGAAGTGAAGGACCATATACGCTTGTTACGCAACAACCAATGGGTGGTAAAGCACAAAATGGTGGTCAACGTTTTGGTGAAATGGAAGTTTGGGCATTAGAGGCATATGGTGCTGCTCATACACTACAAGAAATGATGACCATTAAATCAGATGATATTATTGGCCGTAATAAAGTATATAAAGCCATTGTAGATGGCGAACCGCTCCCAAATCCAGGGATTCCAGAGGCATTCCGTGCGCTGATTAAGGAATTACAAGGATTAGGATTGAGTGTAAAACTTGTTGACAACGACGGTGTCGATGTTGCCAATAAGAGTCTCGTCGGTGAATTTGCTGAAGCGCAAGCAAGTAAACGAGGCTTATAATATAAGAGGTGACAAATTTGAAAAGAAAATATAAATATTTACAAATAGGGATTGCATCACCTGAAGAAATCATTTCTTGGGCTAATCCTGAGCTACAAGGGAAAGATTTTACATATGATCCACTTCACAAAGATCGTGTAACGTACACGAATGAAGCAGGTGAAAAAGTGGAATGTATTCTAAAAGGTGAAGTAAAAAAATCAGAGACAATCAACTATCGTACCTTGAAACCTGAAAAGGATGGGCTATATTGTGAGGTTATCTTTGGACCTACAAAAGACTATCAATGTGCATGTGGTAAGTCTCGTAAAAATACAGGTGAACGCAAAGTCTGTGAAAAGTGTGGCGTTGAATTAACCGAAAGTAAGGTACGTCGTGAAAGAATGGGGTACATTGCATTGGCAGCACCGGTTGTTCATATTTGGTATTTGCGAAATACACCAAGTAAAATTGCTATTCTATTAGATATGAAGGCAAAAGATGTCTTAGAAATTGCCGCATTATCATCATATATCATTACAGAAGTGTTAGATGATACCATTGAGGATATCTTCCCTGGTCGTATTATTACACAACAGGAACATAGTAGATATAGTCGAATGTATTTTGGTAAATACAAAGTAAAAACTGGTGCAGAAGCGATTAAATTCTTACTTCAAAGCTTAGATTTAAAAGAAATTGTCGATGAAATTCGTGCTGAATTGAAAGTTGCAACTAAACAAAGAAGAGAAAAATTAATTAAACGTCTTGAAATTGTAGAAGCTTTCTATCATTCAACAAATAAACCTGAGTGGATGGTTATGGATGTAGTGCCAGTTATTCCACCTGATTTAAGACCAATGGTACAATTAGATGGTGGTCGTTTTGCTACGACTGATTTAAACGATTTGTACCGTAGAATCATCTCAAGAAATAATCGTTTGCGAAAACAAATTGAAATACGTTCACCAGAGATGATCATCAAAAATGAAAAAAGAATGCTACAAGAAGCTGTTGATTCATTGATTGATAATTCAAAACGTAAGAATAAAGCGGCGGTAGATAAAAATAGACCACTTAAATCTTTATCAGATATTCTAAGAGGTAAACAAGGACGTTTCCGTCAAAATCTATTGGGAAAACGTGTAGACTATTCAGGACGTTCAGTTATTGTTATTGGACCAGACTTGAAAATGTATCAAGCAGGTATTCCTCGTGAAATGGCCTTAATTTTATTTAAACCATTTATTATCAATTATTTGCGTCAAAAAGAGCAAAATGAAATGGCACTCACTACTGCTGAGGGGGTTCTTCAAATGCCGATTTCTAAAGATAAAGCAGGAGTAAAGCGAGCTAAGGAATTAATTGAACGTGGTGCGCCTGAGGCTATGGAGGCATTAGAAAAGGTTGTAGTTGAACATCCAGTATTATTGAATCGTGCGCCTACATTGCACCGTTTGTCTATTCAAGCGTTTGAACCTAAATTGGTAGAGGGAAAAGCCATTCGATTGCATCCACTTGTAACAACCGCATTTAATGCTGACTTTGATGGTGACCAAATGCCTGTTCATGTTCCTTTGTCAGAAGAAGCACAAGCAGAAGCAAGACTATTGATGTTGGCCTCTAAAAATATTTTAGCCCCAAAAGATGGTAAACCAGTTGTTACACCTTCACAAGATATGATTTTAGGAAACTACTATTTGTCTATTGAACGTTCACAAATTGATCGTGAATATAAGACATTTGAAGACGTTTATCTAGCCTATTTGACTTGTGAAATTGAATTTAATAATCAAATTATTGTAAATGATGAATGGACATATCGTGATGTGATGGCATTAAAAAAAGATGTTGAAGCGGGTATTGCCCCTAGTGTGGGTCGCTTCTTTGTGCCTGGTAGAGAAGGGAAAGCTTTTTCTAGTGAAGAAGAAGTTATTCATGCGTATGAAAAAGGTGATATTGACTTCCATACTCGATTTGTCATTCCTGGTAAAGCCATTGCAAAACCTTTTGTTCATTTAGATCCGAAAGATCCTGATTACGAGGCAAAAGTCAAATTAAATGATGAATTAAAGAATCAATATTTAATTACAACCTATGGTAAGATGATTTTTAATCAAGTTTTCCCTGAAAATTTTGTCTACGTCAATGAACCGGAAAGAAAAAATTTAGCTGAAGGTACACCATTACGGTATTTTGTGAAAAAAGGTGAAAACTATAAAGAGATTATTAAAAATGCTCCACTTGTTTCTCCGTTTAAAAAAGGTATGCTTAGTATGAGTATCAGTGAAGTGTTTAGACAATCTAAATTAGCGGAAACCTCTAAAACACTAGATAAAATGAAAGACTTGGGATTTAAATATTCTACGATTGCGGGAATCACTGTTTCGGCATTTGACGTTGTAGTTGCGGAAGAAAAACGTGAAATTATTGCCAAGGCTGAAGAAATTGTAAAAAAATACAATCAAATGTATCGTCGTGGTACTATGCTTCGTGCTGAAAAATCTCGTATGGTAATTGAAGTTTGGAATACCGCTACAAAAGATATTGAAGCATCTATTAAGAAAAAGATGCAAGTCGATGCTACAAAGAATCACATTTTTATGATGGCCGATTCTGGTGCCCGTGGTAGTTCAAGTAACTTTACCCAACTTGCTGGTATGCGTGGATTAATGGCTAAGCCAAATGGTGAATCTATGGAAATACCAGTAAAAGGATGCTTTATTGAAGGTATGTCTATGTCTGAGTTCTTTATTTCCACACATGGTGCCCGTAAAGGTTCAACAGATACTGCCTTAAAGACAGCTGAATCTGGATATTTGACCAGACGTCTTGTTGACGTGTCTCAAGATATTACCATTACTTGTGATGATTGTGGTACAGACAAAGGTATGGTTGTAAAAACACTTTATAATAAAGATCCAGATAAAACACCAAATGGCTATTCGGATAAGAATATTTGCGTTAATTTAAAAGATCGTATTATAGGGCGGTTTGCCGCAAAACCAGTAGTAGCGCGTGTTGATGGTAGAAAAACTGTACTTGTTGATAAAGGTGAGTTTATTACTGAAGCTATTGCTCAGCGCATTGTAGATGCAAAAGTAGAAGAGGTATCTGTACGAACATTGTTGACATGTGATGCTAAAACTGGTGTTTGTATCAAATGTTATGGTTCAGATCTATCAACGACAGGCATTGTAGAACGTGGCGAGGTTGTAGGTATTGTGGCTGCCCAATCTATCGGTGAACCGGGTACACAATTAACCATGCGTACATTCCATAGTGGTGGTGTTGCAACGAGTGGTGATGATATCACACAAGGTTTACCTCGTATTCAAGAATTGTTTGAGGCACGTGAACCTAAAGGGAAGGGAATTATTTCTGAAATCAAAGGTGTCGTATCGAATGTCAATGTAAGAGGAGATAATCGTACTGAAATTACTGTAGAAAGTCCAATAGAGGGCAATAGTAAAACATACCTAACAGATGCAGGAAAGAAATCAATCGTTGAAGTTGGCGAAGCTGTTCAAGCAGGTGATTTGTTATCAGAAGGGCTAATTCATCCAAAAGAACTTTTACGTGTCGCACCAGTTGAAAAGGTTGTGCAATACATTTTGAAAGAAGTGCAAAAAGTATACCGTTCCACAGGTGTTGCTATTTCTGATAAGCACGTTGAAATCATTGTAAAACAAATGCTTCAAAAGGTAGTTGTTATTGATGAAGGTGATACGGAATTACTTCCTGGTACATTCATTTCAAAACCAGAGATTTATCGTATCATCAAAGAATGTTATGATAATGGACGTAGAATCCCAGTTGTTAAACCAGTTATTTTAGGAATCACTAGAGCATCTTTAAAAGCGGATTCATTCTTATCGGCTGCATCATTCCAAGAAACAACTCGTGTTTTGACAGAAGCAGCTATTCGAGGTAAGATTGACAAACTAGAAGGATTGAAAGAAAATATCATTATTGGCGGATTGATTCCAGCTGGTACTGGTTTGGTAGATGAAGAAGATGTGCATATCTTAGAAGACTATATGGCTCCTGTCTACGATGTTAAAAAATAAAACGATTAGACTCAAAAAAGATATCTTTTTTGAGTCTTTTTTTTGATTTGAAGCCTTAAATTGATAGATTTATAGAAAATATGGTATAATATATAAAACGAGTAAAGGAGGATTTCAATGGTAGTACAAGTAGTGATTAATGTGCCAAGTAGTCAAGTGGACCAAGAATATACCTATTTATTACCTGATGCAATGTCTTCTTATGCTCAAATTGGTTCGCGTGTAAAAGTGCCGTTTGGTGATGCCAATCGGGTGGTGATGGGGTATATTATATCTGTTCAAGAGAATGCAAATTATTTAGGTGAGATGAAATCGGTCTATGAAGTTATCGATTATCATCCTTTGATAACAACCGTTCAAATTGAACTTGCGAAGGCAATAAAAGATGATGCTATATGTCCCTTGATTCGCATTTTAAATTTAATGATACCCAAAGCGATGATTTTGAAGACCAATAAATATTTAACTATCCAAAATTATATGGCTATCGATGCTAGTTTAGCAAAATTATTTATGGAAAAAGAAACGATTCCGTATACAATGAAATTGTCGCCATTTGATCACATTATTGCAAAAGAGATTCAAAAGGGAAACATAAAATTAGGATATGATGCTATGCCTAGAACCCATCATAAATTTGTGGATAAATACGTAATGAATCCCAGTGCCATATATCAAGAAATTGCTGAATTGAAAAGCGAAAAACAAAAGGAATTTTTGTTGCTTGCCAAAGATGAGTCGGCTATGACCAAAGAGGAATGGATTGAGAAGTATGGGACGAGTAGATATATGATAGATACACTCTACAAAAAAGGTTTTTTGAGGAAGATTCAAGAAAAAGCATCAAGGGTAAAGGTAAGACAGATTCCCATTGAGAAGAGAATCCGAAACTCAAAAGATACTTTGGTTCAAGAAGTACTTACTAGTTTGAATAAAGTGGATAAACCTATTTTATTTATGCCAAGTAATGAAGAACAGTTATTCAATTTAATCTATCAAGTTATTCATATGTACCAAATAGAGAAAAAGAATATTGTCATTCTTACGCCAGAAATCCTAAATAGTTATAGAATATCCAGTTTGATTCGTCAAAAAACAGGTCTTAGTGTAGCCGTAATCAATTCTGATTTATCTGATGGAGAGCGATTAGATAGTTATAATGAAATACTCAATGATGAATATAGTGTAATTGTGACAACTGCAGCAGGTGCTCTTTATCCATTTCAAAATGTGGGTGTCTTTATCTTATTAGATATCGAAAGTGATCAGTACTATAATGACCAAAGCCCTAGGTATAATTTAAAACTAGTTATGGAACAATATGCAAAATTCATCCAAGCCAAATTGCTTTTCACTTCTTTTTCTCCTAATGTATTGGATTATACTTATGGATTGAAACAGTATTATCATATCATTCAAGGAGTGCCTGTTTTTAAACAGACAGATGCTGAAGTGGTAGATATGAAACAAGAATTAAGAATGGCGCATCAAGAGCCGATATCTACACGATTATTCCATTTGCTAAAATATAATATGGACAACCATCAACTTTCTATGTTGGTTGTGGGGAATAAGCATTATAGTTCATTTATGATGTGTAGAAGTTGTGGTGAAATTGTAAAGTGTTCAAAATGTAATATTAGTTTGCAATATCATAAAAAAAAGAATCTCTTGATTTGCCCAAGTTGTTCAAAAAAAATAGAAATGACAGATTGTTCCATTTGTGGTTCTCACACATGGCAGATGGGTGGGATTGGGATTGAACAGATTGAAGAAATTGTTAAGAAACAATTTCCGACGGCTAAAGTAATGGTTTTATCTAATAGCAATTATCAGCAATATTACGATATTATGGGCCAAATTGAGGAAAAGAATCTAGATATTTTGATAACTACCCCTAATTGCGCCAAAAACATTGATGCGCCAACGTTAACGCTAATTGGCGTGCTGAATATAGATACCATTTCTAGAATGGCAAGTTTTGATGCGAGCGAAAAAGCTTATCAAATGCTTGTACAGCTTAGAAATCGATTAAGTCAAGATGTAGCGTCTCATTTGATTATTCAGACTTATAATAGTGAAAAGGATGATTTTTTAATCGATTTTTTGACATCAGATTATCATGGCTTTGTGAAAAATGAATTGTTGAGTCGAAAGGTACTTCGTAATGAGCCGTATTATTATATCAATCGCATTATTGTAAAGGCCAAATATGAGGAAATGTTTAAAGAAGCGAATCAAATTAAAATCTATTTGCAACAGCAATTGGGAAATCAAATTTTTGTACTCGGTCCAACCTATAATTATCAATTTCAAGGTGTTCAAATTATTATGAAACATCGAATCAATGAAATCAGTGCTGTGTATAAAAAAATATATGAAAAATATCAATCTACATCTACAACTATAATTGTAGATAAATATCCAAAATATATATAGAGGTGAAATATGCTAAAAATAGTATTTATGGGGACACCTTCGTTTGGTGTACCAATTTTAGAGGCTTTAATTGAAAAGTATGAAGTAATTGGTGTAGTAACCCAACCAGATAAGCGAGTGGGGAGAAAACAAGAGATGGTGATGTCGCCAATCAAAATTTGTGCACTACAGCACAATATACCCGTTTTTCAACCAGAAAAAATTCGAAAAGATTATGAAGAGATTATGGCATTAGCACCTGACTTGATTGTAACTGCTGCATATGGTCAATTGGTAGGGATGAAATTATTAAATAGTCCCCAATATCGTTCTATCAATGTTCATGCATCACTTTTGCCACTTTATAGAGGAGGTGCACCCATCCATCAGGCGATTAAAGATGGTCAAAAGAAAACAGGTGTAACCATTATGTATATGGAAAAAGAAATGGATGCAGGAGATATTCTTGCGCAAAGAGAAATTGACATTCTAGATGAAGATACTTGTGGGACGATGTTTGAAAAATTATCGTATCTAGGTAGAGACTTGCTTATGGAGACAATTGAGGGTTTGCGTAATCACACAATTACGCCCATTCCCCAGCAAGCCCAATTTGCTACATTTGCATATAACATTACCAAAGAAGAAGAGGAACTAGATTTTACTCAGAATGCAAGAAGTGTGTTTAATCATATCAGAGCGTATAATCCAAATCCTGTAGCACATATGCGAATAAAAGGAGAGTCACTAAAAATCTATGCCTCCCGTATTGTTGATGAAAAGCACCAACTTGTACCAGGAACCATTTATATCAAGGATAAAAATCGGGTGTTTGTAGCCTGTGGTGAGCAAACTGTGTTGGAATTATTAGAGGTTCAACCAGTAGGTAAGAAGGTAATGCTTGCAAAAGATTTTGCAAATGGTGCGCTTCGTAAATATTTATAAAAAGGGGAATAAAAATGAAATCAGAACAAAAATTATACTATTCAAGAGAAGAGATGCAGCGAATCAATACAGAAAAGTTATTAGAACGCGGTGTAACGATTCACGATATTGCAACCATTGCATATCAACAACAATATCGATATAATAAAGAAATTAAAATGGAAGATTGTATAGAAAGCGTTGAAAAAATTCTTTCATTAAGGGATATTTTTCACCTGCTGCAACTCGGAGCAGAAATTGATCGATTGACTGAAGAAAAGGCGTTTCGTGGTCCAATTCAGACTATTATGGAAAATGATTTAGGCGTCTTTGGTGTGGATGAAATTTTTGGATTAGACATCGCTAGATTATATGGTGCGATTGGTCAAACGAATTTTGGGGATATCGATGTAAATAAACCAGGTATTGTGGCTCAATTGAATGAAGATGGAAAATCGGGTAAAAAAGCTTGTCATACTTTTTTGGATGATATTGTAGGAGCGATTGCGGCAGCAGCATCTACTCGGGTGGCACAAATATGGTCTGAAGAACAAGCTGCAGAAGATAGAAAAACAGCATAATATATGGAATCCATTCTTGAAATATACAAAATAGGCTATGGACCATCTAGTTCACATACGATGGGGCCAGCCATTGCCTCTAAACGCTTTCTTCAAAAATATCCATATGCCACACGATTTTGTTGCGTTTTATATGGATCTTTAGCGCTTACAGGAAAAGGGCATTTGACAGATTATATTATTCAAAAGACTTTTACGGAAAAAAAGAAAATAATTCAAGTTCTATTTGACTATACAACGACGCTTTCTTATCATCCTAATGGTATGAAATTTATAGCGTACAAAGGGGATGAACAAATAGGAGAATGGATAGTATTTAGTGTGGGAGGAGGAAGCCTCAAAGAGGAAAATGAACCAAGAAATACATCTGTGACAGATATTTATCCTCATCAAACGATGAACGAAATCTTAAATTATTGTAATGTTCATCAAATGGATTTTGTGCAATATGTGAAAATGTTCGAAAAAGATGAGCTTGTATCTGAACTAACAAAGGTATTAAAACAAATGAAGAAAACGTTGCAACAAGGGCTTTTTGAAGAGGGGAATTTGCCAGGTGGTTTGCGTATTCAAAAAAAGGCAAAAGACTTTTACCATCAATATTTGAAAGAACCATCAAAAGAAAAATTAGTTTATGCATATGCTCTTGCTTCTAGTGAAGAAAATGCATCTGGTCATTTGGTTGTGACTGCGCCAACTTGCGGATCTTGTGGAGTATTACCTGCAGTATTGTTTAGTTATCAAATAGTACATCAGTTAGATGATCAAGTTTTAATTGAGGCACTAATGATAGCGGGATTGATTGGCAACATTGTTAAAACCAATGCATCTATTTCAGGTGCTGAAGTGGGATGCCAAGGTGAAATTGGTGTGGCGTGCACAATGGCCGCTGCAGCCCTTACATATTTGCAGGGTGGAAAAAACAATGATATAGAATATGCGGCAGAGGTAGCATTAGAACACCATTTGGGAATGACTTGTGATCCGGTAGATGGTCTTGTTCAAATTCCCTGTATTGAACGAAATGCGATAGCAGCTATGCAAGCATATAATGTAGCATCATATGTAAACGTTGCTGGGGCGATGCACAATATCACTTTAGATAGTGTAATCCAAGTTATGAAAGAAACTGGAACAGATTTACACGCCAAATATCGTGAAACTTCAACTGGAGGACTTGCAATACACAATAGGAGTAATTATGGAAAATGAAATAGAAATCAAAGAAATTAAAGTAGGCTCAAAGTTTATGGTTGAATGCGATACCCTCAATCATGAAGGTCAAGGAGTTTGTAGGATAGTAGGTATGAAAGATGGCGAAGTGATTGAGAAATTTCCCCTTTTTATCAATGAATTTTTGCCACATGAAAAAGGAATTGTTGAAATTGTAAAAGTGTCTAAACATTATGGATATGCCAAATTATTTCGTTTGTTTCAGGAAACTTCTCATCCTGATCGTATCCGTCCCAATTGTCCTCATGCTGGCTTTTGTGGGGGATGCAATATTATGCATATGAACTATTCTTTACAATTGAGATTTAAACAAAAAATGGTTATTGATACGCTCAAAAAAATTGGTGGAATAGATGATATAATGGTGCTTCCGGTGATAGGAATGGATAATCCAATAAAATATCGGAATAAAGTTCAAGTTCCCTTTAGAAAAAAAGGATATAAGACAATATGTGGGTTCTTTAAACGAGATTCACATGAGGTAATTCCTTTCGAAACATGCTATATTCAGTCAGATATTTCCTCAGAAATTATTCACTTTACAAGGAATTTATGTAATGAGTTTAAAATTCAAGGATATAACGAAGAAAGTGGGAATGGGCTGATACGTCATGTATTGGTGCGTACCAATTCTAGTTTGACAAGTGCAATGGTTGTTTTGGTGATGACAAATGAAAAAATTCCTTTTCAAGAGGAGTTTGTTACAAAACTAATCAAACGATATCCCATGATTTCTTCAATCATTGTAAATATTAACTCACAAAAAGGAAATACAATTCTAGGAGAAAAGTGCAAAACAATTTACGGTAAAGATACCATTCAAGATGAATTGTGTGGACTGACTTTTCAAATAGGGCCGAAATCCTTTTATCAAGTAAATCCTACCCAAACAGAAAAACTATACAAAAAAGCAATAGAACTTGGTAAACTGAGTTCAACAGATACGATAATAGATGCATATTGTGGAATCGGAACAATTGGGATTATTGCATCGAAATATGTTAAAGAAGTATATGCAGTTGAAATTGTTGAAGAAGCAATTCAAAACGCAAAAGAAAATGCTAAGCGTAATCATATTCAAAATATCCATTTTGTTTGCAATAAAGCAGAAAAACAGATTGTAGATTGGCATAAACAGCATAAAAACATAGATGCTATTGTTGTAGATCCGCCACGAAAAGGTTGCGATAAAGTGCTATTAGACACAATTGATGAAATGAGCATCCCGAAAATGATTTATGTTTCTTGTGATCCTGCAACACTTGCTAGAGATTTAAAGTATATGCGTGAAAAGGGATACAAAATATGTTGTATCCAACCTGTGGATATGTTTCCAATGACTTCAAATATAGAAACCATTGCAATCCTTTTGCGGAATAAGGAGAACAAAAGTATATAGGAGTGAAAATAGCCAATATTTATTCGGCTATTTTTTTAATTATTTGAATATCATGTAGAATTGTGATATAATACATATAAATAGGGAAAAAGATTTTAAACTGAAAATATCGAAAGATATTAACAAAACAAGGAAATAATTGCTTGATAAAAATGAACGAAGGAGCTTTATGAAAACATTTCAAAAAACATATAAAGAATTAATGGAGTATATTCCTCAGACTGAAGAGGAAAAAGTGGATAAAGAATTAATAATGGATTATCTTGAACACTATGGTGAAAAGGCATTTTTACGTAGTTCATTGCCAGCACACTTGACTGCATCTGCTCTGGTGGTGAATCACACTGCAGATAAAGTACTACTTGCATATCACTTGTTATATCAATCGTATGGCTGGCTTGGTGGGCATGCTGATGGTGAATTTGATTTAGAATATGTGGCAAGAAAAGAATTGATGGAAGAATCAGGTCTTGAGCGTTTTCAATTAAAATATCATAGTATTGCATCAATTGAGGTGATTCATGTCAATCGCCACATCAAAAAAGGAGAAATAGTTTCTGATCATTTACATTTAAATGTCACCTATCTATTTGAAGCAGATGAGACGGATGCGATTCGAATAAAGGAAGATGAAAATTCGGCTATTCGTTGGGTAAAAATTGCAGACATGGATACAATAATAGAAGAAAAGTTTATGATTGGGATATATCAAAAAATATTGGGAAGGCTAAAGTGAAAATGAACGTTGAAAATTTGTTTGCTTGGTATGATATGCATAAAAGAGATCTTCCTGGTAGGGGCATTACAGATCCGTATCGAATTTGGATTAGCGAAATAATGGCGCAGCAAACTCGAATGGAAACTGTGAAAGGGTACTACGATCGCTTCTTAAAAGAACTGCCTAATGTTGAGAGTCTTGCGAATGTATCTGATGAAAGGCTAATGAAACTTTGGGAAGGGTTAGGGTACTATTCTAGAGCAAGAAATCTAAAACAAGCTGCTATCACTATAGTTGAGGAATATCAAGGAGTATTTCCAAAGACATATGATGAGGTAATCAAATTAAAAGGAATAGGCGAATATACAGCGGGTGCGATTTTGTCTAGAGCGTATGGATTACCTTATGCTTCGGTTGACGGAAACATATTGCGTGTATTGACTCGATATGAAATGAATCCTATAGATATTGCTAGTTCTGGTGCAAAGACGCATTATAAGAAAAGATTAGAAGAAATGAAAGTAGATCAATTTGGCAAACTGAATGAAGCGTTGATGGAACTAGGGGCAACAATTTGTATGCCTAAAGTAGCAAAATGCGAGTTGTGTCCTTTGTCTACAGATTGTCAAGGTCATCGTCACTCGTGCATATTTGATTATCCAGTTAAGACGAAAAAGACAAAGGTTATTGAAAATGAATATACTTGTCTTTTTCTTTGTAATCCAAAAGATGAGATTTATCTAGAAAAAAAAGAAAAAGGATTACTCAAAGGATTGTATGCGCCTATTATCGTTGAAGGAAGCCTAGAAGAAGTGAATATTTATGATTATTTAAATCATATCGATATCAAGAGGATTGTTGAGTTAGCTCCCCAAAAGCATATATTTACACATCGCATTTGGTATATGAGGGGATATTGGATACAATTAGAGCAATTCAAAGAAGGGCAACAAAAATTTTATTCCCTAGAGGAAATAGAAGAAAAAATAGGTGTATCTACTTGTTTTAGAAAATTTTTTGGTGAATTGAAAGAAAAAATGAAATAATGCATAAATATAATCGCATTTCAGTGAAAATGCCTATTCCTTATATTATAGGAAACTATCTGTATAAATACTATTTAAGGGGTGACAAAAACATATCTCTTAGCATATACTAAAAAAGGTGATGGGATGAGAGTGTATGATAATGTTTGTGAATTGATTGGAAAAACACCAATCGTGCGTTTAAAAAAAATGGAAAAAGAATATGCAATTACTTCGAAAATTTATGCTAAAATAGAAAAAAGCAATCCGGGAGGATCGATTAAAGATCGAGTAGCCTATCAAATGATCAAAGATGGCATAAAAGAAGGTAAAATTTCTCAAGATACTACAATCATTGAGGCGACAAGCGGAAATACTGGTGTAGGGCTTGCCATGGTTTGTGCATATTTTAATTTAAGATTGATTGTTCTTATGTCTGAAAACGCCTCTGAGGAAAGAAAAAAATTAGTGAAGGCGTATGGAGGAGAGGTTATATTAACCCCAAAAGAAGAAGGAATTGAGGGGGCAATTCTCAAAGCAAAAGAATTAGAACAAGAGATAGGTAATGCTTATTATATCAATCAATTCTTTAACGTAAGTAATCCATTGGTTCATTATTTTGATACAGCAGAAGAAATTTGGACAGATTTGGACGGTAAAGTAGATATGGTTATTATGGGAATGGGGTCGTCTGGAACGATTACTGGAATAGCCAAAAAATTAAAAATTAAAAACGAAAAAATAAAAATTATTGGTGTTGAACCAAGAGGCTGTCCGTTTTATTCGAAGGGAGAAATTGGGAATTGCAACTTGCCAGGAATTGGCACAACATTTTTACCAGGGGTTTTAGATACAGATGTCATTGATGAAATCATAACAGTGGATGAAGAAGAAGCAAGAGCTGAGTGTTTGAAAGTGGCTAAATTAGAAGGTTTGTTTGTTGGTATTTCTTCGGGAGCGGTACTAACAGGGTTGAAACAGATAATCAAAAAGGACATATTAAAGGAAAAAAATATTTTACTTATTTTTCCCGATACTGGTGAAAGATACTTATCTATACTATAAGTTTTTCTTATAGTATAGATAAGGAGCAATATGCTAGACAGAAAAAAGAGAAAATGATATAATATATGAGCTTTCTGATAGTAAAAGATGAACAATAAAAATATTAAAAAGCAAATAAATAGACAAATATTGCGAAATTTAGTATAATATTAAAGCGCTTTGATAGAAGAAAGCAAAACGAAAAAATATAAAGTATCAAATTCTTGACAAAGAAAAAAGAATTTGGTATAATATATAGGATGCTTGAAAGAAGCAGGAAAAATTGATCTTTGAAAACTAAACATAACAGGTGGAGCAAGGAAAAAAACTTTTATTGAGAGTTTGATCCTGGCTCAGGATTAACGCTGGCGGCATGCCTAATACATGCAAGTCGAACGAGGGTAGCAATACCCTAGTGGCGAACGGGTGAGTAACACGTAGGAAACCTGCCTCAAAGTCGAGGATAACTACTGGAAACGGTAGCTAAAACTGGATAGGATACGAGAAGGCATCTTTTTGTATTTAAAAGTCCTTCTGGGAATGCTTTGAGATGGTCCTGCGGCGCATTAGCTAGTTGGTGAGGTAGAGGCTCACCAAGGCGACGATGCGTAGCTGTGCTGAGAGGCAAAACAGCCACACTGGGACTGAGACACGGCCCAGACTCCTACGGGAGGCAGCAGTAGGGAATTTTCGGCAATGGGCGAAAGCCTGACCGAGCAATGCCGCGTGAATGAAGAAATTCTTCGGAATGTAAAATTCTGTTGTGAGGGAAGAAAGGTAGTATCAGGAAATGGGTATTACTTGACGGTACCTCATTAGAAAGCCCCGGCTAACTATGTGCCAGCAGCCGCGGTAATACATAGGGGGCGAGCGTTATCCGGAATTATTGGGCGTAAAGCGTGCGTAGGCGGCTTTTTAAGTCTGTCGTGAAAGCCCACAGCTTAACTGTGGAGGGTCGATGGAAACTGGAGAGCTTGAATCTAGAAGAGGTAAGTGGAATTCCATGTGTAGCGGTAAAATGCTTAGATATATGGAGGAACACCAGTAGCGAAGGCGGCTTACTGGTCTAGAATTGACGCTGAGGCACGAAAGCGTGGGTAGCAAACAGGATTAGATACCCTGGTAGTCCACGCCGTAAACGATGAGCACTAAGTGTCGGACGTAAGTTCGGTGCTGAAGTTAACGCATTAAGTGCTCCGCCTGGGGAGTACGGTCGCAAGACTGAAACTCAAAGGAATTGACGGGGACTCGCACAAGCGGTGGAGCATGTGGTTTAATTCGACGCAACGCGAAAAACCTTACCAGGCCTTGACATCCCTATGACCGTCCTAGAGATAGGATTTCCTCTTCGGAGGTATAGGTGACAGGTGGTGCATGGTTGTCGTCAGCTCGTGTCGTGAGATGTTGGGTTAAGTCCCGCAACGAGCGCAACCCTTATTACTAGTTGCTAACATTAAGTTGAGCACTCTAGTGAGACTGCCAGTGACAAACTGGAGGAAGGTGGGGATGACGTCAAATCATCATGCCCCTTATGGCCTGGGCTACACACGTGCTACAATGGCTGGTACAAAGAGGAGCGAAGCTGTGAAGCGGAGCAAATCTCAAAAAGCCAGTCTCAGTTCGGATTGTAGTCTGCAACTCGACTACATGAAGTTGGAATCGCTAGTAATCGCGAATCAGCATGTCGCGGTGAATACGTTCTCGAGTCTTGTACACACCGCCCGTCACACCATGAGAGTTTGTAATACCCGAAGCCGGTGGCTTAACCGCAAGGAGAGAGCCGTCTAAGGTAGGACAGATGATTGGGGTGAAGTCGTAACAAGGTATCCCTACGAGAACGTGGGGATGGATCACCTCCTTTCTAAGGAGAAAGGTGAAAAGATAGAAATCTTTTCAAAAACACTTTCGGAAAAAATATTTTCCACACAGTAGGTACAACGAGCCTACACCAACAATTTCTTTAAAACTTACTCCCATCTGTTATGTTTAGTTTTGAAAGATTCAATTCTTTCA
>CATLBQ010000003.1 GCA_949879765.1 uncultured Bacilli bacterium
AGAAAATTGAATATATTTTATATAATATATGTTAAAGTTTGTTTTACAAGTAAGAGAAAAGAAAAATGATAAGAATAATAGAAAACTAATCTAGCAACAATTTATCTTATAAAAAATAGATGATACTTAATTGAAGTATCATCCTATTCATTTTATCATTTCATTTAAGACCTTTCCAATACTATCATGAATAATGATTTCTGCATCCTCGTCAAAGGGGGTTTTTTCTTTGTTGATGAGCACAAGGTGTTTTCCTTTAAAATATTGGATTAACCCTGCCGCAGGATAGACTCTTAGTGATGTTCCACCAACGATGAGAGTATCACAAGAAGAAAGAAAGTAGATAGCTTTTTCAATTACATCATCATCTAGCAATTCTTCATATAAGATTACATCTGGTTTGATAAAGCCACTGCATTTTGGGCAAATGCCTTTGGTTTGTATCAATATATGTTCATCATAAAAGGTGTTACAAGTAAGGCAATGGTTGTGTTTAACACTTCCATGTAATTCAATTACATTTTGGCTTCCTGCCATTTGGTGAAGTCCGTCAATATTTTGTGTGATAATAGCTTTTAGTTTTCCTCTTGCTTCTAGTATTGCAAGAGCCTGATGGGCAAGGTTAGGTACTGCATTGGGATAAATCATTTTATGAATATAAAAGTCATAAAAGATATCCTTATGCTTAGTAAAAAAGTGGTGAGATAGAATTTCTTCAGCAGGATAGGAATCATGTTTATTTTGATACAGCCCACTAGCACTTCTAAAATCAGGAATGGCGCTTTCAGTTGAAACACCAGCTCCACCAAAGAAAACAATAGATGAGGATTCCTCAATGATTTGTTTTAACTTTTCTAATTCGTTCATCATATCACCTCATATGTATTATGCCATAATATAATCAAAATGGTTTTCATTTTGCTTAAAAACCGCTATTATTTGTGTTATAATATAAAAGATATTAGAGTATAACAAGGGGAGATTACATTATGCATCCACAGGATTTATTTTTTCACTTATCAAAAGATATCATTGTTCATCCTTATCAAGGCTATGCATTTTATTTTCAACATAAAGGAGAAGTGCTCTCCTATTGTAATGGAAAAGAAAAGGATAGTTTAAGTGTAGATATTACATGGCATACGCATTTTCGTCTTGCTTCAGTTTCTAAACAGTTTATTGCTTATGCGGTAATCCAATTGGTTGAAAGTGGATATCTAAAGTTCGATATGCCAATATTAGATATATATCCAGAGTTACCTGCTTATTTCCAAGATATTACGATTTTTCAACTTCTCCATCATACATCTGGTATATTTGACTATGAGGATATGCCTCATCAAGATACAGATCCTCAAATTCATGATGAAGATATTATTCCCTTTTTAAAAACGACAACAACAACATATTTTATACCAGGTACACAATATCGTTACAGTAATACTGGATATATATTATTAGGACAATTGATACAGACTACATCAGGGATATCATTAGATAATTATTTAAAAACATATGTATTTGAAAAAGCAGGTTTAAAAGATACAATTATCAATCATCAAGGCATAACCAAAATAAAAAATCGTGCGTATGGACATATTCTAGAAAATAAAAAACTGATCATTCAAGATCAGTATTGGTGTAGCGCAACGATTGCTGATGGCGGAATCTATTCTACAGTAGCAGATTTGAAACGGTGGATAGTATACTTGCTTAGTCAAGAAGAAAACCTTCAAAAAACAATGTTTCATTCCCATATTCTTATAAACGGAGTAGATACAGAATATGGAATGGGGATGGGTATTATTTCTATTCAAGGAAAGAAAATCTATTACCACTGGGGAGATACGATAGGAACGAATACGCTCATTCTTTTTTCTAAAGATGAGGATATTCAGTGTATTTTTTTGACTAATCTAGGCCATATTGATACACTACATTTAAAAGATAATATCATACAATATATAAAAGAATTAGTAAAAGATTAATGATCGTATTTTAAAATAAAGTGATTCTTTTCAAAATCAATGATGCCTTCTTGCTTGAGTTTTCCGAGTTCTTTGGATAAGGCACTTCGATCTACGGATAGGTAATCTGCCAACTCCTGTCGATCAAAAGGGATATAAAAATCAGGAGAATCAACTTTTTTGCTGTAAAAAGATAAAAAAGAAAGAATTTTATCTTTGGTGGATCTTCTAGATAGATGTGTAATTTTATCAATCAATCCAACGTTTTTATTGGCTAGTATAGCAACCGCATTTTGAATCAACTGTTGATGATGCAAGCAATGCTTTCCACAAGGTGTAAATACTTTGGTTGCGTCAATAAAAAGAATTTTGGTTTTCTTTTTAGCAACGAGTGATACTGGATAGACAGAAAAAGGGGAATACGCATAGCCAATACCGAAGACATTATGACTATTTATACAATCAATAAGGGTACGATTTCCCCAGTAATCATCTTCTACAATATGGGCTAACCCTTCTTCAATGAGAAGGATATCTGTAATAGGCATACCTGCTTGAATGATGTATTCATTTTTTTGAAAAGTCTTTTCTTTGATTTGAAAGCAATGAAATAATCTTCTAATATCTGGGTCTGGCATATTGATAAATAAAGGACATGACAATGTTGAATGATGATTTTGATTCATAAAAAACTCCTTTTGTTGCAAAAACAACATACATGATAACATTATTATAGTATAATATATAAAAAAAGTAAAATAAAAAGAGGTGGCAAAAATGAAATTTTATATTTGTAAACATTGTAAAAAAATAGTAGCAATGGTCAATGAAGTATCTACGGATACTATTTGTTGTAATGAAGTAATGGAAGAGCTTGTTCCAGGTGCAGTAGAAGCAGCTCATGAAAAACATATTCCAGTAGTAGAAGTGAAAGGAAATCAAGTATATGTAACAGTTGGCTCTGTTGCTCACCCTATGCAAGACGTACATTATATTGAATGGATTGTCGTAGAAACTGACAAGGGTGCAAAAAGAAGAAAATTATTACCAGAACAATCTCCAGAAGCTACATTTACACTAGAAGCAGATGAAACCCTATTACATGTATATGCTTATTGTAATTTACATGGATTGTGGGTGAAATCATGGTAGAAGTACATATCACAGGGGGAGAAATTTCTAAAGAGGAACAACAAGCCTATATTGATAGAGGTTTAAAAAAATATGGTAATCAGTTAGAGGGTATTGATATTGAAGTAGATGGTGAATATGTCAATCTACATTATCATACTAGTCCGATTCCTTTTCAACGTATTCGAAGAATTACAGGGTATTTGGTAGGTACATTAGACCGGTTCAACGATGCGAAAAGGGATGAAGTTGAAAATCGAGTAAAACATACAACAAGTTGCAAATAGTATAGTGCATGAACAAAGATACTTTTTTGGGTATCTTTGTTTTTATTTAGAAAACATTCAGCTATTTTTCATTCTTTTTACACAGCAATAAAATGGGGAAAAAATAACCAAATTTCTTTAGACTCAAAAGATTGACATCTATCTTTCATTTTAGTATAATATAAAAAATAGAAGGAGGCATCTATGAGAAAAAGTTTATATGTAGTATTGTTGATGATATGTTCAATGAGTATAGTCATGCTTACTGGTTGTGGCAAAAAATATACAGTAACTTACGAAGCAAATGGGGGAAAATTTTCAGATGGGTCAAATATATTTACCCAAGAATATAAAAAAGGGGGGAATTTAGTTTTGAGTGAAGGCCCTACCAAAGCATCATTTGTATTTGTTGGATGGATGCTAGATGGCGTAATTTGCAAGGAAAATATGAAAGTAGAAAAAGACATGCATTTGGTGGCCAAGTGGGTACCTGAGGTATGTCATGTGACATATAAAGTCAATGGAGAAGTGTATCATACGCAATCTTTTGCGTATGAAGAAACTATTCAATTTCCAGATGTTGATGTTTCTGGTTATACACTAGTGGGATGGTTTAAAGAAAATACAGAAGAAGAGGTCAAAGCAGGCGATGCAGTCACAGAAGATATGGTGCTTGTTGCCGACCTTCAAGAAGTAGCGTACAAAATTACATATCGTAGTATGGCAGGAACATTCTTAGATGGTACAACTGAAAAAGTGATATATGTCAAAGCAGATACACCTTTTGCATATGGAGAAATCCCTACTGCGGGTGAGCGGGTGTTCAATGGTTGGTATGATAATTCAAGTGATAGTTATATTGAAGAAGGTATGAAGGTAAATCAAGATATGATAGTTGTGGCCAAATACCGTAGACCAGGAGAATTACGTGAACTTCATTATGTTATAAATGGAGGAATGATGGATCAACCAGAAAATGATACGTATTATGAAGGAATTATTAAAACATTGCCAGTACCGACTAAAGAGGGATTTGAATTTTTAGGGTGGTATACTGATGCTACATTTACAACCGATTCTGTGCGAGTTCAAAATGGGGATATCAAAGGAGATCAAACCTATTATGCAAAATGGAATTTGGTTGATAAAAGTTATATTGATGTTATTCTAAATGAACTTGTACCTGATCAAACATATGACGATTTGGTACTTCCGATTGAATATCAAGGAACAAAGTTATATTGGAATAGTTCTGATTTTAGCGTGATTGATGCAAAAGGAAATATATATCAATCTCATCAAAATAAAACAGCAACCCTAGACGTAGAGATTACCTTTCAAGAGGAAATCTTCTCTTTATCTAAAGAAATTACCATTGAAGCCATTCACTTTGATGATGTAGACAATCCTGTAGCAGGTTATTTCTATACAATTAATATTGCAAACAAAACAGAAGCAGTGCTTGAAAATTTAGATATAGCGTATTATGCATTTGTTAAAGTAGATGCAACAGGTAGAGTATCAGTAGAAGGTGTAACTGGTTTTAATAACTTTGTTAGTGATGCCAAGGAACTTAGAAAACGAGGAATCCGAATGGTTTTATCGGTTGCTGGAGGAGCAGATAATTTTAGTGAAGCATGTAGAAGAGTAGGACCAAGCAAAGTAGCAGATAATATTTTAGATTATGTAAAACAGTATAATTTGGATGGCGTAGATATAGATTGGGAATTTCCATCAACTGGTCAAGATCAAATCAATATGAATTTACTTTGTCAAAGTTTAAGATTAAAATTAAATGCTTTGACAGGAGAAAATTGTACACCATATTTGCTTACTGCAGCTATTCCATCTCATGCCTCTTATTCTAAGTTTGATTTAAAAACATTGAACGAATATTTAGATTATGTGAATATGATGTCTTATGATATGAATGCAGCAGGAAAAACAACACACCTTTGTCCATTATTCAAAGCGTTTAATGATGGAAATGTAGGATATGGTATTGATGATGGTATTGAAAAGTTTACAAAAGCAGGTCTTGATCCAAATAAAATCATTATTGGAGGGGCTTTTTATGGAAAAGCTTATAAGGTCATTGGAACTGCTCAAAATCCAAGTAAATATCCTGGACTTGGTGCATTTGCTGAACTCATTCACTTACAATATCAATCAGGAACAGTGACTTATAAATGGATAGCTAGCAACATTTTAAATGATAGTTCTTATATACGTTATTATGATACTGCCGCTCAAGTTCCTTACTTATATAGTGAATCTAAAGCTATTTTTATTACATATGAAGATGAAGAATCTTTGATTGCCAAAACAGATTATGCTTTCCAAAATGGAATGGGGATAATGTTTTGGGAGTATGGTTATGATTACGAGAATATTTTAACAGATGCAATTTGTAATCGGATGGCATACCTTGAGTCAAGAGGTTAAAATCAAAAAAACAGTGTGATGAGAAAAAAGGATTATCCTATTTTGAAGGATAGTCCTTTTTATACAAATAAAAATAGGAAAAAATCAAATAGCAATACTAAAAAATATTATTATAAATTAGTTGTTTTTTATTGATTTTTTTCAAAAAGAATTGATTTCTCTTTTGTCAAAAGTATATGATTTGCGATAATTTTAAAAATGCAATACAATATATATGATATAGTATAGGATGAATAGATACTTATTTCAGAAAACGAGGTGTATGTATATGCCAAAAAAATGGATACATTTCCGACATAAAATAGTGATTCAACTTGCCAAAATCATTATGGGACCATATTTACGATTCAAATATGGCTATCGTTATCAAAAATACAAAGGTCATCGCCGGTCTTGTTTGATTCTATATAATCATCAAACTGTGATGGATCAATTCTTTGTTGGACTCATTTGCAATAACAAAACCTACTATGTGATGAGTGATGATTTAGCATCTATTCCTTTTGTATCACGTATATTATCTTATTTGGTACATCCCATCCCTTATAAAAAATCTTCTACGGATTTTTCTATTTTAAAAAACTGTAAGAAGGTAGCAAATGAGGGGGGATCCATTGCTATAGCGGCAGAGGGAAATCGGACCTTTAGTGGGAAAACAGAATATATCAAACCTTCTACCGCAAAAATGGTTCAATTTTTAAAACTACCACTTGTATTTATTCATATTGAAGGTGGGTTTGGTGTACATCCAAGATTTGCTGACAAGCCAAGAAAGGGAAAGTGTCAAGGATATGTATATCAAGTATATGAGTATGAAGATTACAAAGATAGGTCAATAGATGAATTAAACGAACTGATAAGGCGTAATTTATATGTAGACGAATCCAAAAATAATCAAAAATATTTGTCAAAGCATAGTGCAGAATATTTAGAGCGGGTAATTTATCGATGCCCCACTTGTGGTATAACCCATTTTCTGTCTCACCGAAATAAACTCACTTGTACAACCTGTCAAACCCATTGGATTTATAATGCGTATAATCGTTTTGAACAAGAAGAAGGAATAACTTTATTTGAAACAGTCAATGATTGGTATGAATACCAAAAAGAATGTTTATACCAAACGCGATTGCTACAGTATGATGCAAATCAAGTTTTATTTGCGGATTATATTTCCTTGTATGCATATATTCCTAGGAAGAAGAAACAACTATTGATGGAAAAAGTGAAAATAACTGTATATCCTAATCGGTGGAAAATCACAGATGCATCTTGCACGGAATATGTATTTTTCTTTGATGATATAGTTTCTGCAGGAGTATTTGGACGTAATAAAATCAGCTTTTTCACTAAGGATGAAGCCTATCAAATAAAATCTGATGTTCATTTTAATGCAATAAAATATGTCCAAATTTTATATAAATACAAAATTGAAAAAGGAGAAAATATAGATGACAAATTTTTGGGATTATAATATATGGTCGTTTCTATTGCTCATAGCAGTATTGTTATTCAGTATGATACTTGCACATATATTAAAACGTAACTTACCCTTTTTAAAACATTCTCTCATTCCTGCTTCTGTATTAGGTGGATTAATTATTTTGATTATGACAACTATTTATAAAGTGATGACAAAAGAATCACTTTTTGAATTAGCTATATTTTCAATTGGTGATAAAAATGGCAACGTTATGAGTGGTAGTACAATTTTAGAGACCATTACATACCATTGTCTAGCCATTGGATTTATTGCTATGGCGCTACGGCACAATAAAAAGGAAAAATCAAAGCAACGAACAAAAGAAATATTTAATACAGGCGTTACAACTGTATCAACATACCTTATTCAAGCGTTAATTGGTCTTACATTGACATTGTGTTTAGCCCCTAAAATGAGTGGTTTGATTGAAGCATCAGGCATTATTCTTGCTTTAGGATATGGACAAGGTACAGGTCAAGCTTTGAATTATGGTCGAATATATGAAAATACATATGGTTTTGTTGGAGGTGCCAACTTTGGTTTAACCATTGCGGCTTTAGGATTTTTATCAGCAAGCCTAGGTGGTGTGATTTATCTCAACTATTTAAGAAGAAAAAACAAATTGAAACTACAAAATATAGATGAAGCAGAAACGTTAACCTTAGAGCAAGTGCAAGAAAAAAATGAAATACCTGTCAATGGTTCGATTGATAAATTTACAATTCAACTTGCCATAGTGGTTTGTATATATGCGGTATCCTATTTCATGATGTATGGACTAGGTAGCATTGTTGGAGAGGGATTAAAAGCTACTATATATGGATTTAACTTTTTAATTGGTACATTGATAGCGGTATTGTTTAAAATCATTTTACAAGGGTTACAAAAGAAAAAAATTGTTAAAAAAGAATACATCAATAATTTTATGATGAATAGAATTGGTGGTGTTGCCTTTGATATTATGATTGTAGCAGGTATTGCGGCAATTGACTTAGAAGTGATTAAGCAATACTGGATATTGGTTATTATTATGGGAATATTAGGAGCAATCATTACCTTTATATATATTCGTTGGGTGAGCAAAACTCTTTTTCCAACATATCAATATGAACAATTTTTTGCTATGTATGGTATGTTAACTGGTACCGCAAGTACAGGGATTATTTTACTCCGTGAAATTGATCCTAATTTTGAAACTCCTGCTTCAGACAATTTGGTTTATCAGAATCTACCAGCCATTATTTTTGGTTTGCCCATTATGTTTTTAGCCAGTTATGCACCACAAAGTAGAATGGCGACTTGGATTTGCTTTGGTATTATTGCGGTTTTACTGATTTTATTGCTTGTGATTCTATTTAGAGAACAGCTTTTTAAGAAAAAGCAAAAGTTGAAGCAACATAAAGAAAATCAATAAATAATAAAAAACACGAAGAACAAATAGGGAATTGTTTTTCGTGTTTTTATTTTTTACTGTTTATATCGCAGTTATGATAAATAAAAAAATGCTTGAATCATCAAGCATCAATTATAAAAATAGGGCAATAATGACTGTAGCGATTCCACTTGTTACAATAGCAACAGACGAAATGGCCCCTGCTCTAGCACTCATTTCTACTGCTTTTGATGTACCTACGGCGTGTGATGTACCACCAAGCGACATACCCACTGCAGGAGAGCGTTTGATGTGCAATAGTTTTAAAATGAGTGGACCCAATAAGGCCCCTAAAATTCCTGTTAAAATGACAGCAGATACAGTAATTCCTTTGATACCACCTAGTTTTTCGGATACTTCTAATGCAATGGGGGTAGTTACAGATTTAGGAATCAATGACATAATAATGTTTTCATCTAATCCGAGTAAATGTCCAAATAAAAGTACACTGCCAATCGAAACGCTAGCACCAACTATTGTACCTACTACAATAGGAAGCCAATAATGTTTTACAATTTGAATACGGTTGAACACAGGAATAGCTAGACAAACCGTTAGAGGGGACAAAAAGTAACCTACCATAGAAAGACTTTCTGTATATTGCTCTACACTAAATTGGGTGATGACCAAATAGAGGATAATACAAATCGTGGTAAGGAGTAAAGGATTACAAAAAGGAGATTTTACTTTTTTATAGATATATGTAAAAAGGGCATATAGTCCAAAAGTTAGAAAAATATAAAATAATGGGCTATTGAAGATATTACTCATGGCCATGCCCCTTTTCTTCATGAATTTTTTCTTGAATGAGTAATGTTAGATGTACAGATAATGCGATGGCAGTAAATGTAGTAAAAAAACAAATCATACATAGGAGAAGCATTTTCCAAAGATTAGGCCGAATAACATCAAAATAACTCATTACAGATACAGCAGCAGGAACAAAGAAAAATCCCATATTATCCACAAAAAATGTGCCTACTTCCGCAATCCATTCAAAATGAATCACTTTTAAATACAACAATATAAATAAAATAATCATTCCAATTAAAGAACCAGGAAAGAAAAATCCCGGAATCAATTTAGAAAGCCCAAAAGAAATACATTCACCAGCGAGGCAAAATCCTGTAATCAAGGCTATTTGTTTAAAAATTTTCATATGTCTTCATTCACCTCTTATCTTGTAGTATTGTAGCACAAAATAAAGAAGGGATTAAAAAGATTACATATGAAAATGTTTACCTCTTTGTAGAAAAATGCTGATTAGAAAGGCAAAGAAGTACTTGAGAGGGATGATAAAATAACCAAGAAAAATTAATAGTTGATTGAGCAATGTTATCAAAAAAATTAAAAGATAAATCAGGAAAAAAGCCACTTATATTCATACATCCAACAAAGCAATCACATAATAAAAATAGAATCAGGCCTATAGAAAGGAATTTATTCTTTGTGCTTAGACTAAAAATGACATTCCACAACAATTCAATGATGTAAAATATAACCAGACAAATGAAAAGTCGGTTTGGCTCATCTAAAATGAAATAGAGTATACATAAAGGAATCATGATACCCAAACGCCCATATATGTGTTTTTTCCAATTTTTTTGAGGGTGTCCTATATAAAGTATATATATAAAATATGTAAATTGTACACATATAAATGAAAGAATTGCCCATTCATAACCATCATCTAACCATAAGAAGATGGTATCAGATAGGAGAGTAAAGAAAAAGGCTATGGATAACAAAAGGGAAGAAACTTTCTTTTCCATACCTAAAAAAAGAAGTGTCATGAGAAAACAACTGACAATAATCCCATAATCTATAGCCAGTTCTGCTTCATAAGAAAACATTTGAACAACATAAATGAAAAGATATAAAATGATATGTATGCCTAAATAAGGATAAAGGATATATTTCTTTTTCATTCGCACCACCTATCAATAGTATAACACAAGAACATCACTTGCATAACATCTTAGATTATAGTTGTTGAAAATAAAATCAAGATATGGTAAAATATGGCTGACTAGTAAACGAAGAGGATAATAGATATGAAAATAATCGCCCATAGAGGATATTCCAAATATGAATTAGAAAATACCAAAGAAGCTTTTCTTGCTGCAGCAAATCGTTCCTATTTTGGAATTGAAACAGATGTAGTTTTATTAAAAGATCGGTCAATGGTTCTATTTCATGATGATGATTTGAAACGCCTTGCGGGGCAAGATATTCCAATTAGAAGTCTCAATTATAAAGAGGCTTTGCGCGTAGAGTTAAATGCAAAAGGGAGTTACCATACATATCATTACCATATGACAACCCCATTAGAATATTTGAGAATTTGTAAACATTATCAAAAATACCCTGTGATTGAACTCAAATGGGGTTTCGATTATCAAGCGGTTGATGAATTGATGCGTTTATTATTAGATGAAGATATGTATGATAAAAGTATGATTATTTGCTATACCTTGGATACGGTCTTATATATTAAAAAAACATATCCTAATTATCATGTTCAATTTTTATTAGGAATGTTGTATAGTGAAGACATTATCAATAAATGCTTAGAAGAGGGAATCAGTTTAGATATTCGATATGATTTAGTAACACAAGAATTGGTAGATCGTTTTCATCAAAAGGGTCTTGAAATCAATGTATGGACTGTAGATGATCAAGAAATCTATGAAAAACTACTTCATTTTGGGGTTGACTATCTGACAACCAATATTTTAGAAGAAAAATACAATAAATAAAAGAGGTGCATTATGGCGTTTATCAAAATACCAGTAAAAGGAATGAATGAATTTTTACCAGATGAAATGCGGTTAAGAGAATATGTCATTCGAGAAATCAAAGATACATATGGCAAGTTTGGTTTCAATATTATTGAAACACCTTGTATGGAACATATAGAAAATTTGTGTTCAAAACAAGGTGGCGATAATGAAAAATTAATTTTCAAAATATTGAAAAGGGGAGAAAAATTAGATACAACCCATATTGAAACGGAAAACGATTTGGTAGATATGGGAATGCGGTATGATTTAACTGTTCCATTGTCAAGATATTATGCCAACAATATGGCCAAATTACCAAGCCCATTTAAAGCGCTTCAGATTGGCAATGTATGGCGAGCAGAACGTCCTCAAAAGGGAAGATTCCGCCAATTTGTGCAATGTGATATTGATATTTTAGGTGAGAAAAGTAATTTAGCCGAAATAGAATTGATACAAGCCACCACTACATTGCTGACTAAAATCGGTTTTTCACAATTTAAAGTAAGAATCAACGATAGAAGAATTCTAAAACAAATGGCTTTATATTGTGGATTACCTGAAGAAAAAAGTGATGCCATATTTATTATCTTAGATAAAATGGATAAAATTGGAAAATCAGGTGTCTATCAAGAATTATTAGATGCAGGTTATGAACAAGATTCAGTAGAAAAATATATGCAACTTTTTAAAGAAGAAAGTTTTATTGGTAATGCCAAAACATATTTTCAAAGTATGGGCATAAACTGCATAGAACAAGAGGTATTAGAAAACATTGACCAAATTATTGATACAACAGAAGCTACATCCCATCAACAATTTGATATTACTTTTGACCCAACTTTGGTTAGAGGAATGTCTTATTATACAGGAACTATTTTTGAAATTGAAATGGTAGAGTTGGCAAGTAGTGTTGCTGGAGGAGGTCGTTATGATAAAATGATCGAAAAATTTACCAATATGAATGTACCTGCTTGTGGTTTTTCCATTGGGTTTGAACGCATTATTACCATTTTAAAAGAAAAAGAACATCATCTACCTATTGATGGGTTTGAAAAAGTAGCATTTGTGATTGAAAAAAATATTTCTAAGCCAGCATTAATTGAAGCATTACAAGAAGCAAAGCGTTTAAGAGAACAAGAAAATAAGCAGGTTTTAGTTGTGTATAAGTCGAAAAACTTTAAATTTCAAAAAGAAAAATTAGCTCAAGAGGGTTATACGGATATCGTATTTAAAGCATATGAATAAAAAATTTAAAATTGCATTACGATTGATTATAGGAATTTTTGCGTGTATAATCTTACTACTTCTTACTTATGTGGTATATATTTCCATTCAGTATTATCGAATTGAAGACTTAAAAGATTATACAAAAATGGTGCAACAAAATCAAAATGAAACCGTAACTTTGAATACACCTTATGGTATTACAACATATAACATTGGGTTTGGTGCATATAATCATGATTTCTCCTTTTTTATGGATAGTGGCACAATGAAAAATGGAAAAAAAGTATCAGGAACAGGTTCTAGAGCGAATTGTGAACAAACTGTCATTCAAAATACTACTGGAGCTATGCAGACTATTCAAGCATTGCAACCAGACTTTTGCTTCTTTCAAGAAGTGGATACGGCAGCTAGTAGAAGTTATCAGGTAAATCAATTTGAAATGTTATGCCAATCTTTTGTGGATATGGCCAATGTACATGTTTCGAATTTTCACTCGGCCTATTTGTTTTACCCATTATTGAATCCTCATGGACAAGTCAATAGTGGTATAGCAACGTTTTCTAGCTATCAAGTCAAACAAGTCGTTCGACATAGTTTAGAAATTAGTGATGCTTTTCCTACTAAATTTTTTGATTTAGATCGCTGTTTTTCTGCAACTTATATTGCTACTGAAACTGCTCATGATTTGGTTATTGTCAATGTGCATTTATCCGCATATGATGAAGGTGGGGTATATCGGAAAAAACAATGGGAGACGCTCAATGCTTTTTTAGATGAAGAATACCAAAAAGGAAACTATGTAATTTGTGGTGGAGATTTTAATCATGATATTGCAGATAGTGTAGGTCTTTTTGAAACTACGCAAGAAAAACCCGATTGGGTTTATGTATTAAGTGAGAATGATTTAACCAATCACTATACATTTGCTACAAGCAATCAGATTCCTACTTGTAGAAGTACAGATATGCCATATCAAAAAGGTGAAAATTATACTGTCGTATTAGATGGTTTTATTGTATCAGATAATATTATGGTTGAGGAAATTACCAATATAGACACCGATTTCTTATACAGTGATCATAACCCTGTATATATGAAATTTCAACTGAAAGGATAAGATAAGGCTTATCAAAGATAAAATAGGTATGAAGTAATATTACTTACATATAATAAAAACAATAAAGAAAGGAAAAGAAACAAAGATGAAAAAAAGAGTTTTTATTTTAATGACAATGGTGCTTCTTTTTGCTTTAAGTTTTGCAACAGGATGTAAGAAGAACCAAGAAACAGAAGGCGTTGGATATGGTCTTGTTCATAAAGACTATGTAGGTATCGCAACAATGAAAGTAAAAAAAGAAAGAGTCACTTCACTTTCTTTTGAAGAAGTATTCTTACCATCTACATGGGCACAAGTAACTGCTGAAGATGTATCTGAAGATTTAACTGTTCTTCATACTACACATGGTAGCAATGTTAAACTTGCAAAATATCTTTTAATTGGTGATAAGAAATTTACAGGTACTGCAACTGCTAGTGGTGAAGGTGAAAATCAAACATATACTGTAACATATAGTGCAGAAGGAATTGCTGATTTAAAAGCATATGTACAAGCAAGCGAAGAAAATGCAAAATGGTATGCTGAAGCATTACTTGCTAACAAAGCAAAAGTAGCAGATGCTACATTCAAAGAAGCTACATTTGATTTCTCTGGTAAGACAAAAGGTTTCACAAAAACTGCAGCAAACTACTGGCCTGAAGGTGGAAATGGTCTTGGCTGGAAGAAAAATATGCAATATATGGCTGATGCACTTGTTGGTACAAAGATGGACGCAGCAGAAAGCAAAATTGTAAAAGAAGGTAATACATGGACTTTCGATGGTGTTACATCACAAGCTACATTAACTGATGCATTAGATTATTACAAAGTTGCACAAAGAGCATACAAAAACGCAACAAAATAAATAGCACGTCAAGGAAATACAAAAAACTACTTTAAAAATAGGAGAAAACTATTTTAAGGTAGTTTTTTCATTTGTGATAAAAGCATTTTCCAATTTAAAAATCTTGCAATATATAGGAAAAGTGCTATAATATATAACGATAAGAAAGAAGGAATTTTGATGAAATTATTTGTTACAGTATTAGTGGAAGGCGAATATATGCCTAAAATTTTGAAAAAATTATCTGATCATAACTTCCATGGTAGTGTAATGCCAACATTAAGTATTAAGAAAGCATTATTGAATAATCAACATGAGCCAGTACCGATGTTTGGTGGTATTAGCAAAGTCATTGAATATGATCATTCGCCTAGACCAATGGTCTTTGTTGTTGTCAAGGAAGATGAAGAAGTAAAGACACTTGCTCGTTTAATCAATGAGGCGACTGGTGGAATTAAAGATAAAGGATTTATGTATGCTTTACCCATTGACTTCTTAGAAGGTATTGAATAATATGTCACCAATATTGAGTATTGTTATTGCGTTAGTTGCAGGACTTTTGTCTACTAGAATTGTGAAGATATTACACTTGCCAAATGTAACAGGATACTTAGTGGTGGGATTGTTGATAGGACCATCTTGTTTTGATTTATTAACAGAAGATAGTATTCAAGCATTTACGATTATTGTGGATTTGGCGTTAGGATTTATTGCCTTTTCAATTGGTGGTGAGTTTAAAATTTCCAGTTTAAAAAAGCTAGGAAAAAGTATTTTTTCAATCACATTTGCTCAAAGTATGGCAGCATTAGTTTTAGTCGATGTATTTGTTATCATCACTTTTGTATGTATGAAATCGTATAATAATGAAAATTTAGCTCTTGCCCTTGTGTTAGGTGCGATTGCTACAGCAACAGCTCCTGCCGCAACATTAATGGTTGTACGTCAATACAAAGCAAGAGGCCCTGTTACAGATACACTTTTGCCTGTAGTCGCGTTAGATGATGCCTTTGGCTTGATGTTTTTCTCATTGTCTTTTGCGCTTGCAAAAGCATTTGCTACAGGAGAACAATTGACAGTATTAAATATTTTGGTTTGGCCTATTGTAGAAATTGTTGCTTCATTAGGTATAGGAGCAATGATAGGAGCAATACTTGCATTTGCTACAAAATGGTTTAAATCTCGGGCCAATCGTCTGATTTTAATGATTACTGCTGTCTTTTTAGGAGTTGGACTTTGTGAGTTATTTGAAACATTAAATTTACCCTTTGGACTATCATCCTTACTTCTTTGTATGATGATTGGTGCAACGTTTTGTAACCTCAACCAAGAAGCTTTGGGAATTATGGAGGGATGTGAACGTTGGACACCACCCCTATTTATGCTATTCTTTATTTTATCTAGTGCAGAACTTGATATGAGTAACCTTGCTAAAATTGGTGTAGTCGGTGTTGTATATTTAATTGCAAGATGTTTAGGAAAATATTTTGGTGCTTATTTTGGTGCAAAAGCCGTTCATGCGGATAAAAACGTTGTGAAATATTTGGGACTTACTTTATTTCCACAAGCAGGTGTTGCCATTGGTATGGCTCAAATGGTATCTAAGAAATTTGGTAGTCAGCCCGCAACAATGAGTATTGCGACTAGTGTAGTGACCATTGTGCTTTGTGCAACATTGATTTATGAATTATTTGGACCTGTTATTACCAAAATAGCACTAGCCAAATCAGGAGAAATCCCCCAAGAAACAAAGAGAAAAAAAGAAGAAGCTGTACGAGTTTAATCGTACAACTTCTTTTTTTTAGTTAATCTTCCACAATGACATTTCTAAGCCAACGTCTAGCAATAAATTTATGTCCTTCCTCAGTAGGATGTACTCCGTCGATAGAATAAAAGGTTGGTTCATGTTTGATACAAGCACTAGCAAATGAGCCATCTAATGCTACATATTCTGAGGCGTATTCTCTAGCTAGCTTTCGAATAATATCAACCTTTTGCCATAATTCTTCACGCATTTTGGTTAGTTCAGGTGTAATATCAATAATAAATGGTTCAATAATTAAAATAGGCACATTTAAATCCTGTTTAATTTTTTCCAGTAGAGTTCGCAGTTGTTGCTCAAATGCAACATTACTAGTTTCAATATTTCTAGAATAGTGGTGCCATACATCATTCATTCCAATATAAATGGTAATGAAATCGGGGCGAACTTGGAGTACATTTTCTTCATATTGTTCAAGCAAATGGAGGGTACGGTTTCCATCTAGTCCACGATTTACAATTTTAATTCGATAATTCTTTAAAGTATCATTGATTCGAGCCACATAACCATGACCTAAATCATTTGGATCTTCAAGATTGCGATCTGCTCCAGTAATACAATCACCAAGGAATAAAATAGTACTCTTCTTTTTTATTTCCATCATGTCACCTCATATGTCAATTCATCCTTTTTTCATTATACTAAAAGATAAGAAAATTTTCAACTAAAATAGTAATAAAATGAAAACGTATACATTAAACAGAATAAGTTATTGCTCTTTTTGTTTTTGCTTTTCTTTTCGAGCTTGATAATCGTCTAAAAAGTGGTAAGTCATTTTATCTGTATGGTATCCAATTAGAGTATTGAGATTAACATCATGAAAACTTCGAAAAATGTTGATATCACTATTGGGATAATTAGTGCGGAGTTGTTGAATCAGTGCTTTTATTTCTTGACGTTTAGAGGAACCTTGTGCGGATAGATGATTTTCTTCTGTAAAACGGCAGGCACATTGTAAAAACTCCAATTGGTTGTAGTTTACCCATTTTTTAATATTTTCTTCTTTTACTAAATAAAGTGGTCGAATCAGTTCTAAACCAGGGTAATTTTCACTCAAAATTTTTGGCATCATTGTCTTATATTCTGCCCCATAAATCATACTCATCAATACAGTTTCAATGACATCGTCAAAGTGATGCCCTAAGGCAATTTTATTACATCCTCTTTTTTTGGCATTTGCATAAAGATGCCCTCGTCTCATTCTTGCACACAGATAGCATGGTGAATCTTTCATCTCATGGACAATTTGAAAAATGTCAGTTTGAAAAACATCCAAAGGAATATGTAAAAGACTTGCAGTATCTAACAATTGTTGTAAATGTTTTGGCCGGTAACCAGGATCCATACACATATAAACTACCTCAAAGGAAAGCGGTCCATGTTTTTGAAATTCTTCCATACATTTGGCAAGCAACATAGAGTCTTTACCCCCGGATATGCATACAGCAATCTTATCTCCATCTTGAATCAATTGATATTCTTCAATGGCACGGACAAATAATCGGTAGATAGTAGGTCTAAATTTTGTAATAATTGAATGTTCAATTTGTTGATATTTTTCCATAATTGTTCCTCTTGTCTTTGATTTCATTATTATACTGAAAAAATACTTTTTTTGCAAGTAAATAAAGAAAAGGAAAAAAATAGAAAAACTCGGGTATAAAATTCTAGAATTTGGAAAACATATAAAAAATAAGGATAAACTCCATTCCATTCTTTTTCAACTCTTGGGCCAAATTGGTACATTTTTTCAAATAAAATTATAAGCATTTGGTTGAAAAAGGAATATAGATGTGATATAATATTGGTGCCTGGAGAGCTCGCATTTTCACTTTTTATTTAGCGGCCCGAACAAAACAACTTAGGAAACGATTGTCATATTGGTGTCGAAAGCTTGCTCCTATTGGATGTAGGAATCCCGATATATGACTCAAGTTTACCACCTTATTATAGATGCGGTTGCGCATCCTGTGATAACGACTCATCTGGGTTTTCGTTTAAAATGAATTTATCTGGAGGATAAATATGGATAAACAACAATTACAAAAAATATCAGGTATGTTATTATTTATCAAAAGTATAGTATTATTAGTAGGCGCTGTTGTGCTCTTATTTGGTGGAATTGGACTCATTACAGGATCAACTATTACACCTGATCCTAATGCACCTGATGGGAGTCTTGGGGCAGGTATTGCTGAAGGGTGTTCAAAAGTTTTTGGTATATTGAGTTTGATTGCTTTTGGAATAGTGCTAATTATTGGTTTGATCTATTTATTATTATCAAAAAATTTAGTCTTTAAAAAGGTATATCCTAAAACATCAGCAATTACATTATTTGTATTAGAAGTGATTACCCTTTGCATGGCTATAATATATATGCTTATATCTTTGATTCAACTTCAATCTACGATTTCAACTCTTCTATGTGCTAGTATTATGCTATTATCTATTGTTAATATTGTACTATTAAGTTTACTTTTTCAAAAAGTAAAACAACAAAATGAACAAAAATAAAGGCTATTTCATTTCTAAATAGTCTTTTTTTGTGCCTTTTACCTAGCAATTTATGCCACTTAGTTGAAATAGTATTGCAAAACATGTCAAATTGATGTAAAATATGAAGGAGTAAAAAGGAGATTTCTATGAAAACACGGAAATTAATATTTGAAAGAATTATTCCTTTCTTTTTTATGGCATTATTTACATTTCGTTTATTTTGCTATCAACAAACCATTAGTGGATATGTGGGTTTAGATGCATCTCCACTAGCTCATAAAGGATTAACCCTAATTTGTTTACTGGCGATATGGTTTAATTATGCAGCTATTTTCATTCTCTTTATGAGACCTTTCTTTCATTTTAAGATGGTGAAGAATTTAGCTAGATTCGCTTGCCTCCCCATTCATATTTTGAATTTGGCACTGGCCTTACCTATTTCGCAATTATTGTGTGGTAAAACAGGAATCCATTTATTGAGTATTGTATATATGCTAGAAGCAATCATCGGTATCATCGAAAGTTTATACTATTTAATCATAGATAGACGTATGAAAACACAAGTAGGAGATATTTTTCGAATGCTTGGTATCTTTGTATTATTGCTTATCGCATGTTTACCATCTTATTTACCACAGTTTTTATTTGGAGAAGCAAAATCCTCTATTGTTGTAAAGGATATTAGTTTTAGTCATCGGATATTGATATATATTGGTATTATTGTTCCGTTTGTCCTTTATTTTACGTTACGGAATCAAAAAGAAGAAGTCATTCGGTTTAGTTTAATATTCATCAGTATTGCTACAATGGTTGGATTTTTGGTTAATTTCAATTATACCAATTTTAAAGAACCTTGGACATGGCCATTCCACCTTTGTAATACGGCGATGTTCATTATTCCCATTTGCTTGATTTTTAAATGTAAACGATTATTTTATTTTACTTATTTTATCAATGTTATGGGCGCTTTAATTGCTATGCTTATGCCCAACTATCCAGATAGTGTAAATTTACTAAGTATGCGTATTTTTAACTTTTGGTACAATCACTGGATTGCTTTCTTTATGCCTATTTTACTTGTTGCATTGAAACAATTCAAACGACCTACATTAAAAGAATTTAAATGGTCTATGATTTGGTTCTTTGGTTACTTTTTCTTAGTATTAGTGCTCAATGTTGTATTTAGTGCAAAAGGACATTCAGTAGATTACTTCTTTATCAATAGTGATTATGTTGCGGACAAACTAGGGACATGGGCAGAAAATATATTTAATCTAAGTACAACTATTCATATAGCAGGATTAGAACTTGAATTTCATCCGTTATATCAACTTGTTTTTTTCTTAGTATATGTAGCGCTTGGACTTGGGGTATGGTTCATTTATGGTGAATTCTTTAGAATAGCAGATAGTCATTATGAATTACATATGAAATTAAGAGCCATTCGATTACATGAGTATGCGGCTTTATGCGCTAGCGTAGGAAAGGAGAATAAGATGAACAAATCAGTTGAAGCAAAAATGGAATTAAAACATTTTTCCAAAAAATATGCCACTAGTAAAGTATATGCAGTAAAAGATGCCAATTTAGAAGTTCATGCAGGTGAAATTTTCGGCTTTCTTGGACCCAATGGGGCAGGTAAATCCACGATTATCAAAAGTACTGTAGGCATACAACCAATTACAGAAGGTGCGATTGAAATTTGTGGTTATGATGTTGCTACTTCACCAGTAGATGCAAAATCTAATATTGGTTATGTCCCTGACCACTATGCCTTATATGAAAAATTAACTGGAAGAGAATATATCAATTATATTGCTGATATTTATAATGTATCAGAAGCAGATCGTCATACTAGAATTGAAAAATACATTCAAATATTTGAATTGCAAGGTTCTATTGATAGTAAAATTAAGACGTATTCTCATGGAATGAAACAAAAAATTACGATTATGTCCGCACTGGTTCATAATCCAAAAGTATGGATTTTAGATGAACCACTTACGGGACTTGATCCAACAAGTATTTATCAAGTCAAGGAATGTATGAAACAACATGCTGCAGAAGGCAATATTGTTTTCTTTAGTTCTCATTTGATTGATATTGTAGAAAAACTTTGTGGTAGAATCGCCATTATCAAAAAAGGACAAATTCAATGTATCAAAACATTAGAAGAAATTGAATCATCAGGAACGACACTAGAGCAATTTTATTTAGATACAATTGAAAGTCATGAGGAATAAGATATGAATCACTTGAAGACACTTGTCGTGATGCAACTTCGGGATAAGATTGACTTAGGGTGGATCAAAAATAAGAAAGAGGCTTTACGAAAAGTCATTTTATCCTTGGTTAAATTTCTTGTTATTACGGCTATTATATATATTATTTTATCACTGTGTAATCGATTCGGTATCTTTTTATATGATGAATCACCACGGATTATGGTACTTGTACTTACAATATCGCTTGTACTATCATTTATTTCTTGTACAGTAGAGTTAATGAAAAATTTATATTTTGCAGAAGATAATAGGGTATTGATTACTTTACCTGTTAGAGCCAATCAGATTTTTATTTCTAAGATTATTGTATTTTATGTATATGAATTGAAGAAAAGTTTTAGTTTATTAATACCAATTAGTTTATCTTGCATTACTTTATTATTTACGCAAGGGTATTGTTCTTTTTGGGTCTATATTTGGATGTGGATACCTGTATTGTTCATTGTAGCACTTCCAGTACTACTTGGTGCTATTTTCTCTATTCCTGTATTATACATCTATAGATTCCTGAAAAAAAATGCAATCATAGAGTTTATTGTTTTTCTACTTGTACTTGCTGGATTAATTTGGCTTGCAGTATACTTGATTGGTCTGATTCCTGAAAATATTGATTTAATCAATCAATGGCCAACCATTCGAAATAGTATTCGCGAATTCTTATTGCTTGTAGAACAAAAATTATTTGTCATGAATCAGTTGATTCGAATTATGATAGGTGAAAAGTCAAAAGGTGGTGCTTTTGGTATCAATTTCTTGACTATGGGTAAATTCGCAATTTTGATTGGAGTATCTGCTGTCTTATTCTTGATTTCTTATTTTGCATCAAGACCATTATTTTTTGTAATGATGGCAAAAAACTTTGAATTAAATAAAAGCAATAAAACAAATGGAAAAAATAAAAAACATGGGCATTATTTAACTTTTGTTAACAAAGAATTCAAAATTAATTTAAGAACGATTGATATATCAATTAATTATTTAATGGTTTATATTATTGTACCAATTTTAATTTTATTGCTGAATGCTATTTATAAAGCGATGGATACAAGAGAACTAGGGAATTGGCTCATTTATACGTTTAATGTGCTATTGATTTGTTTACCACTTTTAGCTTCTAATGCACTGATTTCTACTTACTATAGTAGAGAAGGGCGGGCAGGATATATGAAGAAAACCAAGCCTATTGATGTGGTTTATCCATTACTCGCTAAGTTATTCTTTAATATTTTGTTTTCTATTCCAAGTGTATTTGCAACGGTAGCAATTTTTGGACGTTCTGTACAATTTCATATAGGTGATATTGTTTTATTTGGTTTTGCAATATTGTTCTTACATATTGGTCACATGGTGTATAGTGCTACATTAGATATCATTCATCCACAAAATGAGCAATATGCAACAACTGGGATTTCGATTGATAATCCAAATGAAAATAAATCTACAGGACTTGCATTTATTATTTCGATTATTTATGCGGTAGTGGCCTATAAGTTATTATCAGAAGCTAGCTTGTATAACAATGATTTAACGATTGGCTTTGTGAAATTGTTATTGATCAGTTTAGTTATTTTTGGTTCAAATTTATATATGTTTTTCAAAAAAATTAAAGCATATTATTATGAAATACAGGGGTAATCGCTATGAAGAAATCAGTTATTTTAACTATAGGAGTGATATTTATTATTGCTATTGTTGTTCCTGGTTTTATTGGGCTTAGAATGAGAGTATATAACGAAACAAGATATGTTGAAGAAATTATATGTATTACAGAAGGATATACAAAATATGATCCATCAAAGCCTGATGAAAAGCCTAAAATCGATCAAGGGATTGAAGGATATATCAGTGAACAATTTACACCTGGTTTAAAGGTGGTAATCAAATGTCAATTGAAACCAGATAATGCAACCAATCAAAAATTGGAATATGCATATGATGAAAAATCAAGAGTATTCAGTGTTACTGAAAATGCTGATGGTACCGCAACCATTGAGTTTCATGAAAAGGGTACCGCAACCATCATTATTCGTGCAACGGATAATAAGAAAAAAAGTATTGAAATAGAAATCTATGCGATGGATAATGACTGGTTTTAAAACAGATTCTTTTGCACCACAAAAAAGAATGTTGTAAATTAAAACATGTGGTAAAAATGAAAAAGGAGAAAAATATGAAGAGTTTAAAAAAAGTTTTCTTATTAGGCATTTTTGTAGTCTTTGGTCTTTTAATGGCTTCTTGTATAGAAACCAAGACCTATAAGGTTACATTTGACACAATGGGCGGAAGTACCATTAAAGAAGTTGAAGTAGAAGAAGGTCAAAAGGTTGAAAAACCAGAAGATCCTACTAGAAGTGGTTATGAATTTAAAGGTTGGTATTTAGAAAAAACATATACAACTGAATATACATTTGAAGAAACAGTAAATGAAAGCATAACTTTATATGCAAGATGGGAAGTAGATGCATCACAAAATAAAATATTAATCAATGATGTGCAATTGCCTTCTAATATTGTGCTATATCAAGCCAATAAAAAAGAAAAAGACAATAAACGAATTGAATTTATGGATTTAACTAAATCATATTTAGTAGGTGATGATAATCCTTGGCGCGCAGAACCTAAAGTAAGTTTTGTAAAATACGAACTTGCAACAGGAAAAACAACACCAACTACAGTAGAATCTTGGGAATATGAAATTACAGTTTCTATTTTAGAAAATGATACTTATGTTGTTTTGGATGAAACGAATTTAAATCGTTATGTAGAAAAAATCGATAATATTGCTTGTACAGTAGATTTCTCAGAAGAAGCCATTGGCCAATCATTCCAAATTTCCGTATTACCAAAAGGATTAACTGAAAAACAATTAGAAAATAAAGATAAATATACTGTAAATTATGAATTTGATGTAGTAGATGGATATAATGTATATACACCAAAAGAACTCGCTTATTTAGAAAATAGAAAAAGTGATAATGAAGCTGATGCATGGAATGCGTTTAAAACTGAAAATGGATTAAAACTTGACTATTATCCTCATGCATTTATTTTCCAAAACGATATCGTTCTTACCGCAAAAGATGTACCAAGCTATTTCTTCTATCAAGAACATGAACTTTCAAAATCTGATTCTGACTATGAAAGAGCACTTGGTTCTATGAAAGACTGGATGGATTTCTATATTAGAGAATTAGCAGCTGATGAAGAATTACACATTTATGGAAACTATTTCACTCTTGATACACAATCTTTCAAAGAAGTTGTTCGTGGTGATAATAAAATTGTTGCTGAAGGAGAAGTTATTTCTCATGCTACATTAATCAAATTAAGAGGATCTGAAACTGCTACATCTTCAATTGAAGGCGTAAACATCATTGGTAATGCACCACGTGTTGAAAATGTAATCAAATCAGGTGGTCAAATTTTCATGAAGGTAGAAGCAGGTACGTTTACTGCGTATAACAATATTACATCTTGTTCATTTATTGCTTATTTCCCTAATCGTACTTCTCAACCATATTTGATTGAAAAATGTCGTGCATACGATTCTTTCAACTGCTTTGTATATAACTGGGGTTCTGATAAAGTCACTATCAAGGATTCTGAAATGATTGGTGCTGGTGGTCCAGTTATTATTCAAGACCATGTAAGTCCAAAATCAGCTAATGGTGGATATCCTGCTAAAACATTTATTGAAAATTGTACATTAGAATCTTATGTAACAGGTAGTGAAGGTTGGTTTACTGTTGTAAAGGCAAGTGCTTTTGTACCACAAATTAAAGGATTAAATGCACTATTTACACCATTTGGACGTTCATTCTTAAAGAGCAATTTAGATGGCACATTAACATATATGAATTTAATTTGTGTTAATAAATCAGGTGATGCTGAAGGATTAACAAATGACATTATCAAAGGATCACTTCAATTTGATAATTACCAAGCATTTGAATTTGGTGAAAATAATCCATATATTGCAGGTTTACTTGCTCAAGCAGGTGGACAAGGTGCACCTGTATTCCAAACTTCTGCAGCCAATGCAACAGCTGGTTTTGCTTATGGTACAACAAATGGTTTATTTGATATTACCAATTCACAAATTGTAGATCCAACCAATGCAATGTATCAAGGTGAATACTTATGCATGTATTATCAAGGTATGGCATTTACTTTTGGTTATTTCAATAATGGAGATCAATACAATCCACAATAGGAAGTAGGGCATAAGCCCTATTTTCTTTTTTAGAAGATAGGTGAAATCAAAATAGTATCTGTTGGTATTACCAATTTATTTTTATTACCATATACTATGTTAAAATCTTGAAAATGTGGTAAAATAATAAAGAGAAAAAAAGGAGAATATATATATGCAATGGGATTTAACTTATCATTTTAATACCAAAGAAGCATTTGAAGAAGCACTACAAGGTGTCTATCAAATGGTTAACCAATTTGCAACATTTCAAGGACATCTTGGAGAAGAAGATTCCTTTGTTGCCTACTGTTTATTGATGAAAAAATTTGAAGAAGAAGCTTCTCGCGTGTATCAGTACGCATCATTAAAAAGTGATTTGAATAGAAAAGATGTGGAAAATGCTGCGACGCTCAATAGATGTAGAATGGCATTTTATACGCTATCTGAGACAACAGCTTATGTTGAACCAGAATTGATATCTATTGGGGAAGAAAAAGTAATGGCGATGCTCAATCAACATCCAGAAATTGAAGAGTTTCGTTTTTCACTAGAAAAGTTATTTAGAGGAAGCAAACATGTGTTAGATAGCGCAAGTGAAAAATTGCTTTCATTATATGCCCCAGTAACATCATCAGCAGGAGAACTTTATAGTGCTTTAGCTGTAGGGGATGGAAAAAGTGTAGATGTAAAACTAAAAAACAAACAAGTTGTTACCGTTACACAAGGAAATTATCGTGCCTTGATTGCTCAATCTAAAGAAGCAAGTGACCGAAAAAAGATTTTTGAAGCTGTATTTAATACATTTGAAGCACATAAGCATACCTATGCCAGCATTTACAACAATGTATTACAAGATAATAAAGCTAGTGCTAAAGCTAGAAACTATGCATCAGTATTAGAAAGTTACTTATATCATAATCACATTGATACATCGGTTTTTCTCAATCTAATCGATGTAGCTAGTAAGCATAATCAATCTGTTAAAAAATACATTAAATTGCGCAAGAAAGCACTAGGACTAAAAAAATATTGTACATATGATCGTTTTCTTGAACTTGCTCATTCTAATAAAGAATATACCTATGAAGAAGCAAAGAATCTTTTCTTTACAGCTATTCAAAACTTTCCAACTGATTTCCAAGAAAAGGCACATGAAGTATTAAAAGATGGTTTTGTAGATGTAGAAGAACGTGATGGAAAAGCTACAGGAGCTTATTCTTCTAGTGTTGCTAATTTACATCCATTTATCTTGTTGAACTATGACAAGACCTTAGATAGTGTGTTTACCGTAGCACATGAGGCAGGTCATTCTATTCATTCTATGTATGCGGCAGAAACACAACCTACCATGTTGCAAGACTATACTATTTTTGTAGCAGAGATTGCCTCTACATTTAATGAACATGCATTGTTGGATTATTTTTTGACATTACCGAATGCATCTAAAGAAGAAAAAATCATGGTGATTCAAAAAGCCATTGATGAAATTATGAGTACTTTTTATCGCCAAACTTTATTTGCTGAATATGAGTATTTAGCCAACCAAGAAGTAGCACAAGATAAACCAATCAATTATGAAGTGTTATCAGGTATTATGATAGACTTGTATAAAAAATATTATGGTATGGACATTACTAAAGAAGGTGTAAAACAATATGTTTGGGCCTATATCCCACATTTATTCTATACACCATTTTATGTATACCAATATGCGACGAGTTTTGCGGCTAGTTTTAAAATTTATAAAGATGTAAAGGAAAATGTACCAGGTGCATTTGATCGGTATATTCAATTGCTTCGTTCTGGAGGATCTAAATATCCTGTAGAACAAGCAAAAGAAGCTGGTGTAGATTTTACGAAAAAAGATGCTTATATGGCCGTAGTAGAAAGAATGGATACATTGGTAGCTGAATTAGAGAAGTTATTAACTGAAGAATAGAATAAAAAAAAGATTGCTTATAGAGGGCAATCTTTTTTCTTTATATTGAAATAAATGAAAAAAACAAAATATTTTTATAAAATACAAAAAATACATAAAAATACATTGACATATTTTTACAAATAATGTATAATATAAGTGTAGATTAAAGAAAAGGAGAAAAGAAAATGGACTACATAACTTATATTATTATTGCTGCCATAGTACTCATTGTACTTATTTTAATTGGCGTATCGTATGTAAAAGCACCACCAGATACTGCTTTTATTATTACAGGACCATTTAAACAAAGGGTATTGATTGGGCGTGCAGGATTTAGATTCCCAGGATTAGAAAGAGTAGACAAAATACCACTTAGTTTAATACAAGTAGATATTAAAACATCTAATGCAGTACCAACCAAAGAATTTATCAATATTTTTGTAGATGGTGTTGCAAATATTAAAATTGACTCAGAACCTGAGGCTCTTGCCAAGGCATCACAAATTTTCTTACAACAAAATTTAGATGGTATTCGTTCTATTGCAAAAGAAGTATTAGAAGGAAATATGCGTGAAATTATCGGGCAAATGAAATTAGAGGATTTAGTACACAATCGTGATTTGTTTGCTGAAAAAGTAAAAGAAAATGCAACACAAGATATGGCAAGAATGGGACTTCAAATTATCAATTTAACCATTCAGAATTTTATTGATGATAATCGGGTAATTGAAAACTTAGGTGTAGATAATATTGCCCAAATTTCTAAAAATGCAAGTATAGCAAGAGCCCAAGCTGAACGAGATGTTGCCATTGCACAATCAGAAGCAAATGAGACAGCCAATAAAGCTAGAATTGATGCGGAAACATTAATCGTGGAACAAAATACAAGTCTTGCTCTTCGTCAAGCAGAATTAAAAATGAAAACTGATACAGCAAGAGCAACTGCAGATGCGGCATATTCTATTGAAGAGCAAAAGCGTCAACAAGAAATTAATGTTGCAAAAGTCAATGCAGATATTGCTAAGCGTGAAAGAGAAGTAGAACTTGGACAAAAAGAAGTAGAACTTCAAGAGCGCCAATTAGAAGCGCAAATCAAGAAAACAGCAGAAGCAGAAAAGTATGCCGCAGAACAAATTGCTCAAGCAGAGTTATTTAAACGACAAAAGGCAGCAGAGGCATCCCGTTATGAAGAAGAACAACGTGCTTGTGCATTAAGAGCACAATCAGAAGCATCGCGTTATGCTGCAGAGCAAGAAGCAGCAGGTATCCTTGCGAAAGGTGAAGCAGAAGCAGAAGCGATTGAGAAGAAGGCAGAAGCTATGAAAAAGATGGGTGAAGCATCCGTTTTAGAATTGATTCTAAATTCAGGTGTATTACCAGATGTTGTAAAAGCTTATTCTGAACCTCTAGCAGAAGCATACGGTCAAATTGGTTCAATTACAATGTATGGTGAGGGAAATACTGCTAAATTAGCTAAAGAAGTAACTAGCAATGGATCACAATTGATACAAAGTTTAGAACAAACACTAGGTATTGATATCAAATCTATTCTTGCTGGATATTTGGGTGGGAAATTAGTTACCCAGGCTAAACAAGATAAAAACACACAACCAGAACAAAACAAAGCATCTAATTCAACTGAAGAACCTAAAATAGAAGAATAAAAAAGAAAAATGACTGTACAATAAGTACAGTCATTTTATATCAGACATCAAACTATTCACCTTTTAAATATTGAGTAGGATATTCACGATTCAGTAAAACAATACTTGGCAAAAGAAGACACATAATAACTGCCACAGCAGCACCAGATATAAATACGTAAGGTGCATTATAAACAAAAGCAGCTGACCAAGTATAGTCATAAAGAAGAACAGAATCTATTGAACCACAGAAGAAACGAATAATAAATGCCGCAAGCATAGAACCAATTAAACATAAGAAGGATAGAATTATACCCTTTGGAGTTTTATTCAAATAAAATTGATGAATCCATTTGGCTACTAAACCAGTAATAGCCACTGATCCAAAAGCAACAAGGTATTCTAGGGGATAAGTGATGAGACCATATCCATCTAGCAAACAACTAATCAGACCATAAACTAGTCCTCCCGCAATTAAGCCTTTAAACCAACCATGTCTTAAGGCAATAATAAAAAGTGGTACCATAGCAATATTGATAGATCCACCTGTTGTACCAATAGACAATTTTACAAATTTGTCTAATACTACAGCAATAGCACATAATATAGCAATTTCAGCTATATCTCTTACAGTAAAACCAAAAATATGTTTCATTATAAAACCTCCTATTAACAAAAAAATTCTTTGGTTTTATCCAAAGAACATTGCTAAGATATGCAAATTCAACAAAATGAAAAATTTGCACGTTTCCCTACGCTAGCATTACCTAGATCAGGTTTTGGGTCGTTAACTAAATAACCTCTCAGCAGATGCTCCCCATTAGGATATATATGTTTTTTCAAACATTAACATTATATACCAATTCTAAAAAAAGATAAAGCAACTCGCTTTATCTTTTCCTTTTAATCTACTTTTTGTTGTTCGGAAACATTTGACCACCAATAAGTGCCGTCACTTTTTAGTTCTTTAATCCAACTAAAATCTTCTCGTACACCACTATATTCAGGATACTTTGGATGGGCATAGCCAGTAATTCTTGCATCTTGTAAAGACCATCTCTTAATTGCTACACGATCGGAAGTATTACCCTCAATGGTATATAGATAGGTATCGTCAGCATAAATACAAATACCTGTATGGGACATGCCGCTACTTAAGAAGAAAACAATGTCTCCTGTTACGGGTTGATAATCTTCTTTGTACTGATTTTGCGAAGCACCTTGTTCAAGAGGTTCACTAAAGCGGAAATCTTGAACATAATGCATAATGCCATTTTCAGTGCACCATTTCATACCTGCAGTACATCCTTGATATTTACATAAAATATCTGTAGATAAACCAGTTTGATTCCAGCACCAAGAGACAAACATAGCACACCAAGGTTGACCATTATTGGGATACCATTCGCCATATTTTTGAATATTATTGCCAACTTCCTCTGTTCCATTTTCTTCAAGGGCTGTGAGGATAAAACGACTTAAATAGTCGACTTCAATAGAACCAGTAACATCTAGGTAAAAGTTGGTTTTTTTGGATTTATCATTGATATTGTTTTTATCATAAACGCTAATAATAGTGTATCCTTCTGATTTTGTTGTAATCACACCTTTATCTGATACCACAGCAACTTCTTTATTTGAACTAATCCATACTAAAGAATCATTGGCCAAATTGAAAGAGTTTGACATTTTAAATCTTTCACCTGCAGGAACTGTTTCCGTTTTGTTTTCCGCATAAAGTAATAGAAAACTATCTTTATTTACAATAGATACTTGGCAAGAAGCTGTTAACCGTTTATCTAGTTTAGATGTAATGGTAATCACACTAGAACCATATTGTACTGCCTCGATGGATAAGTCAGGCTTAAGTACTAATGCATTATTAGAAAATGTAATATCATAGTCATCAATACACATCGTTTTATCTCTAAAATAAATATGGGTACTATCACCAATGGTCATTTTTTCATAAGTAACATAAATACTTGGCATCTTAGGAATAACTTCAAAGTCAAACTCGAAGTAAAGCAGTGGATTACTTTTTAAAGTAAATCTTACTTTTGTTTTTCCAACTTGAAGTGCATCAATAGTACCGAAACGATCAATTTCAATAATATTTTCTTGCGTGTAAGTGATATCAAAAGGATCTAGTTCAAAATAATCATCAACCCAAATCATAGTTGTTTCATCAATTGATATATAGTCTATCATTAAATCATAGTGAATAGGGGATAATGGAGAGCCTTTGGTATGTCCACACAAGGTACAAGTTGCAGGAGCATCTAATGTAGGTTCTGTATATTGGTGTTCTAGTGGCACTCCATCTGTAGTGTTACATAGTGTACAATGTTTTGCCAAAGTACAAGTCGCTTCTACCCAAAGATGTTCAAGCATAGTTCCTTCTGTTGTATGACAAACAGAACAGGTTTTAGGTGAAAAACAAGTCGCATCTGTCCAATAGTGACCTAGTGCATTCCCATCTGTTTTTTGGCAAACAGAACAGGTTTTAGGAGTAGTACAAGTTGCTTCTTTCCATGTATGACCATTTTGTTCACACTCACTTTTTGGTGGTGTTTTTTTACAACTTGTACAAGTACAAAACATAAATATTAAAACTAAAAATATATACTTCCTTTTCATTTTCATCTACCTTTCTATTTTTTATTGAGTATAAGAAAAAGTGAGAAATGCCTTGATATATTCAATTGGCTATGTATATTCATCACAGTACCTATCCTCTTTTAAAGATTACAATCTATTATAACAAATAAATTAAAAAAATACAATACTTATATATAAATAGAAAAATTGAAAGAAGAAGAAATGATTGAAAAAATTAAAAAAATATGATATAATACAATTAAAAAAGGAGAAATTACAATGAGAAAGTTATTAGTAACAGGATATATATGTGTAGTCTTATTGCTTGTAGGATGTACAACAGGTGTTGTAGATTCTACAAAATTGATATTACCTGATTTAACAGGAATGACAAGAGAACAAATTATAGAAAAATTAGCAGATTATGATATTACATACTCCTTTTATTTTGAAAAACAGGCTATTGAAAGCGATAATGAATTGAACCAGTTTGTTCGCTATGGAAATGGCTATCAAATAGGAGACGCCCATCCCAAAGATAAACATCTATCTATTTATACTACGGTTCTTCCACTAACTTCTACTTTATCTAGTACATTAGAAATGGATTTTGAATGGGAAGGAAAGAGTTTTATTGAAGATGGAGTGGGTGAAGTTAAATTAGTATATGGAACCGATGGAGATACTGCAACATTTGAAGATATCATAACAGGAGAAAGATTTAGACTTCGTTTTTTGGGAGTAGATACACCAGAAGTATATGCGGGAGAAGATCCTTGGGGTTTAGCTGCATCACGTTATACGAAAGCAAGATTAAATGAAGCAACAACAATTGTTTTAGAAGCAGAAGGGGCTAGGAAAGAAACATATGGCAGATATTTGGGGTTTGTTTGGGTAGATGGTGTGCTTTTGAATTTGGAAATTATTGAACAGGGCTACAGCAATTCTACTTTAAGTAAATCCAAATATAAGGATATTTTTATGGAAGCAAGTATTGCTACTATGAAAACGGGAAGACGTTTTTTTGGTGAAATAGATCCAGAATATGATTATGAAAAAAGAAAGTTCAAATAGGTAGACAAATGAAATATACAACCATTATTTTTGACTTAGATGGTACTTTACTCAATACATTAGATGATTTAGCAGATAGTCTAAATTATGCGTTAGCAAAAGAGGGTTATGCTACACATACTTATGAAGAAGTCAAGTTCTTTGTGGGTAGTGGTATTCAGGTCATGATTGAAAGGGCACTCCCGCAACATGCAGAACATTTTGATGCAGTTTATCAAACCTTTTTAACGCATTATGAAAAAAATAAAACGAATAAAACCGCACCATATCCAGGCGTATTTGAAACGTTAAAATTGTTGAAATCAAAAGGTGTTCAAATGGCTATTGTTTCTAATAAATACCAACAAGGAGTAACTGAAATATGCACACCTTTATTTGGTCAATATATGGATGTTATGATTGGTGAACAACCTGGCTATGCTAAAAAGCCAAGTAGAGATATGGTCGATTTAGCGATAAATCAGCTTGGTGTAAATCCTGCTACTGCAGTATATGTAGGAGACAGTGATATAGATGTTTTAACTGCACAACATGCCCAATTGCCTTGCATTGGGGCTGCATGGGGCTTTAGAGGAGAAGCTTTTTTGAAAGCACAAGGAGTGAAAATGATTGCTAAAACATTTTCGGATATTCTAAAGTTTATTGAATAAAACTTGTTTTGTATATGGTAATAGATAAATAAATGTAAAAATAAAACCTATATATAACCAATTAAATGAAGTTATATATAGGTTTTTGTCTGCTTTAAATGCTTAAAAGTATGAACAAGAATGGGAATATCTTATTAGAAAAATAGTATTTTTAAAAACACTTTTATTCTACTAGGGTATCTATAAAAAAAGAATTATATAAACACATAGCAAGATGATTTTATAAAATATGCCCAGTCATCTTTATAAATGATTTAGCAAAAATTTCCTAAAAATAAAAAATTTTTTTATTAAAAATAATGATAATAGGAGGATAAAAAGTCAAATTTAGTAGTTTAGGTATTTGCTTTTGTAGAAAAGAGGTAATATAAAATGAATAAAAAAGGATATGGTTTATGTATAATGGTATTATTTTGTGTACTCTCTTTAATAGGGTGCAAAAAGGAAAATCCAAAAAGTGAATGTGAACAAAATGGTCATACATGGGTAGAGGCCACTTGTACTACTCCTAAAACATGTAGTGTATGTCAAGTAACAGAAGGCTCTTCTCTTGGACATCAGTGGAAAGCTGCAGATTGCGAAAACCCAAAAACTTGTGACAGATGTCATCGTACAGAAGGGGAAGCATTAGGACATACAATAGTCGATGCAACCTATGATAAGGGGAGTTATTGTTCAGTTTGTCAACACATTTTTTCAAAAGATTTAATTGATCAAGAATTAGAAGCACTCCTTCCTCAAGAAACTTCATCAGCGCTTGTTTTGCCTAAACAATTTGAGACTTATGATATCCAATGGACGTCACTTGACCATGATGTATTATTAGATAATGGTACACTTGTATATCAAGATGGGGATAAAGAAGTGACATTGCTTGCGGAAATAACAATTGATGGGACAACTTATAAAAGAAATTATCAAGTTACGGTAAAATCATCTAATGTATCTAAGGGTGCTTATGACTATGCATATAATTATTATCAAACAAAAGTTGCAAAAGCGTTAAATAAAAATGTTACATTGATTACAAGAGATTACAATGGTTGCTCTGTTTTGTACGAGAGCCTAGATCCAAATATTATGACATCAAAGGGTGAAATTACCCAAGGTAAACGAGATCAAATTGTTATTTTAAATATATATGTGATTAAAGACGGAATCGCTATTTTATATCCTACGGAAGTAACTGTATCAGCATGGAGCGGTTTAAAGCGAGTAGATTTGGCTAAAGCAGAAGTACAACAAATGATAAATGCATTTGTGGAAGGAAAAGAAAGTACATTACCACTTTATTGTGATACATATGAAACAGATTTAGCATGGAGTGCAAATGTTCCTGAATTTATTGTTTTAGATCAAGTTGTACTGACACCAATGGAAAAAACTGATGTTCGTTTGAAATGTGTGATTAAATATGAAGGTAGTAGTAGTACAATGGAATTCGACTTAAAACAAGTGGGTGGAATGATTGATGAAGATACCTATTTACAAGCACTATTAGATGCTTATAGCAAAATGGAATTAAAAGGGTCTATTAATCACTTACATAAAGAATACAATGATGAGTTATATTTAGATTATCAAGAAAGAATCAATTCATATGGTGTATTGAATTTATTCCAAACTACACCATTAAATGTGAATAAAGAATATTTAATTGATGAAAAGAGAACAGATTTTGTAGCGAAGTTTTTTGGTTCTGGTACACTTGGTACAGTATACAAACCAACTGTCCCACAAAGTACTTTGGATAGTCGATTTTATGAGGGCTATCAAATGCCAAATGAAGATAATGTTTTATGGGTAGTTGTTCATGAAAGTGCAATGACTATCAATGGGCAAAATGCTGCATTTTTAGCTAATATGCAATATCGTTATGCTTTTGAAGTTGGTGGGCGTGAGGCTTCTTGGAATTATCAAGTCGATGCTTATAGTATTTATCAAAGTTTTGCTGATAATATCATTTGTTGGCATGCAAGTGATGGTACTGCAACAAGAGGTACAGGTAATAACAATGGTATTGGTATTGAAATGTGTGTAAATCAAGATGGTAATTATGAAGGTACATTAGCAAATAATGCCAAATTGGTTGCAAGTTTGATGTTAAAATATAATCTCAATATGGATAATGTAAAGCGTCATCATGACATGGATCCAAAAGGTAAAGAATGTCCAAGTTATTTGATTCGTACAGCTCGTTATGAAGAATTTTTAGAAATGGTTCGTATGGAATATTTGCTTCAAAAGTATTTTGGAGAGTCTATTGTAACGTATGATTTGTCAACAGATACATATACTTCTACCCAATCCGTATTAGATAATTTGTTTATCACTGGTGCTAATGGACTATATTACAATAAAGAAGTAAAACAACCAGTAGATGTTCAGTTCCAAGTAAAAGTACAAAGAAATGGTAAAACCTATCAATCATCATCTGTGATTCATTTATTACCGGAGGTAGCAAGTGAAGCATAATGCATTAGAAAACTACTTACAAATTAGTCCAGAAGTACAATATGCTTTACACCATCATTTACCAATTGTTGCACTAGAATCAACCATTATTTCACATGGTATGCCTTATCCAAAGAATGTAGAGACTGCGCTTCAATGTGAATCGATTATCAGAGAAAATGGGGCAGTACCCGCAACAATTGCTATTATAGAAGGAAAAATTTGTGTTGGTTTAAATGCTTCGCAAATTGAATATATTGCAAAAAAAGGCAAAGATGTAGTGAAAACATCGAGAAGAGATATTCCAGTTATTGTTTCTAAAGGATTAGATGGTGCAACAACTGTAAGTGCTACGATGTATATTGCTAGTCTTGCTCATATTGCTATTTTTGCAACGGGTGGCATTGGTGGTGTACATCGTGGGGCGGAAATTACAATGGATATTTCTGCCGATTTAGATGAATTTGCCAAAACGGATGTACTAGTTGTTTGTGCTGGTGCAAAAGCAATCTTGGATTTACCGAAAACATTAGAATATTTAGAAACCAAAGGAGTTCCGGTTATTGGCTATCAAACATCTATATTACCAGCCTTTTATACTAGAACAAGTCCATATCAAGTAGATTATCAAATGGATACGCCAGAAGACATTGCGCAGATGTTACAAACCAAATGGGATTTAGGCTTACATGGGGGTGTTTTGGTGACGAACCCTATACCAGAAGCCTATTCATTAGATGAAACGCGAATGCAACAAGCCATTGATCAAGCCTTAGAAATGATGCATCAACAAGGAATTCAAGGCAAAGAAACAACACCTTATCTATTGGCTACTATCAAGGATTTAACTGGTGGAGAGAGCTTGTCTTCAAATATTCAATTGGTGTATCACAATTGTGAGTTAGCAGCCCAAATTGCTAAGGCATATTATTATGAAGTTTAAAACATTTCTTGCGATGTATCGCAATATCATTATTCTGTTATGGTGGATTGTTATTTTAGTATTATTTAAAATAACGACTAATTTTGAATTTCATCATGGACTTTCTTTGCTATTCATTTTTCTTGTTGTTTTTGTCCCCCTTGGTTTTTATCTGATAACCAAAATATATCAACAAAAATTAATTCGGGCCAAGAAAAATAGAAAAGGTAATTATTATCAAAGAATAAAAAAAGACTTTGAAGGCAAACAATTGGAAAAGAATTTACTATGTCCATTACGCGCATGTATTGGAGATATGGATATCAAGATTGAAAATGATGAAATTAAGTTAATACATCCTCAGTTGATTTGTACGTTTCAACAAAAAAAAGCAACAATCCAAATTGTGGATACAAGAGTGTGTTATGGGTATTACTATAGTTTTCAAATTGATCGTATGCATACATATAACACATTACATTTGCAGTATCATGATACAAATTATTTATATCATATAATGTTAACACAAATTCAATTGTTGGCACAAGAGGTCTTATTGTACCAAGAAAATAAAAATAGTTGTCTATTGACGAACTTAGATCAAACAAAAGTGTTGTACAAAGAAAATAGTAAACATTACCAAAAAGAAAAATACAAACAAGTCAAAACAGTAGAGATTCAAAAACATATTTGATAATAAAAAATAAAAAGCATCTCTATTATCTTTTTTAAGATAATAGAGATGCTTATTTTTTTAATGCATAAAAACTAAATTCAGGGATATCTAAATGAGTCTCTAGAAGCATATCATCATTACAATTTAGGCAATATAGGGTTTGATATTGAATTTCCTTTGGTATCTTTAAGTGCGCCTCATATAGGCTATGATTGATAAGAAAATAAATACTTTCTTCTTTCGTGAATACTTCAATGATTACCGAATAAGACTGAATGTCTAAAAAGGAAATATGTGTAATAGATTGATCTTCTAATATACTAGATAAATAAGCTAGATAGATATGCTCTTTTTGATTGGCTAGGTCAATATAGTTGTATTTTAAACACCAAAGTAAAATAAATGCATGCATCATTTCGTCCATATGTGTAGTATCGTTATAGGAATATATATCTTGTATATCTTGTTGTCTAAGAGGGACAATGGCTTTTAAGTAATCAGGTATTGATATACTACCTCGTATAAATTGTTCCATCAATTCTTTTATCATATAGGATACCTCCTCTTTTATTTTATCATAGCTTTTGGAAAAAAGCAAATCATTCATCATACAGATGAAATAGTTGTCCTCCTCACTTAAAAAATATCTAAATTATGGAATAAAGGAAAAATATACTGACGAATAGTTATATTTTTATTAGCCAATTCAATGACTTTTTTTTCTTTTTTTGTTATAATACGACAAGTAAAATAGAAGATAAATAGAGGAGCAAATATGGATTTGAAAAGTAAAGATGGATGGCTAGAAGTCATCTGTGGATGTATGTTTGCGGGGAAAACAGAAGAATTGATTCGACGAATTAATAGAATCAAATATGCAAAAAAAGAAGTGATTGTATTTAAACCTATCATTGATGATCGATATGATAAAACACAAGTAGTATCTCATTCTAATCATCGTGTAGATTCTATTCCGATTGCTAGTTCTAGCGAGATACTTATGCATATTGAAAAATTGCCTTATGCGGTGGCATTTGATGAAGCACAATTTTTTGATAAAGGATTAATTGATGTCATTGAACGCTTAGCAAATTCAGGGGTTAGAGTAATAGTGGCAGGATTAGATCAAGACTTTAGGGGAGAGCCTTTTGGCATTATGCCAGAATTGATGTCAAGAGCAGAATATGTAACCAAATTACAGGGAATTTGTATGGTTTGTGGTGCTCCAGCAACACGTACGCAGCGTCTCATCAATGGTCGACCTGCGAGCTATGATGACCCGATTATTTTGGTGAGTGCTAGTGAAAAATATGAATCACGTTGTAGACATTGCCACCAAGTACCCTATCAGGAAAAACAATGTTAAAAGATGATATCTATTTTATGAAACAAGCACTTCGTGAAGCACAAAAATCGTATGAACAAGATGAAGTGCCTGTAGGATGTGTAGTAGTTATTGATAATCAGATTGTTGCAAGAGCACATAATGTAAGACAAAAGCAACATGACGTGTTAGGCCATGCGGAAATCAAAGCCATTCAAAAAGCAACAAAGCAACAACAGGCTTGGATTTTAGAAGAAGCCACCTTGTATGTAACACTTGAACCTTGTTTGATGTGTGCGGGTGCTATTTTACAGTCTAGAATAAAAAGAGTAGTTTACGGCGCTTTTGAGCCTAAATTTGGTGTTTTGGGGAGTGTAATGGATGTGTTTCAACAAGGTTCTTTTAATCACCAGGTACAAGTAACAAGTGGGGTATTAAAAGAAGAATCTGCGCAATTATTGCAACAGTTTTTTAAAGAAAAAAGACAAAAACAAAAAAATAAACCATTAGAATAGATTGACAAAAACAAAAAAATATAGTATAATACCTTTGTAATTAGAAAATGTATTTTCTTTTTATATCTTCGAATTATCTCAACTTAGATACCTTCATCCAAGGTTCCATGGTGAACCAGGTCAGGTCTTGATCGAAGCAGCCTTAAGCTTATGTAACTTGTGGGTGGGGGGATCTAAGTTGAGATTTTTTTATTAGGAGGAAAATGGAGATGAAGGATAAAATAAAAATAGGTGATAGGCATAGTATTTGTTTCATCTTAGTGTGTATGATGATATTTGGAATCCTATTTTTGTCTAGTTGCCAAACTACGTATCAGGTTACTTTTCAAGATGAAACAGGTGAAATCTATACCATATTAAAGGTAAAGAAAAATAAAACGATATCCGCAATAGATGATCCCATTCAATCAGGGTATACGTTTTTATACTGGGAAAAAGATGGGGTAAAATTTGATTTTGATAGCCCAATTCAACAAGATATAGTTTTGGTTGCTAAATTTGAATCTCATCAGCGAAAGGTTACTTTTTATGAAGATGAGGGTGTAATATATCAAACCATGGTTGTCAATACAGGGGATATGTTGCAAATTGAACCTCCTCAAAGACAAGGGTATGTGTTTAAAGGTTGGATGAAAAATCAACAATTGATTGAGTTAGATACCTATAGCATTCAAGAAGATAGTGTGTTTTATGCACTATGGGAAAAACAAATGTATACCCTTACGTTTGATACCGATGGTGGTTTGCCTTTGGATGCCCAAAAAGTTGGTTATGAAGAAACTATGAATCCAGTTGTACCTACAAAAGAAGGATATGCATTTGTGGGTTGGTATGTATCAGGTAAGTTATTTTCTTTAGATACAAAAATTACACAAGATCTTCATTTGGTGGCGAAATGGATGCGTGTATATACAGTAACGATTCATCCCAATAATGGCGAAGACAATATTCAAATTTTGGTTCCAGAAGGAAAGACCATTTTGGCGGTATATCCATTAGAAGATCCGGTGAAAGAAAAACATCAATTTATGTATTATTGTGTAGATGAATCTTGTACTACGGCATTTATGATGAGTAGAATTATTACAACAGATATGGATTTGTATGCACGATTTGATCCCATTTATACGATTTCATATGAACTAAATGGTGGAACATCTACAGATTTAATGACCTCTTATTTACCCAATCAAATTCAGTATGCCCCTATTCCTTTAGCTATTCCAACAAAAGAAGGCTATTATTTTAGAGGTTGGTATGAAACAGCGGATTATAGTGGTGCACGTTATAATATTTTACAAATGGGTGAGCAAAGAGATATTACGTTATATGCGAAGTGGGAAGAAAAAAACTTAAAACATGCCTATATGGGATTTTTAGGAGATAGTATTTCAACGTTTAAAGGGTATATTCCTGCTGGATATAGTTACTTTTATCCTCAATATTGTGATTTATTGGTAGAACAAACATGGTGGAAAATGACAGTTGACCGAGTGGGATGTAAATTAGGAATCAATAATTCCTATAGTGGTACATATGTAAGTCAAAAATATGGTGCATCCACTGCAGGGGAGTCTATTTCTAGATTGATGAAATCCAAGCGATCAGATAATTTACCACCGGATATTTTAATCATATGTATGGGAATGAATGATTCATTAGCAGCCCCATATGGATTAAATGAAATAGATTTTGAAAAAGCCTATCGAAATATGTTAGATCATATTTATCAATTATATCCAGAAGTACAACTGTTTTTGTGTACACTCACTTATGAAACCAATTATCAATCTAAGGAAGAAAGTATTTATTTGCAACATATTGCAAATTCACAAGCACTCAATCAAGTCATTCAAAAACTAGCACAAGAGTATCAATTACCTTTAATTGATTTTGCTAATGCATTTCATTCACAAGAGTATTTAGTAGATACAGTACATCCCAATATAAAAGGTATGACTGCGATGGCTGATCTTGCGGTAGAAGCAGTTCAACAATTTTATAATGCAGACCAAGAAGAGGTTTCAAATTCAGATGTTAAATTCATTCCATTTGTAGTAAGTACTGATATAGATTTAGAAGAATTAAGAAAAAAATCATATGTAGAAGAACATGATATCTCATAAGATATCATGTTTTTTTATGATGTAATTGGGAAGGAAAAACGTAAAAAGGAACATATCATGCGTAATATGTTTTGAAAGGAGAAATCATATGAAAAAAATATTATTATGGGTTGCAATGATTTTAAATATCGGGATGTTTTCTGTTTTATTGCAGCCAGTTCAAGCATCTACTCATTATGAATTGATTCAAAAAACATTTGTGTGTCAGGTAGGCACATCCTATTATCAGCAGTTATCCTATCCAGGATATAAAATAGTATCATCTGATGTAGATTTTAATCGTTGTGGAAGATATCAAATCATTTATGAAGACGAAAAGACAAAAGAAAGAATAGAAAAGCAAGTAGAGGTAAGGTCAGAAAATGATTTATTACATGGAATGGTATTACAAAAACAAATGGAATTGTATGTTAAAAATCACGAAAATTATCACTATCATCAGACCAAAAAAGCAGAAGATGGAAATTATATTGTCAGTTATCTTCGGCTAGTAGAAGGAAAGGAGGAAGTATACGATATCGGTATAATGAAACTCAATTTAGAAGAAATCATATTTCAAACGACAATATTTACACAAGTCAAAGGAAGAATTGTCGACTTTATTATTGATCAAGATAGAATCGTTTTATTGGTAGAAAAGGAAAATGTAACAACTAGACAAGATTTATATCTAGTAGTTTTAAATGAAATTGGACAAATCATATTTGAAAATTGCTATTTTGGCAGTGGAATAGAATTTGGGAAAAAATTGTTAATGGATAAAGAGAATTATTATATCATTGGAGAAACCACATCAAAAGATGAATATTTTCTTAATTCACACTTGTATAAATGTGGATTCGTTTTTTGTATACGTAAAAAGAATTATCAACTGATAGGTCGTCAATATTTAACGAATTGTGCAGATACAGATGTCATTGATGCAACCATTCAAGATCAACATATTGCCATTCTTACGCGGTATTTTGATCAAGCAAAGCGAATGAAGGTTATGGATATTTGGTATCTCAATTGTAGGGATTATGCCCAGTTAGAAAAAAAATATTTGACTACGACACTGACAGAAACCTTTCTAAAGTTAAAAATAGATGCATATAATGAGTTATATGTTGTCACCAATGATTATTCTTATAGCAGCCAAAGATATGTAACCAATATATATCATATCCAAAATAATCATACCAAAGAATTGATTTATCAAATAGGTAATGATTCTTTTGAAAATATGGTGTTTCTAGATTTCATGCCTCTTAATGAATATGAACAAATCATATTATTTAGTCTATATCAATCCAGTCAAGAAAAGCCTTATGGTTATTTATATCAGCGTATTGAAGATGGTGAGGTTCAAATCCAAATTGAGGAGTATTGTTCAGATGAATCTATTCAAGGTTTTGTAGGAGATTCTACCATAGACCTTGTCTTGGCTAGCCAAAATAGTTTATCCGTTCAGCATATTGTTTTTTTATATATGCAGTATGAAAGTAATCAGCAAATTTCTTCTTTTGCTTCTCTGAGTTATCCTCTGCTTTATACCAATCAAGAAATCCATTCTATTGATGAAAAATTATCCCAGTTACCACTAGATAGGTCTTTTTTTGGTGATTATGATATATGCTACGTATTCTCAACCCAAGAGTTAGAAGTAGCCTTTTTAGATAAGATAAGGATATTACCACAAATCAATCTAGCCAATCAAGAAACATATGATGTACATACTGAACTTACATTTAATGGAAGAGGATACTTGAACAATCGCGTGATTCCATCAGGATATAGAATAGAAAATGAAGGTGACTATACGTTTGTCTTAGAGGGAAATCAGCAAGAACAAATAGAACTTTGTTTTCAAATTGCTCGTCTTTCAGATGCAACCCCCATCAGAAAAGAACATCCCTTCACTATACAAAATCAAATCTTGTCAGCAACTGAACCCGTCGAAAATCAAATAACTTTGAATAATGTAATTCATTACAATGACATTGAAAGAAAAACCCGTTCTCAGGTATGGTTTCTTTTCTTGCCACTATCAATTTTTTTAGCATCTTATATGTATTTGAAAAAAAGGGGTTAATATGAAAAAAGGCATTTATATTTTATGTTGCATTGGTTTTATGTATTGGTTTAGTGTACATAATGGTATTTTATGTAAGGCAAATTCTGTTATTCATCAGACCTCTCAAATCATTCAAAAGGAAGAAACAATTGTCAAAGTATTAGATGAATTTACATATGTGAGTATGAATCATACTTATTTTGATCAGTATCAACTGGTCATAGAGGGGATGACTGAGGCATATGTGGGAAATGAAAAATTCATCTATGGTATTATGCATAGGAGTACCCATACTATTTTATATCAAATGAATGTCAAAACCAAAGAGAAAAAAGAAAAAGTAATTCCAGCACGGTTATATGATATGACATATTTTGATGGAAGGATAGTTGTGGTTGGAGAAGAATCAGAAGATGCTTGTATATATGTATACGAAACAGATTTACAATTGGTTCAAAAGATTTGTTTGGGTGGAGATGCACTAGAAAGATGGGTACAGATTGAGCAAAAAGAGGATAAACTTTTTGTATTTGGTGAAAAAAAGGCCTATAGTAAGAGAAGCCCTTTTTTACATGTGGGCAATGTAGATGATATGAAATCTTTTATTGTTCAATTAGATCAAGGCTTTCAAATCGTTAGTAGTTTTTATATCAATGAACAAACAGGATGCGAAACCTTCTTCGATATTGCTTTAGGAGAAGAAGAACTTGCTTTTATTATTCAAGATGGGAACAATCAATATCATATATATTGGTTAGATATGGAACTTCAAAAAATAGAAAAATATAATTTATCAGAACAATTTTCATTTCAAGACATCAAAGTGGTTTCTGTAAAATCTCACGCTAGGTCGTTTATTTTTATTTATACATTTCAACAAAAATTATATTATACGATTTGGAGAGACGAAACATGGCAACACTATGAAATTGCTCCTTGTAGTGGTATTGATTTTGCTATAATCGAACAAGGCGTATTGCATATTTTCTCGAAACTATTTTCTTCTTGTGAACATATTAAAATTACAGAATATCATATCTTAAAACAAGAAGAGTATGTCTATGACCGCTATCATCAAGATCCAAAAGACACTGCCCATCTCCAAGTAGCATCCGATTTTGAAACATTAACCATTCATTATAGTGAACAAAATGATGGCATTATCTCCCTTTCACGTTCAGGAACTTATCAGGCTATATATGAGGTAGAAAGAGAGGATGGATTGCATTTTGAATTGATTACACCTTATGTTGTGCCTAGATATATCAACATAGTCAATTTAGGTATATATAAAGTAGGATATTCACTCCTATTTACAGATGAATTAATGGTAGATGGACAATATGTATATAATGGGGAGAAATTAAAAATACCAGGATGGCATACATTGATTCATCAAACAAAAGAAACCACCTCTACATATACCCTATATATTACAAATCAAGATGCACCTAATCTTGAAGAGCGGTTGTATCCAATAGATGGATATTTGATGCCAGATACTAGTATGGATTATCAAATCATGCTTTCAGAAAATAAAAGGGTACAAGAGGTGATTGTAAACCAAACATCTTATCCATTTAAACAAGAAGGTACGAATTTATGGATTTCTCTTCCATCAACTACACCAGGTCATGTAATGACCTATAATATTTCAGAAATTATATTAGAAGATGGGCAAAAGTTACCCATTCATCAAGTGTGGAATATATATACATTCAAAAGATTACCCCAAATAGATATTGAGGTAGTAGAACAAAAGATTCAATATCAAACAATAGATTTAGATGGTGCCATTTTAGATTGTTTGGTAGAATTTTATCATGATAATACTTTGCAATCGACAATAGCGACTCATTTTCAATCACAATCCATTACCCTATCTAAACAGCCTACACATCTTAAAATCTATTTCTTGTGCGATGATGGGCAGCATATTCAAAAAATACTCTGTATGGAATTAAAAGTATCTGCTCAAAAGAAGACACCTATTCAATTGGTATTTTCCACGGAAAAAGAAGTTCTTCAAGATGTGAGTATTCAAGGATTATGGAGTGAAAAACTAGAGATTGAAAGGATTCAAATTGGTGAAAATGATATGACAATGTCTTTTCAGTTCAAAAAGAAAGATATTATAAAATATCTATCTATTATTTTAAGTATAATGATGGTTTTGTTTATGGTATGTTATTTGTGGTACAAAAAAAGAAAACAAAGGCAAAAATAAAATATTTTTGACTATAATCAATGGATAAAAAACGATGTAGACTTTTGACATGGTTTTTCTTTTTGATTTTCTTGTAAAAAAAAAAGTTGTGTGATATACTATTTAAAAGGAGGTAGCAGCTATGTTTTCTTATTTGTATGTACAAACTGAATATTCAATTTTGCAAAGTGCTTGTAAAATAAATGATTTAGTTCAAAAATTAAAACAAATGCAAATGACCTCTTGTGCCATTACGGATGAAGGTACGATGTATGGGACCATTCGATTTTATAAAGCCTGTAAAAAAGAAGGTATTCATCCCGTTATTGGTTTGAAAGTAAATTATACTTATAATGATAGAGAAAGTAGTTTATTACTTTATGCTATCAATGATTTTGGTTATAAAAATTTAATGAAGATATCTAGCCGTTCTAAATTAGCAGGAGGTATGATTGACTTTGAATATTTACAAAAGGTTACTATGGGTATTTTAGCCATTGTCCCTTTTGAAGAATCTATTTTGAAACGATATTTTGATAGAAATGCTGTTCAAGATGCGCTTTCAACTATGCAATTATTATGTGCAACATATGATTTATGCTTTGTTGGTTTTGGACCAGAAACCATTCAAAATCCACATATGCCATCGATTTATGATTTATTGAGTAGCAGACATTATTCAATGGTTGCTTTACCTAAGGTGAGTTTTCTTGAGCCAGATGATTATGGTGCATATGTCACTTTGAAATCCATTAAAAATAATGGTCGGTTGGTTCAACTTTCACCTATTGAAAACGGGCATTATATGTATACATCATCGGAATTATCTACCATATATTCAGCCTATCCCCACTTATTAGAAGAAACACATCGTTTGGCTCATTTGTGTCAAGTAGATATCGTCTTTGGAACATATCAATTGCCATTATATCAAGAGGGATTAGATAGTTTTCAATATTTAAAAGAACTATGTCAAAAAGGGTTAGATAAAAGAATTTCTCAATTCCAGTATCCCTACAACTTGAATACATATTATGAACGCTTGTTTTATGAGTTAAAGGTTATTCAAAGTATGGGATTTTGTGACTATTTTTTGATAGTATATGATTATGTCAAGTTTGCTAAAAAGAATCATATCTATGTAGGACCTGGTAGAGGTTCTGCTCCAGCGTCACTTGTTGCTTATACATTGGGTATTACAGATATTGATCCTATTTATCACCACTTGTTATTTGAACGTTTCTTGAATCAAGAACGTATTTCTATGCCAGATATTGACATTGATTTTCCAGATGATAGAAGAGATGAAGTAATCCGCTATGTTGGGGAAAAATATGGTAAAGAAAAAGTCGCTCATATTTTAACATTTGGTACATTTCGAATGAAACTAGCTATCAATGATTGTGCTAGGGTTTATCAATTAAATGATACAAAATTAAAACAAATTTATAAAACAATAGGTGATCAAGTTAAAATAAGGCCTTATGAGAATGTATCCTTAAAAGAAGTGATTGCAAATAATGACGAACTGATGATGTTGATGGCTAATCATGAAGATATTGATCGGGTACTTCGTATTGCTGCTAAGATTCAAGACATTCCTCGTAATATTTCTACACATGCGGCAGGAATTGTCATTACACGTTTTGATTTAGTTCATTATACGCCTCTTGATGAAGGTTTAGATGGTATTTATCAAACCCAATATGAAGCAGAAGATTTAGAGGCATTAGGACTTTTAAAAATGGACTTTTTGGGTTTAAAAAATTTAACCAATATTGCTAAAACAGTATCACTCATTCAAAGAGACATACCACATTTTACATTACCAAAAGATGAAAATGATAAAGCCACGTATCAAATGATGGCTTCTGGAGATTTAACTGGTGTCTTTCAATTAGAATCAGCTGGAATGCGTAAATTGATTATGCAACTACACACTTCTCATTTTGATGATATCACCCAAGCGCTTGCCCTTTATCGACCAGGACCTATGGAGATTATCCCAACATTCATCAAACGTAAATTTGGTCAAGAACAAGTAAGTTATCCTCATCCAGATTTAAAAAGCATTTTAGATGAAACTTATGGAATGATAGTATATCAAGATCAAATTATGCTGATTGCTTGTCAATTTGCGGGATATAGTTTGGGAAGAGCAGATATATTACGTCGAGCAGTGTCTAAAAAGAAAAAAGAAGTACTAGAGGAAGAACGATTAAATTTTGTTCAGTCTTCTATTCATCATGGGTATACCCAAGAAGATGCCAATATGATTTATGACTATATTGTAAAATTTGCAGATTATGGGTTCAATAAAGCTCATAGTGTGGCTTATGCTAAGGTAGCCTATCTTACAGCTTATTTAAAGTGTCATTATTTTGCTTATTATATGTCCACTTTATTGACTTCTTTTATGGCGAGTACAACAGAAGTATTAGAATATACCAAAGAAGCCATTCGAAAAAAAGTAAATATTCAACCACCACATATCAACGCTAGTCAAGATGAATTTTGTGTAATTGATGGTGCAATTTATTTTCCACTTACCATTATTAGAGGATTAGGGGAAATGAAAACAAAGCAGTGTTTAGAAGAAAGAAAAAAAGGATTATTTACCTCATTTGATAACTTTTTAATGCGAACGAAGCATATTTTTGCGAGTTCTATCATAGAAAATATTATTTATAGTGGTGCATTGGATTGTTTTGGTTTGACAAAAAAAGCAATGATTGAAGGATATCAAGCAATCATTGATAAATCAGAATATCACTTTATCAAAGATATGTTAGAAGGAAGTTATACGGATGAAGAATTTTCTTATGGAGTGTTACAGACTAAGGAATTAGAAGTATTGGGCATTAACCTAGTTTATAATTTCTTCCGTCAATTTGCTTCATTTTATACACAGTATCATCTTCAAAAAATATTAGAAATTAAAGAAAATCAACCGACCCATACCATAGGAATAATCAAAAAAATAAAAGAAATTACAACCAAGCAAAATGAAATTATGGCGTTTATTGAATTAATGGATGATGAATCTAGTATTGAACTCGTCTTTTTTCCGAAGGTTTATCAAGAAGCACGCCCACTGACGACGGGAAGTATTGTAATGGTTAGTGGAACATCACAAAGAAGAGTAACCCTTCAGGTGGTTGTCAAACATATCAAAAAAATATAAGGAGAAATAGTATGAGAGTACTTTGCTTTGACATTGGTGGCACAAATATCAAATATGGTGTCATTGATCAAGAACAATTTTTAGAAAAGGGTTTATTTGATACAGATGCCCATTTAGGTAAGACATATTTAACCAATAAATTAGTAGATATAGCTAAACAAATGAAAGAAAAATATCAAATAGAAGGTGTGGGTATTTCTTGTGCAGGTAGTGTAGATTTTGAACATGCCTATATTCATACTGCACCAGACGCACTTCCTGAATTTTCTGATTGGGATTTTAGAACAATTTTTAAAGAAGAAGTGGGGCTAGATTGTATCGCAGATAATGATGTCAATAGTTTTGCAAAAGCAGAGTGTGTAAGTGGAGCAGGAAAAGATTATGATCATTTTATCGTGATTACAGTTGGCACTGGAATTGGTGGTGCCATTGTTATGAATGATGAGATTTGGCGTGGAAAAAATTATAACGCAGGGGAAGTAGGAAGAATATTAATTGGAAATGCCAAATGGGAAAGTGTAGCATCGACTTCTGCTTTAATCAAAGAAGCAAAACGAGCTGGATTAGATGTCAATAATGGTATAGAATTATTTCAGTTATATGATAATCATGACCCGATTGCGATGGCAGTCGTTAGTCGATTTTATGATTTACTAGGGATTGGTATGGCGAATTTGGTGTATGCATTTAATCCTGAGGCCATCATTATTGGTGGAGGTATCTCTAAAAGAGAAACTTTTTCAAGCGATGTAGAAAAATTTATGAATTCTCATTTATTATCAGGATTTCGATATACCGCAAAAGTACATACGGCTAAATTTAGAAACGATGGGGGTATGATGGGTGCTTATTTTAACTTTATAGAGTATAAGGAGAAGAATAAATAATGGATCAAAAAACATTACAAAAAGTAAGTATGTGGACTAATTTTAAGGAATTAGACCAGGATTTAAAGGATGAATTAGAAAATTTAATGCAAGATGAAACCGCATTGATGGATGCTTTTTATCAAGATATTGCCTTTGGTACGGGTGGATTAAGAGGAATTTTAGGCGTAGGTACCAACCGAATGAATATATATGTTGTTCGAAAATCAACACTAGGCTTTTTAAACTATATGATGAAAAAATATCCGAATATTCAACATCAAGGCGTAGCTATTTCATATGATTGTAGAAAAAATTCTTACTTATTTGCCAAGCATGCGGCAGAAGTTATTGCAAGTCGTGGTGTAAAAGCATATCTATATACATCTATTCGTTCTACTCCTCAGTTAAGTTATACTGTTCGATATTTGCAATGTGTAGGCGGAATTATGATTACTGCGAGCCATAATCCACCTATATATAATGGATATAAAATCTATGATCATGAGGGGTGTCAGTTGGTTCCAGAACTTGCTGATCAAGTAATTGAAGAAATCAATCAAATCGATGATATGTTTCATATTGAAACAAAGCCTTTTGATGAACTCGTTTCAGAAGGGCTGATTGAATGGATTGATCAAGCGGTAGATGATTCTTATTTACAAGCAGTAAAAACAGTCCCTGTTCAATCTGTAGAAAAAAGTAATATTCGTATTGTATACACACCTTTGCATGGTACTGGTGCAACGCATATGGTAAATCTATTAGAATCGAGCGGTTACAGTGTATATCCTGTGACTGAACAGATGGTACCAGATGGCAATTTTAGCACGCTTCAATCTCCTAATCCAGAAGAAGCAAGTGCATTTGAATATGCCATTCGGTTAGGGAAAGAAAAAGATGCAGATATTTTAATTGCGACTGATCCTGATGCGGATAGAATGGGCATTGCCGCAAAAAATGCTGAAGGTGAATATGTATTATTAACGGGAAATCAAACAGGAGCGATTTTATTAGATTATTTGGGTAAATTTAAAAAACTAAATAAACAAGGGGTTGTTTTTAATACGATTGTTACATCGAATTTAGCAAAAGCGATTTGTGACAAATATCAACTCAAATTGATCCAAACCTTAACGGGATTTAAATATATTGGTGAACAAGCTGCTAAGTTAGAAGGAACCAATGAAGCATTCTTCTTTGGATACGAAGAGTCTTATGGATATGTGATTAGAGATTTTGTACGGGATAAAGATTCATTTCAAGCTACATTATTGCTTGCGGAAGTGGCTTCCTATTATAAATCACAGGGTAAAACATTAATCCAAGTATTAGAAAATTTATTTGAAGAATTTGGTTATTATTTAGAAGGTGTGCATAACATCTCTTTAGTAGGACTTGAAGGTAGTGTAAAAATTGAAAAAATTATGCGATATTTTCAAAATGCCAATTTACAAAATATTGCTGGTAAACACATACAAGTGTTTGAAGACTATGAACAATCTATTCGTATCAGTGATGGGGTAACTTCTTCGTTAACACTTCCTCAATCATTTGTTTTAAAATATATTTTTGATGATGGAGGATGGTTTGTACTTAGACCATCTGGAACTGAACCAAAATTAAAAATATATATAGCGATTAAAGCAGATACAAAACAAGAAGCAGAGTCTTTAGTAGCTACATTAAAACAAGAAATTTTACAAATGATTGATTCGATTGAGGAGGCATAAATATGTTAAATATCAATTATAAAAATGTATTGGGTTTTATAACAGAAGAGAAAATAAAAGAGAATGAATCCGTTGTATTAGAAGCCAAAAAAACCCTTCTTGAAAAAACTGGAAAAGGGAATGATTTTTTAGGATGGGTTGAATATCCAAATCAGTATGACCAAATAGAGTTTGAAAAAATCAAACAAGCTGCAACGAAAATTAGAAAAGATAGCGAGGTATTGGTGGTCATTGGCATAGGGGGTTCTTACCTAGGAGCAAAAGCAGTAATCGAGGCATTACAACCTTATTTTCCAAAAGAAAAATCATTGGAAATCATTTTTGCTGGAAACTCTCTTTCTGCACCCTATCATAAAGAATTATTAGATTATTTGGAAGATAAAGATTTTTCAATTAATGTTATTTCTAAATCAGGCACTACGACAGAACCAGCGATAGCCTTTAGACTATACAAAGCTTTATTGACCAAAAAATATCAAGGCGGTGCAGCCGAACGAATCTATGCAACAACAGATAAAGAAAAAGGAGCACTTAGAAACTTAGCTATTGAGGAAGGGTATACTACCTTTGTTGTTCCAGATGATGTAGGTGGTAGATATTCTTGGTTTACAGCAGTTGGTCTTCTTCCAATTGCTTGTGCGGGAATTGATATTGATGTATTAATGCAAGGAGCAAAAGTTGCATATCAAGATGCGGTTACCAAACCTTATTTAGAAAATCCTGCTCTTCTTTATGCAAGTATTCGAAATTTATTGTATCAAAAAGGAAAAATAGCAGAAGTGCTAGTTACCTTTGAACCAAAGGTATCCTTTGTCAGTGAGTGGTGGAAACAATTATATGGTGAATCGGAGGGAAAAGACCATCAAGGTATTTTTCCAGCAAGCCTTGTATATTCAACCGATTTGCATTCGATGGGCCAATATATCCAAGATGGAAAACGAGTGATGTTTGAAACTGTAATCAATATTGATAAGCCATCTTCAAATATTGTTCTTCAAAAGGAACCAACAGATTTAGATGGACTGAACTATTTAGAAGGAAGAAATTTAGATAGCGTTGCAAAACAAGCTATGCAAGGCACGATTCTTGCTCATGTGGATGGCGAAGTTCCTAATTTGGTATTGAATATAGAACAATTAGATGCGTATCACTTGGGCTATTTACTTTACTTCTTTATGTTTGCTTGTGGTGTAAGCGGATATATATTAGGCGTTAATCCATTTAATCAGCCAGGTGTAGAAGATTATAAAAAGAATATGTTTGCTCTTTTAGGTAAACCTGGATATGAAGCACTTCTTGAAAAATTAAAAGAAAGATTATAAAAAAGAAAACATATACAAGTTGAAGAGAATAAGGCTTGTATATGTTTTTTATATGGCTAGTCTAAAAAGTAATATCTATTGAAAAAAGGGTCAAAATATGGTATAATAAATAAAAATATCATATAGGAGGTAGGTATTTTGGTTATTCGATATCAACTATTAAAAGAAGATGCCCAATCTATGGCAAGACTGGGAAAAATTACTACCCCTCATTCAGAAATTGATACACCATGCTTTATGCCTGTGGGAACACAAGCAACAGTAAAAGCTCTTTCAAAAGAAGAAATAGAAGCAACTGGCGCACAAATTATTTTAGGAAATACCTATCATCTTTGGAATCAACCAGGACATCAGTTAATTGAAAAAGCAGGTGGATTACATCAATTTATGAATTGGGATCGATCCATTTTAACAGATTCTGGTGGATTTCAAGTTTTCTCTTTGGCAAAATTAAGAGATATTAAAGAAGAAGGGGTATATTTTAAACATCATAAAAGTGGTAAACCCTTATTTTTATCCCCTGAACTAGCAATTGAAATTGAAAATAGTTTAGGTAGTGATATTATGATGAGTTTTGATGAGTGTCCCCCATATCCTTCTACAAGAGAGTATATGGAAAAGTCAGTGGAACGTACGATTCGTTGGGCAAAACGTGGATTAGAGGCACATCGTAGAAAAGATGTTCAGGGATTGTTTGGTATTGTTCAAGGTGGAGAGTACGAAGACATTCGAAAATATTGTGCAAAGGAATTAACCGCTCTTCCTTTTGATGGATATTCTATTGGTGGATTGAGTGTGGGTGAACCCAAAGCCATTCAAAATCATGTATTAAGTTATACTACTCCTTGTCTTCCAAAAGATAAGCCAAGATATTTGATGGGAGTAGGTAGTCCTGGTGCGATATTAGATGGTGTTGAACGAGGTATTGATATGTTTGATTGTGTCTTGCCTACCCGAATTGCTAGACATTCTTGTGCAATGACATCACATGGTAGGATCATCCTTAAAAATCAAGCATTTGAAAGCGACTTTCGTCCCATTGATGATGAATGCGATTGTTATACTTGTCAAAACTATACAAGAGCGTATATTCGCCATTTGGTTAAAGCTGAAGAGATTCTTGCAGCAAGATTAATCAGTATTCATAATGTTCAATTTTTAGAGAATTTAATGAAAAATATTCGAAAAGCCATTCAAGAGGATCGATTTCTTCAATTTAAAGAAGAGTTCTATGCAAAATATGGCTTAAATGAATCAGAAAAGGATTTTTAGTATGAAAAAAATAATAGGTTTATGTTTAGGATTCATATGTTTGTTCACTCTTTCAGGATGTAGTTGTTCTAATTTACAAAACAAGTATATTGTAAAAGAACATGGCATTGATATCACGATTCCCAAGGCATATCAAGATTATTTATTATATTCTACACCACTTCCTGTCATTCATTTTGATTACGATGGTGTAAAAATTTCAAATTATTCTACCGATAATAAAATTGTTTTTGTTCAAAATGATCAATATGCTTTAAGTGATGCGTTTAAAAATCATTTAGACATGTATCAGAAAGATCAAATCATTGTAACAAGTTCAGTAGAGCAACAAAAAGATACACTTCAAGCTAGAGTAGGCAAAGATAGATTAGTTTTAGATGAAGGTACTGTTTCTAAAGAAGAATTGATAATTGTTACATTAGAAGATGGTACAAGAGTTTCTTATTCTTATCGCACATTTGTAAGTGGAGGAAAAACATATTACGTATATCGTTATGTAGAAAATATGATGATATATATGCATATGCCATTTATGGTGGTTAAGAAAAACAATGAGAATAGACTAGTATTACTTCCTTTACCATATGATACCAAATATATTGTATCAGATAATATTGAATTAGATAAATTAATTGGTAAAAATGTAAAAGATCAAAATGTTGATAAATATGTGGATACAGAAGCCAAAGAGGGATACTATATTTTCTATTACCCTGATTATATCAAAAGTCAAACCACAGTATTAGAAGAGCAGATTGAAAAGACAAAGGAATGGTATGTCCGCCATTGTAATGGTAGAATGGAAAAAGGAATGTTTTTATTTGACTATTTAGGAAATACGTTTAGTATAGATTTTAGTGTCACAAAATTAGGGTTAAATGAAACAACATATCGCAATGAACAATTGCCTGCTTTTCAAATTTTATATATGTCATAAAAAGATGAAAAATGTAGGATATTAATGTTAAATAAAAGAATATATCTTGACTGATGCACTTAAAAAGCGTATAATAAAATACTAGAGACAATCAAATTTTTCCTAAATGTTCACCCAATTTATTTAATAAGGATGTTTTATAATCCATTAAAGAATGGGATATCGATTCAATGTGATTGTCGCATCTTTATGTCCTAAAATTTCCGAAAGTGTTTTGACATCTATGCCGAGTTCTAAAGCGCGTGTAGCAAAAGTGTGTCTTAAAGCATGGAAATTTTTATAAGGGATTTGACAACGCTCTAGAAGACTTTGAAAGGTTCTTTGATAAGAACGACTCGATATAATATTACCACGCTTAGTGGATAAAACATATATAGAATGATGCGTTCTTTTTTGCTCCTTTAATAAGAGAAGTAGTTCTTTAGAAAGAGGAATTGTCCGGTTGGATTGTTTTGTCTTAGGGGAATCGATATATTTTGTATATTTTCCATTTTGACAAACAAAGGACACTGTTTTGTTGATGGTTAACCAACCACGTTCAAAACCAATATCTGTCCAAGGCAAAGCAAGTAATTCACCTAGACGAATGCCTGTATATAAGCAAATGAGAATACCAATATAGTTCTTATGGGGATGATGTAAACAAAAATGTTCTTTATTAGATATAACACTAATGGATGGTGCCTTTTTATATGAAAATGGTGTGGGAATGTTTCAATTATTTGATGAAGAACATCGAAATACTATTTTGGAATCTAGTCAATTAGAAGTCGGTATTTTAGAAATTAAATTGACACTTGGTTATGGAAAAGGAAAAGTAAATATATATGGCAAACAAGAAGATGGAGATTGGGAATGGGTAGATACAATAGATGTAGATGATTATGAATATCAAGAATATAGTGTTTCGTTTGATACAGGCAAACATTATCAATATTTTAGAATAGATAATGTTTCTTTAAATGAAATACGATGTAAGAATATCTATTATAAAGGCAGTCTCTATGGAATGGAGTATATCATTAATACACAATCACGTGAATTGGTAGAAGAAAAAATAAATGACAATATTACCAAATATAAAGTCTATCGTGATATTGTAGGTGATATGAGACATGAAGGCAAACATTTTATTTTAGCAGTGCAGTATAAGCAAAACAATCAAATTGTAGAAAATTTGCTTCCTTCGTCCATTCGCATCAATGATACATCCTACTTTGCTTTAGATGGGGATAAATCAGGAAGAAATATAGCTTATTTTGATTTAACTGATATTTTATATTCTGAGATGGCACTTGCAAAAAATGATTTGCTTTCAATTATGTTTACGCTAGAGCATCCAGCAGAATATGCGGTTTATGCGGTAGAACTATTAGAAGTATCTCTTCCACAAAAGCCAGCAATGTCTGAAGTACGATATGTGTATCAAATAGATTGAATAAAAAACCCTTTTTAAAAAGGGTTTTTTCTCATATTCAAGTATATGATTTTTATTATTATGCGAATAGGAGACGATAAGAAAAATGTCATAAAAGATAAATATTTGACTAAATTTGAATTATTTGGTATAATTCATGCAGGGAAAAGCCTATATGCAAAGATAGTTTGAATAGAGAATGGGAATATCTATTCATTATTATAATATGAAATATAAAGTATTATGTAGAGAACTCTCTTAGCAATAGGAGGGGGTTTTTTGTTTTTTATATAGATAAAAGTCATTTTTCATAAATGTTCTTTTATGTTTGAAAGGGGGGAAAATCATGAGATATTATCTTATATTTTTAGTTATCGTCATCTAGAAAATAATAAAGTTAAAATCAAACATTTTACAATTTAAACTAAATAGGGGAGGAAATAGAAATGAAAAAAATTGTGAAAAAATTATTAACATTAACTTTATTACTAGCTTGTCTTACTTTTGTGACAGGAAAATTCGCTAATGTATTTGCGGCACCGGTAGTACCAACTGACTTTACGACGATTTCGACAAATAAAACGACCGAAATTCTTTCTAATATGGATAAGAATTTTGGAGTATTCCAATTTTCTGGTAGTACAGGATTTGTGAATATTACATTAAAAGCAACCAAAACTAGTGGGGAAGTTACTTATCCAGTAGATGCTATTCAAGTCAAAGATGCCAATTATCAATTGATGAAAAAACTAGATGTTGCAGGATATGATATGATTGCAACTAACGATAATGTCAATAACTTAAGTGTTGAATTGCCAAAAGCAGCAAAATATTATATAGAAATCAATTATAATACAGCTAATTTGACATCATTAACTTTAACTGTTGAGAATGCTGGGTCTTTAGCTAATATCACTGATATTAATATGTTTGATTATAATAATCCTGCGACTTTTACAGCAAATCTTATTCAACAAGGTGTAGCAGGTGATAAGGTAAAAGCAGTTTCTGTAAAACAACCTGGTAGATTTGAAATCAAAAGCACAGTTACTGGTACATTATCAAATGATTATATTTTGGCAGTATTTAAAGTAGGTAGAACTCCTCAACTTGTTTCTATTTATACAACTCGTGCAAGTTCTACAAAAACACTAGATTTGGCAACTGGTACATATTATATTGGATATTTTAATCTATCTAATCCAGCTACCATTCGTCTAGATATGACTAGAAAAGTCACTTCTTCAGTTACCAATATGTTAATGACTGATCCACGTAAAGGTTTAACAGGAAGTGAAATTACAGTCAATGAAAAAAATAGCACAACAAAGAGTTATAATCAATCATTTATTACAGAAGGATTCACGCGTTTAATTTTCATGGAAGCCACTGCACCAAGTCAATCACGTTTAGACTATAATTGGTATAGTAGTAATACTAAAGTGGCGACAGTTAGTGCATATGGTACCGTTTTAGCTTTACCAATTACAAGTTCAAGTGAAACTGTAAAAATTGTTGCGGTATACAAGAATAATCCTGCGATTACATATATAAGAGAATTTACTATTCTTCAAGATACAAGTATTAGTATGATTGATATACCAGTATCTATGACAGCAGCAGCAGATTCTGAAATTTATATCGATTTAAGTCAAGTAGATGTACCAATTAATATATTGTCTGATTATAATTGGCGTTCTACAAAACCAGCAGATATTACAGTTACAAGTTGGGGATTAATGAAAATAGAAAAATCTGCATTAGGAAAAACAATAACTATTACAGGTTCTTATAAATATAATCCACGTGTTAGAATTGTTCTTTCTGTATTTGTTACCTTGGCTTTATCTGGATATGAAAAAGAATATAATCCTAGTCTTTGGAATGGAAAAACTCAATCTTACAATAATTGTTATGCTTATGCATTGAACAATCAAGTATATCCTGGAACAAATAATCTTTGGCTTATGCAACAACCTGGTGAATATGCAAATAATTGGGCAACCAATTTTACAAATGAGGCTGAAATGAGAGCGGCTGTAGCAAGTGATTTTGCAAAATATAATGAAGATTTTGGGACAAATCTTGTATTTCAACCTATTGGAAAATATGACGTATGTCCTGCAGGTACATATAAAGTAGCATTAGTAGCATATAGTAATAATTTGGATTACCATTGGTATCGTCAAGATGCAGATGGATATTGGTCTCACAAACCTGGTAGAACTGCAGTTACAAGATATGATAATAGTGGAAACCTCATTGTTGACCCAGAAACAGCAGATAGAGGTGGATATGATTTATTCTTAGGTTTCTATGCAGTGTCTGGATGGGATAATATGTATCAAGTAACTGCTTCTGGTACATTAGCTGTTTCAAAATTGCAACACCCAATTTATGGTGTAAATACAGTTCCAACTGTTTCATCTTCATTGATGGCTCAATTGTCAGTGGGTATGACAATTGATCAAGTAGTTGATGTATTAGGTACAGCTGGTCAATCTGTAGGTAGTGGTGCGATTATCCATCAATATGCAACAACTGCTCAAGATAACGTTCAAATTCGCTATGCATTAAATGACAATGGTCAATATGTAGTTGCTGCGATTTTAAATAAATAAAGATCCATCATATAATAGAAGAGGTGATATGAAAATATCATCTCTTTTTCTTTTAGTCATAGTTGAATTTATTTTTTCATAAAATGAATGGGTGATGATCTTGAAAAAACATAAGATAGATTATAGTATTTTAATTGTAGTACTCCTTTTGGTTGTTTTTGGCCTTTTTATGGTCTATAGTGCAAGTAATATTGTGGCACTATACAAATATAATGATAAAGCTTATTTTTTGAAAAGACAATGCATTTTTGCCCTCGTTGGGGTAGCGCTTATGTTTTTAGTGATTCATTTAGATATTCGAAAAGTATTTCAAGCAACAACAATCATCTATATCATCTCTTTGGTTCTCCTTGTTTTGGTATTGATACCTGGAATTGGAAGGGTCAGAGGTGGAGCAAGATCTTGGATTGGCATAGGTTCTTTTTCTATTCAACCATCAGAATTTATGAAATTATCGATAATTCTGCTTTTATCGAAATACTTATCACGACATCACAAAGATTTGCAAAAACCATGGCCATTTATTCAAGTATTATTTTTAATTATTTCTTCGTTTGGTTTAATCATGTTACAACCTGATTTTGGTACAGGACTTGTCCTCGTTTTATCTAGTATCTTGTTGCTTTTTAATGCAGGGGGGAAATGGAAGTATTTTTTGATTTTAATTGGACTAGGTGTAGTGGGACTGATTGCTTTGATTGCTAGTGCTCCTTACCGATTGACGCGTATTTTTGCTTTTTTAGATCCGTGGAGTGATCCCTTAGGTAGTGGATTTCAAGGCATTCAAGCTTTATTTGCGATTGCTCCAAGTGGCCTTTTTGGCCTAGGATACAATAAGAGTATGCAAAAACATTTTTTCTTGCCAGAACCACAAAATGATTTTATCTTTGCGATTGTTTGTGAAGAATTAGGATTAATTGGTGGTGCGATTTTACTAGGATTATTTTTGTTCTTATGTATTAAAATGGTCAAAATCTCTGTTAATGTTGATCAGTTATATTTAAAATTTTTATCGCTTGGAATTGGTTTATCTTTATTTGTACAAGTCTTTATCAATATAGGTGTAGTCATTGGTTTACTACCTGTTACAGGAATTACGTTACCCATTATTTCTTATGGTGGATCGAGTTTGGTGTTAACCCTTGTATTTTTAGGTTTAGTCATCAATATTAGTCAATATACAGAGCAAGGAATGGTGGATTAATGGCATCAATTGTATTTGCTGGGGGAGGCACATTAGGACATATTTATCCAGCTCTTTCATTTATTCAACAAGTAAAGCAAACGTATCCTCATATACAGATTATCTTTTTTGCTACTCAAAAAGAAAAAGACTTAGATATCTTAAAACATCATGAATGTATTGATGAAATATATTATTTTCATGTTTATGGTATACCCAAAAATGTGATGAAATTGCCTAAAAATTGTCTAGTAAATTATCGCTGTTATCAACAAATGAAAAAATTGATTCTTCAAAAGTCCGTGTTACTATCTATTGGTATGGGGGGATATGTCAGTGGTATTAGTATATTGGCAAGTCAAGCTTGTCATATTCCAACTCTTGTGCATGAGCAAAATAGTATTGTTGGATTTGCCAATCGCTTAGTACTACGAAAGGTAGATAAAATATTCACAACCTTTCCAAATACCAATATTCCTTCAAAATATACCAATAAAGTAGTTTGTATAGGCAATCCTAGATATGATGTTGCCTTAGAGGCTCCAGAGTCTTGTTATCAGGCAAAATCTAATATTCTCATTACTTCAGGAAGTCTCGGCTCTGCTTGCATCAATCAAGAAGCCATTGCCTTTTTAAATGATGAAATTTCTCATATGTATACAACTACTCTCATTACAGGAAAAAAGTATTATCAACAAGTCAAAGAACAATTAAAACCAGGATATCATTACCAAGTTTTACCCTATACATCACAGATGTTGACATTACTCAAACAAGCAGGAATTGTTGTTTCTAGGGCAGGGTCTACCACTTTATTTGAAATACTCGGTACAAAGAGTGTATCCATTGTGGTTCCATCACCACATGTTACAAAAAATCATCAATATTTTAATGCTAAAAATTTTTCAGAACAACAATTGCTCTTTTTAGTAGATGAGAAAAAGTTAACTCAAGAAGGATTATTGGCATGGATAATAAAACTAGAACAACAGTATGATACGATAAAGCACAATTTAAATCGTTATTCTCCACCACCTGTTGTGCAGACATTCATGAAACATATTGAAGTTTATTTGAAAAAGGAGGAATAAAACTTGTTGGTATCATTTATAACATATATACATCAATTTCAACTAGGGGATATTGTAACACATAAATCCTTTAAAGATTTAACTACGCTTAAAATTGGGGGTCAAATCAAGTGTTTATATATGCCTCATACGTTAGACCATTTGATACAAGCTATGAAATATATTTTGGAAAAACAATTGCCCTATTTTATTATTGGGAAAGGTTCAAATATTTTAGCTAGTGATGAACCTTTTGAATCCATTGTGATTTCACTTGAATATTTGAATCGTATAGTTGAATTAAAGCCTGGTGTATTTCAAGTTGAAGCAGGAGTAACAGGCGCTTATTTGGCTACGCATTTATCTAAACTAGGCTATACTAAAATGGAATTTTTATCGACAATTCCTGGTTCTATTGGTGGATTGATTTATATGAATGCAGGGGCATATCATCAAGAAATTGCTGATTTGATTCAAGAAGTGACTTATTTAGAAGATGGCAAACTCAAGACATATAGTCCAAAAGACTGTCAATTTGGCTATCGGAAAAGCATATTTCAAGAAAAACAGGGTGTTATCATTGAAGCTATTTTTGGTGTAGATAAAGCGGTTTTGGCACAGTTACCTTTAGAAAAAATGATTACATATAAAAAAAATAGAAAGGAAACACAGCCAATTGGCCAATATACTGCAGGGTCTACTTTTAAAAATACACCAACTAAGAAGGCATGGGAGGTCATTGATACGCTCGGCCTTAGGGGCTATGCGGTGCACGATGCAAGAATTAGTTATAAGCATGCTAATTTTTTAGTAAATGAAAATGAAGCCACCTTTCAAGATATGATAGATTTGATTGAATTTATTCAACAAAAAGCGCTACATGAAAAGCATATTCAATTAGAATGTGAATGGGTAATCCTACGATAAGCCCATTCTTTTTTTTGCAAATGACATATTCTAATAAGGGAGGAAAGAGAATATGCAAAATCACATTAATTATTTTGATCTCAATCATTTGAATCAAGAACTCGCAAATAACCAAAGGGCAAGTGTTAAGTTTGCATTAGCTGTAGATGGCTTGTCAAAAGGAAATATGGATGTAGCTTTATATGATCCTTTTGCCAATTATGTAGCGAAGAAATTGGATGACAAAGACCCTAAAGTATTACTTAGAGCGTTCTTGTTTGCTATGATTGATTTGCAACTATATCTAGATGTTCATCCAGATGATGTTGTAGTGAAAGAACTTTTCAATAAATATTTAGAAGAGTTTAGAAAAATGAAAGAAGAAATTGAGAGAAAGGAAGGCCCACTCACCTTAGATTCCAAATACAATTTAACTAAAAATTGGGTTTGGGAATGCAAATGGCCTTTTGCGGGGGAGAAATAATCATGGTTGAATATTTAAAATTATTAGAATATCCACTCAATATTACCAAAAAAGATTTGAATATGGCGAAATTATTGGTAAGTCAATATGGTGGTCCTCAAGGCGAACTTAATGCGGCTATTCGATATTTGAATCAACGAATTACGATGCCAGATGATTATGGAAGAAGTTTACTCAATGATATTGGTATCGAGGAACTAGCGCATATTGAAATGTTACAAACAATGATTCATATGTTAATGAAAGATGCCACTTTAGATGAATTGAAAGCAGCAGGTTTAGCAGGTTATTATGTAGAACATGGAAAAGATGTTTTCCCACAAACACCAACAGGAGAGCCTTATACTACTGCATATATGTCATCTACAGGAGATGTGATTGCCAATATTGTAGAAGATATGGCTGCAGAACAAAAAGCACGTGCAGTATATGAAAATTTGATTCGAATGACAAATAATCAAGAAGTGATACAACCGTTGCTTTTCTTAAGACAGCGTGAAATTGTGCACTATCAACGCTTTAAAGAACTGCTTGAACATTATCAAAAATTGGGTTATTAGTTCAACTACAAAAAAATTGGTTTTATAAACCAATTTTTTATTCAGGTTAGAAGAAAACTTTTTTCATTTTTTAATGAAATAGGTTTTAGAAAAATAGTTGGAAATAAAATGTAAAAAAGTACATCTTTTGATGAAAAAAAAGCAAAAATAAAGATAAAAAAATATTATCAAATCTACCTCAAAAAAAATCGAAAAATGGTATAATGTTAACCGGCTCGTCAAAAGAAAAAGAGCTAAAAATAGAAAAATTATACAGGTGAAGGGAAAAAATTATGGCAAAAAAAGAATTAGAAAACAATGAACCAAAGTTAACAAAAGAGCAAGTTTATGCACTTGCTAAAGAATGCTTTGAGAAACAAGATTATGAATTAGCGGTAAGTTATTATGAACAAGCAGTAAGATTAGATTCTGCTGAGGCTGAATATGAACTAGCACAATTATATCAAGCAGGAATTGGTGTGGATAAAGATGACAAAAAAGCATCATATTATTTTGAACTTGCTGCAATGTTAGAACATACAGAAGCACAAAATGCAATTGGGGATTGCTTTTACTTTGGACAAGGTGTTCCAAGAAACTATAAAAAAGCTGTTTATTGGTACCGACAAGCAGCCAATAAAGGACAAGAATATGCACTAGAAAGTATAGCAAATTGCTACTATCGTGGTGAAGGAGTAGTACAAGACTTTGGACAAGCAATGCACTATTTTGAACAATCTGCTGAAAAAGGTAGTGATTGGGCCAATTACTATTTAGGGGAATGTTATAACTATGGTAAAGGGGTTGAGGTAGATCAAACCAAAGCCGCTATGTATTATACCAAAGCTGCCGAAGCAGGCAATGCATTAGCACAATCCAATTTGGGTGACTGCTATGCCTATGGAAATGGTGTAACAAAAGATTTTGGTGAAGCTGTAAAATGGTATGAAAAGGCTGCCGAAGCAGGCAATGAATGGGCGCAAAATAAATTAGCCAATTGCTATTATTATGGTGATGGTGTAGAACAAGATTATGCCAAAGCCGTAGAATATTTTGCAAAATCTGCGGAAGCAGGAAACAAAAATTCAATGAGCCGTTTAGCAGATTGTTATTACTATGGTCGTGGTGTAGATCAAGATTATGATAAAGCCTTTGGATATTATCAAAAAGCTGCCGAAGCAGGTCACAATATTTCTAAATACAATTTAGGAAATTGCTATTTCAATGGTTATGGCGTAGAACAAGATTATGCCAAAGCCGTAGAATGGTATTTACAGGCTGCAGAACAAAATATTGAAGGTGCCATTAACAAACTAGGTGATTGTTATGCAAATGGTTATGGTGTAGATCAAAGTTATGAATTAGCCGTAGAATGGTATACAAAGGCCGCAAACAAAGGAAATGGTTGGGCACAAGATAATTTGGGTAGTTGCTATGAATATGGTAAGGGTGTTGAAAAAGACGTTCAAAAAGCCATTGAATGGTATACCAAAGCCGCAGATAAAGGCAATAAACATGCCAAGACTCGTCTTCAAAGATTAGCCTAAAACATCAAAAACATCTTTAAAATTAGAGCATTTTGTTCTATTTAAAGATGTTTTTCTTTTAGCGTATATATATAAAATCATAGGCTATACCTATATAATAGTTTGTACAAGATGTAGTGAGACAGAAGGAGAGCCCCCAAGGGATATATTGATAATATTTAGAAAGAAAAGCGTTATCCTAAGGGGTAACGCTTTTCTTCTATTTGGCTGAGTACAAGTAAAAAAAGATATTTTTTATAATTTGTCAGTTTTTGTCGGACGTTTTTTCAATCCAATAATGTTATGTTAAACTACTTGAAAAAATTTTTATGATGTGTTATAATAAACAAGCATAGAAAATGAACGTTGGAGGCAAATGTATGTTTAAAATTATGTCAGTAAATGCTGGTAGTTCATCTTTAAAGTTTAAATTATTAGAGATGCCTGAAGAAAAAGTGATTACAGAAGGAATATTTGAAAAAATTGGTCTCGATGATCCTCATTTTAAAATCAAATACAATGGTCAAAAAGAAGAATTTGACGTTAACATTCAAAATCATCAAGAAGCAGTAGAAATGCTTTTAAATATATTGATTGAAAAAAAGATTGTTTCAAAATTAGAAGATATATCAGGAGTAGGACATCGTATTCTTCACTGTGGAGAACACTTCAATGATTCAGTACTAATGACAAAGGAATCTATTGAAAAAGTTGCATCAGTCAATGATTTAGGTCCATTACATAATCCTGCGAACTTAATGGGGATAAATGCCTTCATGCAAGTTCTTCCAGGTGTACCTAATGTAGGTGTTTTTGATACTTCTTTCCATTTGACAATGGATAAAGAGGCGTATATGTATGCAGTTCCTTATGAATGGTATGAAAAGTATGGCATCAGAAAATATGGATTCCATGGTACTTCACATAAATTTGTATCACAAGAAGCCGCTGCTTTTTTAGGAAAGCCAATTGAAGAATTGCGTTTAATTACTTGCCATATGGGAAATGGGGTAAGTTTGGCAGCTGTAAAAAATGGAAAATGTGTAGATACAACCATGGGTTTAACACCATTAGATGGAACACCAATGGGAACACGTTCTGGTACAATTGATCCAGCTATTGTGGATTTTATTTGTAGAAAAGAAGGAAAAACTTCTGAAGAAGTCAATACAATTTTAAATAAGAAGTCAGGATATCTAGGCATTTCTGGCGTATCTAGTGATTCAAGAGATTTAAGAGCAGTTCAACACGAGAACCCAAGAGCAGATTTAGTGCTACGTATGCAAGAAAAGAAAGTTGCTGATTATATTGGTAGTTATTTTGTATATATGGGTGGAGCTGATGCAATTATTTTTACTGCCGGTATTGGTGAAAATTCACCTGAAACAAGAGAAAATATTTGTTTAAGATTAAAGGAAGCTTTAGGTGTTGATATTGATACGACATTGAATCAAGTAAGAGGAGAAAATGCATTGATATCTACTCCACAATCAAAAATTAAAGTTTTAGTAATTCCAACAAATGAGGAATTGATGATTGCTCGTGATGTCATGAGAATCGGAAATATAAAGTAAATAGTTGAATTAATCAAAAAATTGTGCTATAATAACGGCACAAAAGGAGGAATTTATGATGAATCATGCCCAAGATATGCTTTCAGCAAAACCAGTTTTAAAGGTAATTGGTGTAGGTGGTGGTGGTGGAAACGCCGTAAACCGAATGATTGATAATGATGTAACAGGCGTAGAATATATATCTATTAATACAGACTGCCAAGTTTTGCGTTTATCTAAGGCTGAACACAAAATTCCAATTGGAACAGAGTTAACAAAAGGACTTGGCGCAGGTGCCAATCCTGATGTAGGTAGACGTGCCGCAGAAGAATCAGAAGCAGAAATTAGAGAAATTTTAGAAAATACGGATTTGGTCTTTATTACCGCTGGTATGGGTGGAGGTACTGGTACAGGTGCTGCCCCTGTGATTGCTAGATATGCAAAAGAAGCTGGATGTGTTGTAGTGGGAATTGTCACGAAACCATTTAGTTTTGAAGGGAAAAGAAGAATGCAACAAGCATTAACTGGTATTGAACAAATGCGTCCTTATGTAGATACATTGGTTGTAGTGCCAAATGATAAATTATTAGAGATTATCGGTACCAATACAACATATTTAGAAGCATTTAGTGAAGCAGATGAAGTTCTTCGTCGTGGTGTACAAGGGATATCAGAAATGATTACATTACCTGGACTAGTCAATGTTGACTTTGCGGACGTGAAAGCCGTTTTATTTGGTAAAGGTACAGCGTTAATGGGCATTGGTAAAGCCAGTGGACCAAATCGTGCCATTACAGCTGCTCGTCAAGCCATCAGTAGCCCATTATTAGAAGTAGATATCAATGGTGCAACAGATGCCATTATCCAAATCACAAGTGATCCGGATATTACAATGAAAGAAGTACAAGAAATTGTCTCGGAGATTCGCAATGCATCATCTACTGAAATTGATATTATTTATGGTACAGGATTTAATTTAGAACTCAATGGTGAGGTTATCGTTACAGTGATTGCTACAGGATTTGATTCTACTGCGAAGGCCAATGAGAATATGAAACCACAACAACCTCAATATGAATCCCCAAGAGTAACACCAACAGAATCCCCAAGAACACCTTATGTAGGAACGGGTACAACCAAAGAAACACCAAAGGAAACAAAAGTGCCAAGTTGGCTTCAAAACCGTTTTAAATAAAGTAAAATTGAGAATGAAGATGTAAGCAAAAGTGTTTACATCTTTTTATTTGATATATTCATTAAAAAAGGAAGAAAGAAAAATGAAAACAAGTAGACTATTTGAAATGATATATATATTGCTAGAAAAACCAGTAGTGACAACCTCAGAATTAGCGAAACACTTTGAGGTATCAGAGCGAACCATTATGCGTGATTTGGATGTACTACTTACCGCAGGTGTGCCTATTCAAACGACTCGTGGGAGGGACGGCGGTGTTTTTTTAAAGAGTGATTATGTATTAAATAAAACCCATTTGACAGAAGAAGAACAAAGCAATATTCTTTTTGCCCTACAAAGTATAGACTCTACACAAAATATAGATATGGATGAAACACTTTCTAAGTTATCATCCTTATTCCAAAAACCTAAAACCAATTGGATTGAGATTGATTTTTCTAGATGGGGCAATGCATTATCTGATCAAATTAAATTCAATACTGTAAAAGAAGCTATATTAAAGAATTTAACCCTCTCTTTTTCATATGCAAGTTCCTATGGTCAAACGACAAATCGTCAGGTATATCCTTTAAAATTCATATTAAAATCAAATGCTTGGTATGTACAAGCATATTGTTTATCAAAGGAAGATTATCGTATTTTTAAGTTGAATCGAATAATTGATGTTGAAATCCTTTCTATCCCATTTGATGGTACTAGATATATCGCTCCTCCTCTTGATAAGCAACAAGAACAATCTACTCATTTGATTCATCTTCAATTATGGGTATCTCGACATCTAGCTTATCGGGTATATGATGAATTTGATTTGAGTTGTATTCGTGAAGACGAAGAAAAAAACTTCATTGTTGAAATAGATTTGCCTCATGATGCTTGGATTTATGGATATTTGTTGACATTTGGTGATGGACTACGTGTATTAAAGCCCAAGTGTGTTCAAGAAGAATTGTTAAAACAAGTAGAAAAAATTCAATCTTTTTATAAAATATGACATAATGCTGTCATATTTGTTATGGTATAATAGAAGTAGGAGGTGCTATGATGGCAAGACCAACCAACAAAGAAGGCTTATTAGAAGCAGCAAAAACAAATTTCCTTCGGCTAAATGATCTTCTTGATCAAATGAGCGAAGAAGAAAGGCAAGCAACCTTTGCGTTTGAAGATAGAGATAGAAATGTAAAAGACGTGTTGATTCATCTATACGAATGGCATATGTTATGCATCAAATGGTTAGATATCAATATGCATCAAATGAAGTGTTCCTTTTTACCTTATCCATATAACTGGAAAACATATCCCAAGATGAATATTGAATTTGTCCAAAAACACCAACAAACTTCATATGAAGAGGCCTATCAAATGCTCCAAACCAGTCATAATCAAGTAATGTCTTGGATTGAACGCCTCAGTCAAGAAGAACTATTTACAAAAAAGTATTATGACTGGACAGGAACAACTCATATTGGGAGTTATTGTATTTCTGTCACGTCAGCTCATTATGAATGGGCAATGAAAAAATTAAACAAACATATGAAAACATATCGTGAAATACAACAAGGAGGAAGGACGTTATGAGCTATCGATTAGAAAGTGTAAGTATAAAAACGAGCAATACTTTAGAAGGGATGAATCAGATTCATGCATTATGGCAAGATATATCTAACGGAAAGTTACCACTTTTATTTGATCGTGAGGGTACATTTCAAAAAGAGATAGTACCAATTGCTAAATATCATCATTATGAATCCGATGCATTAGGGCAATATGAATTAACAATTATGGGGGTGACAAATGATTTTTTTCAAATCATAGAAGAACAAGTTCAAAAAGGATATTATATCAAAATAGATGAAAGTGGTGAAAGTATAATTGAAGCAACGCAAAAAGCGTGGCAAAAGGTATGGGCATATCAACAAGATAAAACCATTCAGCGGTCGTTTTTAGAAGATTTTGAATGTAGTGTACCAAGTGAAAATACAGAAGATCAAAAAGCACATTGTTATGTATATATATCAGTGAAATAACAGAAGGAATTAAAAATATGGCATTTGATTATAAAAAGGAATATAAAGCACTTTATATACCTAAAACCAGTCCTACTATTGTAGATATTCCTCGTATGCATTATATAGCAGTTAGAGGAAAAGGAGACCCTAATGATGAAAATAGTGAATATAAGCAATCAATTGGTCTTTTATATACCATAGCTTATACCATTAAAATGAGTAAAATGGGGAGCCGTTTGATTGAAGGATATTTCGATTATGTCATCCCTCCACTTGAAGGATTGTGGTGGCAGGAAGGAAAAACAGATATAGATTATCAACAAAAAGAAACATTTTGTTTTATTTCAATGATACGTCTACCTGACTTTGTAACCCAAGAAGATTTTGATTGGGCCATTGTAGAGGCAACAAAAAAGAAAAAAATGAATTTTTCAAAGGTAGAGTTTTTGGCATATGAGGAAGGAACATGTGTACAATGCATGCATATAGGAAGTTATGATGATGAGCCTTTGACCATTAGAAATTTACATCAGTATATGGAAAATAATGGGTATGAATTAGATTTCGAATCTAGGTATCATCATGAAATTTATCTCAGTGATCCAAGAAAATGTCATGTCGACAAATGCAAAACAGTTATCCGAATACCGATTCGCATCAAAACATTTGAGTCATAGCAAAAGGAAGAGAAAATAAAGTCTCTTCCTTTTTTATATGTATAAAATGATATAAGAGGTGTGAATAAAACGCATAGATCGTAAGTGTCAATTGATTGATTTTAATTTACAAATATGATAAAATGATTAAGATTTGAAAAGAATATTATTGATGACTTAAAAAATAATATTTTCAAAAAAATACAAGGAGGAGATTAAAAAAATGGAAACATACGGAATCGAAAAACTAGGTATAATTAGTCCTAAAGCAGTTTATCGTAATTTAACACCTGCACAATTGACAGAAGCTGCTTTACGTCGTGGTGAAGGTACACTTTCAAACACTGGTGCTTTAGTTGTTACAACTGGAAAGTATACTGGTCGTTCTCCTAAGGATAAATTCATTGTGGATACTGAAGGCGTTCATAATGAAATTGCGTGGGGAAGTGTCAATCGTCCAATTTCTAGAGAAAAATTTGATGCTATTAAAGGAAAAGTTGCAGCATATTTGCAAGGCCGTGAAGTATTTATTTTTGATGGTTTTGCAGGAGCTGATAAAAAATACACACAAAAATTCAGAATTATTAATGAACTTGCTAGCCAAAATATGTTCATTCATCAATTGTTGATTCGTCCAACTGCTGAAGAATTAGCTGTATATGGTGATCCTGATTATACTATTTTATGTGCACCTGGATTTAAATGTGATCCAGTAGTAGATGGTGTAAATAGTGAAGCAGCTATTATGATTGACTATGAAGCACATATGATTGTGATTTGTGGTTCTCAATATGCTGGTGAAATCAAAAAGAGTGTATTCTCTACAATGAATTATGTTTTAACAAAAATGAATGTATTACCAATGCATTGTTCAGCAAATATGGATCCTGAAACTGAAGAAACTGCAGTATTCTTTGGATTATCTGGAACAGGTAAAACTACTCTTTCTGCTGACCCAGCTAGAAAATTAATTGGTGATGATGAACATGGATGGTCACCTGATGGTGTATTTAACATTGAAGGTGGATGCTATGCAAAATGTATTAACCTTTCTGCTGAAAATGAACCTGATATTTATAATGCAATTAAGTTTGGTTCATTAGTAGAAAATGTAGTTATGAATCCTGAAACTCGTGAATTTGATTTCTATGATGGTAGTCTAACTGAAAATACACGTGTAGGTTATCCAGTAAATTATATCAATAATGCTCAAATTCCAGGAGTTGGTGGCATTCCTAAAGTGGTTATTTTCTTAACAGCTGATGCATTTGGTGTTCTTCCTCCAATCAGCCGTTTAGACAAGAATGCAGCAATGTATCATTTTGTAACAGGATTTACTTCTAAACTTGCGGGAACAGAACGTGGTGTTACTGAACCACAACCAACTTTCTCTACTTTATTTGGTGAACCATTTATGCCAATGGATCCATCTGTTTATGCAGAAATGTTAGGTGAAAAACTTGAAAAATATGGTACAAAAGTATATTTAGTAAATACTGGTTGGGCAGGAGGCTCTGCAGCTTCTGGTGCAAAACGTATGAAACTTTCTTATACTCGTGCTATGGTTACAGCCGCATTAAATGGATCTTTTGATCAAGTAGAATTCAAACATCATGATGTATTCAATGTAGATTATCCAGTAAGTTGCCCTAACGTTCCAAATGAAATGTTAGATGCACGTGGTATGTGGGCAGATAAAGCTGCATATGATGAACAAGCCAATAAACTTGCGCAAATGTTCAATGACAACTTTGCTAAGAAATATCCTAACATGCCAACTGAAATTGTAAATGCTGGTCCAAAACCTGTAAAATAAGAGTCAAATAAAAAGATTACAGATTATCTGTAATCTTTTTTTGTATTTTAAATTATTGATTTTGCTGTGCTTTTAATTGTTCATAGAAGTTGGCTTGAGCAGTCATCATATATGGTCCAACATACACCATATAAAGAATACCAAATGTAAGAACAGAAAGCAATAACCAACCAATGAAACTAAGATATAAACAGAATAATTCCCATTTATGACCCTTCATCATTTCTTTACTTTGAGTAATGGCATCATTTGCATCAATATTAGGGTTATCATAAATGATATAAGGTGCCATACTATAACTTAATGCTTTGATAATACCAGGTATGATAAATAACAAACTCCATAAGAAAATATAAATAGAACTCAATAAGTAATATAAGAAATTTCGAACAAAGTTATTAAATCCTGAGAATATATCATTAAAGTCATTGTTTTGTTTTCTTACCAGATGAACAAAATAGGTGGTTAATCCAATCATCATCGGACCACCAATGAGGATTGTACCAACGAAAGTAAAAGAAACTGCACCTAAAATAACCATAGTGAGAATATATACCCCGATACTTAGACCCCAGTTCCCATTTAATTGTGCTTTAGCATTTTTTTTGATTTCAGATATATGCATCTCATCATCTCCTTTCTATAGTATTATGGCATAATTTTGGTAAAAAGTCAATATATTTTCCAAATCCTTCCTAGAATTATACAAAAAAGACAATCCTTTTTTTGTATAATAGCTATAGGTGATACAAATGATAGTATATTTAGATATATTAATCTTATCAACTATTGTTGTCAATTGGGCTTTTATCAAAACCATTGCTTTTTTCTTTAAAGAAAAATTAAGTATGATTCGTTTGTTACTAGCACTGCTGTTATCGGTGGGTCTTCTTTTTTTATATTTATTACCTTATCGTACCTATTTTGCCTTACGATATGTTGTGGGGATTGCTATTGGTATAGTTGCTTTTCATCCTGGAAATGTTAAGGTAAAAATCATTGAAATTGTTATATTTTATTTTCTTACAATGGCTTTTATTGGAACCCTATTTGTTTTTCAGGTAAAAAGTGTGATTTTAATGCTTGTTAGTTTAGTATATGTTGTCATGCTATATATTATACAAAATTATCAAAAAATCTTTCAAAAAGAACAAGATTTTCTAATAGACATTCAAATCGGAGTGCAGCAAATGAAAGGATATTATGATACAGGCAATACTTCTTATTATCATGAAATGCCAATTGTATATCTCAATCAAACCTATCAAGACCAGCAATTTGAAAAAATTGATTCGGTGGTTATACAAACAATTGAAGGACATAGTCAAATGGATATATATACAGGACCTCTGTTAAGGACAAAAAAACAGTCATATGTCGTTACTTATGCGTTTGTAAAACAAATAGAATATGATGCTATTTTACATCGGGATATTTTATAATATTATAGGCATTTTTCAACAAAATAAGATAGGGCTACACATTATAATAGATAGGTAAAGGAGATCAAAAGATGATAGGATTATTGAAAAGATTATTAGATAAAATATTTGGCATCAAGGTGCAAACAAGTTGTTTTTATATCAATAGCAATAATTTATTGCCACAACCCCTCCAAGAAGAGGAGGAAACAAGATTATTATTGTTGGTCAAAGAAGGCGATATTGAAGCAAGAAATAAATTGATTGAGCACAATCTACGGCTAGTGGTGTTTATTTCAAAAAAATTTGAATCCACCAAAATCAATATGGAAGATTTGATCAGCATTGGTTCGATAGGATTAATTAAAGGGATTCAAACTTTTAAAATGGAAAAAAATATCAAACTGGCTACCTATGCATCAAGATGCATTGAAAATGAAATTTTAATGTATTTGAGAAAAACTCAAAAAGTTCGTCAAGAATACTCTTTAGATGAAGTGTTGAGTATAGATTCAGAAGGAAATGAAATGATATTATCGGATATCATCAGTTCAGAAGAAACCTTAGCCTTAACCAAATTAACAGAAGAAGAAGATATTCGCAATTTATATTATGCATTGGATCGTTTAAATAAAAGGGAAAGAGAAATTATGATTATGCGATACGGATTATTTGGGGCAACTCCGCTTACTCAAAAAGAAGTTGCTGATCAACTGGGCATATCACAATCTTACATTTCTCGATTAGAAAAACGAATTATTGAAAAAATGCGTCAAGATATTGAAAACTTAGTGAAAATTGCTTAAAATTAGATTCCATTTATAGGAGAAAAAGATAAAAAAGAATTCACTTTTTGATCTGTTGCATAAAAAAAGTGATGGATGCGCATAATTCTTTTGGAAGGTGAAGAATATGCGTAACAAAGTTGAGATTACAGGTGTAAATACCTTAGATTTAAAGGTTTTACCTCAAGAAGAAATGATGGAACTGATTCAAAAAAGCCAGTCTGGCGATATGGAGGCAAGGGACATTTTAGTAGAGGGAAATTTAAAATTGGTACTGAGTGTGGTAAAAAAATTCAATAACCGTGGTGAAGATTTAGACGATTTGTTTCAAGTGGGGGCTATGGGGTTAATCAAGGCCATCGACAATTTTGATTTTTCTCATGGAGTAAAATTTTCTACTTATGCGGTACCGATGATTATAGGTGAAATCAGGAGATATTTAAGAGATAATTCCGTGGTTAGAATTAGCCGCTCTATTAAAGATACCGCCTATAAAGCTTTACAATTTAAAGAAAAATATTTTCAAAATCATGGCATGGAGCCTTCAATTGAGACGATTGCACAAGGAATTGAGATGGATATGATTGATGTCATCATTGCACTCGAAGCCATTCAAGAACCTGTTTCTATTTATAGTCCTATTTATAGTAATGGTGGAGATGAAATCTATTTAATCGACCAAATTGCGGATACTTATGAAACAGAAGAACAAAAGCTCAATCAGATGATTATTAATGAAGGGATTGCCAAATTAAATGAAAGACTAAAAGGCATCATTTATAGTAGATATTATGACAATAAAACCCAAATGGAAATCGCTGAGGAATTAGGAATATCTCAAGCTCAAGTATCTAGATTAGAAAAAAGTGCACTTAAAATCATCTTTGACCAAAAAGATAAAGTGGCCAAATAACCTTATTTATCACGATATAAAGAATCAAAATCAACAACGTAGAATAAAGAAAAAAAGGAGACAAATAGCCCTATGGATAGATAGGACTATTTTTTGTTGTAAAGTTGATATTTAAATTGATAAAATATGCTATAATATCCAAATGAATGAAATAGCATCAAGATAAAGAAGGAAAAAACGTATGAATCTCAGTTTAATTTTATCCATCATCACTATTATTTGTTTGGTTTTATTCATCCTTATCCAACCATCTATCCAGATTGGAAAAATCAAATTACAGTCATTCTGGGTGGTTACATTGATGGGCGCCATCAGCATTTTATTGTTTACACCAATATCACTAGAGACGTTGCAACACATGATGACTGAAAATAAGGGAATGAATCCGTTAGAAATTCTAACTTTGTTTATTTCTATGAGTGTTTTATCCATTGCTTTAGATGAAGTGGGATTTTTTAAAATGTGTGCATACATGGCAACGAAGAAGGCCAAAAAAAGCCAGTTTGCTTTGTTCATTTCCATTTCTATTGTCGTTTCAATTTTAACAATCTTTACCTCTAATGACATCATTATTTTAACATTTACGCCATTTATTTGTTATTTTGCCAAGCATACCAAAATCAATCCAATTCCATATTTGGTTGCAGAATTTATTTTTGCGAATACTTGGTCAATGCTATTTGTCATTGGTAACCCTACCAATATTTTTTTAGCTAGTCGTTTTGATATTTCTTTCATGGACTATTTTCAAGTTATGGCGCTACCTACACTTGTAGGTGGAATAGTGGCCACACTTTTGCTTTTGCTCCTTTTTCGCCGCTCTTTGCAACAACCATTTTCATATTCCCATGAAATAGAACAACAAAAAATGAATCCATTTTTAACTCTAATTTGTTTAATTCATTTATTGGCTTGTACGATTGTATTGGTCATATCTGCATATATCGATATAGAAATGTGGATAATTGCCTTCATATCTGCGATATCGCTTACGCTCATTATGGCTATTATAGGTATAATCAAAAAAGACAAGTGGATTATCAAGGTATACCAAAGAGCACCTTGGTCGCTGATTCCATTTGTATTATCTATGTATGTACTTGTGCTCGCCTTAGATCAAGGGGGAATGATTCAATCTATAGGTCGTATATTCAATACAATCTGTCAGACCAAAGCAACCACTATTTATGTATATGGATGTACTTCATATTTATTTTGTAATGTACTCAATAATATTCCAATGAGTGTGCTATTTGAAAATATTATTGTTTCTGCTCAGCCCCTCTTTTTAAAAGAAAGCATTTATAGCGCCATTATATCTTCTAATATTGGGGCTTACTTTACGCCACTTGGGGCTCTTGCTGGAATCATGTGGATGTCCATTTTGCGTAATGCTCAAGTTAAATTTGGTTTTTTGCAGTTTATCAAGTATGGTGCTTTTATTTCTTTTATCGTATTGATAGCAACATTGAGTGTATTGGTAGGTATCATTTAGTCTAGTTGAACCATATAATATAGGAAGTATTTGCAAAGTAAATAGATATATTTTGAATGCGATGAAAAAAACAAATACACCATCTGTAGAAAATGGGCGAGATGTTTTGGTGTAAAATGGCAGGCATTCTTAAAGAATATGCTATAATATAGTGCGATTAGTGCAATGGAGGTAAAGACATGTTCAAAATAAACACAAAAAAATTAGTAATGTTGGCCATTTTGATGGCGCTTGGTGTAGTGCTTAAGTTTTTTTCAATTGGTGATGGTGAGTTCAGAATTAGTTTTTGGGATATCCCATTATTTATCGCAGGAATGATTGCAGGACCTTTTTATGGCACACTCTGTGCACTTGGTGCGGATTTAATTTATGGTCTTTGTTTTTCCCCTTTTCCTTTTTCTTTTATTATGATGTTTACAACTTTAGTTTGGGGAGCGATGGGTGGTCTTTTTTATAAAAAAGATGTGAAGGTTATCGTATTATTTGCTGTTGTGTTTATTACATCGATTAGTGCAACTTTAATCAATTCTATATATTTAACCATATATTATGGTTGGGAAAGTATGCTTGCTAAACTTCCCCTTCGCTTGATTGTTTTGATTGTGAAATGGCCTATCACAAGTGGTTTGCTTTATTATTTATATACATATGTATTTTCAAGATGGGTCAATTCAAAAGAGTAGAAAAATGAAAACAAAAGGAGTATAATATATTATAGTTATACATATTATCAAGATAAAATATCACAAAGAGGTAATCAAATGAGTCAAAAAAAATTAGTTATGTTAGTTATTATGGATGGATTTGGTATTAGAGAAAATCAAGATGGAAACGCCATTGCTTGTGCTCAAAAACCCAATTTAGATTATTTATTTCAGACATATCCTCATACTTTGATTGGTGCATCTGGTGAGGCAGTAGGACTACCTGATGGTCAAATGGGGAATAGTGAGGTAGGACATTTAAACATTGGTGCAGGTCGTGTTGTATTCCAATCTTTAACAAGAGTCAATATTGCTTGTCGTGAACACACATTAGATCAAATGCCAGCCATTGCCCATGCAATTGAACATGCCATTCAAAATCATTCTACCCTACATATTATGGGATTACTTTCTGATGGAGGTGTCCATTCACATATTGATCATATCATTTATTTGATGAATCAAGCCATTAAACGAGGGGTAGAAAAAGTAGTTGTTCATTCATTCTTAGATGGTAGAGATGTACCCCCTACATCTGCTAAACAATATTTAACACAATTAGATGCAGCACGTGTAAAAGGAGTATCTTTAGGTGTAGTTAGTGGTAGATATTATGCTATGGACCGAGATAAAAATTATGATAGAACTCAACTAGCATATGACGCGCTTGTTTTTGGTGATGCACCAATAAAAGGTTTACTTTCGGGTATTGATGAAAGCTATCAAGAAGGTATTACGGACGAGTTTGTAAAACCATATATTGTAACAGAAAATTGTACAATTGGTGAAAATGATGCGGTGATATTTGCTAACTTTAGACCAGATAGAGCCATTCAAATGAGTGTTGCTTTAACCAACCCCGAAGAAGCAACCAGTGAAAAGGGCAATTTAAAACGATATCAAGTCTTCCAAAATTTATATTTTGTACAAATGATGTTGTATTCAGATAAAGTCAAGGGTGATATTGCCTTTGGTTTACAAGAACTAGATCATATGTATGGTGATGTGATTGCAAGTAGAGGGTTGAAACAATTGAGAATTGCAGAAACAGAAAAATATGCACATGTAACGTATTTCTTTGATGGTGGTGTAGATAAAACATTACCTGGTGCAGACCGAATTTTAGTGCCTTCTCCAAAAGTTGCAACATATGATTTACAACCAGAAATGAGTGCTATTGAAGTAACGGATAAAGTAGTAGATGCCATCCTTTCAGAGCAATATGATACCATTATTTTAAATTATGCTAACTGCGATATGGTAGGTCATACAGCAGTATTTGATGCAGCTGTTAAAGCAGTAGAAACAGTAGATACTTGTGTAGGACGTGTATATCAAGCCATTCAAAAAGTAGGAGGAACAATGGTACTTACAGCCGATCACGGTAATGCCGATATGATTTGGGATGAAAATCATAATCCTTTTTCTGCACATACAACCAATCCTGTTCCATTCCTCATTACCAATTCACATGTTGTCTTGAGAAAAACAGGAAATTTAGGTGATATTGCTCCTACGATGTTAGAATTATTAGATGAACCACTTCCAAAAGAAATGACTGGAAGTAGTATGATAGAGTCGATAAAAGATTAAAAAAGTAAAATGCAGGTACTCAAAAGGTATCTGCATTTTTTGTCGGTAAAAAAAGGCGTAAAAAAATAGCAAAAAAATTTCAAATAGTGTAAGATAAGTTTATAAAGGGAAAAAGAGGAGTCTATATGGGAAAGAAGATGAGGTTGATTTCAAAAATTTCATTTTTGGTTTGGAGTATTTGTTTAGTGAGTGTCATTACGTTTGCTACCAAACAAGCCAGCCAAGTGTTTCGTGCATTGATGAAAATTGTGCCATTAAAAACAGTTAAAGTAGAAGATGTTGAACTGAGTATACCTCAGTATTATGTTGTAGGTAGGGAACATGAATTAAGATATACAGTATACCCACAAACTACAGAAGATGCTGGACTTAAATTTGAATCACTTGATCCAGATGTTTTCAAGGTAAATGGCAATTCAAGAATTGTTGGCCTTCGAACAGAAGAAGAAAATACTTTTGGACGATTACGTATTACTTCTTCTAGCAATCCAGATTTTGAAAAAATTGTTGATTTAGAGTTCAAAAAAACATATCCTGCAGGTTTGACTTTTGAAATATACAAATGGAAGACCACATATGATGAAGAAACAAAAGCGTATGACTGGCAAAAAGATGTGCCGATTTATCTTACGTATAAATTGATTGCAGGAAGCGATGCTATATCAGAAGCAGGGGTTACATTTACCTATGATGAAGAATATATAGAAAAAGTCAATGATTATAAATTTATTCCTAGAAAAGAAACAGGTGATGCGCCTACGGCAATTACTTGTACAGCAAGCAATGGTAAATCGGTTACTTTGAATTTTAGAATTACTCCCCATACAGAAGTAGAAGCGATTAGTGCTTTTAGTTTAGTTGATACGAATAATAATCCCATGTCCATTGATGAACCACTGTTAGTTGGTTCAAATCCTAAAGTATACTTGAAAAATGGAGACGATTTAGTTTATACGGATTATGTTCTTTCTTCTAGTGATGAATCAGTATTGGGGGTAACTAGCAGTGATAATTTGGTTCTTAGAAAAGCGGGCAAAGCTGTTCTTACAGTTACAGTCCCTAATGCAGAAAAAGAAATTACTTATGCCAAAGAGATCACAGTCAAGAATCAACTCAATTTGCCAGTACTTTCTGGAGATGTCATCCAAGAAGATGGTACAATTGTTTTAAAATATGATACAAGAGCAAAAATTACATATGCTTATCCATGGAATACTACCTATAGAAGAATGAGTATCAAATGTGGTAGTATTGGTCTTTTAGCTACAGACCCTAACGATGTCAATTACTTTTATATGCGAGGATTAAAAATTGGTGATACAACGATGACCATTACCATCAACGATGGTTTTCAAGAGATGTCGCAAGTTTATAAAGTGAAGGTCATCCGTGAGAAAGTCGATGGTCTTTCTACGAGTGCACTTTCCCGTATTGTGAGTAAGTATTTAGGTCATATGCTCTTTTTTATGATTGATGGTTTTCTTGCTTGTTGGGCCTTTTTAATCCACTCTACTCAAAAAAGAAGAATTAGAGGTGTTTTGGCCTTGCTCACTTCAGGATTATATTTGGCATGTTTAACAGAGTTTATCCAATATTTTATTCCTGGTAGAAATTGTTGTGTAGAAGATGTTGTTTTAGATACAACAGGTTATTTTATTGGTGCAGCCATCTTTCTCATTCTATGGATAATCAAAACTATTGTATTTAAGTGTATACAAATTGCCAAAAAAGGTAAAAAGAAGCAGTCTGCATAAAAGGAGAAAGAAATTCTCTAGTTTAGAGAGTTTCTTTTTTTTATTCTCTTTTAGAAGATATAGATTAGCGATATCAAAATCAAAAGAATAGGTTGAATAAAAAAGGGTATATTTATATAATGGTAGTGTAAAAAACAGGAGGGCATATATGACAAAAAAAGAAATTAGAAAACAATATCGAATGAATAAGAAAACTTTAAAAAGATCTTATAAAAGACATAAAACATTGATTAAAAATCAATATGTCCAAAACTTGGATAATTATTATGAACAAAAAGGCGGAAGGCCTAGCACGAATCCCCCTTATCGCAGTGTTTTAGAAGAGATTGGGAATGCGGTTACACATGGACTAGGGAGTTTATTTTCGATGATTGCTTTTATTTTCATGCTCATTGAGTCCCGTACTATACAACAATATGTGGGTGCTTTTGTTTATTTTATGGGATTATTTTTAATGTTTACGATGAGTACACTATACCACTGTTTCCCTTATGGTAGTAAAGTTAAACGGATATTTAGACGCTTTGATTATTCTTCTATTTATTTGTTGATTGGTGCAACATTCGCCCCTATTTTGCTTTGTTATATTGGCGGAACTATTGGTACTCTCTTTTTTATTGTTCAGTGGATAATTATTATTATAGGCATTACATTTATTGCAATATTTGGACCAACACGTTTAAAATTTATTCATTTTCCTTTGTATATTTTGTTAGGATGGAGTGGCCTTTTCTTTTTACCAAATATGATAAAGCATAATATTGTATTATTTGGATATATCTTGAGTGGTGGAATTGTTTATACATTAGGGATTATTCCGTTCGTAATTGATAAAAAGGTTTCTCATTTCATTTGGCATATATTTGTAATGATAGGTGCACTCGTTCAGTGGCTAGGCATTTATCTTTGCTTATATTTAAGATAGTAAATATTTGGATATATATAATACTAGTAAAAATTTTAAAAAAATGTATAATAAAAATGAAAAAAGATTGACATTTGTCTTTTGTCAGTCTTTTTTAATATCAAATTTATCATAATTTTATACGCAAAAATTAGCACTTTATTAGCGCACGATATGTTATAATAAGAATATATAAAATTCGTGATATAAATAGGAGAATATATGAAGAGTCCATCATATAAAAGGATAATTATTTTTCTTTTTGCACTTATTCTTTGTATAAGTAGCACTATTGGGATATTGTATTTCTCACATCATTATCAAGATATTTATCAAATACCGAAAGTAGAATATGCTACCATTGATTTGCAAGAATATGATATCAATACACGTAAGGTAGATTATTTGTTAGCTGGGGAATGGGAATTTTATTACAATCAATGGATTGTAACTGATGGTATTTTGGAAGAAAAAACGGGAATGATTACTTTGCCTTGTCGTTGGAATGAATATTATGATATCCCAAAAGAGGGGTATGCATCTTATCGTTTGATGATTCAAAATCCTCACCCAGGAGAAATGCTTTCTATTGTATTAAATAATTATAGGGGTACTTATCGCGCATTTATCAATGGTCAGTTGGTGTGTTGTTCTGGTGAATTATCAAAAGAAAAAGGGCAGTCTTTTTCAAGAGGTAGAGCCACTTATCAGCATCCTTTTGAAGTCAAATCTAATCAAGATATCGAGTTGGTTATTGAGGTTGGTCATCATAACATTGGGGGCTTTTATAGTGTACCTTGGCTAACTGGAGCATCATTTACTAGTGAAACGCATCGTTTGGCTAATCGAATCACATTTTTGATTCTATTTATGATAGGAAATATGTTTTGCTTTTTGATGATGAGTCTTGTACTAAATTTAGGTATTTATAAAAAAGAAAAAATGATTTGTTATAGCGTTTTGTTGCTCTCATTATTTTTCAACCAGATTGTTTCAAAAGATGGTTGTTTGATTTGGACTCAATTTTTTCAAAGTGTGGATTATCGCATATATGCTCGGTTGTGGCTATTGAGTATCTTTTTTATTTTCACATCTTTTTTATGGGTACTCAAAAAAGAAGGAATTCAAAGTAAATTTCCTTTTTGGATAAACATATTACCTATCTTAGTAAATGTTATATTAATCGAAATTCTTTTTGGCACCAAGCGATATGTTTTAGTGCCTATATGTTTACTAGGTTTGTATTTTTTGTATTGGCATTTTAAAGTATATATGAATCAAACCATTAAACGCACGACAAAATGGTTTTACTGTGTTTTTATGATTCTTTTGTTTGATGTTCTTCAAATGGAGTTATTAGATAGTACAGGTATAATTGTGTTTGGTACAGAAGGAATTGTATCGTTTTTATTACTTTTCCTGATATTTCTTGTAACAATTTATAATTATTTTAAAATTAGAGTCATTGTAAAAGAAAATGCAAGGATGTTAGAAGTAGAAAATGAACTTAGAAAAATCAAAGAAAAAACACTAAGAGCTCAAATCAAACCTCATTTCATTTTTAATACACTGACCTGTATTCAACATTTATATCACGAAAATATAGTAAAAGGGGATATAGCATTGACTACATTTTCCAATCATCTGCGTTTAAATGTAGATACAGAAACGAAAGATTTAGTTGATTTTGAATCAGAGATAGATAATATTCAAAATTATTTTCAATTAGAGAATATGCGATATGGAAATACAATGAATTTGTATTTTGATATCAATACAATTGATTTTCAATTGCCTATTTTATCATTACAGCCATTTGTAGAAAATAGTATCAAACATGGTAAATTATCAACAAAAATGGATGGTTGGATTCAAATTAGTAGTATAGAGGAACAAAACCAAATTATTATTCGAATTGTGGATAATGGGGTAGGATTTCATCAAGAACAAGTTCGCAAAGATGCGTGTGGTATTAAAAATTGTAAAGAACGTTTGAAATTATTGCTTGGTGCAAGTGTTACGATTTATTCTATTATCCATCAAGGAACGATGATTGAAATTCGTTTTGCTAAGCCAAAAAAGGAGACACATATATGAAAATAATTGTAGTAGATGATGAATTTGCGGCATTAAATACTTTTTTATATCATGTGATTGATAAATATGATATAGAAATTAAAATGTTTATGAAAAATCCATTAGATAGTATTGAATATACACAAAAACATAAAGTAGATGCGGCTTTTTTAGATATCAATTTATTAGATGTAGATGGAATAGATTTAGCCGAAAAACTCATTCATATTCAACCTGACATATTGATAGTTTTTATTTCTGGGTATGCTTTTGATAAAGAGGAAATTAACAAAAGAGTTGGTCAAAATCTATTGGGATTTTGCAATAAACCTTATAAACCTGAGATTTTGGATAAATATATGTTAAAAATTCTAAATGCTAAAAATCGCCCAGTTATTAATATTAAAACATTTGGGGCATTTAATATCTTTTTAAATGATAGACCTATTTTATTTTTATCTTCAAAAAGTCAGGAATTGCTTGCACTTTTGGTTGATCGAAATGGAGCAACAGTAACAATGGGAGAAGCGATTTGTTCGCTTTGACCAGATTATCCACTAGAAAAAAGCAAAATTCTTTACCGAGATGCAGTATGGAAATTAAGAAAAGCTTTAAAGGAAAACGGTTTAGAAGAACTAGTAGAATTCAAAAGAGCATTATTATATGTCAATAAAATTTATCCATGTGATTACTGGGATTATTTAAAGCACCCAAACGATGCTTTTGATGGAGAATATATGACAAGTTATGATTGGAGTATTACTACACAAAATAGACTCTGTATTCTTTTAGATAAAATACGATAAATATAAAACAAGAAGGTATATGCATAATTAGATGAATCCCTATATAGGGGTTTTCTTTTTTATAAAGAAAGATTATAAATAAAAAATCTTAATATTTGCGAAAATATTTGATTTCGATTATAATATATCATGGTTAAAATGAAAAAATAAAGGAGAAAAAAACATGAACTATACAAATGAAGTAAAAGAAATGTGTAGTGTAAAAGTTGGTGCAAGTCATGGTTGTGCTCCAATTCCACAAGAAGGAAAATGGACTTATTCTCGTGAAATCAAAGACATCAATGGTTTTACACATGGTATTGGATGGTGTGCTCCTCAACAAGGTGCATGTAAACTCACATTGAATGTAAAAAATGGTATTATTGAAGAAGCGTTAGTGGAAACTATTGGTTGTTCTGGAATGACACACTCAGCAGCTATGGCTAGTGAAGCAATTGTAGGTAAAACTGTTTTAGAAGCAGTCAATACAGACTTAGTATGTGATGCAATCAACACAGCAATGAGAGAATTATTCTTACAAATCATCTATGGTCGTACACAATCTGCATTTTCAGAAGGTGGCCTTTCAATTGGCGCAGGTCTTGAAGATTTAGGGAAAGGTTTAAGAAGCCAAGTAGGTACAGCATATAGTACAAAAGAAAAAGGACCAAGATATTTAGAACTTGCAGAAGGATACATTACTCGTTTAGCACTAGATGCTGAAAACCAAATCATTGGTTATGAATATATGAATTTAGGTAAATTTACTGACTTCTTAAAGAAGGGTATGAACGCTGATGAAGCAATGAAGAAAGCAACAGGTACATATGGTAGATTTGCTGATGGATCAAAATATATTGATCCTCGTCAAGAATAGGAGGTTACAACATGGCATTATTTGAAAGTTATGAAAGAAGAATAGATCAAATCAACAAAGCTTTAAATGAAAATGGAATTGCCTCTATTGAAGAAGCAAAAGCAATTTGCGATCAAGCAGGTGTTGATGCATATAATATTGTAAAAGGAATTCAACCAATTTGTTTTGAAAATGCATGTTGGGCTTATACAGTAGGTGCAGCCATTGCATTAAAGAATAATGCAAAAAATGCAAGTGAAGCTGCAAAATATATTGGTGTAGGTTTACAATCTTTCTGTATTCCTGGTAGTGTTGCTGATGATAGAAAAGTTGGTCTTGGTCATGGTAATCTTGGTGCAATGCTATTATCAGAAGAAACAAAATGTTTTGCTTTCTTAGCAGGTCATGAATCTTTTGCAGCAGCAGAAGGTGCAATTGGTATAGCAAAAACAGCAAATAAAGTAAGAAAAGATCCACTTCGTGTTATTTTAAATGGTCTTGGAAAAGATGCAGCAAAGATCATTTCTAGAATCAATGGATTTACTCATGTTGAAACAAAATTTGATTATACAACAGGTAAACTAGAAGTCGTATCTCGTACCAAATATTCTGATGGAGAAAGATCACTTGTTAACTGCTATGGCGCAGATGATGTACGTGAAGGTGTTGCTATTATGCACTTAGAAGGTGTTGATGTATCTATTACAGGTAACTCAACAAATCCAACTCGTTTCCAACATCCTGTTGCTGGTACATATAAGAAAGAATGTATTGAACTTGGTAAAAAGTATTTCTCTGTTGCATCAGGTGGTGGAACTGGTCGTACACTTCACCCAGATAATATGGCAGCAGGTCCTGCTTCATATGGCTTTACAGATACACTTGGTAGAATGCATTCAGATGCACAATTTGCAGGATCATCTTCTGTACCTGCTCATGTAGAAATGATGGGATTAATCGGTATGGGAAATAACCCAATGGTTGGTGCAACAGTAGCAGTAGCGGTTGCTGTAGCACAAGCATTAGCAAAATAAGTAGAATAATAGATTAAAATCAAAAATACTTTCGCAATCATTTGTGGAAGTATTTTTTATATCTAATCGAATCATGTATTATTTTGTAAAGATAAAAAATATAGCGACAAAAATTGACATAATGACGTGCTAAACTAAATGAGATATCATTTAGAAGGGGAAAGCAAAGGATTCAATTCAAAAAGTATTGCTAGAATTAAGTATGCATTATAACAAAACACAAATTGTATTATTTATTTACGAACAATTTATTGATAAAGGTATGGTTCAACCTGACGAGATTAAAAAGAAATTTTCCTTAGAGGAAAGAACATTTTTAAGATATATTGCAGAAGTCAGAGCGTATCTTTATAACTTTTATAAAGGGTTTGATATTTATTATGTACGCTCTCAAGGTATATATAAATATGTAGGCTATACAAAAGAAGTAGCGTAAAACAATATATCAATTTGATTCAAATGCATTCGAGATGAATGGTTCGATAACATCAAGCACATTGATTGAAAAAAAAATCAAGTTATAGTATAATAACTTTGCAAAATTTGGTTTTTTTAACACAAGAAACCAGAAAATGAAATGAGCGTTTTGATGTATAGAATACGCAGAAAATACATATGAGTGGAAAATACGCAAGAAGTATACATCAGTATGCTTTTTGCGTTTTCTATTTTTACAAAAAATAAGATAAGAAGGAGAAAAATATGGGTGTTAAAATTGTTGATACTTGTTTAAGAGATGGACATCAATCCCTAATTGCAACACGTCTAACAACAGAAGATATTTTGCCTGTTGCTGAGCTTCTAGATAAAGCTGGTTTTTATGCTTTAGAAGTTTGGGGTGGTGCAACATTTGATGCATGTCTTCGTTTCTTAAATGAAGATCCGTGGGAAAGATTACGTGCTATTCGTAAGGCTTGCCCTAATACTAAATTACAAATGTTATTTAGAGGACAAAATATTTTAGGATATCGTCACTATTCAGATGAACTTGTTGAAAAATTTGTTCAAAAGTCATTAGAAAACGGAATAGATATTATTCGTGTGTTTGATGCTTTAAATGATTTACGTAATTTAAAAAGTGCTGTTGATGCAACAAATAAGTACAAAAAAGAGTATGGTGGACATTGTCAAATTGCATTGTCATATACAACTAGTCCAGTACATACCATCGATTACTATGTAAATCTAGCACAACAAGTTGAAAAAATGGGCGCTGATTCTATTTGTATCAAAGATATGGCTGGTGTACTTTTACCTGATGCTGCCTATGAACTAGTATCTAGAATCAAGGCATCAGTTCAGATTCCACTAGAATTACATACACACTGTACAGGTGGTGTTGCGGAAATGACAGTAATGAGAGCCATTGAAGCAGGTATTGATATTGTAGATACTGCCTTATCACCATTTTCTGGGGGAACAAGTCAACCTTGTACAGAAGCATTAGAATATGTACTTCAAGGCTCAAAATATGATCCAAAATTAAATTTAGATTATTTGAAACAAGCATGCGACAAATTAACAGTGATAAAAGATCGTTTCCTTGCTAGTGGAGGATTAAATCCAAAAGCATTGACAACGAATCCAAATATTTTAAAATACCAAGTTCCAGGTGGTATGCTTTCTAATTTGATGAGTCAATTGAAAGGTCAAGGAGCGATGGACAAATACGAAGAAGTGTTAAATGAAATTCCACGTGTTCGAAAAGATTTAGGATATCCTCCTTTGGTTACACCACTTTCACAAATGGTAGGTACACAAGCGGTTATGAATGTTATCAGTGGTGAACGCTATAAAATGAGCCCAGGAGAAGTGAAAGCGTATCTTAGAGGTGAATATGGTCAAGCACCTGCTCCAATTGATGAAGATATCCGTAAAAAAATCATTGGAGATGCTTCTGTGATTACGCATCGTCCAGCAGATGATATTGCTCCAGAATTTGATGCAATGAAAGCAAAATATGCTTTGATTGTAGAATCAGATGAAGATGTATTGTCATGTGCGTTATTTGAAAATGTAGCTGTAAAATTCTTAGAATCTCGTCATGCTCCAGTTCAAGCCGAAGAAAAAGATGAAGTTGAAGAATTTGAAGTATTCATTGGGTAGGTGAAGATATGAAAAAATGGATGAAATTAGTATCGCTTGTTTTATTACTTACTGTATTATTTACATTTACAGGATGTAAAAAAGCAAGAGAAAATTATGTCAAGAAAACATTTGAGGTAGAAAGGGTAGCAACTACGGAGACAAAAGAGGGGTATACATTTGTTGGTTACTATCAAATGAATGAAGAAAATAAAAAAGGCACCTTGTATTTACCAGGAGCAACTGTTCCAGCTGGTGAATATGAATTGATGTTTGTTGAAAATAGTAAGGTAGCATTGGATGGAAAATATTCATATCCATCCATGGTAGAAAGCGGATTAACTTTTGCAGGATGGTATACAACAGAAAATTTAAAACAAGGTTCAAGAGTAGCTGTTTCAGGTAGCGATGCAAATATTTTATATGCACGTTATATTACACTTGGAGATGCGGGACTTGTTGCCCTTACTTGTATTTTAATTGTATTTAGTATGCTTGCATTGCTTTGGGGTATTGTATCACTATTTAAGTTTTTTGCACCAAAGGAAAAAGTAGCACCAGCAAAAGCTACTGTAATGCCTACACAAAATGCTCCTCAAAAAGCATTTACAATGGCAGATGTAACGGATGAAGACATGATGGTTGCAGCTCTAGTTGCTTCCATTGATTATCGCAACCAAACAAAAGAAAATGTAAGGGTTGTTTCAATTAAACAAATCGGATAGGAGAGGAAAAATATGAAAGTTTATAAAGTAAAAGTGAACGGAAAGGTTTATGAAGTAGAATTAGAAAGTGTGAGTGAATCTCAAGGTTCCATTCAAACTCCTGCGCAAGCAGCACCAAAAGCTACACAACCAGTAGCAAACGCAAGTGGTGCTACATATGAATTAAAAGCACCAATGGCTGGAACAATTTTAGATGTAAAAGTAAAAGTTGGTGATGCCATTCAAGAAGGTGCAGTAGTATGCATTTTAGAAGCAATGAAATTAGAAAATGAAGTTGTTGCTGATAAAGGTGGAGTTGTAAAAGCCATCAACGTTACTAAAGGTGACGCAGTAGAAAACGGAAAAGTATTGGTAATTATCGGGTAATTCATATGCAAATGATCAAAGACTTATTTGAAAATTTCTTCAAACAAATGGGATTTTTAAATGAGGGTTCATTTGATTTAACAAGCTTCTTATTAAGATTAGTTATGATTTTAGTAGCTTGTGTATTAATCTATCTTGCAATTTCTAAAGGATTTGAACCCTATTTATTAATTCCAATTGGAGTAGGTATGCTCCTTGTAAACTTAGCGCCTGCTCTTTATAGTGATGGAACAAATGGAGAAGCTATGGGTCTATTGTATTCTTTCCACAAAGGTATTGAATGGGAAATCTTCCCACCACTGATTTTCCTTGGAATTGGTGCAACTACAGACTTTGGTCCTCTTATTTCTAGACCTAGTAGTTTATTACTTGGTGCTGCTGCTCAACTTGGTATCTTTATTACCTTCTTTGGCGCAATCCTTCTTGGATTCAATGCACTTGAAGCCTCATCTATTGGTATTATTGGTGGAGCAGACGGACCTACAGCTATCTTCTTATCTAATAAATTATTGAACGGAGCAGATGGCGGTGCTATGTTATGTGCATCTATTGCTGTAGTAGCTTATTCTTATATGGCTCTTGTTCCAGTTATTCAACCTCCAATTATTAAGGCACTTACAACCAAAGAAGAACGTCAAATCAAGATGGTTGAAACAAGAAAAGTATCCAAAAGAGAAAAAATATTGTTCCCTATTGTTGTTATGGTTGTTGTTATTATGTTGATTCCTTCATGTGCTGCTTTAATTGGTATGCTGATGTTAGGTAATCTAATCAAAGAATCTGGTGTAGTGCCAAACTTAGTAGATGCTGCCGCAAAGACATTACTTTATGCGATTACGATTTTCTTAGGACTTGCTGTTGGTGCAACAGCTATGCTTACTGAATTAAATCAAGCGTTGAATTTCGCAAAGATTTTACTTCTAGGTATGATTGCATTTAGTTTTGCAACAGCAGGTGGTGTATTAGTTGGTAAGTTAATGTGCAAATTATCAAAGGGAAAAATCAATCCAATGATTGGTGCAGCAGGTGTATCTGCCGTTCCTATGGCTGCTCGTGTAGTACATAAAATTGGTCTTGAAGAAGACAAATCTAACTATTTATTGATGCATGCAATGGGACCAAATGTTGCAGGTGTAATCGGTAGTGCTGTTGCCGCAGGATTATTACTTAGTATCTTCGGATAAAATAACTCCTATTTTAAATATATAAAATAAAGTGATTCCTCTAAAAGAATCACTTTATTTTTTAACTCTTTTTATCAAATTGCATACAATACCAAGAGAGAAAACATTAAACCATTCCTATACAAAATAGGAAAAAATTACAAAGTAAAAAATAAAAAACATATTTACATATCTACTTTCATATAGTATAATAACAGTGGTAATTTAAAGGTTTAATCACATAAACAACGATTAGATTTGCCACTGTGTTTTAATATTTTTTACATCATATGTAGGTAATAATTGCATACAATATGAAACAAACAATGATATTATTCTTTCATTTATTACAAAAAGTTGACATATGTGTGAAAAAATGATATAATAATCAAGTATATAATAAAATGATTATATATCATGAAAATTATTCGAATGAAAAAAAAGGAGATTTAAAATGAAAAGAAAAACATTAACATTAACTTTAGTTTTATTATCATGTCTTGCTCTTATTGGTGTAGGTTTTGCATCATGGATTATTTCGGCCAATACAACTAAAGAAATGGAAGGAAACATTTCAGTTGATACAGTTATGGATAATCGATTGACTGTTACAACTGCTTGGTTAAATGAGAAAAATTCAGTAGTTTTTGGTTGGAAAGAAGGTACTTATACAAATAATTGGCTAAAAAATACTGATACAAATTATGCTGAAAATTTAAGCGTTACATTGGTAGTTACAGTAAAAGATGCAGAAGGTAATGCTAAAGATGCTGCTGCAACAAATGGTGTTACAGCAACAATTCAAGGTGATGAAAAATACACTGCTGCTAAAGATGCTAATCTTGTGGGTGAATTACCAGAAGCAGTAGTAGAAAAGGTAGAAGAACAAACTGGCGTTTATCATGTAACATTTACTTTTACTTGGGGTAATACTTTTAATGGAAAAAATCCACTTGAATATTATAATAACCAAAACTATACAGATGAATTAGCTGCAGCAGCACAAACTAATTTAAATTCTCTTTCTGCTTTAAAAGACTCTAAATTTACTATTACTTTAATAGTTAAACCTGCTGAATAATTTGGAAAGGAAGTAAAATAAAAATGGCTAAATTAACAAGAAATTCTTATAAGAGAAAAATTATTGTTTTTGGATTAATGGTATTTATGGCAATTGCACTTGTTTCAACTGGTTTTGCTGCGTGGATTATGTCTACGAATGCAAAAAATGAACAAGATGGAAATGTGACAGTTGGTACAGTAACAGATAGTTCTTTAAAATTAACTGATGTAGCTTTATCAACATCATCTATCAAGTTTGAACCTAAAGCAGATGATACTACTGGTCGTGTTCGTTATGATGGTACAAATGCTGAATCATTAGTTATTACTGTGACAGGAAAAGTATCACCTAAAAATGTTTTGGGTAAATTGACAGTAGAACTTACAATGGACGAAGCAGTAAAAACTGCATTACTTGCTGCAGAAACTGCAGGTTATATTGTATTACCAGAATGTGCAAAGAGTGCAGTTGAAGTAACTCCAACTGCAGTTGCAGGAAATGATACTGAAGTAGAATTTTCATATACAATTGAGTTCAAATGGGGTAGTGTTTTTGGTGGCGTAAATCCTGGTAAATATTTTGATGAAAATGAAGATGGATTGAAGAAAACAGACGAAGAAGTAAAAACAATGCTAAAAGCACTTCGTACCACTATTTATGGTTTGGCATCTGATGTAGATGATGAAACATTGGATGCAGCAACAGGCCCTTCATTTAAAGTAGTTGTTTCTGCTACAGCAAACTAATTTGAAAATAAAATAATATGTCTTCAGCTGAAATTATTTCCCTCATAGTTACAATCATCGGGGTATTTAGTTTCGCGACAATATTTACAATATTATACAAGTCTTATGCGACTTCACAAATTGCTGAAATCAAGTCAGGAAAAAAAGATATTGAAATAATCGATGAAGTAATCTATGAAAGACAAGAACACATCAAAAGAAGAAGAAAAATCAATTCGGTGATTCGAAATGTGATATTCTATCTGACTTTGGTGATCATTATACCATTATTTATATTTTCGCTAATCAACCGCTTTCAACACAATGTAACAATGATTGGTAATAAAACGATTATGGTGGTGGCATCGGGCTCTATGAGCGAAAAAAATAAGGCCAATTCTTATTTGATAACTAGTGATGCTAGCAGTAAATTGAATTACCAATTTCAAACGTATGATATTATTGTTTTAGAAAAAGTAAAAAAAGCATCTGATTTAAGTCGTTATGATGTAATCGCGTTTGTTAATAATGATGGAATCAATGTCATTCATAGAATTAAAGAAATAGAAAATGGAAAATATGAAACACGTGGTGATGCCAATGATGCAAGTGATAAATACCATCCAACCTTTGAGGATATTATCGGTCGATATACCGGAAAAAAAATCAATGGTTTAGGGATGTTTATTATGTTTTTACAATCATATGCAGGTATCATCACGATTGTTTCATTAATCTATTGTTTGTTTATGATTGATTATCTATCTCGAAAAATGAACCAAGCACAAGAACATCGTAGTAAACAACTTGCTGAAGCAATAGATTATAGTCATGAAGTTGAGTTAAAGGCGTTAAAAGCAGAATATGTTGAGACAATTTATTATAAGGGCTATGCTTATCGTTTTGGTGAAGACGGTTTTGTAGATAAAACCGAAATCAAAGATGGCCCTTATTTGGAAAAATCAAATGAGACAATCATTAAAGAAGTTCAAAATAAATCGACTTCTGAAAAGATTGCAGAAGAAATCGTGATAAAAGACGATAAACCGGGAGAATAAATATGAGTAAACCCTATTATACAAGAAAGAATTTAATTACTATCTCTTTAGCATTTTTCTATTCTTTCATCTTAATTTTTACAGGGCTCTGTTTGGAAGGATCACATTCACTAGCCAATAAAAAGAATCCATTAGCGCTGATTGCTGGTATGTTGAACTTTAAATCCATTGAATGTGGTGTTTCTGGTTTTGCATGTTTGATACTTGTAGCCATCTACATTATAGTATTTACAGCTGTATTTTTATATGAAAAACGATATGCCATTGTAAATCACAAAAAACCGTTTAGTGGAAAAATGATTCTTTCTTATGTATTATCGTTTCTTGCTTGTGTAGTTTTATCAGTGGGTGTAGGTATTTTCATTCAAAGACCACTGACTGCTGAAAATATCGGTAATGTAATGTTATTTTTATGGCAATCTATACTCCTTGCTACATGCATTTATGTGCTTTTATTTGCTTTATTTGGGGGCATATTGATGTTTGTTGTCAACTTTATTTTAGTAGACAAACCATTTAGGGCATATGACAAGAATGAGCCAATTACATTTGAAGATGAAACGGAAATTGATGTGACAAGTAATTTTGATGCTATCAATGCAACAGCTACATTAAATGGTGTTACGAGTGGACAAGTTATGAGTGGGGGAAGTGTCCCATCTGAACAAAGTATTGTTCGTAGCGCAGAAGAATTAGATGATCGTGAAAAAGTATTTCCTGCTCTTTCCATGATGGATGCAGAATATGATGGATATGAAATAGAGAAAGTAGAAACTGAAAATTATCAATTGAGTGATATATGTACACGTTTTAGAAATTATTTGGCTAAAGAGGAAAAATTGTATTTTGATATAGATACCATTCGTTTCTTTGTCAGTGGATTTGGTACAAGTCACTTTATGATTTTAGAAGGATTAAGTGGTACAGGTAAATCCAGTTTACCAAGATATTTTGCTAAATTCTTGCATGCAGAATCTTTGTTTATTCCAGTACAAGCGACATGGAGAGACAAAACCAATTTAATTGGATACTTTAATGACTTTGCTAAAACATATACAGAAACAGAATTCTTAACTGCATTATATCATGCCAATTATAATCCAGATATGCTTCATTTCTTTGTACTAGATGAAATGAACATTTCACGTATTGAATATTATTTTGCGGATTTCCTATCTGTCTTAGAATATCCAGAAGCAGATTGGAAATTGAAAATTATGCAATTGCCGTATAATTTTATTCCGCCTGCTAAATTAGAAGATGGTGTAATCCGTATTCCCAATAATGTATATTTTGTAGGAACTGCGAATAAGGATGACTCAACTTTTACCATTACTGATAAAGTCTATGACCGTGCGATTACGATTGATTTTGATGATCGTAACCAGCCATTTACGGTAAAAGAAGAAGCGAGTCCAATTCATATCAGTCGTTCTCATTTAGATGCATTATATCGTGATGCCCAAGCGAGTGAAAGTTATCAATTCACATCAGCGGATGATCAAAAATTCCAAGTTATTTGTGATTATATTTATCATCAGTTTGATATTACATTTGGTAACCGTATTTTAAATCAAATTACTGAACTCGTGCCTATTTTCATGGCATGTGGAGGTAAAAAAGAAGATGCACTAGATTTCTTATTATCAAGAAAAGTCATCAGTAAAATTGAAGGACGTTTTGAAGAATATGTAAAGGGTGCATTAAAAGAACTCCTAGGATTGATTCAAAAAACTTATGGAGTATCTGTACTGAAACGTAGTGAAAAAACAATTCAAAGTTTAATGAGAAGGTTGTAAGATTATGAAAATCATTGAAGAATCACAATTGAAAAAGACAATATCACAACTGAATATGTATCAAGAAGAACATAGAAGTATCAAATACTTTTATAAAGATTTAGATGAACTCAAACTAGGTTCTTTACAACGTTTTTCTTTTCAACAAGATGATGCATTCTTCAATGAAGTTTCTTTTATCTTTAGCGTCATTTCTTCTATTATTGCTCATCCACATTTGAGTAATAAAGGAGAAGACATTATTGTACGAGCTAGTACAGCAGGACATTTGTCGACTGAATCTTTTCAACAAGTTTTTAAAGACACTCAGTTATGGAAAGAAAAAGATTATGAAATGATTCCTGAATATGTGCATCATTATCAATATACCGATGAATTAAAGATATATGAAAATGTATTTATTGGTATGTTGATTCATCTAATTGATGTTGAACTAGGGAAATATAGTGAATTTTATATGCATATGTTGCCATCATTTGATCAAGCTGATATTGAAATTTCTGAAAATAAAACGATTGAAAAAAAACTTGCCCAAATCGATGATTTAGAACGAAAATTAAGATATATCAAAAACACTTATTTTTACAAAGAGATTTCTAAATGCAATCTAGCACTTCGTACCATTCAACCAACCAATATTCTTTTAAAGGATCGTTTATATCATTATTGCTTTAAATTTTATCGTCAGTTTATTCAATACGAAGACAAAGACCGTTTACTTGAAGACTTTAGAAAGTATTATTTCTTTACGATTCTAAAAGTCTTCAAGGATAACCACTTTGTTTTAGATGAAAAGAAGAGTCAAAAGTACAATCATTTGTCTTTCCTTTTCAAAGATTATCAAGTAGAGATTGCTTTAGGAAAAACGTTAACAGATATAGATTTAACAGTTTCGCATCACCATGTGGTCGCAAAACATCACTTGATGCTTCAAACAGAAAGAGATGTTCAAATGCCTGAATTAGAAATAGAAAATGCACTGACTACGCATGTGATGACACTATGGAATGCATATCAATTTGTACAACTTGATCAACCCATTTTTTCTAACCGAGTATCAGAATATGAAATGATTACAGAATGGGTGATGTATAGTATGAAAGAAGTTCAAGCAAAAAAAGATATATATAGCAAATATTGTCCAGTATGTAGACATAAAAATTTGAATCAAGAAGATGAAGTCTATTCTTGCCCAGATTGTAAAACGATGTATACATTTAAAAAAGATGAAAAAAAGGATACCATTTGGTTCATTCAATTAAGGAGGTAGTTCTATGGAAACACAATATATTCCCCAAGAAGAACGAAATAAAATTACAATTTCCATTGCTGACCTACATAAATCTTATGGCAAAAAAGATGTTCTGTTGGGACTAAATTTAGAGGTTTATGAAGGTGAATTATTTGGTTTTATCGGTCGTAACGGAATTGGTAAATCCACTACAATTGATTGCATGATTGGTTCTAAAAAGTTTTCAAAAGGAAAAATTACTTTGAAAGACTTTAACATCAAAACAAATCCTATTGAAGCCAAGGCTTCTTTTGGATATGTAGCCAGTGAACCCATCTGCTATGAAGAAATGACCGGATATGACTATTTGGAATTTGTAGCAAGTATTTATGGTTTGAGCGAAGTTGATTTTGATAAAAATTATAAATATTTGAGCAATAGGCTCCAATTGAAATTAGAAGATCTAACGCATCCAATTGCGGACTATTCCCATGGTATGAAACAAAAATTATGTTTAATTGCCAGCTTGCTTCATAGTCCTAAAATTTGGATTTTAGATGAACCAACGGTTGGATTAGATATTATGGCTGTTGAGGAATTAAAGAAGATGATGCGTGAGTATGCCAATCATGGCAACACTGTTTTTGTCACTAGCCACAATATTGAATTGGTTGCTAAAATTTGTGACCGAGTAGCCATTATTAATGATGGTAAAGTGGCTGCTTTGTATGATTTAAAGAAAAATCCGAATAAACGTTTGCAACTTTCTAAAATCTTCCTTGAAACATATGGGGGTTAGGATATGCTTACCCTACTTGTAAAAGATTTTAAACTGTTATTTGGAAAGGAAAAACATTTATCAAAACGGATTTTATCTACATGCATTACACTTCTTTTCATCGCTTGTTTTATTACTATTGAAGTGTTTTTATTTACCACCATTTTAAAGAAAATCAATCAGTTTTATCAAGCACCACTTGCTTTTATGAATGTGTTCTTAGCCATTCTTTCTATCTTGATTATGGTTTCCAATTTATTCAATGCTAGAAAATTATTTTTTGATGAGAAAGATATCGAACAACTTTCCGTACATCCAATTAGTAATGGTTCAATTATTGGTTCAAAATTGATTTTCCTTTTTCTTACCCATTATGCAATGAGCATTTTATTTATTTATCCACTATTTGTGGCATATGGGGTTATTTTCAATAAAGGCATGTGGTTTTATTATTTGGGCCTATTTTATCCGCTTCTTTCTTTCTTGTTTGAAGGAGGAATTGCTTTGCTTTTGGTATATCCCCTTTGGTTAGTGCAAAAGTTTTTGAAAAAACATTTGTTGGTTCAGTTCATCTTAGCCATCGCTATATTATTTGTGGGATGTTATATCTATTCTAATGTACTGAATTTATTTATCAATATGGTTGCTTCTAATAATATCAATAGTCTATTTACAAAAGATTCAGTAGAGCGATTCATTCAAATGAGAAAATATGAAATACCTACGAATTTTTTAACGGATATTTTTGTAGAAAGAAGATATGCTAGATTATTCCCTTATTTGGCGATTGCATCTGGTGTATTTTTACTAGGGATTTCAGTAGCTATTTTTGCTTTTCATTATGTACGCAATATATCTATTGCGAGTAAAACCAAACCAGTCAAAGCATCCTTTAAGCCTGTAACTGTGACACAAGCTTTGATTCAAAAAGAAGTACTTTTGTTAACCAGAAATACCAGTTACACATTATCCTTTACTGGTTTATTATTGGTACAACCTTTTCTCGCTTATTTGGTGATTAAAGCACTCAATATGATTTTTATGACAGGTAAGTTTGCCTATTATATTGCGATGTTACCGAATTTTATTCCTTTATTGGATATTTTGATATTGATGTTATTTTCAGTGATTATTGCGCAAGGGGCGAGTCAATATATTTCAATGGAGAAGAAAACCATTAAATTGATGAAAACGATTCCCGTGGATTATCAAAAACAAATGCTCATTAAAGTATTGATTCCATTCATCATGTCTGTAGCCTCACTTTTGGTTAGTCTTGTGGTGTTATGGGCAGGTCATGTGATTCGTTTTTCTACGGTTGCTTTTGGTTTCATTATGGTTGTTCTATTATTGATTATTTTCAATATAATCGCTTTAAAAGAGGAATTGTGTATTCGCAATCGGAAACCTAGATCCTATTTTGCATCAACGCTTTATGCTTATCTTTTGCCCATCATTTACTTTGTAGTAACGATTATTTTATCTTATTTTAAGTTACCTATTTATGTGGCTTATTTTATAGGGATTGTTGCTATGCTTATCGTGGGTTTACCTTATATGCTTTATGTAAAGAAAAATATGGCATCATTTTTTATGGATTTGGATGTGGTGAATTAATATGAAAAAGAAAAATTTAATTGTCTTATTATTGATTCCTTTTTTAATTGCCCTACTAGGTGTAGTGACCATCAATACAACATTCAATATGATTGATAATGATATTTTATCTATCAAATGGGATTACGATGATATGGAAGGATTTCAACTGAGTGATACTTTATATGAATTAAAAGCAACAGGTGTAAATCAAAAAGACTATCCAACAAGTATGGGGAATGCCTTGGTATGGAGCATTCGTAACAAAAATGCAAATGATGAGACAAAATACGCGGAAATAATCGAAAAGAATAATACCTATTATTTGCAAACTCACGCTTGTGGGGAGGTAGTCATTACTTGTTCTAATGAAAAGGGAAATGTATTTAGAAGTATGAACGCAGTCATTTATGAAAATGCGGCTATCTTAATCAGTACAACTATTCAAGGTTCTCAAAATAATATTGACCCGATGATTTATTATGGTGAATATGATTTGCAAGAAGGAAAAAAAGTACCCACCACCATTGATTTGAAAATTAAAGTGGTTCCTTCTACAATGGAACAAACACTCGTACTCAAAGATATATCAGAAAATATTCAGTTGCTAGACTTAGAAAATCAAAAATTAGTCTTAAAAGAAAATGCGGTAACGAAAAATGAACTCGCCTATTTTACACTAGACTTTGTCAAAGAAGGCATTACAGAACCCGCAACATATCAATTTGAAATTGTAGATGAAGGAATCAATTGTTACACATATGATGACTTATTGTATTGTACCAATCAATCAGAAACAGGTGAAATTGTAGTACTAAGAAAGTCATTTGAATCGCTTGATAATATGAAGGCGTTAAATGCCAACAATGTGGCATGTTTTGGTCATTATGATAGCAATGAAAAATTTAGTTTTCGATTAGATAAACAAGAAATTTATGCTTTTACTACAACATATAATCATGAATTTATTCGTCAGTGGAATGAAAATATTCAAAAACAAGGTGGAAGTAATTTTATTTCTGATCAAATCTTAGTTGGACTACATGTGCAAAAAGATTTTTATGGAAATGGATACACCATCAATATGCATCATTTAACCTATCCTACTTTAACTCAAGAAGTTAGTGATGGAAATGGTGGCCTCATTCAAATCCCCTATTTAAGTGAACATGATTTATTTAGAGGACCACTTCCTTTTTATGCATTAGGAGATCATAACAATATGCCACTTGTAGAAGCATTTGGACAAGACAATATTGGTATGTATGTCGATGGTAGTCATATTCTCATCAATGATGTGACCTTAAAAAATTGTGATTTTGGTAATATGCTATCGAATCTAAACACAGTCGGAACAGTACTTGAAACCCATGGGAATGACATTACGATTCGAAATTCTAAACTATCCAATGGAAAAAATGTAGTGAGAAGTTTTTCATCGATGCGTGTGACTCTTCAAAATTCAATATTAAGTAATGCGCGTAATTTCTTATTATCTGTTGGAACAAACGAATATTTATCGACCATTTCTATAGAAGAAGAGATTGCTTCTTTCCTTGCTGTAGATGGTAGTGATGTCTTGGCTTCTTTAAAAGACTATTTAAAAAAGGATGCTTTGGGTGATACTATTTTAAATCAATATTTAATGGGGAGTTTTGAGTCTAAAAATAATATGAAACTTGCTCTTCTTTCTATGCAAGAGGTGTTGAATCCTTCTCGTTTAGTTGAGGGATTATATCGAGGAAGTATATCCATTGTGGATTCTTTCTTCTATAGAAGCGGTGTCGCTTCTATATCCTTAGATACACTCTTCAATGGTCCTTTCTTATATGCGAATGTTCCTTCTTCTATTTCTGAGATTTTAGGTATGTTACAGACTCAAGATGGAATTGCTTTAAGTGAGCTTACTACTTCTAATATTTCTGGTATGAGTTATCCTGTTGAAGTAACGATTACGGGTAATACCCAGTTTTATGATTATAAAGAAACGACTTCTATGGATATATCTGGATTAATTTGTGAAAATATATCAAGTTTTGCTGCAAGCATACAGCCTGATTATGCGGGAATCATTGATATTGATAAGATTTTCCCTATCAAATCTCAACTCTTTGCACAGGCTCCTTTATATGCTTCTAACAATGCTCAATACATCAATGTTCCAATTGCTTTCTATGGTGGTGGTGCTAATCTATCTACTGTTCAATTTGATCATTATTCGGGTCAAAACCATTTTGCCCCTTTGATTACTATTGATTTATTAGATGCTTATTTGGCGCTTACTTCTAGTGATGATACGATTGCTATGCTCAAAACTATGATGTTAAAAGCAGTTACGGTTGTGACTGGTTACCAACCTTTCCAATTCATTTGCTTCGATAACTCTGGTTATTTATTTGGCCAAACACCTAATCTTTCTATTTTAATTGAAAATGCTAAAGGAGGTTCTTTATGAATAAACTTTTAAAATCGTTCACTTTATCTTTTTTATGCTTCTGTACGCTTTTCTTCCTTTCTAGTTGTTCTAGCTTTTTTGGCTCTGATTCTGAAGGCGTTTTGATTCAAAGTATTAGTACTGAATTACAACCCGACGGAAGTACAAAGATGATTATTCACTATACTGATGAAAATAGAAAACCGGATGAATTTATTATTCCTAAAGGGATAGCCGGAAATGGAATTCAATCTATTTTAACCAATAAAAATGATAAAGATGGTACAACAACACTAACCATTTTGTTTACAGATGAAACGATTCAACCAGTGGAATTCACTATTCAAAATGGGGTTTCTATCGTTGGATTAGAACCACAAATTGATGAAGAAACAAACGATGTATATATATGTGTAAAATATAGCGATGGGACAATGTCTGAGCCTATGCTTCTTCCAAAGGGTGAAAAAGGGGAAGATGGCAATAGTTTCATAGGATACGATCAAACCATTCATGAAGATCGTAGTGTAACCATTTATTTCCACTTTTCAAAGAGTGAAGATGTCGTCATTACCATTCCTGGTCCACAACAAGGGGAAACAGGAAAAGGAATTCAATCGATTGTTTCATTTGAAACAGAAATCGAATATGTATTGAAAATCCAGTATACAGATGGAACAAATGAAGAAATAAAATTTAATCGACCTAAAGATGCCAATCAGTGGTATAACGGAGGCACTAGACCAAGTGATACCCTAGGTGTAAACGGGGATTATTACTTTGATATTTATCATCACTGCATCTATGTCAAAGAAGGTGGCAGTTGGACACTCATCACAGACTTTAATGGTGATGAACAAAGTTTTTCAGTACGATTTGATTTAAATGATACTACTGATGAACCTGCTCAAATGCCAACAGGTGCCCAATTATCTTATTTAATCAAAAGAGGGTCATATTTTACAACCGATGGATATCAAATTCCTATACCTACTCGTACAGGCTATACATTTAAAGGCTGGTATACAAGTAAAGTTGTTACTCCTGTGACAGGTCAGTTTACTGATTTGACACCTATATTTGATCATATTACACTGTATGCTATTTGGGAAAAAGTAAATTAAATAAAATATAAATGCTTTATTCTTCCCTTTTTATTCAGGGAAGAATAAAGACATCTATAACTCATTCAATTTTTATCTTTATTCATAACTCGTCTTTATGGATAAAGATAAGAACTGAAATTACAATTCATTTTAAGAAAGGAGAACGTTTATGATATCAAAAGTGAAAATTAATTTAATCTTGAGTCTATGTATGATATCACTCATCAGCATTGGCTTTTCTAGTTGGATTTTACCAATAGACACAAAAGAAGTTAACGGATCTATCATAACCGATAATAGTATTGATTTATCTAGTATTATTGCTCCTGATACTAGAACTAATAAATTGGGGATTTCAACATTTAAATTAGGCAATGATGGGTTTATTTCAGATGGCCAATTTAAGAATACTGCAGATATGATATTTTATTTTAAAATTGACAATTCTAAATTTAATAATGTTAAACTAGATAATAACACACTTACATTAAGATTAGAATTAAGACAAAATTCCATAGATGATTTTAAATTAATTCATTCTAAATATATGTTAACAACGATGTATTTAGATACAAATGATATGGGGTCATATAATAACAATTATTCTATTGTTATGGACGAGGATGATTGTTCTTGTTATGTTGATTTTGTTTTATCGGATGAAAAAATTGGAACTAGTATGTTTTATTTTTCTATTAAATTTAGTTTTAGTATTTCTGATTTAGAGATGTATAAGAGTGAGTTGGCTCTTTATTCCAATGATACAGAAGCTAAATTTAAATTAAAAATTGCTTCGAGGTAATCTATTATGAAAATAAGAAATTTAATTTCAATTTTATTATGTTTTATCATAACAGCTTTATTATGTACTGTTGGAAGTAGTTTATGGACAATTAGTTATGAAAATAATAATGCAAGCATAACCATTGATAAAAATTCAAAAGTTATAGTTGAAAACTATATTGTAAATAATGGAACAGAACAATCCCAGCCATATAGTAAATTTACAGATGTTGCGGCAGCGATTCGCTCCGCAAATGAACAAGTCAGAGCTAATTCTAATATAAAAATTCATTCCTATATTCTTCCAGGATCTAGTGCAATCTTGGAAAATGGTAGTATTACACTTTTTTCAGGGGTTAGTCTTTATTTACCCTATGACGGGAAAATTGTTTTTACTGATTCTGATAGTGAATATAAAGAATATATAGGCAGAGGTATTATTGATTCAAGTATTAATAATGTCAATAATTATAGAAAGAATCTTTTAACTTTAAATAATTTTCAATTAACGATTTCAAAGGGAGCTGAAGTTTACATTGGTGGTGAACTCGGAACAAGTGGAGTGGTTAGAAATTATTCAGAAATTCTTCTTGGGAAAAATTCTAAAATTGTATGTTCTGGTAGCTTATATGCCTATGGATATATCAAAGAAAAAGACATGATTCATGCAGAGCAGACTGGTAATACAAATGATTATTTTAATGAATGTGATAATGAAAGATATCTTTTCTTTGAAAATGGCGGCTATTTGATGACTGCATTAGGTATTGCGGATACATCAAGTGGTGGAACATTAAAAACCTTAGTAGATAAAAAAATATGCCCATTTACAATTTTTGATTTTCCTAATATCCAAACATATGCAAAATTTGTAGATGGTGCTAAAATGGACGCTAAGGCCCGTATATCCGTTGGTAGTGGAGCTATGATACAATATTTTAGTGAGACTGTACATATTGTTGATAGAAAAGGTGGAAGTGCACTTTTTTTAACTTCGCCATCGGATGAAATCACAAATAACTTTCTAGCTTTTGAATATTGTCCAAGAAGAGAAGGATTAACAGTAAATGAAGTATCATCACCAACTAGAGTATATATCAATACAAATGTTGATATTGGTTCACTTGTTATTAAGGCTTCAGTGGTGACCATTGATACACAAGAATATTTTCTACCCATTTCATATAAGATTAAACCTTATGTTCTAGCCAACGCGACATTCCATATGGGCAATAAAATGAAATTTATGCCAGGTTCAGAAGTGGTTGTTCTTGAGGATGGTAAAGCAGATATTGATTCTTCAATCATTTTCTATAAAAATGGTGATTTAGATGGAATTCAAGGTATTCATGCTTCATATAGTACACAGCCATCTGCTAAATTTATGGTAAATGGTATATTAACACTTACTGAAAATGGTAAATTAGGTGCGTATATTGAAACTACCAATTCAAGTGGAACAGCACAACTTGACTTTACATTGGTAAAAAGTCAAGATAGTTTTACTGTTGTATCTGAAGAAGGGGTAAACTCTGATCAAATCAAAGTAATGTCTAGTGGACCATTCATTAATGATGATGGTACAATATCTGATGCTCAGTTTGGACCTACAATGTCTATTCATTCTGATCCGGATGGTAATCTTTGTTGGACCGGTGATAGAGTTTCAACTTACAAGTTAAATATTGAACTTGAGAATAATCCAAACTATAAATATAATGTTGGTAACTATCAAGTGTATCAAGCGGATGATATCAATGGAACAAATCAAATTGAGCTAACTTCTGGTTCAACTGATGGAAACAATTCATACGATATCCAAAGAGGAAAATATGTAAAGATAGTTGTTACAAGAGCGGAATCAGCTTCATTTGTTGATTCATCTTATGTATATGATAAAGATACTTATTTTAAAGTAACTTCCAATTTAAATCTGAATATTATTCCAAACGAAGGAGTATGTCTTTCTTTATTTACCCAAGGCACTTCTGGAGCAGGTAGTACGAAATATAAAGTGACAGAAATAGATACAGGTTATACTCAAGAGGTAACAGCCAATGGAGATGTTATCCTTATTAAAGGAAGCAGTTTTAGATATCAAGTTACAGCAAAAGGTACGGGAACAACTACTTTTGATAAGCCTTATATGGCTAGAGGAAAAGGAGGATATTATTCTTCAGCAGAAGATATGACACCAGCAAAATATTGTGAACAATATAAACTTACCGATATGAAAGAAATTAGCCAAGACTATACAGGCATTGTAGATGACAACTACACTATCTTTGCAACTAGAAAAAGTGGTGGTTGTATAGTAGAAGGTACTTTAATTACAATGGCAGATGGAACTCAAAAAAAGGTAGAAGATTTAAAAATTGGTGATATGGTTGTTGTCTTTAATCACGAAACTGGTCGATTGGATATATCTCCTGTAGTAGTTAATGTACATGATTCACTAGATGCAGAAGAAGTAATAGTTATAAATCTAATTTTTAATGATGGTTCAAAAACTCGTATCAGTTTTGAACATGGATTCTTTGACGTAGACTTAAATGAATATGTATATATTAACGAAGATAATTATAAATCAATGATAGGACATAGATTCTATCTAATTGATGGCTCAAGCGTTACCATAACTGATGCATATTTAACCAAGGAAACAGTGAAAGTCTTCTCTCCAGTTACATATAAGCATTTGACCATTTTCTCTGATAACTTATTATCTATTGGTGGGGATTTACGAGGATTATTTAATATTTTTGAACTTGATGAAAATATGAAAATAGATATAGAAAAAATGAATCAAGATATTGAAAAATATGGTCTTTATACATATGATGAATGGAAAGAATATTTAACTTATGAACAATATGTTGCATTTAATGTTAAATATCTAAAAGTTTCAATTGGTAAAGGACTTGTGACCAAAGAAGAAATTATTAGATATATTGAAAGTTATTTGTAAAGAATTTTTGTAAATTGAAAGGGGCTATTCATAACCTAAATTATGGGGTATGAATAGCCCTTCTTTTTAACTAAATTCAATTGATTGTATCTTATTACTTCATAAATAAGGATATAGAAGCGACACCACTTCTATAGAAGAAAAAATCCACAATGGATATACTTCCTCGATATAATCCCTCAACTAAACGAGAAGGATTCAACACCTCTTGCATAGGAAGAAGAGCAAGTTTCATATTATTTTTAGACTCAAAACTACCCATTAGATATTGATTTAAAATAACATCACCCAAAGCATCCTTTTTTAAATAGTCTTTTAAAGAAGCAAAGACATCACTACCATCTACAGCAAGGAAAGAAGCAATCTCTTCTTCTATAGAAACAAAAACCAAAAAATTGATTTATTTTTTGTTTTTCGGCAGTTTCCTTCCAAAATGCAAAAAAAAAAAATTACCCTTATCAAGGATAATTCTATAATCTTTTTGCTATAGCATTCAATTTATCAAGTAAATCGATAATATCATCTTTTACACTAGGATCTTTGATATTCATTTCTTCAGTAATCCCACAAATATAATCTGCACTAATATTAAACATTAAAGCAAGTTTAATAATAACGCCAATGGTTGGCTCAGATGTTCCTGCTTCATATCTAGAAAGTGTTCTTTCACTAATACCAAGTTGTTCTGCGAGTTCTTTTTTTGATAAGTCATGATCTTCACGTAAATCTCGAATTCGTTTAGTCCAATACATAAACCTGCCACCTTTGACCTCTTTTTCAATATTATAACCTAAAATGGCTTAAAATATACGAAATCGGACAAAATTTACTTGAATCTTATAAATGAGACAAAAATGGCGAAAAGCGTATTTTTTATATAAATACACTATTTAAAAGGGTACAATTCCTCTTGTCAACTAAAAATAATATATTTTAGTTGACAAGAAACAACATTTTATTTATAATATAGTCTATAGAAGGAGAACTTATGAAACAAGATGCAACAATAAAGCAAATTTTATCCATTTTAAAAGAACATCCACACCAAGTTGTAAGTGGTGAAATGATAGCCCAAACTACTCATATTACCAGAAGTTATGTGAGCAAAGCTATACAAGGTTTAATGGCTAGGGGATATGAAATTGAAAGTATCAACCGCATAGGTTATATCTATCATAGTGACCAAAAAGTATTAGATGAAACAAAAATTGCTGTTCAACTAAAGTATCCTAAAGAAGTTGTGATTTTAGATGAGGTTGATTCTACCAATACTTTTTTAAAACATTTGGCTAAAACAACGGATGTAAAAGAATTGGTGGTTGTAGCCAATCAACAAACTGGAGGACGTGGTCGAATTGGTAGAACATATGTATCTAATCCAACATCGGGCATTTATTTTAGCGTATTATATCGGCCTCAGATTGCGATTGAATATGCTAAAAAATTGACTTGTCTTGCTGGAGTAGCAGTAGTCCGAGCGATTCAAAAATTAACTGGACTAGAAGCTAAGATCAAATGGGTCAACGATGTATATATTCATGGTAAGAAAGTATGTGGAATTTTAACTGAGGCATCTACTTCAATAGAGGAAAATACATTTGAGTATGCCGTCATTGGAATAGGTGTCAATTGTTATCAACAAAATTTTTCAAAAGAAGTGGCATCTATTGCAACTACGATTGAAGATGAAGCAAAGTGCATTGTTTCTAGAAATGATTTGATTGCTGAAATTATCAATCAAATAGATAAAGAACTTGTTCAAATTGAAGATAGCCATTTTATGGAAGAATATAAATCATACTCTTTTGTGATTGGGAAAGAAGTAGAACTTCAAAAAGCGAATGTATCTCATTTTGTAAAAGTTATAGATATTACAAAAGAGGGGGAATTAGTTGTAGAAGAAGAAGGAAAAGTATATACCGTATCAAGTGGTGAGATTACAAGGATGGTGATTCAAAGTGAATAAGACAATTCGCAATATGGTTTTAATTAGTATAATGGCAGCACTAATTTGTGTACTTGCCCCAGTAGCTATTCCAGTAGGAGCTATTCCGATTACATTAGCTACTTTTGTGATCTATATTACAGCTGCTCTTTTGGGGCCTAAAAGAGGGACAATTTCTATAGTATTATATATTGCCATTGGAATGATAGGGGTACCCGTTTTTTCTGCATACCGAAGTGGGTTTGGTGTGGTGCTAGGCGCAACAGGTGGCTATATTATTGGGTATATTCCACTTGCTTTTCTTAGTGGTTTGTTTGTTTATCATAATAAAAGCAAGTTTATTTTTTATCCTTTAGGTATGATTATAGGTACAATTGCACTTTATGCAGTAGGTACAATTTGGTATATGCTCGTTATGGATAGTGGATTAGTAGAAAGTTTACTGGCTTGTGTTGTGCCCTTTTTGTTATTTGATTTAATCAAAATGATTATAGCAAGTCTAACCGTTTATTTGATTCATCAAAGAATCGAAGTATAAGTTTTATTTAATTATACAGGGTGAGATAACGTTTTGTTATCTCATCTTTTATCATTCAGTATTTTTAAAATAAGGTTTATCCTTTACAAAATTCTTAAGACATGATATAATAAAAAAGATATTGGAAAATTACTCAAGAGGTTGAAGAGGACGGTTTCGAAAACCGTTAGGGTGTCACAGCTGCGGGGGTTCGAATCCCCCATTTTCCGCCATGTATAATAAACGAAAAGGCTATTTAGCCTTAAAAGTCCTAATAAACGTAAGTAAATTAGGACTTTTTTAATACTCCAATATTTTAAATTCATTGAAAAATAGAATTTAATTTTATGGCTATTTTTTTAGACATTCTAATAAAAAAAGAGAATTGAACTTTCGAAGATTTATAAAGAATAAATTTGTTACTAAAATAGAATCATTCATAATGATTAGTAGTGTAGATGTAAAAATCTGCACTTTTTTCTTTGTTTTAAAATTCTACAAAAGAATACAATAAATACTATTATATTTGCTTATTCCTTTCAAAATAAAGAAAAATAATATATACTTATATTAAATTTGAGGGAAAGAATAAGTGAGTAAAATTAAGCGAGTGGTGATGTCGCAGAATAAATTAAATATTAAAAAAACCGAAATTATCTAAGATAAGGGATAATTTCGGTTTTTTTATACCAACTTATTAAGAAATATCAATTTATTTTAAATTTTTTTAATGACTGGTTGTAAAAACACACATTTTTTGACTGTTAGGTATATGAGGGAGAAAAACGGATGCTAACACTACATTTCTTTTTTCCTCAAAAGAATGAAGAAAATATGAATTAGTTCAATATTACAATGGACTATCTTTTCAATAAAAAATTTTAAAAAAGTGAAAAATATTTTTTCGCTTGGACACCCGTTGTCCAAGCGGTAATTATACAATATTGGTGTAACTTTTCAAAAGAGGAGGGGCGTAATGAAAAGGCGAGATATTCAAGCAGATATACTTTCAGTAATTTCAGATGGGAAGATATGGACAATGAAAGAGATAGCAGAAAAAGTTGAGGTAAGTTATAAAACAGTATATAGACATATTCATGAATTATCTTATCGTTTTAATATACAAATCTCTTGTGGAGGAATTCAAAGAGGTGGAGTACAACTAATCTTAGAACGAAAAGTAAGTGTAGAATCATTAACAAATGAAGATATAGACGTTATTATCATTACATTATCCACAGTTGCAAAAACAAATGAAAGAATAACTCAGTTCATTTGTATGTTAGCAAAGTTTAAAAAAGAAGAGTTGCAAGCTTATAACATATAAAAAACAAATATTTTTATTTTGTGGTTGTAAAAATAGATGTTTTTAACGGTTATTAGTATGAGAGCATTTAAAACTCTCAAAAAAAGAGGAGGTGAAAAGAATGGAAACAAATATTGTCGTTACATTGATAGGACTCGCTGCTTCCTTATCTAGTATTGTGTTTGCACTTTTAGCTTTTAAAAGAAGTGAAAAGCAAGAACATAAGACAGAAGGAAAAAGCGAAGGCTTGATTCTATCCGATGTCGGATATATCAAAGCGTGTGTAGATAGAATGGAAAAGAATCTAACAAGTGTAGATGAAAGATACCGAAATGTCTTAGAGCGATTAGTAAAAGTCGAAGAATCATTAGCTAATGCAAGAAAAATGGTAGATGAAATCAAAAAAGAA
>CATLBQ010000004.1 GCA_949879765.1 uncultured Bacilli bacterium
TTTTTTTGTTTATATATGCTAGTAAAAATGAATTCCAATTGATAGAAAATGGAAAGTATGGTATAATGAAAAATGTAACATGACAACAACTAGAAATACCAAAAATCACCTATAAGTTTCTTATTACAAAAGAAGAATATAATTTATAGTAGAAAAGGGGAAGAGGTAGAAAATGGATGAAGTAAAATTAAGTAAATTTATAAGTTTAATATTAAGACATCAACCAGAAGTAATCAATATCAAATTAGATGAAAAGGGTTGGGCAAATGTAGATGAATTGATAGATGGCATCAACCGAAAGGGATATCATATTGATTTTAAAATATTGAGTGAAATTGTAAAAAATAATAATAAACAGCGTTTTACATTTAATGATGATCAAACAAAAATAAGAGCAAATCAGGGACATTCCATTGATGTTGATGTAGAATTAGAAGAAGTTGTTCCACCAGACATATTGTATCATGGAACAAGTAGGAAGTATGTAGAAAATATAATGAAAGAAGGCATAAAGAAGCAAGGAAGAAATTATGTGCACTTATCTCAAGATGAGAAAACAGCAATTATAGTAGGAAAACGTCATGGTGATCCAGTTGTATTTCAAATCGATGCTAAACAAATGAGTATGGATGGTATTCTGTTTTATCAATCCAAAAATAAAGTCTGGTTGACAGAATATATAAATCCTCGATATTTATCGAGGATTAGTGATAGGGATTAGGTGATTCATTCCCAATAGCCATAAGATGATGATAATTATAAAATGAAATAACTGTTTTATAAAGTAAATAAAAAGGATGTGAGTTATCATAACTCACATCCTTTTGTGCTTGGTATAGAGTATTATTCGTTTTCTTCTTCAGCTAATTTTTTACATAATTCAATGTAAGCAATCAAAGCTGTTTTATTATCATGTTCAGCAGTTTCTAACAATTGTAAACATTCATCCATTAATGCAAGATTGACATCGTTAGATGAAACTACATTATTAATCGCTGGAATATAGTAAGTTGTAATACAATTAGCAACGGCTGTTTCAACATTCTTTTTATTTTCTAGATAAGACTTATATTGTTGAAGTGTAGGCTTGTATTCTTGTTTTGTTTTATTGATATAATATGGTTCAATAAACTTAGTAACAAAATAACAAGAAAGTACATTATCTATTGTAATAATATCTTCTTCTAAATTTGTAAAATCTGTAGACTTGATAGTATATTTGGTATCATTTCTTGTAAAGGTATAAGGTTTAGAGAAATCTTGACCAGAAATACTAATTCCGTTTTCTTCTGCATAATCCATAATAGAATCAAATTGTTTCTTTAATTGATTTAAAACCGTTTCATTCGCAGAAGAACTTCTAGAATAGGTTGCAGAAGCAATTACTTTTAAGCGAAGTCCTTTTGCTTTATAAGGCTTCCAAATGGTATTTGCATCTTTATTGGTAGTATTGTATTCTTGCACCAACTTTTTAATTGCTGTAGCGGTATCACCAGTTTGTTTAGCAACTTCACGATGAATTAGTGCAATCAATTCTTTTGCAAATTGTTCATCTTCACTACCTGCTATGATTTCATCAGCAACATTATCTAGATCTCTATCATAGTAAGCAGATACACCTGCCGCAGTGACATTGAAATAATTCTTAAATACATTTTCCATTTCATCTTGAATTTTTTGATCGAGTGTTTGTCCCTCAGGTGCAGTTGTATATAGATATAAAGAATGTTTATAGTTTTCTAATTCTTCTGTATACATAGTAGAATCTAGGTTAATCAATACTTTTGTATCAGATAAAAGACCTAAATAGTCTTTTACGAAATTGTTCCACCCATAGCGTTTAGAGAAACCTAATGCTTCATAGGCATTGTCTTCAAATGATTCTTTGTATGGTTTAATATCTTTTTCGTAATAGGCGTCATATTTCTTTTGATCTAAGACTACATCATTTACGATATCATAAACACTTGAATTGCTAATTACCGCATATTGTCTCAAATACAATGCAAGTAAATAAGTGCCATATTGTTTCATCAATACATCATACATATCATCAGCAGTAACATTTACTTTTTGACCATCTTTTTGATAACTGAAGACAATCTTTTTGTCGTTTTTATCATGTCTTTTATACGCATCATATTCATCAGCATCATAACCTAAGCTTTTATAAACTGAATTATAAGTCATTTCATAAAAGATTTCTAGTCCTTCATCATAGATTTTTAAATCGTGTTTGATTTCATTTTCCATGACTTGTTGAGAAGAATAAGCAGTTGTAATTGTTGCGTCAATTAAACTATCCTTAACTTCATCTTGTTTAGCTTCATAAGTAACTTCATTGCCATTTGCATCTAAGTTTTTAGATTCGCTTGATTTATAGATGAGATAATATATACCACTATAAGCAGTAGGTACTTTTGTATATTGTTCATTAGACCAATTGTATACTGTACTTGCTAGTGTTTTATTGATTTTTTCTAATTCATCATAAGCATAAGTCTTTATAGCAGCAGTACTTACCATATTACGATCTTGATAAATCGTTTCAAATAAAGAAAGAACTTGAGCGCTAGTTAATTTTGTGCCATCTGTCTTTTGCCAACCAGTATTTAAATAATTTAAATCAATATCATATTTAGATAAATAATAATTGGCTTCATTTTTTGAATCAAAACGAACAATAATCAAATCATTGTTTTTGCGATATTTTTCTTCAAAATGATTTTTCAATTGCTTTTCTGTGAAAGTATCTTCTTTCATATCGGCGATGAAATTATTTTTAGCTAATAATTTTCTACGATATACAATTTGATAATACTTTACATAATAATTTTGAGCATTTTTATCGGCTGATAAACCATTTATAGGAAGAGATTCAAGAAATTTATTTAATGCTTCATCGGTTTTTTCTTCGTCACCATAAATGACAGTATCAAGATATTCATCAAATGCTTGTTGATCTTTAATTTCTGGAAGAGTGTTATCATCGATCATATTCATTAATGTCTCAACGCCATATGAATTTAGTAATTGATTGTATACTTCATTCTTCGTAATGACATATTTTCCAATCTTTAATACAGGTAAATCTGGATTGGAAATGGCTGGGTCAGTAAAAGAAAGAGGGCGTTCAGAGCATTTGCTACATTTTTTGCAACTGGTACAAGCAAGGAAACATCCTACTAATACCAAGATAACGCTCATTTTTCTAACGAGTTTGTTCATAGTATCTCCTATTCTTCAGTTTCGTAATAATTTTCGTTTAAATATTCAAGATAGAACTCGAATTGTGCAGAATTGAAATTGCCATGGAATACAAGCTCTTTTGCGGCAAAGGCTCTTTCAACTTCTTTTAAGATTACTTTTTCTACAAGGTATGTCTCAGCTTCTTTTTTAGCATTGCTATACCAAGTTTCATATTTAGATTTAATTGTTTCATCAATTGTGTAGGTTTTGTCTTCATCTTTGAAACCTTCTAAACCAAGCTTTTCTAGTAAAGCTTTAATTTTTGGTGCAAGTTCATCGATTTCAGCATTCAATTGATTGATTTGACTACGATATGCAGTAACAGCAACTTCATTTCCTTCTGCACTAGTCATATTCTTTTGTGCAGTTTCGATACTCTTGTGAGCAGCAGCTAATTTTTCTGCAAGTTCATATAATTCAACTTCATCCTCAGTTGGAAGTTCAGTTGCTTTAGATGCTTTTTCTACAGCTATAGCATGGTAACCATAAGATGTAGCAAAGCCATAAGTATCATTTTCAACAACACTATAATTTAATGGTTGAACAATAGGGTTTTTATATTCTTTATCATCTTTTGCAGCTTCAGCATCATAAACTAGATTATTTTCTACAGCGTATTTCCACATTTTTACCATTGCTTCGTTAAATTCAGCAACTAAATTTGAAGATTGTGTATAATTTGCAGATTTTTCATATTTTAATAATAAACCAGCAAGTTTGTATTTACCAAATTGACTAGATAATACAGCATTGAAATCAGTAGGTTCATCATCTTCAGTAGGCTCGTCCACTGCAGCTGTATCTTTATTTTCGTAAGCAGCTTTATTATATAAGTCAACAATTTTTTCTAATTTTTGAGCAATTGTAGCTTCTTTACCTTCTTCAACATCAACTACAACGTTATCGTATTCTCTCATTAAGAGTTCTGCAAGTTCTAAAGCTAATGTTTTTTGTGTTTCAGTCCAGTTTTCTTCATCCACATCATCTTTATTGGTTTCTACAATTTTAGTATCTGCAGTACCATCATAGTTATAGTCAACAGAGATAACAATATTGAAAACATCTACATTATAACGATTTGCGAAAGCTTCTTCCATCGCCTTTTGAATGGCAGCTTTATCTAATAATGATTTTGTGTAATCAGTTAATACATCACTATAAATGGAACCACCAAAGTTTTTATTGATAAGTAATTCTTTTTCAGAATCAGCACCAAAATAGTCATGAATAAAGTTCTTCCAACCATAACTTGCAGGGAAGTTTGGAATGAATCCATAATATGCAAGATAGTAATAAGTGAAGTAATCTAATTCAAAATTTTGTTTGAAACTTTGAACATCAGATTTTAATAGTTCTTTAATATACTTTTTGTCTTCAATACCTTTCCAAGGATTGTAATAGGTATTGAACTCTGTATTTAAAACGAAGTATTCATCGATGAATGCCTTTGTAAATGTTGCACCATATTTTGCTTCTAATTCTGCAAATAATTCATCTGCGCTAATATCTTTACCATTGATAGAGGCAACAAGTGTTTTGTTTGTCTTTTTGTTCTTTTTAAATGCTTCATAATCTTTTAATTTTAGTGTAGTACCATATAAAGTATTATAATTATATTCATAGATAGCTTCAATAAAACGATCATAAATTTTTAAATTGTTTTCTTTTCGTTTTTCGTAATAGAATTTTTCTAAATTTGCACCAGAATTTTCTTCATAAAGTTCATCAATCATTTTTTCAGTCACTTCAGCTTTTAATTCATCTGTTAATTCAGGAGCTTCGCTTTCAGCAAGTTTAATATACAAATAGGTATAATTTTTTCCACCCCAAGGAGTAACTGAATAAGATTTGTAGAAATCACCATAATCTTCAGATAAAGATAATGCAACGATTTTTTTACCAATTTCACTACTTGTATTTTTGTCCCAAACAAATTCAGAATGTTCATTACCCATTTCATTATTGAAATTAAATATGTAGTCATAGATTTGATCTACGCTTTCTAATGTAACATCAATTGTAGCTTCTTGTGCAGTATCATCTTTATCTGTTTTAGCAACAGTTATTTTATAAGATACCGTTTTTGTAGCTTCACCTAAAGTAATTTTACCTTCGATTGTTTTTTCAATTTTCTCAGCACCACGTACAACAGTTAGTGCACCTGTTTCAGCATCTAGTTTGAAGTTTTCATCATCAATTGCTGTCCATTCAATGGTTGCTGTACTTTCAAATCCATTGATAGTTGCAACTATAGGAAGATTAAGGTTTCCTTTGATTGTAGTATATTTGTTTACGGCATAATCTAATTCATTTTTTACCATTTCAATCGTTTTGGTTTCACTATATGTTTTGCTGTAATCTTCTTCAGTAATGATTTTATCGCCATTTACATAATAAGATAATACTTCATTATACATTGCAATGAAAGTTTCAACGATTTCATTTGGGTTGAGATATTCACCTGGTTTAGGTGTTTGTGTTTTATCTCCTGTGAAAGAAGAAGAAAGCCATCCAGGTAAAATGCTTCCATTTTTGGAAGTGTTGAGTTGATCAATATTGATACCATATTTTTTCAACATTTCTTTTGCAGCATCGCTACTAGTGAATGGAATGAAAATACCTGTAATTTGAGTAGGATAATTATCTTCAAAATACTCTTTGATTTCATCTTCTGTAAATAAAACGCCATCTTTTTTGCTTGCCTTTAACTCTTCAAGATATTGCTTTTTCGCCCATTCGCGTTTTGCAAATTGAAGACGATAATATTCTTTGACTTTCTTCCAAGCAGTAGTAGTAGTATCTGTATAATCTTTACCTGATTCTACATCTTGTTTTGTCAAAATTCCTGTAAGGCGAAGAGAATCGAGGACATCTTCCCAACTTTCTTGTTTTTTCTCTTCACTTGAATCTTCTTCAAAAAGATCTGATTCAATATATGCTAGCAAATCCTTTTCATTGACCGTCTTCATTTCTTCTTGGAACAAGTAAGTATCGATAAGACGATTCAATTCAGAAACTCCATAGTCTTTCTTTAAAGCGTCATAGAGTTCTTGCTTTGTTACAGTTAGTTTGCCATATTCTAAGTATGCTTCATCACCATCACTCAATACAGGTCTACGATTATTTGCTACGCTAATCACAACCAGTGTAATTGAAATGACTGCAATAAGAGCGATACCAATTAAAACTGGCAACATTCTCTTAAATAAAGTTTTCATTTTTTTGCATCCTTTCTTATTGTTAAAATATAACATATATATTTTACCATTTTTCTTTTAAAATTTCAATTGAAAAATCATCAATTTTCAAAACTAAATTAGACTTTTTTTAAAATAAAAAGACAATGTGAAATTTATGTGAATTTTTTGCAATGCATAGATAAATGGGCTTTTATAATAAACAGTTTTTTTTCTTTTTCATAGACTAGAAGTGTAAAGTGAGATGAATAATCCACGGAAAGGAGGAGCATTATGAATCAATGCCGAGGTGAATATGGATATGCTTTCATTTTAGTTCTATTTATTTTACTTGCCATTATTGGTGCTTGCTGGGGATTCTAGACTCATAAATCAAACCTCTTGAAAAAAGAGGTTTTTGTTTTATTATTATTGTTAACCAAAAACAAAAAAATATGAAAGAATAAAAAAATCATGTGTATTTCTAACATGATTTTTCTTATTTAACTAATTGCGAAAAGCATCTATTTATGATATAATAGTTAATTAGTGAGGATGATATGAAAATAGTAGTATTAGCAAGTGGCTCAAAGGGAAATGCCACATATATTGAAACCAAACAAACTAAAATATTAATTGACGCTGGAATTAGCTATTTGCAAATACGATTGAGATTAGCATCAAGAGGCATTTTGCTTTCTCATATTGATGCTATTTTTGTAACTCATGAACATACAGACCATATCAAACATTTGGTTTCTGTGGCAAGTAAAACAGGGGCGACCATTTATTTGAGTGAGGCTTGTTATTACAATGTCAATCGGCGTTTAAATGGGGGATTGAATCCTTTATCAGTGGCACTGATTCATGCCAATTGCAAATATGATTTAGGCGATGTGGCTGTGGCAGCACTAGAATTGTCACATGATGTTGCTTCTTGTTTTGGATATGTATTTAAAGAAAAAAAGCCAGGTAATGTAACATATGGTTATGTAACGGATACTGGATATATTCCAGAACAATATTTATCATTACTTTCCAAAATTCAAGTCCTTTCTATTGAATCTAATCATGATGTTGCATTACTCAAATCTAGTGCAAGACCTAAGGTATTGATTGGACGTATTTTATCAAAAACTGGGCATTTGTCCAACATGCAATGTGTAGAATATTTGAAGGGATTTAATTATAAGTATATGAAATGGGTGATTCTTTCTCATTTGAGTGAAGAATGCAATACAGAGGCGCTTGCTTTAGAAGAACTCAACAAAGGCTTTGAGGATGGGGTAAATTTCCGAGTAGAAGTAGCCAAACAAAATGAACCACTAGAAATCATAGAGGTAGAATAATGTATAAACTACTTTGTATTGGAAAAATAAAAGAAAATTACTGGATAGAAGCCATCAAAGAATATAAAAAAAGAATAGATGGATTTCAAAAGATGGAAATTATTGAATTAAAGGAATACAATACTGCTGATACGGCAAAGAATATGGAAAACGAAGGAAAACAAATCCTAGATAAACTGACCAAAGAAGATTATGTCATTACATTAGAGATTGAAGGAAAGGCACTAGATAGTCTAGCATTTAGTGCAATGTTAGAAAAACTTCCCATTTATGGTCATTCCAAAATTGCTTTTGTGATTGGAGGATCCAATGGATTAAGTCCAATGGTCAAAGCAAGGAGTAACTATGCGTTATCTTTCTCTGAGATGACATTTCCTCATCAATTGATGCGAGTCATTGTATTAGAACAAATTTATCGTGCCATTACGATTATGAATCACAAAGAATATCACAAATAGGAGGTTTTAAAATGGGCGTATTTTTAAGTGTATTATATTATATTTTCATTGTTCTGTTTATGTTTGCATATATTGCATGTTTCATCATCAATTTGATTCGAGCCATTCGGGTCAATAAAGGAATGAAGGAATCTTACAATACAGTCAAAGCAAAAGTAACAGAAATTATTCATGAAAAAAAACGTGTGTATGTTAAAGTGGAATATATTTCACCGAGTAATTATGTCAAGTTTGTAGATTATTTTGAATTTACCGAAAAAGAATTTGCGGATCAATATTATGTAGATCAAGAAGTAGATATTTATTATCCAAAAGTAGACGATGTAAAACGTGTCACTTGCTTTCCTACCTATTTAGAAGGTCGAAAAATTAAAATGCAAGCAGGGCCTATTGTTACAGATGCACTTTTGGCAGTAGTGGGCATAGCAATGACGGCTTGGTTTACAAGTTTAATTGTGGCAACTGGTGGTTTTTATATTTTTAATGATACAAATACAAGTGCTGAGAATCTGATGAGTTGTACAAGTTTTTCAAGTGCCCTAGTATATATGTTACCTTTTTTGATGTATTTGACAACACTACCTTATCTTCTCGAACGGTTGACTACAGCCTCAAAAGAACAAAATCAAAATTATTTGAAGTTATATGGGGTAAAGTGTATGGCAGAAGTAAAGACATTTAAATTTGGTCGAACAAAAGATGTCAAAGGTAACAAAGAATCACTAATGGAAATTGAATTTTACAGTAATAAAGGTGAATTGGTCAAAGCAAATTTAAATTCTTTTATGTATACTGAAACGCAAGAACAATATATTAACATTTTATATGATTTAAAAAATCCTAAAAATGTAGTATATATGAGAAAATAAGATGGATAAATTTAAATTAGTTGCTCCCTATCAACCAATGGGAGATCAGATTGAAGCCATTCGCCATTTGACAGAAAATGTTGAAATGGGAATCAAAGAACAAACGCTTCTAGGTGCAACAGGAACAGGTAAAACATTTACTATCGCCAATGTGATTGCAAATGTCAATAAACCTACTTTAGTACTTGCACACAATAAAACGCTTGCGGGTCAATTGTATGCAGAATTAAAGAAATTTTTTCCAGAAAACAGAGTAGAATATTTTATTTCATATTATGATTATTATCAACCAGAAGCATATGTTCCAAGTAAAGATATGTATATTGAAAAAGATTCTAGTATCAATGATGAAATTGACCAAATGCGGCATGCTGCAACAGCAAGTATATTAGAAAGAAGAGATACAATTATTGTAGCATCAGTGTCTTGTATTTATGGTATTGGAGACCCAGATGATTATGAAAATTCCATGTTGGTGTTGCGAAAAGCACAACAGTTAAAACGAGAAGACTTATTAGAAAAACTCGTTTCTATGCAATTTGTAAGGAATAATATTGAATTTGATCGAGGAAGTTTTAGAGTAAAAGGTGATAATGTCGATATCCTTCCTGTTTCAGAACATGACCAAGGTATTCGCATTAGTTTCTTTGATGATGAAATTGAACGAATTGCGATGTTTGATACGACCACGGGAAAAGTAATCAAATTGATGGATACAGTTTCGATTTTTCCAGCTACACACTTTGTATTAAGTGATGAAAAAAAAGAAGAGGCCATTCATAGAATTGAAAGTGAACTCACAGAACGAATCGATTATTTTAATGAAAGAGGACAGTTATTAGAAGCAGAACGGATTGAGCAACGAACCAAATATGATATCGAAATGTTGAAAGAAATTGGCAGTTGTAGTGGTGTGGAAAACTATTCAAGACATCTTTCGTTAAGAGAAGCTGGTGAAACGCCATCGGTTTTATTGGATTTTTTTGGAGGAGACTATTTGATGGTCATTGATGAATCGCATGTGACTATCCCTCAAGTTAGAGGAATGTATAATGGTGACCAAAGTAGAAAGAAAACACTTGTCGAATATGGCTTTAGACTACCTTCAGCACTCGACAATCGACCACTGAATTTTGCAGAATTTGAGCAAAAAGTAGACCAAGTGATTTATGTTTCCGCAACGCCAGGAGATTATGAACTATCTAGAAGTTTTGAAATAGTGGAACAAATTATTCGTCCTACAGGATTGTTAGATCCACTAGTAGAAGTAAGACCAACTAAAAATCAAATAGATAAAATTATGGCTGACATCAAACAACAAATGGCGAAGAATGAAAGAACATTGATTACTACACTCACCATTAAAATGAGTGAGGATTTAACTGCTTACTTGAAAGAAAATGGGATTAAGGTAGCTTATCTTCACTCAGAAATTAAAGCATTAGAAAGATTGGAAGTTATTCGAAAATTAAGAAAAGGAATCTATGATGTGTTAGTGGGAATCAATCTTCTAAGAGAAGGGCTAGATATTCCAGAAGTGAGCTTAATTTGCATTTTGGATGCGGATAAAGAAGGATTCTTAAGAAGTGAAAGATCACTGATTCAAACCATTGGACGTGCTGCACGTAATGCGAGTGGTCGGGTAATCCTATATGCCGATCATATGACGGATTCTATGCAAGGTGCGATGGAAGAAACCGCAAGAAGAAGGCATATTCAAGAAGCGTATAATATAGAGCATCAAATTACGCCAAAGACCATTCAAAAAGAAATTGGTGATATGATTGGGAATGAAGAATTTGAGCAAAATGAAAATGTCAATACAACGATTACAGTTGAAAGTTATCAAAAATTAAGCAAAATTGAACAAAGAAAACTACTTGAAAATTTAGAAAAACAAATGAAGGAAGCCGCCAAAGCTCTTCAATTTGAAGAGGCAATGACACTTCGTGATATTATTTTTGAGTTGAAATCAGGAGGAAAATCATGAACCAAAAACCAAAAATTATGGTCGGTTTATCTGGGGGTGTAGATAGCAGTGTGGCGTTAATTCGCTTGAAAGAGCAAGGATATGATGTAGAAGCCATGTTTATGCGCAACTGGGATTCAGCAGTCAATAATGATATTTTGGGTAATCCTGATTTGATGGAAGATGTATGTCCACAAGAAAAAGACTATCAAGATGCCCAAAAAGTGGCTGAACAACTAGGGATAAAATTACACCGAGTAGACTTTATTGAAGAATATTGGAACGCCGTATTTGCCTATTTTTTAGAAGAATATAAAAAAAATCGTACACCTAATCCAGATATTTTATGCAATAAAGAAATCAAATTTAAGTCTTTTTTGGATAAAGCTAAGGCACTTGGCGCTGATTATATTGCGATGGGACACTATGCTAGAGTGCTTCATCAAGATGGAAAACACTATTTATTAAGAGGAGTAGATGCCAATAAAGACCAATCTTATTTCCTTTCTCAGCTTACAAGTGAACAACTTGCTCAAGCATTTTTTCCTATTGGAGATATGTTAAAACCAGATGTGCGCACACTGGCTAAGGCCTATGATTTAGTTGTTGCGGATAAAAAAGACTCAACAGGAGTATGCTTTATTGGTGAAAGAAATTTTAAAGAATTTTTAATGAACTATATACCTGCTAATCCAGGGGATATTGTTTCCACTGATGGTAAGGTATTAGGCCAACATGACGGCGTTATGTATTATACCATTGGTCAAAGGAGAGGACTTCACATAGGTGGACCAGGAGAAGCTTGGTTTGTTTGTGGAAAAGATACCAAGAAAAATCAATTGATTGTAGGACAAGGCGCCGATACAGAATTGTTATATGCCAATCGGGCTATTTTAACTAATGTCAATATCATCAATGGGACACTTGAAGATGGTCAGCATTTGACAGCAAAATTCAGGTATCGTCAACCAGATGAAGGAATCACCATTCATCTACTCGCAAATGGTTTAGTAGAAGTAAGATGTGATCGCCCAGTCAAAGCCATTACACCAGGTCAAGCCTGTGTATTTTATGATGGCGAATACTGTTTAGGTGGAGGCACTATCGATCAAGTGTATATGAATGATGTTATGAGAAAGTATTAAAATTAAAAAGGGGTGATAAAATGGAAACCATTAGTGGTGTATTACAAAGAATCAATTATTACAATCAAGATAATGGTTATACCGTTGCCATTTTAGAACTCGATTATAAAGATAAAAATATTGCAATGAAGAAAGCCAAAATCGTGGGAAATACTATTCCCGTGGTTGGCTTTTTTGATAGAAAGCCAAGTGAGCATGAAGAATATAGTTTTGATGGTGAATTGGTTCGGGATAAAAACTATGGACTTCAATTTCAGTTTTCCGCATTTAAGCGCAAAACGATTCGCAATGTCGAAGGTATCATCAGTTATTTGACGAGTTCTATTTTTCCAGGTATTGGTCCTAAGGTAGCAAAGCAAATCGTTGAAGCATTAGGCAAAGATTGTCTTGTTCAAATCAAAGAAGATCCACATGCATTAGACCATTTATCCATTACCGAAAAACAAAAAGCAGTGATTCGAAGTGGGATTGTGAGTGACCAACAACATCAAGAAAATGTAGTCTTTTTTTTGAATCATGGCATCACTATGGACACAGCACATAAAATCATCGCTTTATTTGGTGATATGGCCAAACAAATTGTGACAGAAAATCCATATATTTTGATGGAAAAAATTGATCACTTTGGCTTTAAAAAAAATGATGCATTTGCTTTAAGCATGGGCATAGCTGAAAATGGTGTAGTTAGACTGAAAGCACTGATTACCTATGTATTAAAAGATGCTTTGTATAATGTTGGAAATAGTTATATCACTAGAACGGAATTATATAGTTATACGACCAAATATTTAGGGAAAGATATAGATGGAAAAGTGTATGTCGAAGTATTAAATGATTTGGCTGAAGACAAAAAAATATACATTGATCAAGAAGAAAACATTTTTGATTATAAAATGTATCTCCAAGAAATAGAACTTGCTACGGAACTTGCCCATATGCTAAAAGGAACACGTTCTACTACAAATTTGCCCAAAACCTATACTATGGATGAAATAGAACAACAATATCAAGTGATCAAACAACATGCCCATATGGAATATAGTAGTGAACAAGAACAAGCCATTCTAAGTGCTTTTACAGAGCCCATCATCATTATTACAGGAGGCCCTGGTACAGGAAAAACAACGATTATCAAGGCTATTTTAGAAATGTATTTTAAACTCAATCATGATAATCCACATTTGATAGATTATATTGCTTTACTAGCTCCAACAGGAAAAGCGGCCAAGCGGATGAAAGAATCCACCAATATGCAGGCCATGACCATCCATCGTTTTTTAGGATATATGGGGACCAATGTTTTTACGCATAACAAATACAATAAAACGGCTGCTAAATTGATTATTGTTGATGAGGCTTCTATGATGGATTTACCGCTTGCTTCTCAACTGGTTACTTCAATGCAACCCGATGCTAGACTCATCATTGTAGGAGACGTCGATCAGTTGCCAAGTGTAGGCCCTGGGCAAGTATTAAAGGATCTCATTGATTCTAAAGAAATCAAAACCATTCGCTTGACCAAAATTCATCGTCAAGCTGAAGATTCCAATATCATTAAACTCGCTCATCATATCAATGAAGGTCAACTTCCAGAAACCATTTTAGAAAAGATGAATGATCGCACATTCATTCAAACTGACAATGAGCATTTGCCATTATTACTAGTAGATATTGTAAGACGATTTGTTGCCAAAGGGTACGATATGAAAAAAGACATTCAGGTATTGATACCGATGTATCGTGGAGATGTAGGTATCAATGCTATCAATGCTAGAATTCAAGATGTTTTAAACCCTAAAACAGAAGACACAGAAGAAGTAAAACATTATGGTTCGGTGTTTAGATTAAATGACAAAGTCATTCAATTGGTCAATCGAGCTGAAAAAGGAATTATGAATGGTGATGTCGGTTATATTAGTCATTTCAAATATAAAAATTTAAAAATATGTGGACTTGAAGTAACCTTTGATCAAACCATTGTGGAATATCAGTTAGAAGAATTAGAAGATTTGAGTTTAGCTTATGCCATTAGTATCCATAAAGCACAAGGTGGAGAATTTGATGTTGTGGTGATGCCGATGACATCACAGCATTATATTATGTTAAGAAGAAAATTGATTTATACTGCTGTGACTAGAGCAAAGAAAACCCTTGTGTTAATTGGTGATATCAAATCAATGCAAATGGGGATTCGTAAAATTGAAAATGCCAGAAAGACCATTTTAAAAAATCAGTTGATTGCAGCGATCAAACAACAAGAAACAATACCAACAGAAGGAACTATGCCACCTGCTATTGAAGAAGCAGAAGATGAACTAGGTGCAATTGTAGATGAACTTCAAGTGGATGATTTTAATTTGTTTTAAAAATGGTAAAAATTATAAAGTATGAAAATAGTTATCTTTCTTATACTAATATTGCATAAAGAAAGTATCTTGAGTTTTATTAGGAGAACATATAATATTCACTGTGTTTAGAACTATTAAATAGACAGATAAAATCGATTTATGCTACTTTAGTCAAAGAGGTGACAATATGAAATCATCAGTAGTTCCATTCGCAGCTGGAGCGATGACGGTTTTAGGGGTTTGGCTCGTTGCTTCAAACAAGAGTAAAATTGACAAACTTGTGAAAAATGTAAGTGACACAATGGACCAAATGCTCCAAAAATGCAAAAAGACTTTGCAAGAAGATAGCTGCACTTGTCAAAGTCAAAATTAAAAAGGCCAAAAAGGCCTTTTTTTTAATCTTTTAAAATGGTATTGATGATAGGAACAATCAATGGGCGACGTTCAATTTTTTGATAAATAAATTGACCCAGCTGATTGATGAGTTGCTTTTCAAATGATGGGGTATGAATATTTTTGTGCGTTTTCAGTAATGTCATAAAAATATCGTTTGATTTTTGGCGAATGCTATTTTCTAGATGTTGAAGTGATGTGAAGTCCGCAAATCCTGAAGAACGAACAACAGGCATTCCAATGAGCCGTCTGGATTTGGTTAGAGTAAAGGTAATACTGAGTAAACCCTCATCTGCCATTTTTTTGCGTTCTTTTAAGATGTTACTATTGACATCACTTAGCGATGCATCCAGATATACTTCTGATGCAGGAACGGCCCGTTTGATGACCTTTGCCCGCTTCTCATTGATAGATAACACGTCTCCTGTATCAAGAACAAAACAATTCTCTTTAGGAATACCCAATTCAGTGGCAATTCTAGCATGTTCTTTGAGCATCAAGTATTCACCGTGTACTGGCATAAAGTATTTAGGTTGCATAAAAGAAAGCATCATTCGAATTTCGTTTTGTGAAGCATGACCTGTGGTATGGGTATCGGTGAGAGGACTATTTTGAATAACATCCGCTCCAGCATGTACCAATTTATTGATATTGCGATTGATAAAGATTTCATTACCAGGAATGGCTTTACTAGAATAAATGACAGTGTCATTCGGCAGTAGTTTGATTTGTTTATGTGTGCCATTGGCAATTCTTGAAAGTGCAGCCATTGGTTCACCTTGTGATCCCGTACACAAAATGGTAATAAAATCTGTATCTTGTTTTTTCAGTTCTCTTGAATTTAGTACCCATCCTTTTGGATATGTAATATACTTGAGCTTGCTTGCAATCTCAATGGTCTTTTCCATACTGTGACCAAATACAATTACTTTTCGACCAGACTCAATACTAGCATTGATAATTTGTTGCACACGGAAAACATTTGATGCAAATGCTGCTACAATGATTCGCCCTTCAATGTGACTGAATAAGTTCATCAATGTTTCACCAATCTTTTTTTCGCTAGATGAAAATTGAGGAACATCCGCATTGGTACTATCTGCCAATAAGCACAAAACACCCTTTTTTCCAAGTTCAGTCATTTTATAATAATCTGGTTTTTCACCAATAGGATTAAAATCAAATTTAAAATCACCTGTATTGACGATGTAGCCCAACTTGGTTTTAATCGCTATACCATGAGAATCAGGGATGCTATGGTTAGTTCTAAAAAAAGATACTTCAAAGTTCTTAAATTTGAAAATAGAATCGCTATGGAAGGGAACTAAATCATATTGAATATCCATAAATTCATTCATTTTGCTTTTGATAAAACCAATCGCAATACCATTTGCATAAATGGCTGGAATATGGACTTGTTTTAACAAAAAAGGAATGGCGCCAATATGGTCTTCATGTCCATGGGTAATAAATAGGCCAACAATCTTTTTTTGATGTTGAACAAGGTAAGAAAAATCAGGAATGATATAATTCACTCCATGAACATCGTCATCCGCAAATAGAATTCCCGCATCCATAATTAAAATCTCATCATTGCATTCAACTACGTACATATTCATACCGACTACGCCTAAGCCACCTAAAGAGTACACTTTGATATCGTTTGAAAGTCGTTTATTCTTTTTTGGTGTAGTTGTTGTTTTTTTCACGTCTATCTCCTTTCTTTCAAATTTGTTTAAAAACAATTATATCTATTATACCCCATTTTGAGCAATTAGTCAACCGACTTGAAGCACATATCGTATGACAAAATATCCAACCGACTTGAACTCCACTTTATTTTATGATATAATTCACCTAAGAGGAAAAGAAAATGAAAGAAAGAATCGCTTTATTTTTTGATATTGATGGCACTCTATTTGATGCAACAACGAAGTCAGTGTTACCATCTACTATATATATGTTAGAAGAATTAGCCAAAAAGGAAAATTGCGACTGTTATTTATCCACAGGAAGATCGCATCAAACTCTTGGTACAATGAATGATTATTTGCATTTTTTCAAAGGATTAAATCTTTCAAATGGTCAAGAAATTTATTTGGACCAGATGTTACTTCATGAAGGAGGAATTGATGCAACTAGTATCAAACGATTATTGGATATCGCTAGTCAATATCATTATTCTATGGGGATGATTACTAGCCAAGAAGTAGAAATGAATTTTTTTACAGAAGAAAGTTATCATAATTTTACAAGTTATATAAAGGCAAATGTCATTGATTTAAAAGGAGAACCCTTTGATTTATCTAAAAAAGTCTATCAAATTTGGCTATTTGCATTCAATGAGCAAATTGATGCCCTTATCCCGTTATTTCCCGAATTGTCTATTGTCAAGTGGGGACGTTATGGTGCAGATATCATTCCCAAAGGAGTCTCTAAAGCAAGCGGAATTTTAACCATCCAACAACGATTAGGATACAAAAAAGAAAATATGTATGCTTTTGGTGATGGAGATAATGATGCAGAAATGTTTGGTGTCGTTGGTACGAGTGTAGCAATGAAAAATGCTAGCCCTCTTGCCAAATCAAAAGCAACCTTTATTACAGAGGATGCTTCAAAAGATGGATTGTATCTTGCTGTAAAACGGCTTGGACTAATTGAATAAATGAGGAGGAGAAAAAATGAAAGTAAAATTAAGATTATTTTGGATATTGTTATGCTTTATCCCCCTATATTTGGATGTAGCATCTTGTGGTCCGCGCCCCAAATATAGTGTGGACATTTACACCTATGAAAATGGTGAGTTTGTGATTGAAAGCACAGAAAAGTTATCTAGATATCGGCAGATCAATATGAGAATGTATGACATCCCAGAATTAGAAGGATATACATTTATAGGATGGTTTGAACCCTCATTTCAAAGTCATCAAAATGTATCGATTGATAACTATATTGATGTGCATTTAAATGAGCAAAGTGATGGAAAAATTAGACCAGGAGTAGAGTTTACAGTGTATGTTAGTATGTCCATTTATCCAATATGGATTCGAACAGAACAGTTAGAACGCTACGTTGAAAAAATTTACTTTGAGATAGAATATTGTCAGCCTAAATTACCATCAAATCAAGAGCATTGGGAGATGCTTGATGCAACATATGGAGATAAAATTCGTGATATTGTACCTACCCCAGAAACAATAGAAGGATATACATTTGTTGGGTATGCGGATATCTCCATTACACCAGAAGAATATGAAACAACGGGAATTCCAGAAGAACACCTCATTTCGTTAGATGATGAAATCAATTATCAATGGATGATGCAACATGAGCATAGGTATTATGGTATTCATTTAGTTTATCAAAAAAATAAATAGGTGATATATGCTAGTCTCTAAAGCATTAAAACCAAAAGTATATTTGTTATCTTTCCTACATTTTTTTGTGGATGGTATTTGTGCATATACTATTTTTAATCGTTTATATGTGACAGAAAGTTATACAGTGATTATTCTTGTATTTGTCATCTATAATACGCTTGCTTTTATGACTCAACCTTTTTTAGGGATGATGATTGATGCTATAAGAAAAGAAAAACTATGGTTGAATGCATCACTTATTTTGCTTCTTTTAGGTGCGATTATTCCTTTGTATACTTGGGTAAGTTTATTTTTGATTGGAATTGCCAATTCGATGTTTCATGTAGTGGGTGGAAAATATACGGTTGCTTTGTCTAAAGATAAGTCGGCTTATTTAGGATTATTTGTAGCTCTAGGCGCAAGTGGATTAGCCATTGGTACGCATCTATATACTCCCTTTTTATTACCACTATTTGTTAGTATAACCGCTATTTTAGGTTTGATTTGCTTATGTTTAAAGGATGAATATCGTGAGTATCCCAAACAACATACTATGCCACAACTGCTAGGAACAGAAAAAAAGTATGTGCTTATACTCAGTCTAGCTGTAACCATTCGAGCAATTATAGGTAAGGCAGTACCCCCATTATTTGAACCAACGACCTTTCTTTTGGTGGGAATAGGGATTTCTTCAACATTAGGTAAAATGATAGGCGGTATTATGGCGGATAGAATAGGAATTCGGTTAACGGTTTGGATTACCCTTCCGCTTGCTTTGATAGGATATTTGTTTTTTAGGGAAAATGTAGTGGTGTATTTATTATCTACTGGATTATTTAATACTACCATGCCGATTACGCTATTTTTGTCAAATCAAAATATGAAGCAAAGAGAAGGGCTTAGTTTTGGTATACTTGCCTTTACACTATTTCCTGGCTATTTACTAGGTGACTTGTATCAGTATTTAAAACTTCCAATAGTACCTTTATTGTTGGTCTGTATGGGTTTAACTATGATGATTATTTTGGGCATAGATAGAAAGATGAGAAGAAGAACAATATGTTAGAAGCATTGATATTGACCATTTTCATAGAAGGAGTTGGACTTATCTTTTTAAGAGTAAAAGATTATAAAATCTATTTACTTTCTATAGCACTGAATATTTGTACCAATGTAAGTTTAAATACCTTCTTACTAAATTATGATTTTCAAAGTGTAGGGGGCTATATAGTTACAGTTGTCATTTTAGAAATCGTAGTGATAGGGGTTGAATTTTTAGGGTATTGGTTTTATTTTAGACAGTCCAAAAAAGCATTAGGATATGCAACTTTATTAAATGTAATGAGTTTTGGTATAGGGCTTATTTTGAATTTGATCTTTCATTATGATGTAGCTATAGAGATTCTTCGTGCCTTATTTTCATTTTAAACTTGTTGATAAAAAAAAGAAAAACAACTCTCTTATGACAAGAGAGTTGTTATTTATCAAAAATCATTGTATTTTAAAGGAGAAAAGAAAATGAAAGATCAATTTTTGGAAAATATATTCCGGTATCAAGTCGTAAATATAGAAAAACTCAAAGAGTTTGGCTTTGTACTCCAAGAAGACATCTATCACTATGAAACCCAAATTGTTGATAATCAGTTTATCTTAACTATTCATATTTCTTCTACAGGAAATATAGAAACCAACATGATTGAACTAGCCACAGGAGAAGTTTATACGCTATATCAAGTAGAAAGTGCAAAGGGAAGTTTTGTAGGTAGAGTCAGGGCAGAATATTGTGATATATTGCAAGATATTGCAGCACACTGTTTTGATAAAGAAATTTTTAAACAGATTTGCACCAAACAAATCATTCGCTATGTTCAACTAAAATATGGAGATGAACTAGAATATTTGTGGGAAAAGACGCCAAACTGTGCCATTTGGCGTAGAAAAGATAATCAAAAGTGGTATGGTTTGATTACCACCATTTGCAAAAATAAATTAGGGTTATCCTCAACTGAACAAGTGGATATCATCAATTTACGAATAGATTGTAATGAATTAGAAAAGATAGTAGATGGCATCCATTATTTTCGGGCGTATCATATGAATAAAAAACACTGGGTGAGTATTTGTTTAGATGGTTCTGTTTCATTAGAAGACATTCAAACAAGAATAGATCAAAGTTTCCAAATAGCAAGTACAAATAAAAAAACAACTTGATAAAATATCAAGTTGGTAAAAGATGCTAAGGAGCACTATTTTTATTAATGATCTTGACCAAAATCAACAGGTGTAGAATTTGGCACAATTTCAAAAGGATTTGTTTTGTTAATATGATCGACAAATAAAATACCATTGAGATGATCATATTCGTGTTGGAATACAACTGCAATATAATTTTTCAAGCGAAGACGGACTTTCATTATTTTTTCTGTACTATAAATATAAGTTTCCACTGTTACTCGTTTGGCACGATGAACGTAACCTTTTACATCCCTGTCGACAGATAAACACCCTTCTCCAGAATCAAGATAAGTTTTTTCTTCGGAATAACTTACCAATTTCGGATTAATCATAGGATAGAAATGCGAGTCTCCTTTTTCATCATAAGCGAGTATCACAAGCATTTTTTTACATACACCAATTTGTGGTGCCGCAAGTCCAACACCCGGGCGCAAATTGTATTTTTTGGCTACATCTTCGTCTTGGGATTGAAATAGATATTCAATCATATCTTTTATAGTTTGTTCATCTTCAGGAGATAAAGGAATAGGGACTTCTTCGCACTTTGTTCTAAGTACAACATTTCCTTCGCGAATAATATCTTTCATTAAAATCATTGTATCACCTCGTTCATTATATTATACTTGATTATCAATAAAAAAACAAGTAAAGTAAAAAAGTGGTTAAGGGTATTCCCCTTAACCATTTGTTGTTATTCACTAATTTCAACAGGTTTTTCTACAAGTGTTGAGCCAATATTTGAGAATGAGGCTTCAAGAATAAGAAGACCTTGGGCTGATGCAATGTCAACACTTAAACTAAGTTCTACTGTTTTGATATGTCCTTTTTGAACAAGAAGACTGAAAGTAGGAATAGATACTTCAGCTGGAATACCTTGTGCTTGAATCAATTCAGTGAGCATAGTGGCAATTTGTTCCGTATTGGCTATTCGAAGGCCATTTTTTCTTGCAAACATATTGGCAATTTCTTCAAAAGGTAGATTAGTAATATCATCTTTAGAGAATCCTGCTAGAGGATATTCATTTAACAACTGATAAGTTGCATCGATTTTTTGATAGACATAAAGGCTATCATCTGTGAAGGTTAAGAAAAGATTACTTTGTTCTCCCATTGTTTCAATGAATAGTTGTATGTTATCTCCATCTCTTTGAAACTGAATTTGTGCGGTTTGAGAAGTAGAATAGCCACTTTCTGGTTCTTGTAGCATCACCATCATCGTAATTTGACAAGTTAAACTCTTAGTGACCAATTCTTCTAAAGCACGAGCAAAATGATCGTCTGGTTCTGTTAGGGGTTCGCCTTCTGTTTTTCCACATACGGTGCAAGTTTTAGGAGATTGATAAGTAGCTACACTCCATTTATGACCAAGTGGTCCACCTAAAGGGCTATTACACATTGTACAATGTCCAGCATGTTCACAATCTGCTTTTGTTCCGATATGATTTAAAACGCTACCTGTAGTTTCTCCGCAAGTTGAACAATATGTGGCATGGGTACAAGTCGCTTCTACCCAAGTATGTTTTTCACATATTTCTTTTTTACATCCGGTAAAATACATACTTAAGCATAGAACTAAGGTAAGTATGATTAAACTTCTTTTCTTCATATTAAAATTCCTTTCTTTTCCATATTATAACATATATAGCTTTGAAAAAGCAAGTACAAGAGTGAAAAATTGGAAATTACTCCATTGATGTCAAATAATTTAATTCAAAAACAGATGATTTGTGGCACAAAAAAAGGCTCTTTTGAGCCTTTTTTGTTTGGATTTTGATTACCAACGTGCAGTACCAATAATTACTAAAAGAATGAATAATACAAGGATTAAAGCATAGCCATAACCACCGAATGTATTGGTGTTGCAGCAAGGATTGGTTGTTTGTGCGCAACAATTGTAGCCATAATTAGGTTGATACATAATTTCCCTCCTTTTTGAAATAAAAGTAATTCCTTTTGTTTCAATGTATCTTATGCATATTTTGTAAATTTGTTAGTTTATCCGCCTAATTTTATCAAAAATGTGGTATAATAAAAATAGGTGAACAATATGAAAAAAGAAAATAAGAAAAAGACAAATGAAACAATTGATTCAACATATGAAATAGATTATGATTTATTTACAGTAGATGAAATCATCAAGATTATTGAATTTTATCATACGATGACTCGATATGTGAATCATAAAGTCAGTAAAGACATCATCAAAACACGGTATCTTGAATACAAAAATATCATTCATAATTTGTCTTTAGAGAAAAAGTATAATGAACGCTTCTATAAGTCAACGGGGATATCCATCTATGACGAAATGAAACAAATTCTCTAATGCATGGATGTGTCTTCGCGAATACCTAAATAGTTTTCGATTCGTGTCATACGTTTGTGCAAATCGTTGATTTGACGTCTCATTTCCGCAAACTCAGTATCTAATACATTCATGTCATAGGTATTCATAGGTGCTGGATAAGGATTGGGTGTAGGATAATAATCTTGATAAGGATAAGGATAGTTCCTGTTTTGGTTGTTTGCATCAGGATAGGATCCATTTTTGTTTTTTCTAAAAAAATTAAACATCATCATTCTCCTTTCAATTTAAGATATGAAAAAGCGTAAACTTTTGTCACAAAAAATTCCTTTCTTTAATAAATTAAAGTAGGGAGGTAGAAATATGGCATCACGTATGGACGAATTTAGAACTTTTTTGAGCAGTCATCCAGGAATTCAACAAGATGTAGAAAGTGGCAATCACACATGGCAACAAATGTATGAGGATTGGGTGATTCTAGGGGAAGAAAATCCCAAATGGCAAGTATACCGGCAAGCACAGTCTAATTCCAATACTACCCAAAAAAATGCATCTACAGGAAAACCAGGAACCATTGAGGAATTGCTTTCATCAACGAGTTTAAAAAATGTAATCAATTATGTGAAAAAGATTGATCCTGATTCTATCAGTAAGACACTCAATACAGTACAAAAGGTACTCCAAATTACACAAAGTTTTGGAGGAAGACCAACAGGAATATACAATCAGAATTACAATAGTTGGTGGGATTAATGATTGCTAGTGTTTTAGAAAAACTATATTCAAATGATGTTTATCTCAATTATATTCGCTATAATCCAAGATGGTATGTTGTGCTAAACCGCAACCCTGGTGCCATTTCAGATTTTGAAAAAGAAGTAAAAATTAATTTGAAGATGACAACATCAGATAAAATAGAAACGTTAAGAAAACAAATTGACTTTATCAATGGTATGCTCAAATACATCAGTAGCTAATATAAAAGTGTCAAGCCTTTTTACTTGACACTTTTATACACTTTATGGTATACTACCTTTGTCAATATATGAGGAGGTAATATTATGGTAAAATTAAGATCACAAAGATATGGATCAAAGAAAAAACCTTTCTATCGTATTGTTGCGACAGACTCACGCAATCCTCGTGATGGTCGTCACATTGAAGTAGTTGGTACATATAACCCACTAACAACTCCAGCTACAGTAAAATTCGATGAAGAAAAAGTTATGAAATGGTTAAGTTTAGGCGCAAAACCTACAGATACTGTAAAATCACTTTTAACTAAAGAAGGGCTAATTGTTAAATTCTTGGAAAATCAAGCAAAAGGTGAATAGGTGAACGTCATGGCGGAAATTAATTATGAAAGCTTAGTAGCAGAATTAATCAAGCCACTTGTAACACATCCTGAAGATGTAAAAACAACTAGTTCTATCGATGGGGATAAAGTTTTAGTCAAAGCTTTGGTCAATCCTGATGACTTAGGAAGAGTCATAGGCAAAAAAGGACGCGTTGCAAGTGCGATTCGAACAATTGCTCACGCAGCAGCGATTCGCCAAAAGCAAAGTCTTGATATTGAATTTAGTGCAAACGAATAGATGTTTGTATAACAAATGTTTGTTATACAAACATTTTTATTTGCCTTTTTGCATATTTTGTAGTAATATATAAACAATAGTTTATATAATTATGAAGAAAAGGATGATACATTTATGGTAGGGACATCACTACAAATGGTAGATGAGTTTGCGGAAATCATGAACTTGCTAGGGGAGACATCAAGATTGAAAATCGTTTTGTATTTATGGGATAAAGAAGCTAGTGTCAGTGAAATTATGACTTATCTTCAAATGAGCCAACCCCTTGTTTCACACCATTTGAAATTATTAAAAGAAGCACATATTTTAAAAGCAGTAAAGCAAGGAAAAAAGATGATTTATGGCCTTGTCAATTCTGTTGTGAAAGACATTGTAGAAGTGGGTTTAATCGGAGGTCAAGTATGATTGAAGTAAAAAATTATCAACTCCTGAAGGTAAGTAGTAACAAAAACTTTAAAAGAATCAGTAATGAGATTAAAAAAATAGAAGGGATTGCATCAGCCAATATTGAAAATACAAAAAATGTATTGCATATAGAATATGAAGCAGAACAACCCCTCAAAGAAAAACAATGGAAGGTCTTAGAAGAAGAAATACTCAAAGCCATTCATGAATATGAAAAAAAGGCGCAAATGATTCGAATTGAAACAGTAGAAAAATATCGTAAAGTCTTGTATTTGAATGGATTAGATTGTGCCCATTGTGCGATGCGTGTAGAGACTATTGCGAAAAGAACTTTGTGTCATGAGCAAATTATTGTGGATTTTCCAACTGGTCGTTTTATCATTGAGACCTATGATCAAAAAACCATAGAAAATATTTTAAGTGAAGTGACAAAGATTGCCAAGATGGTTGATGATCGAATTGTTGTTGTTGAGCAAGATGTTGCTAAAAGACGAAACTTTGAAAGTGTCAAAAAAATGAGTTTATTCCAAAAAATGACCATGATTATTGGAATGGCGGCATTTGTCATTTTGTGGATTATAGATATGTTTTGGAATAAAGACAAAAAACTATGGGTGTATTATTTGTATATTGTGCCTTATCTATTCATTGGTTATCCAGTAATCATACGTTTTTTCAAAAATCTCTTGAGAGGGCAAGTATTAGACGAAACCTTTTTGATGACAATCGCTTCTATTGGTGCTTTTGTGACCCAACATCCATCGGAAGCTGTAATGGTGGTTGCTTTTTATCAAATAGGTGAAATTTTACAAAACAAAGCAGTCAATTATTCACGCAAATCAATTATGGAATTATTGCGTATAGAAGTCAAAACGGCACTGATTAAATTAGACAATGAAGTTACAGAAGTCGATGTAGAAAGTTTATTGCCTGGAGATATTGTGATTGTCAATAAAGGAGATACAATACCTGCAGATGGGAAAATTGTTGCAGGAAAAACGAATATTGATACCAAAAACTTAACTGGGGAAAGTATGTTAAAAACAGTAGAGGTTGGAGATGAAGTGCTTAGTGGCAGTATCAATATGAGTAAAATGATAGAAGTACAAGTAGCCAAACCTTACCGCGATTCAATGATATCTAGAATTATGGATTTGGTCGAAAATGCTTCAAGCACCAAAGGAAAAACTGAAACATTTATTACCAACTTTGCTAAATATTATACGCCTATCGTGGTGATTGTTGCCTTTGCCATTGGTGTAGTTGGAAGTCTATTAGACCATTCTCATGCCAATCAGTGGATTTATGCCGCAATGGAATTTTTAGTTATTTCTTGTCCTTGTGCACTAGTGATTTCGATACCTCTTTGCTATTTTTCAGCCATTGGTGTTGCAAGTAGGCTGGGTATCTTGATTAAGGGAAGTAATTATATTGAAGCACTCAGTCAAGTTGAACATGTTGTTTTTGACAAAACAGGAACACTAACAGAAGGAGCGTTTACAGTCACAAATGTTGTGCCGATGCAAGAAGATATTACCGAAGAATATGTACTAAGAATGCTGATTTATACAGAGTATTATTCCAATCATCCAATAGGGATATCGATTGTTGAAGCATATGGTAAGGAAAATATTTTTCCAGAAATCATTAGCGATTTTCAAGATGTTACGGGAGGATCAAAGGCGACGGTTAATGGAAATAAAATATTGATAGGTAATGATAAATTGATGAGAGCCAATAAAATTGAAATCCCTGAAATTGAATCCCCTCATTTGGTCATTCATGTTGTGAAGAATAAGATGTATATTGGTTATGTAGAAATTGGAGATGTCATCAAACAAGAGGCAAAGAAAGTCATCGAAAACTTGCATCAACAACACAAAACTTGCTATATGTTAACAGGTGATTCCAAGCAGATTGCTGAAGAGGTGGCAAGTAGTATCCATATGGATATAGTATACTCCGAATTACTCCCTCATCAAAAGGTTGAAATTGTCGAAGAAATCAAACAATCGTCGAAGGGTAAAACTATCTTTGTAGGAGATGGTATCAATGATGCACCAGTTATTGCTTGTGCGGATGTGGGGATTGCCATGGGAGAAGCTGGTAGTGATGCTACCATTGCCATAGCGGATGTAGTCATTATGACAGATAATTTAGAAAAAATGACAGATATGATACAAATTGCCACAAAAGCAAAACGAAAGGTCATTCAAAATGTGACATTCTCTTTGACCATCAAGTTTATTGTCATGTGGCTGACCATTATTTTTGGTATTACTTCTTCCGTAACGGGTTATGTAATTGAATTACCACTCATTGTGGCTATATTTTCTGATGTAGGGGTTTCGCTATTAGCGATTTTAAATGCACTACTGGTGATGAAATTGAAAAAAACAAAACAAGAAGATGGAGTGAATCAACAATATGAATAAAATAGAAGGTATATATATAGGAGAAATTACAGGTGTATTTGGTATCAAAGGTGAATTAAAAGTATATACAGAAAGTGATTTTGTGGATTATCGTTACCGAAAAGGTGCAAAAATTATTCTTGTAAACAAGAATCACTCTCTTGAAGTGCAAATTAGTTCGATGCGCATTCACAAAAATAATGTTTTAATTACCATCAATGATTGTTATGATATCAATCAAGTTGAATCATATATTGGTTATCAAGTCTATGCACCCCAAGATGATATTCCCCCATTAGAAGAAGATGAGTATCCAGTAGATGATTTAATTGGACTACAAGTTGTAGATGAGAAGGAAAGTCCTATTGGAGAAGTAGCCGATTTTATTGCTGTACCACAAGGATATATCATGGAAGTCAAAACGTCCAAAGGAAAGATGTTGTTTCCTTTTGTTGATGCCTATATATTAGAAATTAGGGAACAACAAATTGTCGTTAAGGTATTAGAATTATGCCAGTAAGATTTGATATTCTCACCCTATTTCCAGAAATGATATCTGGAATCATTCAAGATTCGATTTTAAAACGCGCAATTGAAAAAGGCAAGATTGAAGTCAATATTATCAATTTTCGTGATTTTTCAACCAATAAACATCATACAGTAGATGATTATACCTATGGGGGCGGCGCTGGCATGCTCATTAGTGTAGAGCCTGTCCACCTAGCTATGCAAACCATTCCTCATTTGGATCAAGCATATAAGATTTTAACAAGCCCATCTGGGACCGTTTATAACCAACAAAAAGCAGAACAACTCGCGAAACAAGACCACATTGTATTAATTTGTGGACATTATGAAGGCATTGATGCTCGAATTCTTGACTATATAGATGAAGAAATATCTATTGGAGATTATGTTTTAACAGGAGGAGAGGTAGCGGCTTGTGTATTAATTGATTCAATTGCAAGGCTTGTACCGGGTGTGATTCGGGATGAGTCGATTATTGGTGAATCATTTACAATGGGGTTATTAGAATACCCTCAGTATACTAGACCTCCTGTATATGATGGCAAATCTGTTCCTGAGGTATTATTATCGGGACATCATGCCCATATTCAAAAGTGGCAGCGTTATCAAGCCCTTCAAAAAACGTATCAAAAAAGACCAGAACTATTAAAACAAGTAGTCCTTTCTAAAGAAGACCACAAGATGTTAGAGGAGATTATCCATGACCAAGATAAAAGTAATATTTAGTATGCTACTTATATGCTTTTTATGTGGAATCACAGGATGTAAGAAGCAAATCCAAACCTTTTCATCTCCACAAGGAAAAGCCTTTTTTGAAGCCATTGATCAATATAGCCAAAAAAATGAGCACAATTATGTGCTCTTAGATCTTAGAAAACGTGATGCATCCTATGCCAATGGTCATTTCTTTGGATTTATGAATTATGACATTGAACAAGGCTCTTTAGAAGAATTAGGCAATCATCTGCAAAGGATGCATCATAAAAAGAAAACGATATTTATCATCGATGAAGATGGACAAGCGGTAGAACAAGTCGCCAGTTACTTGGCTAGTATCGGATATCGTAAAATAAGGGTGTATCTTGGGGGATACCAAGCCTTATTATCATACAACGAACAATATTTTCAAGTTGTAACAGGATTAGAAGATTGTGATTGTTAGGACAAGACAGAAAGAAGGAAAACGAAAATGAAAAAACGAATGATGATGTTATGGGCACTTGTTTGTACTGTATGTCTAACAGGGTGCTATGTAACCACACCTCCAGTAGAAACCTATACCATTTCTTATTATGTCAATGGTCAAAAAGAAGATATTGAACCATCTACATATCAAAAAGGTGAGGAAGTAAAACTCGGTGAGTATTTAATTGCGCCTGGTCAACAGGTTAGTTTTAGTGGTTGGTATGATAATGCAGCATACACAGGAAAAACGTATACTCATATTGACTCAACCGATACAAGAGATAAAACATATTATGGAAAGACCATACCATATACGATAGATGCATTACAAGAGGCATTTTCTTGTGATAACTATGCGTATACATTATCGATTAGTGGTAATGGTATTGCCAATGAATACATTTGTGCTTTCCAACAAGGAAATTTCAGTCAGTTGGATTTATCTTATAGTGATACACCAGAATATTTGGTTCAAATCGATCAATTGTGGCATTATGTATATTGTGAAGAAGGTGTATGGTATGACATTGATGAAACCGATAGTGATTATATCTACTATATTATAGCATTTCAAATTATTGATTTAGGTGTACTCTCATCTGATGATTTTGTAAAAATAGATACTTCTTATCAACCCAAAGAAGACCAATTACAAGTGGTTGCCAAACAATTGCTTGGTGATTATGACAATGAAACTTTCCTCGACTTGGTGGTAGTATTAAATGAATGGAATCAAGTTTCAGAAATTACAGTCCATTCTACATATATATTAGACGAAGAACCTCTTTCCTATACTTATCACATTACATTGAGTCAGCATGGTGAAACTGAAGTAAAAGCCCCAGATGCTATTTCTAATGGAGGCACACTAGAAAATATTGCGGCGGCCTACCAATTGTCAACAGGTGCTAATGTGACTGTAAAGGGGATGGTTACGGGGATTTATGGTAATAATTTTTATTTAAATGATGGAACCAAAGGGATATTGGTTTATATGGGATCAAACACGGATTATGCTTCTTTAATTGAAGTTGGACAAACCCTTCGCGTTGATGGAACAATTGACATTTATAAAAACGTCCACCAAATTAAAGATGTAACGAGTGTCATCACCAGTGAAGAAACCTATTTCGTAGACCCTATAGTGTTAAATCAATTCAATCAAACTTCTCTTGCCCATTATGCCAACGATTTAGTGAATGTCACTTCTGCCCAATTGGTGAGTTTGCCTACCAATTATGCAACAACGGGAAAAGATGTTTCTTTTGAAGTAGAATTAGGTGGCGATACGATTACTGTTTTCATTTCAAAACATCTAGATAGTAAAACCAAAACCACTTTATTCAATGTAATTCAAACCATGAAAGTAGGAGATGCTATTCGGTTATCCAAACTGCATATCGGTTATTATAATGGATATCAACTTGTTGTTACTTCTGCTACAACATTTGCTAAAGGCTATCAAACAGGCGATCCAGTTATTTTAACCTCTCTTGAATTGACAGCGGATGTATTATCAGTAGAAGTAGGTACTACCCTTTTGGATATTTTGAATCAAGTCGGTGTTTATGCGGTATATAATAATGGAGAAAAGGTATTGCTCAATGCGAGTGCTTATACATATGAGACCAAATTTAAAGAAAATACAACTGGCGAATTTCCAATAACATTTACTTATGAAGGCATGAAAAAAACATGCCGTGTGACTATAAGAGAAGCGGCTCAAGATGCATTTTATCCTACGATTACACAACCTCCTCTATATAGTGTTTTAGATCAAATGGGCTATGATAGTGAAACTGGAATTACATATGGTATTACCAAAGGATTACCTTCTACAGGAGATGTGGATGTACTAGTTATTCCTATTGCATTTACTGATTGTCCTGCCCCTCAAAATATGGTAAAAGATTTAGAAACAGCCTTTTTTGGAACAAGTGAAGCAACTGGCTGGGAAAGTTTAAATAGTTATTACCTTAAATCATCTTATGGCAAATTGAATATCCAAGGTACGGTGTTAGAACCATTTCAAACCGGGCATACGGTTAGTTATTATAATCAATTGCAAGCACAATATATCAAGGATTTAGAAAAATACGAAAACTATGAAACAGATGTGTATCCAGATAATGTAGAATATTCAATTATTGAGGCTGCCTTGGCTTATTATGATCATCAAATCGATTATTCCAAATATGATTCTGATCAAGACGGATATATTGATTCAATTTATTTGGTATATACCACAGATTATGATGCGGAGAGCAATGATAGTTTGTGGTGGGCGTTTACAACAGAATATTACACAGAAACAGAAGTGTACTATGATGGAGTACAAGCTGACTTTTATATGTTTATGAGTTATCAATTTATTTTTGATGAATTACAAGGAAAGAAAGTACAATACAATGCAGAAACCATTATTCATGAAACGGGTCATTTATTAGGATTAGATGATTATTATGATTATGATGAGACAACTGGACCAAGCGGAGGTATTGGTGGTGGTGATATGATGGACTACAATGTAGGTGATCACAATGCCTATAGTAAACTGATGTTAGGTTGGGTTACACCACTTGTGGTAACAGGAAAAAATACAACAGTCGAATTGGAAAGTTTTGCGGAAAGTGGCGATTGTGTTATGATTTGCAAAGAATGGAATGGCACTTTCTTTGATGAATATTATATCATCGATTTTTATACACCAACACATCTCAATGCATTTGCTAAAGGACAAAGTGGTTTGTTTAGTATATCAGGTATTCGTATTTATCATGTCGATGCAACACTCAATCAGCCAGCCGATTGCTTTGATATCTTCAGTCTTACATTATACAATAATTCTTATAGTGCGCATCGTTTGATTACGTTAGTAGAGGCAGATGGACGAAACGATATTGGTAAACAAGGATATAGTGAAAATTCGGATTTATTCCAACAAGGTAGAACGTATCAAAATGCAACTTGGTATGATAATCGCTCTGCAGGGTTTACCATTTATGTTGATCAAATTTTAACTGAAAAAGCAACGATTACGATTTCTTTTCAATAAATCATGGAATAATATTTCAAAATTAGCACATCATATAACTGAAAATAAAGAAAAAAGAAGGAAATATGATGAATCTATTTAAAAAATGTGTAGCTGAATGTATAGGTACAGCAGTATTGGTGTGCTTGGCTTGTGGTGTTGTGGTATGGACGAATGTCAATGTGGTTGCAACAGCACTTGCCTTTGGTCTTGTGATTGTTGCTATGGCATATTCGATTGGAAATATATCAGGATGCCACATCAATCCAGCCGTATCTTTTGCGATGTTTGTGGCACGAAAGATAAATGGTAAAGAATTACTTGGGTATGTGTTAGCACAATGTTTGGGAGCGCTACTGGGTGCTTTGTTACTCGGAACCTTTCTTGGTGGGTTTCAAACACTTGGTGGAAATACAATTCAAGAAACCATTACAAGTGCATATAGCTCTCAAACTGTTCAGTACCTCGTAGCGTTTTTATTAGAAACGATTTTAACATTTGTCTTTGTGATGGCTATTTTAGGTGTTACCTCAAAACCCCAATATGCGGCTATTTCTGGTGTGGTGATAGGGCTTGCCTTGGTATTGGTTCATTTATTTGGCATCGGATTCACGGGTACATCCGTCAATCCTGCTCGCTCTTTGGGACCTGCTATTTTAGAGGCAATAGGTGGAAATATGAAGAGTCTAAAAGAACTCTGGATTTTCCTGATTGCGCCATTATTTGGTGGGTTACTTGCCTCCATAACATATCGAGGTCTTCATCATAAAGCATAAAAAAAGTTCGATATAAGCCAACACTTATATCGAATTTTTTTCATACAGCTAGGATATTGTGAAAAAGTTATTTTTGAACAAGTTCAATGCGATAATCACTGATTTGAATTTTTCTTTCTTTGTATAATGCACCAACAGCGCGTTTAAAAGCACTTTTGCTCATATGGGTATGTCTTGCAATTTCTTCTGGTGTAGATAGATTTCCCAAAGGCAATACACCACCAAAACTTTCTAATTCTTTTAAAAGCACTCTTGCATCATCTAAACGAGATAATTCCTTTTGGGCAATCATACTACCATTGGCATCAAGATGTTCGTTGATATGGATGATATGAACATCTACAATTTCTCCTAAATGATATTTTTTCCTTGTCATACTTTTGTGTACATAAATATATTGGAAAGCATTTGTATAAAGACCAATTCCAGTAGAAGTTAAACGACAAACAGTTGCGGAAACGATCGTACCGACTTCAAGAGGGGGAATCTTATGTTGTTTTAAATCTTCCTTGCTAATGATACGGGCAACCAATTGTTCTTTCTTTTCCTTTAAAATACAAGGAATTTTCTCCCCAACTTTGGGCCAGGCGATTGGATTGGTAGGTAAATAATCAGTTGAAAGCAAAATGTCTTTTGCAATGCCAATATTCACGAATACACCAGCTTCGCACTGATTCACTACTTCCACAAAATCAAATAATTGAGTGGTAATGATAGGGGACTCCATTGTAGCACAAAGGCGTTTTTTACCATCATAATATAAGAAAGCATAAATGGTTTCACCAATAGATAATCTTCTTGTTGCTTGATTAAAATGTAAAAAAATATAATTTGTAAGATCTGGATCTTCTGGTGCTAGGGTATAACTGATATCTGTTTCTCTTTTTACAATAAATTTTCCAACTTCGCCAATCTTTAACATATAGAGTACCTTCTTTCTATTCTATTATACCATAGTTTTAGATAAAAACATATCAATTCGATTTTTCTTTTTTAAAACGTTTTTATCATAAACTCTCTTTACAAAAATATCCAATTTTGATATAATACAATGGGAAGGTGAGAAAGATGAAGGATTTAAACGGATATATTAAAAAATTAGAAAAAGGAATGGAAGATAAATTATACTTTTTAAAGCACATAGATATTACAGAATATTCGCTTATAGTTGAATTTGGTTGTGCTAATGGTCGCTTATTACGAAGAATAGAACCTGTTACGGATAAATCTTATACCACTTTAGTCGGATATGATATCAATGATGATATCATTGATATTGCCAAACACATTTCACCACAGATGACATTTACGTCTCATTGGGAAGAAGTCGTAGCTCTTGTGAATCAAACAAAGGGCAAAAGCTTAATCGTATTTAGTAGTGTATGGCATGAGATTGATCCAAAATATAATGAATGGCTTTTCATAGAAATGAAACGTTTCACAACCATTGTCATTCGAGATATGAAAGCCCCTATTTGTGGAGCAGAACCAATTGATGCACCAACAAGAGATCGAATTGCTATGCGCGTACCTAAATGGCAATTTGATGAATTTGAGGAAAAATGGGGTAGAATTGATAATAAGAAAACATTGTATCGATTCTTATTGATGTATACATATTTAGATAACTGGGAAAATGAAATTCAAGAAGATTATTTTTCAACACCATGGGTAGAAATCAACTGGGCTTTAGAGGATGAATATGACGTCATTTATTTGAATTCATATACACTAGAAAGCAAAAAAGAAGAAACAGAAAAGATGTTTAAACATACAATGAGAGATATTACACATCACCAAGTGATTTATACCAAAAAATATCAATCATAGATGAACTATATATAGTTTAAATTGTAGTTCGCATTAGTTGAAAAAATATACAAATTATGGTATAATACCAAAGGATATGAAGCTTACGGTCATATCAAAGCACGATATTCCGCTGATATACCCAATAGTATGCGATTTGGTTTGTTTGTATATGTATGAATATTGAAAGATAAGGAGAGTTTATTATGAGTCAACAATTAATTCAAGCAGTAACTCAAGGTTATATGAAAAATGATATTCCTGAGTTCCGTGCTGGTGACACTGTTAAGGTACACGTAAGAATCAAAGAAGGCGAAAAAGAAAGAATTCAGATATTTGAAGGTCTTGTGATTTATCGTCATGGTGGAGGCATTAGTGCTACATTTACAGTACGTAAAATGTCTTCAGGTATTGGAGTTGAAAAAATCTTCCCAGTACATTCACCAATGATTGCGAAAATCGAAGTTGTACGTCTTGGTAAAGTACGTCGTGCTAAATTAAGTTACATTCGTTCTCTTTCTGCAAAAGCAGCTCGTATCAAAGAACGCCGTGCTTAATTGCATATTACCTTACAAAAATCGGGATTTGGATTTTTCCAAATCCTTTTTTGTGATTTCAAATTTGACAAAATGAGTCTATTTTGATATAATAAATCTATCTAGTTGAGTGTTTCATTGAACAGTTGAGCTAGATATGGAATGTAAAAGAAATGATGTAGCGTCTAAAGGGAATAAACGTATTTTCTAGATGGGGTGTGCATTGTTTTGATGTTTTAAACGAACAAATTACATAGTAAAAGATAAAAAAAGCAGTACTACTGCTTTTTTAAAATGACTTTCATCATAGGATGCGATATGAGTGACACACTTAAAAAATAAGGGATGGTTTTATGAAAAATACAACAGAGCAATTAGAAAAGGGGAAAATTCTTCCTTTGATATTTCGGCTTACTCTTCCAGCAGTAATCGCCCAACTCATTACATTTTTATATAATATTGTCGATAGGATGTATGTTTCTGCTATCCAAGAATCGGGAATGGAAGCACTTGCGGCACTAGGGATAGTTTTACCCATTACGTTAATCATTCAAGCTTTTGCTAATTTGATTGGTCTTGGTGGATCACCACGTGCAAGTATGAAACTAGGTGAAAATCAGTCCGTGGAGGCCAATCGTATTTTTAATACTGCTTGTATGTTATTGTTCATCATCGGTGTTGTTATCAGTTTGATTACCTTTTTCTTTGCTAGAGATATCGTCATTTTATTTGGATGTCCACCAGCCTCGGTTGATTTTGCAACTTCATATTTGCGAATTTATTCAGGTGGTACACTATTTGTGATTTTGACCCAAGGATTGAATCCATTTATTACTGCCCAAGGCTATGCACTAACGGCTATGCTTTCGGTTTTAATTGGTGCAGTGATGAATATTATCTTAGATCCAATCTTTATTTTTACATTAGGTATGGGAGTCAATGGAGCGAGTCTAGCAACTATATTGTCACAACTGATATCTTTTCTTTGGATTTTGTTTTTCTTTTTGTCTAAAAAAAGCATATTCCGATTTCGTATAATAGATATGAAATGGAATTTGAAAAGAATTGGCAGTATTCTTTCACTAGGCGTTTCACCATTCATTATGACATTAACTGAATGTGCTATTCAAATTGTTTTTAATATCAATTTAAAATGGTCAACGGGAGGAAATCAAGATTACACTGCTGCCTTAACCATTATGCTTAGTGCATTACAATTAATCTCACTTCCACTCAATGGACTTGGGTATGGCATGCAGCCATTTGTCAGTTACAACTATGGTAAAGGTAATGCCCAAAGATTAAAAGAAGGAATTCGTTATGTTACTTTGATAGCCTTTCTTTTTGCTATCACTGTTTGGTCAATATCACTCACGATACCCCAAGTATATGCATATATGTTTTCCGCAAGCGCTGCGGTAGAAGAAATTGTATGTACGTATACACCTTATTTTTTGATGGGATCCATTATGTTTTTTGTACAAATGACCCTTCAAAATATCAATGTGGCTTTAGGCCAATCCCTTTCTGCTTTATGTTTAGCGGTATTAAGAAAGGTGGTTATATTGATTCCCCTTTGCTTTTTACTCACTGACTGGATGGGGTATAAAGGGGTTTATTTATCAGAGGGAATTGCTGATTTTATAGCAGGTATCATTACAACCATTGTTATTTTTGTTTCCTTTCCACGCATTTTCAAAAAGCGAGAGATAGAAGTGAAACAAGCTGACTCGTTTCTTAAGGATTAAAAATATCAAAAAAAAGGCTACTTTTCTTTTTTAAGTAGTCTTTTTTGATAGGAAAAATTCGAATCATAATCTTTTTGCTATATCTTGTCAAAATTTGACTATTTGTAAAAAAAGTGCTATAATAACGCGATTTGAAAGGAGACCGACGATGCAATTCGATTTAAAACGATTCACATTGATTTGTATGAATGTGGCTTTGGTGTGGATAACAGGTTGTAAAACGGAAATAGGTTTAGACCATCCACAGGTTCTTCCTCCTGTAATGAATCAAACTATTTTTTCAAATTATACCGATGAAGCCATTTTCAAATATATCATACAAAGTTTAACTGAACAAGGAAACTATTATATAGAAACAAGTGGTGAAACCATTGCTCGTAAGGGACTGATTTCCTATAAGCAAACAACAACAACGAAACTATATGCTATGCCAGAAGGATTTTATAGTACAATGACAACTGATTCGTTATTTGTAAAACATGAGCATCGCTTGTATTTGCATCATCAACAAGTGCAATATTATGATAGTGATGAGAAAGAGGTTATCACTACATCCGCATCAAGTTATTTAGAGGAGTATGGAAAATTACCTTCTCATGAGACGTTATTTACATATTGGATGGCAGAAGAGACCATTGTAAGTACCACAAGGGTAGTTGAAGGAAAAAGGTGTACCATCACCTATGAGCTAGATCCGATTCTTTCAACATCTCATTTAGCAAAGCAAATGCGCCGTTTTGGCAAATTAAGTCAAGATCCTGTTTTTCAATCTGTTACGCTCACCATCCAAATAGATAGCCAATTGCGTTTACAAAGTTTTGATAGTGTAGAACAATATCAAATTGAAAAGGATAAGTTAGGAAAGATGACTTGTACACAGCACTTATCCTCTAACGTGTATTATGATGGATATGAGAATCCTACAATCGATTTGATGTAAACCAAGAGAATATTGTCACCCAATGTAGATATTTGTCATAGATTACAATAGGTGATAGAATGAAATATTATTTAGTAGGTATCAAAGGTACTGGTATGTCCAGTCTTGCGAAAATGCTTCAAGGAGAAGCACATCAAGTGGTGGGAAGTGATACAGAAGAATACTATTTTACAGAAGACTCACTGAGAGAAAAACAAATCCCAATATTTGCATTTGATCAAGCAAATATTCAAGGTGATGCATTTTACATTATTGGGAATGCCTTCCATCAAGACAACAATGAAGAAGTAAAAGCAATTATCAGTCGCCAATATCCTTATGCGTATTATCATGATTTTATTGGCCAACATTTACATAAAAAGATAATTGCTGTAGCAGGCACACATGGGAAAACAACGACATCGTATTTCTTGGCCCAAATGTTAGATCAAAAATGCAATTTTATTATTGGGGATGGAGAAGGCGATAGTTATCCAAGTGAATATCTTATTTTAGAGGCTTGTGAATATCAATCTCATTTTTTGTCTTATCATCCAGAATGGTTGATTATCAATAATATTGAACTTGACCATACCGATTACTACAAGTCTAAAAAACAATTATTTCATACATTTCAACAATTTGCAAGTCAAGCAAAAACTGTGCTAATCAATGGGGATGATGCTCTAGCTTCCAAAATCAAACATCCCCATAAATTGACCTTTGGCTTTGGTAAAAAAAATGATATACAAATCAAAATCTTAAGCACAACTGCACAGTGCTATTATATACAAGTCAATTATTGTGGACATTTATATTTAAAAGTACCTTATTTAGGACGGCATATGATTTATAATTATGTAGCTAGTTATATGACATTATATTTAAATGGCTTTACACCCAAAACTTTAACAAAAGATCAATTGCCCCACCGACGACTAACTACATATGTGTATCACGATAGTATTTTAATTGATGATTATGCGCATCACCCAACTGAAATTAAGGCCCTATATGAAACACTACAATTACAATACCCTCATTGCAAAATCAATGCCATATTTCAACCACATACGTATGAGCGCACATTTCATTTTAAAAAAGAATTTATTCAAGCCCTAAAATTGTATGATTGTGTGTATTTGCTAGATGTATTTTCTTCTAAAAGAGAAACAAATAATCCCAAATTACAGGCGAAAGTAGATAAAATATTTGCTTCTTTTCCTACGATACAAGAATTAAACACTGAACAAATTGGAAAAAAAGACGAAGTTTGGGTATTCTTAGGTGCAGGGAAAGCCAATCATATTTTGAAAGCCCTTTTGGAAAATCAAAGCATGGGATAGTTTTGTTTTAAACGTCATGAAAAGGGCTTAATAAATTTTCATAAAAGTTTGCAAATTCTATTGATATTTTGTCTTATTTGTGGTATAATAAAACGGAAGAATATAGAAATGAGGTAAGATCATGAAAGGTGATAGACGTACAAGTCCAAATAAGATTTATGACGTTGCAGGGGCAGCAGGTGTATCACTGGCTACTGTGTCAAGAGTTTTGAATCATCCAGAAAAAGTAAAGCCAGCAACACGCGAACGAATTGAAAAAATTATTAAAGAATTAGGATATAAACCCAACTTGAACGCCAAAGGTCTTGCCAGTTCTAGATCAACAACCGTTGCGGTAGTTGTTCCAGAATTAACACGTAGTTCTATTGCGGGTATGGTTGATGGTATTGCCTCAACAGCTGCTCGTCGGGGATATTTGCTTCGATTATTTGTCAATGATAGCAATAGTACAGATCATCCAGTTGTGCAAGAACAAGAATTATGGCGTACTGTTTTATCATCAGGTGTAGATGGAATTTTGTATATCAATGATGAAATTGCTGAAGAATATATTCAAATTATCAAAGATTCTAGTGTTAGTGTCGTATTGACCAATAGTATTTGTCGTGATTTGGAAATTCCATATGTTGCAATAGATTATAAAAAGGCGGCCTATGAAATGACCAAAGAGATGATCAAAAGAGGCAACCGACGCATATGGATTATTTCTACCATTCGAAAGTATGCGGTAAATGATTTAAAAGTAGAAGGATATGAGGCCGCAATGAAAGAAGCCGGTCTTGAACCACGCATCATCAATGTTTCTGGGAAGACCCATCTCAATGAAATTACTTATCGAGAAATTCTAGAACAAGAACATCCTGAAGTAGCTTTGGTTGTTCGTGATTCTATGGCGGTTTCCTTTATCAATGTGGCAAGAAGTTTACACATTGCTATACCAGATGATCTCCAAGTCATTGGCTTCCAAAATACAAAATATGCAGAACTATCTCGTCCAACATTAACTTGCATCAATACACCTATTTATGAAATTGGCGAAGTAGCTATGGATATGTTGACTGATTTGATGCATCAAGCTGAGTTAGAAGATAGTTATTATGATGATCCAGATAAAGAAGAAATAGAACAAGTTGAAATTGAAATCAATAAAAATGTAGATTATAGTATTGTATGGAGACAGTCCACAAAGTAGATCTACTCTAGTAGTATATTTATGGAAATTGTAGAGAGTTACCCGGTTGGTGAAAGGGGAAACAATGAAATATATGAATTACAATTATCGGTAAACGATGAGTTACCCACATAAGAAAGTGCAAAAAGGGATTCCTTTTTTGAATTAAGGTGGTACCGCGGAACCTATGTTTCGTCCTTAAAACCAGTGATAGGTGAAAGAGTTAGCTTTTCCTATCATTTGCGTTTTAGGGACATTTTTTTATAAATAGAGGAGGAAAAGAACAATGAATTTATTTGAAGAATTAAAATGGCGTGGATTGATTCACAACATAACAGACGAAGCTGTCATTGATAAAATCAACAAGGGGGAATTGACATTCTATTTGGGAACAGACCCAACTGGAGATAGTTTACATGTAGGACACCTTTTGGTTTTTATTTTTGCTAAACGGTTAGAAGCTAGGGGAAATCATCCCATCATTTTAATTGGTGGAGCAACAGGTAGTATTGGAGATCCTAAGCCTACAGCGGAAAGAAAACTATTAACAAAAGAACAATTAGATCATAATGCAACTTGCCTATATGAACAAGCGAAGCGATTGTTTTGTTGTGACATGGTAAACAATTATGATTGGACCTATAATATCGATGTATTGACTTTCTTAAGACATTATGGGAAATTCTTTAATGTCAATTATATGATTAACAAAGAAACTGTTAAATCACGCCTCGATAGTGGAATATCATACACAGAATTTTCTTACCAAATTTTACAAGCCCTTGATTTTGAACATTTATTTGCGCATCATCATTGTACGCTTCAAATTGGGGGGCAAGACCAATGGGGAAACATTACCTCAGGTTTAGAGTTGATTCGTAAATTGCATGGTACAGAAGCAGAGGCTTATGGGGTTACTGTGCCTTTATTTACCAAAAGTGATGGTACAAAATTTGGAAAAACCGAAGGTGGAGCGATTTGGCTCGATGAGCAAAAAACATCACCTTATGCATTTTATCAATTTTGGATTAACACACCAGATAATGATGTTATTCGTGAGTTAAAGCAATTTACCTTTTTAACCAAAGAAGAAATTGAAGCTTTAGAAGTGTCCTTCCAAGAAGAACCGCATCTGAGAAAAGCACAAAAGGCACTTGCTAAAGAAATGACTACGATGATTCATGGAGAGGCGGCTTATCAACAAGCCCTCAAATTAAGTGAAGCTTTATTTAGCGGTAAAATTGCCGATTTGACCAAAGAAGAAATTGCCATGGGATTTGAAGGCGTACCGACTATTTCGATAGATACAGATATATCATTGATTGATGCGCTCGTCCTCACCAAAGCGGCTTCATCTAAACGAGAAGCAAGGGATTTTATCCAAGGTGGTGGTGTACTTGTAAATGGAGTGCAAAATAAATCACTAGATGCATGGATTACCAAACAAGCAGCCATAGGGCAAACTTATACTGTGATTCGTCGAGGAAAGAAAAATTACTTCCTCATTGTGCATCAATCCTAAGGTGGCAGTATGGATAGTCTAGAAACACTCCATCAGTTGATTGAACAAGAAATCAAGGAAAGTCAAATTCCTGGTGCCAATTATGCCCTTGTTTTTGCTGATAAAGTTCTACTAGGTAGTGCTGGGAAAAGGGCTATTTTACCAGAAGTAGAGGAAAATACGATTGATACCATATATGATATGGCTTCGTTATCCAAGGTTGTTGCTACTACTACAGCCATTTTACAATTATTAGAACAAGGCCGTTTACGCTTACAAACAAAAGTCAAAACGTATTTACCTCATTTTCAACATGATTCTATCACAATATGGCATTTACTAACGCATACCTCAGGCCTTCCAGAAGGTGTAAAAGGATTGATGAGTATGCAAAGTGCAGATGAAGTATGGCAGCAGATTTATGAAACGCAGTTAAGCTATGAAACAGGTATGCGCATTCATTATTCGGATATAGGTTTTATTTTATTAGGCAAAATTGTGGAAGTGATTACAGGAATGCCTTTAGAGGTGTATACGAAGCAATTTATTTTTGCGCCACTTGACATGAAAGATACAGGATATAATCCCAAACCAAAAGAAAGATGTGCACCCACTGAATATCGCAACAATGCCTTATATCAAGGAGTTCAACGAGGTGTGGTACATGATGAAACCGCTTATTTATTAGGCGGAGTTGCCGGGCACGCAGGACTATTTTCAACGATTGAAGATTGTTCACATTTCATCCAAATGATCCTCAATCAAGGCGTATATCAAGGGAAAACCATTTTACATCCCCAAACGATTGATCGTTTATTTCAACCAGAAGTAGAGATGCATCAAGGTGTGGTACTGCATGAAGTGATGCGCTCATTGGGCTGGATGGTAGGAGGATTAGGTGGACCTAATGGGGATTTAACCAGTTCACAAACCATTCATCATACAGGATTTACAGGAACAAGTATTTTTATTGATCGTGCATATGGCGTTGGTTTTTGCTTATTGACCAACCGGGTGCATCCAACGAGGGAGAATACCCATCATATTGATATGCGTGGCAGAATTGCCAATTATGTCATGACACATTATCAAAAATTATCATAAAGGAGAAACGTATGGGAAAAACAATTTTGGCCATTGGTGGTCATATTGGGGATATGGAATTGACTGCTGGGGGGCTTATGGCAACCAATGCATTAGATGGGGGAAAAAATATTACACTTGCGCTCACCGCAGGAGAAAGAGGAAATCCTGCCCACTTGAGCATTGCTGAATATAGAGAACAAAAGATGAATGAAGCTAAACGCTTTATGGAGATGATGAATGGAGAAGCGATTGTTTTTCCATATGCAGATGGTGAATTACCGAATACAGAAGCAGTGAGAAGAGAAGTGGCAGAAATCATTGTTCAATATAAACCTGATTTGATCGTAACGCATTGGCATTCGAAAATGCATAAGGATCATCATGCTACGCATGAAATCGTCCAAGATGCCCAATTTTTAGCAGGGGTAGTAGGAAATGCAGAAGGCAAACGACATTATGCTCCAGTTTATTTTTGTGAAAATTGGGAAGATGATCATGATTTTGATCCATATATTTATGTAGATATTACCAAAGGATTTGATCTTTGGTGTAAAGCACTTCATGAACATTGGTTTGTAATGAATAGTCGCGATTTTAAGTATTATGACTACTATACTTCTTTGGCTAGATGTAGAGGAGCGCTTGCCAAAAAACAATATGCAGAATGTTTCAATATTGTAGATTATCATAAGATGATTGTAAAGGAGTCATTATAAGGTGAAAAAATATGTGATAGTAACCTTATGTATGATAGGATTAGGCTTTATCTTTTGTATGACTAGTCCGAGTACTGCGGCTATTCCAGATGGTGAACACAAGATAATTACGGCTAAACATCCAGGAGGAGTGACGCATTATGGAACACATGAATATGTAACCATTTTAGATGAATATGCTCCTGTTGAGTCAGAAATGCGTGGTGTATGGGTAGCCACCGTATATAATATTGCGATATCGAAACAAAATGGTCTAGGAGAAAGTGCCATTAGCCAGTATCAACAAGAATTTAAATCGATTTTAGATCGAATGGAAGCATTTGGAATGAATACTTTGTTTTTTCAAGTGCGACCTTGTAATGACGCATTTTACTCATCTGAATTGAATCCTTGGAGTAAATTTTTAGTAGGAGAAGGGATTGACCCAGGTTGGGATCCTCTAGCATGGATGATTGAAGAAACACATAAGCGAGGATTTCGGTTCATGTGTTGGATGAATGCGTTTCGGGTGACTACAGAAAGCTATGTGACAAATGGTAAGGCTGTTGCTAAGCCCATAAAAGAATTGGTAGAAATGAAACTCAGTGCCCTTCGTCGTTTAGCGGATGGTAATTTTGCTAAAGCACATCCTGAATATGTTGTAGCTGGTTTATATGACGAAAAATTAATTTTAAATCCAAGTGAACCCGCTGTTCAAAAATTTATTGTCGATACCATTATGGAAATTGTGGAACATTATGATGTAGATGGTCTTCATTTTGATGATTATTTTTATTTAGATAGTTTTACTTCAAGTGATACGACCAATAGTAATTTTGCGGGATACGATGCTTATAGAGTATCAGGACCAGAAATTATGAATGATTGGCCGAATTATTTGGCCTATCAACGAGATCCTGCTCATTATGGTCAAGATGTATTTGGCCAAGATGGCTATTATGGTATTCCCGCAGGACTAAACTTGGGTGATTTCCGAAGAGAAAATATCAACAATATGATGCGCAATATTCGAAAAAAAATAGATGAATATAATGCAAGAGAACATGCCTATGTGGAATTTGGAACAAAGCCTGCCGCAGTTTGGCGTTCTAATTCAGAATATTGTAGTGTTGGTTCACATCGTTGTGACCCACTAGGTTCAAACACGGCAGAAGGTGCTTATAGTACCTATGCAGATTTATATGCTGACTCTTTGCAATGGGTCAAAGAAGGATTAGTCGACTGGGTAGCCCCACAAGTGTATTATGCATTTGAAGACGAATATGCACCTTTTGCGGACGTGGTAGACTGGTGGGCAGAACAAGTTGAGGCAGTCAATACCCAAAGAAGGCAAGAGGGACTTGCGGATATTCGGTTATATATTGCCCATGGTATTTATAAATACCGAGATGCTCCTGATCAATTTTATCGTTCTGCTGAAATAATTGATCAAATCAAATATACAAGACATTATCCTGTGATTCAAGGTTCAGCTGTCTATTCGTATGAGTTATTGTACCAGGTTTTGGGATCAGATTTGACACAAACCTACCCTAATGCAGAAAATGTAAGAAAAAATGCAATGAAACAAATGAAAGATCTTTGGCAAGCACCAGTATATCCTCTTCCTATAGGGGGCTATGATGCCACAGGGTTAAAAGTAACGGATTATCAACTCAAGGAAAATTCAACAGGTGAATTGAGTTTGCAATTTGCCACAATTCCTAATGCTGTAGCGTATGGTATTTATCAAGTACCAAAAGGTATCTCATTTGATCCTCATCAAATTGAATATCGTACAGATGTGATTTATGTGGGGTATGAAGAAGGACAGATGAAATGTGTTTCTTTAGGTGTAGAAGATAAAGAAAAAGCGTATTATATTTTGCCTATTTCTCGTTTAGGACATATGAGTGATACACCAACACCACTTGCATTAGAGACAAAAGTCATCAATCAAGCACCCAATCCAGTAGAAATCAAACTAGATATATTGCCTACCCAAGAAGTCATTTGTGGTAGCATATTAAAAGGATATTTTGATATTCCGACGGATCCGAATCAAGATGTAGTAGAGTATACTTTTTATTTATGTCAATCGGGATTAGAAACTAAGATTACGCCTAAAATAGAGATTCGAGATGACCTCGTCCATTTTGAATGGAAAAGCTATTATTATGAAGAGGCGGACTGTCAGATTAAGGTAGTACTCACTGACCAAGACATGACAACTGATTGTTACTCTGTTTCTTTTGATTTAATTTCGGTTGCATCACCTGTGCCACCTCGCATTGAAGTTGATCAAATGGCCTATTTTGGCAATGAATGGATAACTATTACGTATACAGATGGAATCGATTATCAAGGTTATCCTTTGACGTATCAATTCTTTTTGGTAACCGATGATATGCAGCTAGATATCACAGAAGACTTTTTGTTAGGACAACATCATCAGTTTGGCATCTACGCTCCCAATGTAACTTCCACGAGGGCTTTTATCCAATGTCTGACTAGTAATGGTAGAAAAACAACAATTTCTCAATCAGAACCTTTTTCAATTGAATCCATTCTACCGATTACAGGAGGAAAAGTATCCATTTCTGGTCATCGATTCGCAAGAACAGCAACCATTAGGGTAGAATATACATTGCCTGTGATAGCAGAGGATTATCAAGTGAATTATTATTTCGTAATGGATGATCATTCCTATTTGATTCATCCTTCGTCGTTATCGTCATATGCGTTTCAACCACAATGGTTGACGCAAACTGTGTCAGAGCATTGTCAACTTACAATGGAAATCATTACGGCTCAACAAGTAGTTACCTTTTCATCAGATGTGTTTAGTTTATATGAGAATCATTTACCAATAGGTGGAAGCTTGCACATTCATCAGTACGCATATCAAATCAACGATAAAATGAATGTAGAAGTGGTATTACCTATTGATCCCGATCAAGATGAATTGGATATTACCTATTATTTAGTAGGTGAGAATCAAAAAATAAAATTAAATGTAGATTCGAATACGGGGTTTACGATAACCTTAACCAAAATTGGCGAATTTCACTTAGAAATGGAAGTTATGGACGGTTCAGGTGAAAAGGTAACCATTGTATCGGATGACTTTATGGTCCAACAAAAAAAAGGATGTGCCAATTACAAGTCAACTAGCATTTTATGGTTTGGCTTAGGGGGATTTGTGGCACTTCCATTAGGAATGAAAAAGCGAAAACCAGAATAAAATAATAAAAGAGGTGTACAATGAAAATTGTTAGAAGTTTAGAATTTGAAAAAGAAGTTCTTCAACAAGAAGGCTTAGTTTTGGTAGACTTTTTTACCGAATGGTGTGGATATTGTGAATTGCTTGTACCAGAATTGCAACAAGCAAGTGAAGCACTTCCAGAAGTAAAATTTGTGAAAGTAAATGCAGAAGCAAGTAGTGATGTTGCAGAAGCATACCACATTGAATTTTATCCAGAAATGTTACTTTTTAAAGGTGGCAAAGTAGTAGGACATATTGATGGTTATGTCAAAAAAGATCAGATTATTCGGGTATTGCGGGAGTATCTATAAATGAAGGGATATCGAATTAACCCGAATAAAGATTTTGTACTTCGTATCGTAGAAGGTTTGATGCGCAAAGATGGACATTGTCCATGTCGTAAATTGGCAGACGATACAACACTATGTCCTTGTGATGAGTTTATTGAAACAGGAACATGTAAATGTGGTCTATTTGTGCCTATTGAAGAAGAAACCACTAGTAAAGAGGATAAAAACGGAAAATAGTCCTGAGGAAGGACTATTTTTTTGAACACAATTTATAATGGTTGACTATTTTTTAATTTCTTGATATAATGTTTGAAAATACAGTCAAAAAGACTATAAAAAAGGAGATGAAATAATTTATGGATCCACTGGTCCCCTTGTCGCGTTTGGGTCATTTAACCAATGTGACGCCCAATTATGCTTTAATTGGGGTAATTGTACTTTTGGTATGTTGCGGTGCTTTTTTCTCAGGAGTTGAGACAGCGCTTACTTGTTGTAATCGGACAAGAATGAAAACAAAGGCCGATAATGGTAGCAAAAGTGCAAAACTAGTATGGAGAATACTAGAAAAATATGATCAATCTTTGATTACGATTTTAATTGGAAATAACGTATTACGGATTGCTTCCGCATCCATTGCAACCATCCTGGCTGTAAGTTTACTTCCAACCAATGAGGCTTTAGCGACTACCCTTTCAACAGTTGTGATGACACTGATTGTGTTTATGTTTGGTGAACTGATTCCGAAAAACATTGCCAAAGCCAACGCCGATAAAGTGTCACAAATACTCATTTATCCATTATATTTGGTTTATATTTTAACGTATCCATTGATGCAAGTGTTTAATTTTATTTTATGGATATTCAAAAAAATATTTAGAATGGATAAAGGTGAAAGCGCGCTCAGTAAAGATGAGTTTCAAGGTTTGGTTGAGGCAGTAGAAGATGATGGTGTAATTGATAGTGAAGAAGGAGATATCATACAAGCCGCAATTGATTTTAATGATATCACTGTAAAAACAGTGATGACACCAAAAGAAAAAATTGTCGCCCTAGATTATAAGCAATTGTCTCGTGAACAATTGCTCAAAAGTTTAGATCGTATCCAGTTCACACGAATACCAGTATATTCTCATCAATTAGATAATATTATTGGTATTTTCAATATCCGAAAATTCTTAAAAATTGTTATGTCATCTAAAAAATTGGCCATTAAGCAATCGATGAGTGAGGTCATCACTGTCAGTGATACAACCCCACTAGATGATGTCATTTCGCTTTTTAAGACGAAAAAAAGCCATATGGCTATTGTTAAGAATGAAAACAATGAACTCATTGGTTTAGTGACGATGGAAGATGTATTAGAAGAATTAGTCGGTGAAACGCAAATGAAAATCAAGAATATGGGAGGTGCTAGGTCATGAGTCCTTCTGTCAAGATTATTCTAATGATTATTATGATTTTATGTGTGTTTTTATCTGCTTTCTTTTCATCTACAGAAATCGTTTATTCGGGTGTAAGTAAGATCAAACTCAAGAAAAAAATAGAAGAAGGTTCAAAAAAGGCAAGTGCAGCACTTCGTATATCTGAAAATTTTACGGATGCATTATCCACTATTTTGGTAGGAAACAACTTGGTAAATATTTTAGTTTCTTCTACATCCACCTTACTTGCTACGTCCATTTGGGGGCCACAAAAAGGGCCAACTATGGCAGTTATTTTATCGACCATTGTGGTTTTAATTTTTGGCGAAATTATTCCTAAAGTAGTAGGAAATCGATATAATTTCCGTTTATCGATGTTGTTTGCAAACTTATTTAATGGTTTTCGAATCCTCTTTTTTCCTATCACATGGTTTGTGACTAAATTGGTTTCTTTACTTTCTAGACTTTGGACACCAAAGAAAAAAGAACCGATTGCAGATGGAGAAGAGCTCATTCATATTGTAGAGGAAATGGAAGAAGAAGGGGTCATTGAAGAAAATGATGCAGAATTGATTAGTGCTGCAATTGATTTTGTTGAAGTGACCGCACATGAGATTATGGTGCCGCGTGTGGATGTATTTGCAATTGATATTGATGATGATCAAGCAGAAATATTGTCTAATGAAGAAATATTCCGTTTTTCCAGAGTGCCTGTGTATGAAGATACCATTGACCATGTAATTGGTATTTTGAATACAGTAGAATTGATGAAACGCATTTTAACGGGAAAAAAAATTGATATTCGTACCATGTTGACTGAACCGATGTATGTCCATAAAACCAAGGCCATTTCAAATATTTTAACAGAATTCAAACAAACCAATCAACAATTAGCCATTGTAGTTGATGAATTTGGTGGAATGATGGGGATTTTGACAATGGAAGATATTGTCGAAGAATTAGTAGATGATATTTTTGATGAGATGGATGAAGTGGTGTTAGACTATACTGAACTAGAGCCAGGAATTTATGAAGTAGATGGCGATATGAACATCTATGATTTTCTTGACTTAGTAGATTATGATGATCGTGATTTTGAATCAGAGTATACTACCGTTGGGGGTTGGTGTACAGATATATTAGAAAGATTCCCTCAAGTAGGTGATGCCTTTACTTTCGCCAATTTAGAAGTTTCCATTATAGAAGCGGATAAAATGCGTGTAGAAAAGGTGAAAGTCATTGTACATGCAATAGAAGACGAAGAACATGATGATTAATAACAATCTCCTCTAAAATGGGGAGATTGTTATTTTTTGTTAGAACAAAATAGTAGGAAATTTTGCATTTTTTTAGTATAATAAAAGAGAGGGAAAAAATAAAGATAGAGGAGGAATAAAATGAAAAAGAGTTTAGTATGTTGTGGATTATGTCTACTCTTCTGTTTATCATTAGTTGCTTGTAAAACAGAGCAAAATCCAACTAAAACAGAAGAGCAAATTAAAATCGAACAATTGATAGAACGAATAGATGCCATTGGTACTCCTGTTCTATTGTCTAGTGCGACTACATTAAGACAATTGAAAAAGGATTACGATGCACTATCAGATGAAGCCAAACGGCAAGTGACCAATTTTGCAAAGTTAGTGGATGCCCTTCAAGAAATTGACCGATTAGAACATGTGGAAGAGCAAAAACGGTTAGCAAATGAAGTTGTGCATAGGATTGAACAGTTCAAACCAATAGAAGATATCACACTAGCCGATGAACCAGACATTGTAGCACTCAGAACAGCGTATGAGGCGTTATCTTCATTGGCCCAAACATATGTGACTAACATAGAAACATTAGAAAAATTGGAATTGAAACTAGTGACTTTAAAAGAAGATGATGCATATTATCAATTGGCTAACTTGGTAAGTCAAAAAATTGCGGCTTTACCAAAAGTAGAAGAGTTGAGGTTAGACCATCAAGACCAAGTCAATGCAGCTCGTCTAGCCTATGATGCATTGGATGTGAAGGCTCAAGCGTATGTGGTGGGTCTTAGCATATTAGAGGCTTTAGAAGAAAAAATGGTTGTTTTGCAAGAAGAGGCACAACAAAATGAGTGGAAGGCTCAAGCCAAAGCAGTGGATGATTGCATTCTAGAATTGCCTTCTATCACAAACTTGCAATTACAAGACCAAGAAAAAGTGCAATATGCTAGAGCACAGTATGAAAAATTAGAAGCAGCTGCCAAAGTGTATGTCCATCAAATGGAAACACTGATTGCACTAGAAAATCAATTGGTAAAGTTGCAACAAGAGCAACAATTACAAGAAGAAGCAAGTAAGGTTGTTCAAGGGATTCAAGCACTGCCTACAGTGGATACACTGACTTTAGCAGATAAAGAACAAGTTGAACAAGTGAGCGCAGCGTATGAAGCGTTATCTCAAGAAGCAAAAGCCTATGTTACAAATCAAGATAAACTCAATCAATTGAAACAAAAATTGCAACAATTAGAAGAAGAAAATACCTTTCAACAAAGTGCTGCAGCGGTTGACGCAAGCATTTTGGGGCTACCTTCTATTGAAGAACTGACATTAGCTAATGAACAGACGATAGTTGAAGTGAGACAAGCTTATGAGTCCCTTTGTGAAGAAGCTCAGGCGTATGTGACTCATTTTGATTTGTTACTTCAATTAGAAGCAAAAATTGAACAACTGAAAGAAGAACAAGATGTTTCTCGTTATGATGTATATTTTTATTTAGATGGTGGAACCCTTGAAGGGGCAACACAAGGCAGTGAACCACAAAAAAATGCTACCATTGCAACCAATTATTATAGTACTGGGTATTGGGCACATTATACAAATGAAGTTGTTGTCTTTAAGACAAGCAGAATAGGGGAAGCTGATACGTATGCATCTGCTTTAAAAATTGGTTTTAGTTATCATACCGCATCACAAACTTATCGAGTAGACCAAGTGATTGCATCTGGTGTGGGGTTACATGCGGGGACGAAAACATCGGATTACTTTATTTTTGTTCATCCCGAACATAGCGTCGCTTATCAAATGCTCTCAACAGTTGAAGTAGGGGATCGCGTCGTAGTAAACCGAGAATTAGGAGATGTAGCAAGTACTACTTATGGCCTACAGATTGAAATTTACGATGCACAAATCACTATTCCATCATCTTATGCGGTTAAGCAATATACAGGTACTGCTACATTAACGAACCCAACCAAATCAGGACATATTTTTATGGGATGGTATACCAATCCAGAATGTACAGGTACAAAAGTAACCACAGTAAATAAATCCACCACGCTTTATGCTTGTTGGAAAATAGATGATACTATGATTGAGCCAAGTGACATTTTAAGTCTTGTCAGTGATATTGCTACGTCACAAACCATAGATTATTTACCAAGTACATTAAGTGGTGCGACATTTGAATGGTCTAGCTCCAATCCCGCATTATATCAAATTGCCAATGGTATAGGAAAAGTGTCAAAAATCAATCAAACGCACAAGGCGCAACAAGTGACCATTACAGTTCATATTCATTATGCAAATGGTACAAATCAGGTGAAATCTAAACCAATTACCATTGATCCTATTTTATTTGATGATTTGGTTTCCACCCCTGTTGCCACTTATTTTTCTACTGGTGCAATGTATGCGTATAAGCAATACAATGATCGGTATAAACAAGAAGGAACACTTTTTTCTAATACAACCAAACAAGCATTAGATATCATTTATTACGCATTCATTACGATTAACGCAGATGGTACTTGTCAATTAGATAATACCAGTTATTTGAACGAGGTAAGAGCACTAAGAGAAAATGGTGTACGCATTGTTGCTAGTGTCAATGGTGTTTCTAGTCAAAGTTGTGCGAACTTCATGAACTTGACCGCAGATCCTACAAAACGATCAGTATTTGTCAAAAATTTGATGGATTTAGTAGAAAGATACAATTTAGATGGTCTAGACATCGACTGGGAAACCGTTTCTTCGACAGTAAAAGTTGTTGCCTCTAGTATGAATGCACTTTGTAAAGACTTACGAGCAGAAATGAATAAACGCCAAGGGGATAGAGGTACACCCTATTTCTTAAGTGCTGCTGTTCCGGCTAGTTCATGGGGTACCGCATCCGATCGTTTTGATTTCAAAACCCTAGATCAATATTTAGACTATATTAACATTATGTCTTATGATATGAATAGAACAGATAAAACATCACATCTTTCACCAATGTATTCTTCATCTTATGATGGTGGATATGGATTTGGTTGTGCTTATGGTGTAGAAAGATTGGTTAGTCTTGGTTTTTCTAGAAATAAACTTATTATTGGTACAGCAGGTTATGGAAAGGCATTTAAAGTTACAGGTGCATCTAGCAATACAACGTATCCTTATTTAGGTGTAGCAGGTACCCTTACTCAAATTAGTGGTGTACCTGGATCTTTTGCTAGTGGTACCGTATTCGGTAATGGTATTCAATATTTACTTCAAACCGGTAAATATACCAAGTATACAGAACGGAATAAGAGTGGTCAAATCGTAGGGTCTTATTTATATAATGCAACAGATCGTATATTTGTCACCTATGATAGTGAAGAAGTTGTTCAAGCCAAATATGCATATGCAAAGAGTATGGATGGTGTAGGTATTATGTGTTGGTGCTATTCTGAAGATACAGCAGATAATGTCATCAATGCCATTTATGCGGCCATCTATCAGTAATTTGAATTCCTCTAGGTGACTAGAGGAATTTTTAATACTTTACAAATGTGTTCTTTTTTGGTATAATAAAATCAAAAAAGAGGAATAAATGATGACAAAAGAAGAAATCGGATATCTTGTAGTGATACTATTGGTGTTGTTTTTGATTGGTTTTATGATTTTAATCAAGACCATTCAAAAGCAAAAGCCTTTATTTTTACAGGTCAAGGAGAGTATAGCTGACCAGACACATAGCGTGGTTTTACAGAAAAAAAATCAATTAGAAATTCCTGTATCCTATTATCAACAAACGTATACATATCAGGCGTTGTTTCAAGATATGTATACAAAAAAAGAAATCACCTTATATGTCACAAAAGATCAAGAATTTGATTTGTTGGAGCAGGAAGATTATACCATTACACATGATGGAATCGTTTTATTTGAAGCAAGAAGGAGTTATTTGACATGATTTTAAAATTCAAGCAACGTTTTATGAGTTGGTTTGATTCATATGATATATACAATGAACAAGATGAAGTCATCTATCAAATCAAAGGAAGATTTTCAATTGGTCATTGTTTAGAAGTATATGATCAAAAGGGGATACATGTTGCCACATTGAAAGAAAAAATATGGGTGATGTTACCTACTTTTGAAATCTATATTCATGAAAAATTAGTAGGATTTATTCGGAAAAAATTCCGTTTGTTGAAAAATGATTATGATATTCAGTTTAAAAATTGGACAGTAGATGGGAGCGTATTTGGTTTTGACTATACCATATTGGATGCTAATCGTCAACCCGTTGCAAAAGTCGAAAAAGAATTGTTTCATTTTACAGATACCTATTTGATTCGTGTACATCGCGATGAAGATGCATTGACTTGTTTGATGTTTGTCCTAGCCATTGATGCTGAAAAATGCTCATCTAAATAAAAAAGACCTATTCAATATAAGCTATTGGATAGGTTTTTATTTTTTAAAAGCATATAGGTTGTATTTTGGAGAAAAGAAGCATATAATAATAACAGTTGAACAACTATTCAACTATTAGAAAGAGGTGAAAGAAATGACAGAAAAAGATATCATGTGCTGTAAACATAATTTTGTACACGAAGATAAAGTAAACTTAGTGGAACATGAGATGCCTAAAGAGGAAAATTTATTGGGCGTAACAGAATTATTTAAAGTACTAGGAGACCCAACTAGAACCAAAATACTTTCGGTTTTATATACGCAAGAGCTGTGTGTTTGTGACATTTCAAAAGTACTCAATATGACAAAATCTGCTATTTCTCATCAACTGAAAATCCTCAAAATGGCTAGACTTATTCAGTCGAGAAAAGCAGGTAAAGAAGTTTATTATGCTTTAGCTGATGACCATGTAGGAAAAATATATCGCATGGCGATTGAACATGTGATGGAATAAAAGGAGATTATATGAAAAAGATAGTAAAAATTATGAATTTAGATTGTGCCAATTGTGCTCAGGAATTAGAACGCGCCATTTCTAAAATTGAGGGAGTACATGAAGTAAGCATTCATTTTATGACCCAAAAAATGACCATTGATATAGACGATAATCAATATGAAAAAGTTGTGGGGTCTATTGAAAAGGCAAAGAGAAAAGTAGAACCGGATTGTGAAATTGTAGGTTTATAATATGTCTAAGCATCAAAAACAATTGATTCGAATCCTATGCTCCTTGATTATTTTTATCCCGATATGCATCATTGATCATGTATATCCAACAAGAGAGGATTTCTTAACATACATTATTTTGGGTGGTTATCTTCTCTCTTATTTACTAGTAGCCTATAAGGTGGTGTTAAAAGCTATTAAAAATATTGCGCATGGCAAAATATTGGATGAAAATTTTTTAATGTTGATTGCTTCAATTGGAGCATTTATCATTGGTGAAACAGCAGAAGGAGCTGTTGTAATGATATTTTATCAAATTGGAGAGTTGTTTGAAAACTACGCCGTTGGAAAATCAAGAGATTCAATTGCCAATTTGATGGATATTCGTTCTGAATTTGCAACCAAAATAGATGAAAATGGAGAAGAGATGATAGTAGACCCGAGTGAAGTGGCTATTGGCAGCACAATTATTGTAAAAGTAGGTGAAAAAATTCCGTTAGATGGGATTATCCAAAAAGGTGCAACTCTTTTAAATACGGCAGCCTTAACAGGCGAATCTTTACCTCAAGAAGTTAAAGAGGGAATGGAAGTTACAAGTGGAATGATCAATATTGGTTCAGTGATTGAAATCCAAACCACCAAATTATTCGAAGATTCAACAGTATCTAAAATTTTAGAATTGGTAGAAAATGCTTCATGCAAAAAGGCTAGAGCAGAAAATTTTATTGCCAAATTCGCAAGGTATTATACCCCCATTGTTGTTGGTCTTGCGGCAATAATAGCGGTTATTCCACCTTTGTTTACGCATGATTGGGGCACTTGGGTATTCAAAGCTCTTAATTTTTTGGTTGTTAGTTGTCCTTGTGCTTTGGTCATTAGTGTACCACTGAGTTTTTTTGGAGGAATTGGTGGTGCTTCTAAAAAAGGAATTCTCATCAAAGGTAGCAATTATTTTGAAATACTAGATAAGGCCAATACTTTTGTGTTTGATAAAACAGGTACATTAACCAAAGGCAATTTTGCCGTTCAACAAGTAAAATTTGTTGGAGATGAAGAAGAATTTTATCAAACTGTGTATTTGACTGAATCAAAAAGCAATCATCCCATTGCCAAATGTATCACCCAGTATGTTGAAAATCGGATTGTAGCAATATCGGCTGATGAGATTGAAGAAGTCTCAGGTATGGGGATGATTGGCAAATGGAAAGACCACACCTACTTAGCAGGAAATGATAAACTCATGCAAAGTCATCATATATCGTATGCAATGACAGAAAGTATAGGAACCATTGTTCATTTTGCAAAGGATAAGTCCTATTTAGGATATATGGAAATTATGGATGAAATCAAACCAGATGCGACTACGACTATAGCCTATTTGAATAGTAAAGGATATCAAACCATTATGCTCACAGGCGATAATGAGCAAGTGGCTAAATATGTTGCAGAACAACTTCATTTGAGTCATTATTACGCTGGATTGTTGCCGACTGATAAGGTGGGGTGTTTAGAAGAAATTATGAATAAAAACACACAAGGTACGACAGTGTATGTTGGAGATGGTATCAATGATGCACCAGTCTTAATGCGTGCAGATGTGGGCATCTCAATGGGTGGGGTTGGAAGTGATAGTGCAATAGAAGCAAGTGATGTGGTTTTAATGTATGATACGTTATCTAGTATTACTGATACCAAGCGTATTGTCAAAAAAACCATGCGTATTGTAAAAGAAAATATCATTTTTGCTTTACTTGTGAAAATGGGTATCCTAGTATGGAGTATGGTAGCTGTTCCAAATATGTGGCTAGCCATATTTGCTGATGTGGGTGTATCTGTTCTTGCTATTTGCAACGCTATGCGAGCCATGCATTCTAAAAAATAAAAAACAAAACATCTATTGGATAAAATAGATGTTTTTTCGTTTTTTAAAGCTTTATTTTTCGTATAATTGGGTGAAGGAGGAAAAATATATGAAAATAAAATCAAATAGGTATAACAAGGTATATATCTTGTTGACATTGCTCTTAACCCTCTTTTTACCAGCTTGTGGTAGTTCTCCTACGCTTAGTTCAAATACATCTACCTCCTTCACTACGGATACATCCAATGATTGTTTAATCGATCTAAGAGGTGAGGTGATGCATCCTGGTATTTATAAGGTTGAAAGCGGATCATTGTTATATGATGTAATTGAACTAGCGGGAGGATTTACGGCATATGCAAATATTGCCAACCTCAATTTGGTATCTCTGATTACTTCAAATATGAAAATAGTCATAGAAAAAAAAGCAGAAAAGAAGGATGAATCTACACCACTAAACCAGCATAAAATTAATCTCAATACATGTACAAAAACAGAATTATTGACGTTACCAGGTATTGGTGATTCAAAAGCGAATGCGATTTTATCTTACCGGGAACAAACAGGAGCATTCCAACATGTTGAAGATTTATTAAAGGTGAATGGTATTGGTCCAACGCTTTTTCAAGACATTCAAGCGCTCGTCACTATATAGAACATTAGCCCATCGCTATTTTCATATATTGATTTTAATTGCGCTGTGTTTCTTTGGCATAGCACAAAAAAGCATCTGTATTTTCTTTGTTTTTTTGGCTTTATGGCTTTGTTACTTTATACAGGATCGATCATTTGGTGTGATTGCTTTAGTAGCCGTAGGGTTTATATTGGGTCATTATATCTTGCGAAAAAAATCCTATCAGCACCAGTGGCAACATTATCAAGATGCCCCTATTTATGAGGGAATTGTAAAAGTAGAAAAAATAAAGAAAACTGACAAGTATTTTCAAGTGTTACTTCGCTTAAAACGAGGGTATGCTTTATATTATAGTGAGAATCAACTCAATATTGGGGACGTCTATCATATTCAAGGTAAGATAATAAGTGTAGATCAAGCCCATTATCCTGGTGGATTCAATTATAGGGCTTATTTATCTTACCAAAATATTTATGGTCAAATTGAAATCAAAGATATGATATATGTTAAACATACCTTTGGCAAATACCAATTGTATCAACACGTTAGTGATTATTATGAATGCCATTTCCATACAGAATCAGTAGGGATGATTCAAGCACTAACTATTGGGAATAAGGATAGCTTTGATTCTTCTCTTTCACAACAAATTGCAACCATTGGGGTTAGCCATCTATTTGTCATATCTGGTTTACACGTTGGTTTGCTTGTGGGCGCGTTAGAAAAATTGCTTGGTCTTCTTCGAATAAAGAAAAACGCTATTCCTTTCCTTTCAATTCCTATATTGCTATGCTATTATGTCCTATCTGGTTTTCTGGTTTCGGTATTACGAGTAGTGAATGGATTTATTTTAAAGACATTAAATCACCGTTATCAACTCAAATGGCGCGCAATCGATTTGATTAGTATCAATGCTTATGGGGTTTTATGTTTTAACCCAATGTATATATTTCAATACAATTTTATGCTATCTTATTTGATAGCTGTAGGTATTGTGTTGTGTGCGCCGCGAGTTACAAATGGTAAAGGAATTGTGAATACAATCAAAAGCAATATCATCATCAGTTGCATTGCTACATGCATTACTCTTCCTGTTGTTACAATTTTTTCACCAGATATTTCTTTCTTAGCTATCTTATATAATCTAATATATATTCCAGTAGTGAGTTATGTGTTGCTTCCGCTTGCTTTTGTAGTAACAGTTATTCCAAGATTTGAAACTCTATTCATGATGGTGTATAGTCTATTTCAATGGTTCACCAATCACTTGGCACAAATCCGTTTCTTAAGCGTCACATATCCTTTGGTTCCTCCTTTTATTTTCCTGTTTTATTATATTCTGTGTTATGGCTTGATAAATAGAAAGAAAAAGATTCGAAAATATGCTAGTTGTCTATTTATCTTATTGCAATTGATCTGGATTTGTTGGGGGTATGGGAATGGACGTGAAAAAGTCTATTTTTTGGATTTACCAAAAGGAGAGGCTACTTTTATTCAAGGCAAACACAATCAAATGAACATCCTCATTGATACAGGAGAATCAGGCAAAAATGATTTGATAGTATTTCTAAAAAAGCAGGGCGTAAGACGCATAGATGCCATCTTCATCAGTCATGGTGATAGCGATCACAATGGTATGCTTGTAGAACTTATTCAGGCATTTCAAGTCAAACAAGTTTATGGTAGTACATATGATACTACCACTTATCAGTTGGTTAAAGATAAGGTGCGTTACCAAACCTTGTCGGCAGGAGATCGACTGACCTATCAAAACAATCAATTTCAGATTCTTTCACCAACAAAAGACTATCAAAAGAAAAATAACAATAGTTTGGTCATTCTTGCTCAGTTATTTGAACAAAGTTATTTATTTACAGGTGATATCGAAAAAGAAGTAGAAAGGCAGTTGCCAAAGATAGGCGGAGTAGATTATTTGAAAGTACCCCATCATGGTTCTACCACTTCATCAACAGATGCGTTATTTCAAAAAGTTCAATACAAGATCGCCATATGTATGAATGGATATCAAAATCGGTTTTCCTTTCCGTCTTCAAAAATCGTGGAACGCTACAAAGAGACAATTTGGATTACATCTGAGAAGGGAACCATTATCATTGAAAAAAAGCGAAAATAAAATAAAAAGTATCTTTTACTTTACCTTTTTTTCAATTTATGATATAATACTTAGGAAATAACCTCGGAGGTGAAACTAATGGCAAACATTAAGCAACAAAAGAAACGAGATATTACTAACAATAAGAGAAGATTATTAAATAATTCATTTTCTTCTTCACTAAAGACTGCAATTAAAACTTTTGAAGTTGCTGTAGCAGCAGGTGACAAAGCAAAAGCACAAGAAGCTTTTAATTTTGCATGTAAAAAAATTGATAAGGCTGTATCAAAAGGCATTCATCATAAGAATTATGCAGCACATCAAAAATCTCGTTTAGCTAAAGCCCTAAACGCAATGGCATAATTGAATTCAAAAATAAGAAGCTACTTCATTGTGAAATAGCTTCTTTTTTCTTTATTTGGGTAATTTTAATAAAAGTAATTCTAAACCGATATTTTTATCAATTTTTCCACTTTTAATTTGATAATCTAGTTCAGCTAGTTTTTCAATATAATACTCTAAATCGGATAGTTTAAACGCTTTTGCTTCTTGGACTAAATAATAGGCTTTACCGGTGGTTACATTATAGAATTTAGCAATATCACTTTGGCTATAGCCATATTTTAATAATTTATAAGTTGAAATTAGCTCTTTGAATTTATTCGATATAAGAGCGATAATTGTGAGTGCATCTTTGGTATGCGTAATCAAATTAGAATAGATGGCATAGGTTTGATCTAAATCTTTTTGAATAATCGCTTTAATCAAGTGATATACTTCATTGCTTACATCTTTTGATACCAAAAGTCGGATATCGGATTGGCGGATAGTTCCTCCTTTTCCGATATAAGATGTCAATTTTTCAATTTCTGTTGCTAGTCTGGGTTGATCATCACCAATATATTCTAGCAATAAATTCAATGCATCATCTTTGATATCGATATTGTTGCTATCAAAACTGCGAACAATCCATCCCTTGAGTTCAATTTCTTCTGGTTCGGGATAGTCAATAATTTTGGCCACGTTGCGAAGCATTTTATAGATTTCATTGGTTGGTGAAATTGCAATGTGAGTAGCATCAATCATTAATACAGTTGTATCAACAGGATTTTTCAGATATTTGATCAATGCTTTGGTATCTTCTTTTGAGGCTGAGTTATTTTTGGTTAAAAATTTGGGATTTTTCAAAATAATAATTTTTAAATCTTCTAAAAAAGGAACAGTGATGGCATCTTCTAGAACATATGATAAAGGAGTAACTTCCATATCGTATTTGATTGTGGTGGTGTTTAATTTATTAAAACTTTGAATGATTCGATTCATTCTATTCTTAATAAAAATTTCTGATGTTCCCGTAAAAAGATAAATGAGATCTTCATCACGCATGAGAATCGTTTCCTTTCTTCCTTCTTTTTTATATTATACACCAAAATGATTAAAAAAGAAAGGGAAAAGAAACTAGAATCTAGGATGAACAAAATTAAAAAGGCAATTAAATAGAGAATGATAGATAAACTAGATATAAGATGAGACGAGGTGAAAGGATGTATATAGAATTAAAAACTCCAAGACTGTTACTAAGACCTTTGGGTCTTCAAGATATTGATAGTACACATTTGTATGCATCAGATATCGAAAATACGAAATATATGTTGTTTCTTCCCTATCTTTCTTTAGAAGAAACAAAATTTTTTTTGATGCATACTGAAGAAGAATGGAAAAAAGATACCCCCTTGGTGTATGCATTTGCTATTGTATATCAACAAAAACATATAGGGACTATTTCTTTAGAAATTATTCATTCAAACCAAGGAGAAATCAGTTGGATTTTACAAAAAGAATATTGGAACAAAGGGTATACGACAGAAGCCGCTGAAGCATTGAAACAATTTGCCCAATATCATTTACATCTGACAACCCTCTTTGCGCATTGTGATAGTCAAAATATAGCCTCGCAAAGGGTAATGGAAAAAATCAGAATGGTTAGATTAAAACAATCTACATCTCGAAAAAATAAACTTTCTAGTTTACCTTCCATTGAGTGGACATATCAATTAACGTTATAAAATCAAGAGATATAGAGCATACTATTAAAGATGAAATGCTTGATTTTTTATCATCATCCCAAAAGCGAAATGCTTGCAATAAAAAAGAAAAAAGGTATAATATAATTAATAGTAATTATTACTATTAAGGAGAAATATGAGGAAAACAGCACAGAAGACTTTAATCTATGAAATTGTTCAATCGAGTTGTGATCACCCAACTGCCGAAAGTATCTATATGAAGGCAAGAGTACATATGCCTAACATTAGTCTTGGAACAGTTTATCGCAATTTAAATGATTTAGTAGAAATGGGGAAAATCACAAGATTAAGCATTCCTGGTGAAGGTGACCATTATGACCACAAGATGCGTAAACCACATGGGCATTTCTATTGCCAGATTTGCAAATGTTTTATGGATATTGAGGAAATAGATGTGGAACCAATGATTGCTTCAGTTGAGCAAAAAAATCAAGTGAAGATATATGCCAATCAAATTAGTTTTAGTGGTGTTTGCCCCACATGCCAAATCATGGGAAAGGAAGAAAAGGAAAATGGAATTAAAAGGAAGTAGAACAGAACAAAATTTAATGACTGCGTTTGCAGGCGAATCACAAGCAAGAAACAAGTATACTTATTTTGCTTCAAAAGCAAGAAAAGAAGGTTATGAACAAATTGCTGCTATTTTTGAAGAAACAGCAAATAATGAAAAAGAACATGCTAAATTATGGTTCAAATTATTAGGTGGAATTGGAACAACTAAAGAAAATTTACTTGCTGCAGCAGCAGGTGAAAACTATGAATGGACCGATATGTATGCTGAATTTGCTCAAGTGGCTCGTGAAGAAGGATTTACAGCTATTGCTAAACAATTTGAAGGTGTAGCAAAAATTGAAAAGGAACATGAAGAGCGCTACAGAAAATTAGCAGAAAATATTGAAACTGCTCAAGTATTCGCTAAAGCAGGTGTAACTGTTTGGGTTTGTCGCAATTGTGGTCATGTACATGTTGGTGAAACTGCACCAAAAGCTTGCCCAGTATGTGCACATCCAGAAGCTTATTTTGAAGTAAAAGCAAATAATTTTTAATTTAATTTGAAATTGTAGAAAAAAGGAGATTACACATCTCCTTTTTTATTGTCGCTCATAAATACTAAAATAAAGGGAAAAATAGATTGATACAAAAAAAGTAGATGTCCTTCTTTTTTTCATGATTTCAAGAAAAAAAATAAGATAGAGTATTTACTTTTACTGTAAAAAGTGGTATAATATGGAACGGTGATAAAAAATGAAGACAGTCATAACAGCATTTGAAGATAAAATGATGACCTTAAAAAAGCAAAATCAATGGGATAAAATTGCTTTTCAAGACCCAAAATATAGTTTATCCTATCAGAATTTACAGCGCTATGCCAAGTCGCTTGCTACTGCAATTCTTCCGATTGCATCTAAAAATGAAGTAGTAGGTATTGCGACCAATCGAGGCATTCATACGATTATAGCGATGCTTGCATGTATGTATGCTGGAACACCTTATGTGATTATTGATGTAGAATCACCGATTGAGCGCATCCAAAAAATCATACAAGTTGCATCTTTCAAGTTATTGATTTTTGATGAAGCCAATGTGCATCGCTGGGAAGCACTTGATGGATATCCATCCATTATTGTTCAAGATGGATGTACCTTAGTGATAGATGAGCAAGGACTAGAAGATAGAAAAAAACAAATCATTTCAACAGATCCGGTATATATCTTATTTACATCAGGTTCAACTGGCACACCAAAAGGAACAGTGATTCATCATCAAAATATTGTCAATTATATAGAATGGTTTACCACTTGTTTCAATATATCTGATCAAACCCGTTTTGCAAGTCAAACTCCATTTTATTTTAGCATGTCAGTTTCAGATGTTTTTGCGACTCTTTTTACAGGTGCCTTTTTGTATATTGTGCCTAAGAGTTATTTTACATTTCCAATAAAATTATTTGATGTAATGAATCAAATGGAAATCAATACCATTTACTGGGTTCCGTCAGCTTATCAAATGATAGCACAAATGAAAGTATTGGATTATGTATTACCACAACATTTGCAATTTGCAATGTTTGCGGGCGAGGTGATGCCGACAAAAGTGCTGAATTATTGGATGGATAAACTGCCTCAAGTTTCTTTTGCCAATTTATTTGGTCCAACCGAAACAACGGATATTTGTACATACTATAAAGTCAATCGCCGATTTGCTAATGATGAAATTTTACCGATTGGCAAGGCTTGTGAAAATTTAGAAGTCTTTTTAATTAACGATAAGGGTGAGTTAGCAGCGCCAAAAGAAGAAGGAGAGCTTTATGTCAAAGGATCTTTTGTGGCCAATGGATATTATCAAAACCCTGAAAAGACCAAAGAGGCTTTTGTTCAAAACCCTTTAAATCCCTATTATCCAGAGATGGTATATAAAACGGGTGATTTGTGTAAATACAATGCGCAAGGAGAACTCGTGTATCTTTGTCGAAAAGATTTTCAAATCAAGCATATGGGATATCGGATAGAACTTGGTGAGATTGAGGCTGGATGTAATGCATTAGATGAAATTAAAACAGCGTTTTGTCTATATAATGGACAAAAAGATGAAATCATTTGTTGTTATGTAGGGAAAATCACGCAGCAAGATTTAAATGCCAAATTGCAAACCAAAATGCCATATTATATGATTCCTCAAAGATATGAAGTATTGTCACATATTAAATTGAATCAAAATGGCAAGATTGATCGAAAATATTACCAAGAAGAATATATTATGAAAAAATAAGGAGGGTTCATTGTGAAAGAAACACTATTAGAAATATTAGAAGAATTAAAACCAGGAGTAGATTATGAAAATGAAACACAACTCATTACACGTCAAATATTAACCAGTATGGAAGTCGTAAGGCTGATTATGATGATATCTGACGAATTTGATATCTCTATTTCTCCACTTTATATTGTTCCAGAAAATTTTGAATCTGTCGATGATATGGTGAAACTAATAGAAAAAGTTCAAGACGAATAATATGAAAGCCTATGAACAATTGCTGTGGCTATTGATTTTTGGATCAATTGTCTACTTGCTCTATATGGTGTTTTTTAAGAAATACCGTTATCTGATTTTAATTCTAGGTAGTTTGATTTTATTGGGATTTGCTAGTAAATGGATGATGATTTTTGTTTTATTGAGTGCTTTGATTGTGTATTTATTTGCACGAATAATGAGTCAAAAAAATGAAACACTCAAAAGCAAAAAAGCTGAGTTTGATAAAGAAACATTTAAACAAGAAAAATTAAAAACCAAAAAAGTGAATAAACGCATTTTAATTGTCGCACTGATTTTGAATTTAGGCTTACTGATATCGATTAAATATTTGAATTTTTTTGATGGCATTCTCAATTCTATTTTTTCTATGTGTAATTGGGATTTTCAAATTCCGATGTTTAAAATTTTAATGCCCTTAGGGATTAGTTACTATACATTATCAAATACAGGCTATTTGGTGGATGTTTATCGTGGCAAATATAAAGCCAGTAAAAATTATTTAGATGTCTTATTATTTACTACGTATTTTCCTTGCCTATTAGAAGGACCAATTTCACACTATGATCAATTGTTACCTCAATTGAAAGAACCTCAATCCTTTCGGTTTGAGCATTTGAAAAAAGGTCTCTTGCTTATTTTAGTGGGGTTATTCAAAAAAATTGTCATTGCTGATAGACTGGCTATTTTGGTTACACAAACTTTTGATAAAGGTGTAACTGGACCTATACTCATTTTAGGTGTCATTGCTTTTACTTTCCAATTGTATGCGGAATTCTCAGGCATTATTGATATGGTAAGAGGTATATCTAAAATGTATGGGATTCAGTTAGAAAGAAACTTTGAACAACCTTTCTTTTCTTCATCAGTAGGTGAGTTTTGGAGAAGATGGCATATTAGTCTTGGAACATGGTTTAGAGAATATGTATTTTATCCCCTTTCAATGTCTAGACCCATCAATTGGTTATGCAAAAAATTAAGAGGAAAGGTATCTAATTTTTGGGAAACCTTTTTACCAAGTTGTATTGTTTTATTTGTCGTATGGTCGCTTACTGGATTGTGGCATGGTGCAAGTTTTAAGTACTTAATATATGGACTATATTATTATATGGTCATGATGATAGAAAATATCATAAGTCATTATTTTGCACATAAAATAAAACATAAAACAGTTTTTCATGTATTAGGCATTATCAAAACTTTTATTTTAGTCAATATAGGTATGCTTCTTTTTAGATGCAATACATTAACAGATGCAGGGCAATATATTATGAATATCTTCCAACCAAGCAGTACAAAGTTAACAAGCATTTTTGAAGCAAAAGAGTGTGTGATTGCTGTTTTGGCTATACTGATTTTGGGTGTATTTGAGTGGTTACAAACCAAGAAATTTGATATTTATCAACGCATTGTAAACTTACCTAGAGGTATAGAATATGCAGCCTATTTGATTTTAATTTTTGGGATTATTATTTTTGGTGCTTATGGTTTAGGATATATCCCACCTGACCCTATTTATGGAGGATTTTAACAATGAAATTATGGAAAAGAATCATTCTATTTTTTGCTATGTTTATTGTTGTTTATTTGGGTGTATGTGTAGTACTGACCCCAAAAACAAAAGCAGATAAGGGGGGAGACAAATTTTTTGCTGGAAGAGGATTTGAAGCAGAAGCTAAAAATACCATTGAAGTAGTTGGAATTGGCAATAGTGATTTATATAGTGCATTCAATCCACTTGAACTATATCGTTTATATGGAATTACTTCTTATTGTTGTGGTGTGGCCAAGGCAAGTCCGATGTTAGGGTATCGTCTTTTACAAGATATTACCAAGAAACAGCAAATCAAAGTATGCATTGTTGAGACTGATTTTTTATATGAAAAAATGGGAATGGCTGATTATACGCAGTCTTTGATTAAACTTCAATTTTTAGCCTCTCCGTTTATTTATCATGCTAGATGGAAAAATTTAAAGTGGCAAGATTTCACTAAATTACCCAAACTAGATGACAATTATGATGAGTTAAAAGGATTTAAATATTCGAATAAACGATATAATTATCAGTTGAAAAACTATATGGGATCTGCTGATAGTAAAGCAAGAGCCATACCTAAAAGAAGTCTACAATATTTGGAAAAAATTCGTAAATTGTGTGAAAGAAAAGGGATTCAACTTTTATTTGTTGAAATGCCATCACCATCTTCTTGGAATTATGCGAAAAGTTATGGTGTTCAAGCCTATGCCAACGAACATCATATTGAATTTATAGATTATAATATTCATCCTGAATATCTTGATTTTGATTTTAAAACAGATTTTAGGGATAAAGGAAATCACTTGAATATTTATGGCTCTATTAAAGTAGCCAAACATCTGGGTGGATTGTTAGAGAAGCATCAATTAACGGATCATCGAAAAACTCAAAAGATATGGGAAAAAGAAGTGAAAGACTATGAAGAGTTGCTTCTTAAAAATCATATTTCAATAGCATAGATTGAACAAGCATTTTAAAATGAAATGCTTGTTTTTCATATCTATCATGATAAGACTTTTATTTTTAGCGACCTTTACTTGATAAATGATGGAAAATAGTGTATAATACATATCAAGAGATGATAAAATAAAAGAAAGTGAAGGTAAATAAGATGGTATTACTTTTTGATATTGGCAATACAAATATCGTTTTGGGCATTTGTAAAGAAGGAAAAATTATGCAAACCTTTCGTTATGTTACCAATGCTTTATTGACTGAGGATGACTATTATCAAAAAATCAACATTTCTATTGCCCATCTTGTTCAAAGAGATTCAATTGAAGGATGCATTGTTGCTTCTGTCGTGCCACAACTGGATTCGGTTTTTTTACGGATGATGGAAAGATATTATCATATTAAACCACTTTTTGTTGGTGCTGGATTAAAAAGTGGATTACAAATCAAATTAGAACATCCAAAGCAACTAGGTGCCGATTTACTTTGTGATTGTGTGGGCGCTTATTATAAATATGGTGGTCCCTCTATTGTCGTTGATATGGGTACAGCAACCAAATTATTGGTTGTTACTGAACACAAAGTATTTTTAGGAGGCATTATTTGTGCAGGAATCAAGGGTTCTATGGATAGTTTGGTCAATACCACTTCAAAATTATCTAGAACGGCTTTAGAAGTGCCTCCAAAAGTAGTGAATAATGAAACGTCTACCTCCATTCAAAGTGGTATTGTATATGGTCATGTGGCTATGATTGAAGGGCTAGTCGAAAAAATCAAAGATGAACTAGATATTCAACATGCTCATGTAATATTAACTGGAGGATATGCGAGAATCATAAAAGATGTTTTGAAAACAAAGGTAATTTATGACGAGAACGTTTTATTAGATGGTTTATATGCCATTTATCAAAAGAATATCAATCACTAATTAAACACAATGACACCACTTGATAAAACCTTATTTTGTTTTTAATATTTTAGAAGGTATTTTCATATATAATAGTGGTGATAATATGAATAATGAAAATAATTTAGCAAGAAAGACGGTTCCTGAACCCCTTCTTTTTATTCACAGTGTTTCAACTCCTATTTTATCGAATGGTTCACAACGCTATTTTGATAGTAGAGATCCTGCCACTTCTAAAAATACAAAGACGTTGGCTGCTTCGTTTCATCGCAATTTGTCAGAGGAAAAAGAAATTACGACACATTCTGGAATGGATGAACTTTTATTTAAAAAAATTCAAAACATTGTTCAAATGTATGGAATGAACCACCCCATCCCTACTTTAATTGAAACCAAGCACAACGAATCATATGAAGGAATACCTTATCAAATTGAAAATGAAATACTGTATGTTAAACAAAATGAAACACATCTTGAAATTCCTCTTTCGGATATTCAAGATGCCATTATCTTAAAAATTTAGTCCAACAAGGAGATTCTATGAGAGCCAGTGGTATTTTACTTCCTATATTCAGTTTACCTAGTCCTTATGGCATAGGAACACTTGGTAAAACTGCGTATCAATTTATCGATTTCTTACATTTAGCCAAGCAAAAATATTGGCAAGTTTTACCCCTAGGCCCAACGAGTTATGGTGATTCTCCTTATCAAACGTTCAGTAGTTTTGCGGGAAATCCTTACTTTATTGATTTAGATGTATTAAAGGAAAAGGGGTATTTAGTAGAAGAAGACATTAATGCGTATAGAAATTTATCTTTGACTATTGATTATGGTGATTTATACCACTGGCGTTTTCAAATCTTGAAGAAAGCCTTTGATCGTTTTCAGCCAAGTGAAGCGTATCTGCAATTTATTCAAGACAACGCTTTTTGGCTAGAGGATTATGCGTTATTTATGAGTTTAAAAGACACCTTTTCAGGTATTTCATGGCAAGATTGGCCACAAGAATACAAAATATATCAAGCAGAAATACTCAATACCTATGCATCTAATCATGGCGAATCCATCCAATTTTGGTATTTTATTCAATATCAATTCTTTACTCAATGGAAGCAACTCAAAGCATATGCTCACCAAAAAGGAATTGAATTGATTGGTGATGTGCCGATTTATGTTGCATTAGACAGTGTAGATGTATGGGCGAATACCCAACAATTTATGTTAGATTCCAAGTTAAAACCCATTTGTGTAGCGGGGTGTCCACCGGATGCTTTTGCCAAAACAGGTCAACTTTGGGGGAATCCTTTGTATAATTATGCACGAATGAAACAAGATGGATATGCATGGTGGATGAAACGAATGCAAGCAGCTTATCAATTATTTGATGTAATCCGGATTGATCATTTTAGGGGATTTGAGGCATTTTATGCTATTCCAGGGGATGATTCTACCGCAGAACATGGCAAATGGATGAAAGGTCCAGGATTTTCCTTTTTCAAGGCACTTCGTCAAGCTCATCCACAGGCTAGGATTATTGCAGAAGACCTAGGGTTCTTAACCGATGCAGTATACCGATTGTTAGAAAAGACAGGTTATCCAGGGATGAAGGTATTAGAATTTGCTTTTCAACCAGATGAGGATAGTCTTTATTTGCCCCATCACCATATCCAACATGCAGTAGTTTATACAGGAACACATGATAATCTACCTGTTCGGGGTTGGTTTCAGACTTTAAATGAAGCAGAAAAACATATGGTAAGAGAATATCTTACGCTTTCAAGTGATGATAAGGTTTGTGATGCTATGGTAAGAGAAGCATTGAAAAGCGTATGTGATTTGGCTATCATTCCTATCCAAGATTATTTAGGACTTGATGCTTCTTCAAGAATCAATACGCCTTCAACCAAAGAAAAAAATTGGACTTGGCGTATTGATGAACATCATTTATCGAAAGCGTTAGCTGATTACATTGGTTTTTTAACGACATTGTATCGTAGAACTCCCATAGAATAAAATAAAGTAAAAAGCAAACAAGAAGTTTGCTTTTTTATCTCAAGTGGTGTATTGTAAAATAAAAAATAAGGAGAAGAAGACTATGAATCAAAAGAGAAAAAGAATCATTGGAATAGTGGCACCATTACTTATAATGCTATTATGTTTTGGTATAATTTGCGTTTCTACAGCAGTCATTTATTCTCCGACCTATTTAGGTAGAGTATTGACGCACTGGGATTCTCGGGTAACAGATTATACTTATTTTCCAAGTAGACATATTCAAGCTAGTGACACGCCTTATATTTATGAAAGACAACTTGATGCTCAGTTCGCTAGTACTCCCATTAGATACCAAAAAGGAAAAAGAACATATCAATTAGCGTTATCTGATTTTATCAAAAAAACGGATACATTGGCCCTGATTATTGTTCGAAATGATCAAATTGTCTATGAGCAATATGCGAATGGTTCTAGTGCTGATTCTGTGCATACTTCATTTTCTATGTCTAAATCAGTTGTTTCACTATTGATAGGTAGGGCAATTGAAGAAGGATATATTCAAAGTATCCATCAACCGATTTCTGATTATATCAATGAATATCAAGGCCAACCTATTGGCGAAGTTACCATTGAAGAGTTATTATCTATGCGTTCTTGTATTACATATGAAAAGAAAGGCTTATGGTTTGGAGATGATTCACTGACGTATTGGCATCCTAACTTGCGAAAGTTAGCCCTTGAACATACAACGTTGACCAAACAATATGGAGGTCACTTTCATTACAACAATTATCATCCATTGTTGTTAGGTATTATTTTAGAAAGAAGTACAAAGAAGAGCGTATCTGCCTATTTTGAGGAAACCCTTTGGCAACCTATGGGTGCACAATATCCAGCTTCTTGGAGTTTGGATAGTGAGGCATCTGGCTTTGAAAAAATGGAGAGTGGAATTAATTTTCGGGCTATTGATTTTATTAAAATAGGAAGCATGGTGCTTCATGAAGGGAATTGGCATCAATCGCAAATCATCAATAGTCAGTGGCTAAAGCAATCAACAACTTTAGCATATCCTTTTTTGGATGAAGAATATCGAAAGACGTTTCTCGAAAATCGGCAGATTACTTATCAATATATGTGGTATAGTTATCCTACGCATGCAGAAGAAGCAGATATCCTTGCTTGGGGAAAGTCTGATCAAATATTATATATTTCACCACATCATCAAACAGTCATTTTAAGAACAGGTCTATCGGATGGAGGTATTACAAACTGGGAAGAAATCTTACAAACGATAGCCAGTATGAGATAGAAAATAACAATACAGTCATTTTTCTTTGATATATCATATAGAAAAGAAGGGTGCAATTCGGCTTATTTTTTTGGAAAAATATAGTATAATAAGAAAAGGCATGAAAAGAGGTGATGAGATGTTTAAAAAGTTTTGTTCCTATTATAAACCACATATTCGATTGTTCTTATTGGATTTGTTATGTGCACTCCTTCTATCCTTGTGTAACTTGATTTATCCATTGATTGCCCAATACATCATCCGGGATTTGGCAGGAAAAGAAAATATGATCACCCTCATTTGGGTATTGGGTGGTGCTTTACTGGGTATCTATATAATTAAAGCAGGTTTAAATTATATTATCCAATACTGGGGACATATTGTAGGCGTTCGAATTCAAGGAGACATGCGCAAAGAACTCTTTAGCCATTTACAATCCTTACCATTTTCTTATTTTGATGAACATAAAACGGGTACCATTATGTCACGATTAATCAATGATTTAATGGATATTTCTGAGCTTGCCCATCACGGACCAGAAGATATTTTTATTGCAACAATTACATTACTGGGTTCATTCGTATTAATGATTCTTAAAGTCCATCCTATTCTTACACTTATTGTCTTTTCTGTTGTTCCATTTATTGTCCTTTATGCTATCCTCACACGTAAAGGTATGCGCAAAGCCTTTGCTAAAATGCGTGAAGAAACAGGCATCATCAATGCTCAAGTAGAAAGTAGTGTTTCAGGGATTCGAGTTTCAAAATCATATACAACTGAACGTTATGAAAAAGAAAAATTTGATGTATGTAACCAAAATTTTAAAAAAGCCCGTGCAGGAGCTTATAAGCAAATGGGCATTTTTGGTTCTGGAATGACCTTTTTTACTGATTTTTTATATTTGGTGGCATTAATATCAGGAGGTATCTTTTACTCCAAACATTATATTGATGAATCAGAGTTCACAGCACTTATTTTGTATATTAACAACATCATTATGCCTATACGAACGATTGTATCGATATTTGAGCAAATTCAAAGTGGGATGACAGGGTTTGAGCGTTTTATGGAGGTTATTCGTACACCAATCGAAGAAGAGGATGAAAATCCTATTGTCTTAGATACCATTCAAAAAGGCATCGTTTTTCAAAATGTAAGTTTTAGTTATCAGTCCGATGAGGAACACTTTGTCTTATCTCATTTGTCATTAGTCATTCCAAAAGGACAAACCATCGCTTTGGTTGGACCAAGTGGTGGTGGTAAAACAACCATTTGTCATTTGATTCCACGGTTTTATGAGATGAATGAGGGAGCTATTTTGATTGATGATATTGATATTCGAAAATATTCAAGATATTCTTTACGCAAACAAATAGGGCTAGTTCAGCAAGACGTCTTTTTATTTGCGGGGAGCATTAAAGAAAATATTGCTATTGGCAATTTAGATGCAACAGATGAAGAAATCATTGAGGCAAGCAAAAAAGCCAATATTTATGAATTCATTGCATCATTACCAGAGGGGTTCAATACGTATGTAGGAGAACGTGGTGTGAAATTATCAGGTGGTCAAAAACAGCGCATATCGATTGCTAGAGCCTTTTTGAAAAATCCACCTATTCTCATATTAGATGAAGCAACCAGTGCATTAGACAATGTGACAGAAATGCAAATTCAACAAGCACTAGAACAACTGAGCGAAGGAAGAACAACTATTGTTGTTGCCCATCGGTTGTCGACTGTCAAACATGCAGATCATATTATTGTTATTGATAAAAATGGTATTCTTGAGCAAGGAAATCACGATGCGTTAATTCAGCAAAATGGTGTCTATGCAAATTTATATCAATATCAGTTTAAAGAATAAAATTTGGTAAATACTATACATAGAGGTGAATTTATGAAAAAAAATACAATAAAAGCTGTGCTATTCTTTATTGTGGCAGCCATTTTACTGACTTTAGGAATCATTATTCTTCCTGAAGTGACCAATATTGGTCTAACTATTTTACATATTTTAATTGGTTTATGCATTTTGGCCTATGCATATGGATTCTTATTGACAAAGGTAGTCACCAAATCAAAAGGAACGATATTGGTTTTATCATTAGTTGAATTGATTCTATTGACCTTTATTGCGGTGACATGCATTTTAAAAACATGGTTACCTATTTCTTTCATTGATGAAGGTTGTCTAATTTTGGGTCTTGCCTTTTGGATTAGAGGTGTGGTGGAATCATTCCGTTCTCATTTATCCAATGCAACAAGTGGAAAAAAATATGCCATTTATAAAGTTGTAATGAATATTTTATTGATTACAGTAGGTACATGGATATTTGTTTCTCCAATATTCACCAATTATCAATTACTATATGTATTTGCGGGAGTATTTATTTGCTCTTGTATTACTTGTATTGTATTAGGTGTATTGAAACTCAAAAAATAATTATTTAGCACTCTATAGGGAGTGCTTTTTCTTTTACAAACTGTTTGATAAAATAACCATTTTGTGGTATATTGATATAGAAAAAAGAGAAAGGAGAACATATGCCTTTTATCGAATTAAAAGAAATTACCAAAGTGTATGGTCAAAAGGAAATACAAATTGTGGCTTTGCAACAAGTTTCTTTTGCATTAGAAAAAAATGAGTTAGTAGTCATTCTTGGTGCAAGTGGTGCAGGTAAATCTACTCTATTGAATATTTTAGGGGGAATGGACTATGCAACAAGTGGAAGTTATAAAATGAATGGTAAAGATATTACACAGTTAAATGAAAAGAAATTGGCTCAGTTTAGAAGAAGGCAGATTGGCTTTGTCTTTCAATTCTATAACTTGATGCCTAATTTGACCGCATTAGAAAATGTTCGTCTTTCGATAGAACATTTGAAAGATGTAGAAGATCCAAAGCATACATTAGAGATGGTGGGATTAGGTCATCGCATGCATAATTTTCCATCTCATTTGAGTGGGGGAGAGCAACAAAGGGTATCAATTGCAAGAGCAATTGTCAAAAAACCCGATTTATTATTGTGTGATGAGCCAACAGGAGCATTAGATAGCCAAACTGGAAAGCATATTTTAAGATTATTGAAATCAATTAGTGAAACTGGTAAGCAATGTGTGGTGATTGTTACCCATAATGCAAGTATTGCAGAAGTAGCCAATCGGGTGATTCGTTTTTCGGATGGGAAACTGGTATCTAATCAAATCAATTTGCATCCAAAGGATATTGAGGAAATCGAATGGTAAAAAAATCTGTATTACAAATTAAAGTTGGACGTGAAATCAAGAGCAATTGGAAACAATATCTATCAGTTGTATTTATTGCTTGCCTTGCAGTTACCCTTTTTACAGGTATTTTAGCCAATTATCGTAACTTTGAACATCAACTTGCTGAAATTTATCAGTCCTCTCATATGTGTGATGCGATCATTATGACCCAAACCTATGATGAACAAATTGAAAACATATTGCAAAAAGAAAGCATAACATATGAAAAGCGTATTTATTTTCCTTTTTCCTATGAAAATCATCCCGTTTATGTGATTGTTCATCCTGATGCATCAAATATGAATCTGCCTTATAGTGTCGAAAAACAAAACAATCCTCGACAAGGAGTTTTTGTTGATGAAAGCTTTTTGACACGTAATCAACTCAAAATAGGGGATGTTTTTGAAGTTGCTCTGCCTATGGGATTAACCATTCATTTACAAATTACTGGTACAATGCTTCATCCTGAATCACTTGAACATACTAGTTATACCCCTTCCTTATTATATATGAATCAATCGAGTCTAGTAGATGCCATCCGAGCACAATATTCTTTTATAAGCCAAGAAAGGATTGAAACGTATTTATCGAGTTATGTTAACCAATATTTATTAAAAGGGAGTAATATTTCCTCCGTTTTAAACAATATAAAAGATCAATTATCAGATGATAATCAGTTGGTGTATGCTTTAGAAACCAAAGATTTACCATCTAATCAAGCAATTGAATCTGATGTGACTCAGGCCAAACAATTGATTTATATTTTCCCTGTTATCTTTTATTTGGTGGCTATTTTAATTATTTTGACGTCAATTTCTCAACTCATTCAAAGAGAACAAAAAAATATCGGTATTTTAAAGGCACTCGGTTATTCTCAATATCAAATTTTATCTCACTATACAAGCATTTTTTTAGTACTAGGTGGAATGGGATCGCTATTGGGTATGATTTTTGGACCATTGATTATTCCTTATGTGATGGGGATGAAGTATCAAATGTTATATCAGTTGCCTCAAATTGAATATCCCTTCTTTCGAATAGAGTATTTGATAAGCGTGGTTGTATTGTTGGTGATTATTGTGATAACAAGTGTTTTAACTTGTCATAGTTCTATTACCAAAGTCCCCGCAATCAGTTTAAGAGGAGAAAATGCTGTTCATTTCAAACAGGGACTGCTATCTAAAATGACCTGGATCAAACGGATGCCACTCAATATGGTGATGGCCTTTCGGAATATGAGACGCAAATGGAGTAGAACTTGGATGGTCATTATAGGGGTATTGGGATGTTCTAGTTTACTTGTATGTGGATTTGGCATTGAAGACACGATATATTATGGATTAGATTTAGAATTAGAAACGTATATCCCTTATGATGTAACGGTAAGTTATGTGGACAATGCAAGTTATCAATCGCAAATTCTTTCTATTGAAGGGGTTCAATTTGTAGATGAATATGCAAAACACAGTGTAAATATTGAAAAAGACCATATCATTCATTCTAATTTATATATTTTGCCAGAAGAATCATCTGTTTTTCAGGTTGCCTATGATGATTCGAGTTGTCTTATTTCTTCTAAAGTGGCTGAAGAGATTGGATGCAAAGAAGAAGATATTATTCGTTTTTGGTACAATAATCAAGTATATGAAGTAGTTGTAACGAAAATTGTTGATTTTTGTATTTCCCAAGGTATTTTTATTTCTCACCACTATTTTCGTAATCTTCCCTTTTTGCCTACTGGTGCTTGGATTCAAACCACAGATGCCTCCTATGATGAAGTCGTTTCCAATCAAATTGCTCAAATGGATGGGGTTCTTTCAGCAGTATCTATTGCTACAACAAGGGAAAAAGTCAATCATACGATTGGTTCTATTCAAGTTATGACCTTGACCATTAAAATTTTTGCGATTCTTTTGGCAGTAGTTGTATTATATAATTTGGCATTATTAAATTTTAAGGAAAGAACAAAAGACATCGCGACATTAAAAGTACTCGGATTTAGTAGAATGGAGATTGGGTCATCCTTTATGATTGAAATAATTTTTTTAACATGTATAGGTGCACTTATCGGTTTATTTTTTGGTCAACCGCTTTTGATTGCGGTTATGTCTATCAATGAAAATCCATTATTATCTTATATTTATCATATTCAACCCCAATCTTATATTTGGACCATATGTCTAACTTGTGGGGTGAGTTTTATCATTAATTTGATCTTTGCTATTTTGACTCACCGGGTTCAAATGGTCGAGTCGTTAAAATCAGTAGAATAAAAAGCATATCAGAAAGGAAAAAAATATGAAAAAAGTAACAGAAACAATATTTTATGTCGGCGTAAATGACCACATTACAGATTTATTTGAAGGACAATATGTTGTACCCAATGGTATGGCTTATAATTCGTATGTCATTATGGATGAAAAAATTGCCGTTATGGATACAGTGGATATTCGTTTTTCGGAAGAATGGTTAGCAAATGTTCGAAGCGTATTGCAAGATCGAATCCCAGATTATTTGATTATTCAACACATGGAACCAGACCATTCGGCAAGTTTACTAGAATTTTTGAAGGTATATCCTCATACAACTGTTGTTGGAAATACCAAAACATTCAAAATGATTGAGCAATTTTTCCATATGAATATTGCGCATACTCGGGTGGTTGCGGATATGGAAAGCTTATCCCTTGGTGTGCATCAATTGACATTTGTTGCGGCACCAATGGTACATTGGCCAGAAGTAATGGTCACATATGATAGTGTAGACCATGTACTCTTTTCGGCAGATGCTTTTGGAAAATTTGGAGCATTGGATATAGAAGAAGATTGGGCATGTGAAGCTAGACGATATTATATCGGTATTGTTGGAAAATATGGCGCACAAGTACAAACTTTATTGAAAAAAGCCAAAGCATTAGATATTCAAATCATTTGCCCATTGCATGGACCTGTTTTAAAGGAACATTTAAATGACTATTTTAACTTATATCATATATGGTCTAGTTATCAAACGGAAACTGAAGGTGCTGCTATTTTTTATAATTCAGTGTATGGAAATACAAAACAAGCTGCAGAACTATTAGAAAGTCAGTTAAAACAATTGGGATGCCCTAAAGTTACAATAGCTGATTTAGCAAGAGTTGATATGGCAGAAGCCGTAGAAGATGCTTTCCGTTATGGAAAAATTGTTTTGGCTACTCCTACGTATAATGCGTCTATCTTTCCATTTATGCAGACTTTTTTAGATCATTTACTAGAAAGAAATTTTCAAAATAAAGTAATAGGTATTATCGAAAATGGTACATGGGCACCTGTTGCAGGAAATGTCATTAAAAAGAAATTACAAACTGCTAAAAATATTCAATTTTTAGATCCAGTTGTTACAGTTATTTCCTCATTGGATGATACAAGCAAAAAAGCTATATCTGAACTTGCCCTAGCTTTAATGTAAACACAATAAAAAGAGATGAATGCTAAAATCTCTTTTTTAATAAAAGTGTTAAAACATATAAATAAGAAAAAACTTAGATTTTTGCATTGAAATGGTAAAATGTTAGTAGACACAAAAAAAATGTGTTTGCTAACATTTTTTGTTATAATTATATGGAGGTGATGATATGGGAAGACCTAAAGGTG
>CATLBQ010000005.1 GCA_949879765.1 uncultured Bacilli bacterium
AGGATATACATTTGCTGGTTGGTATATGGGAGAAACAAAAGTAGAAGAAATTGCTCTTGGTACAACTGGTGATATTACACTTACAGCAAAATGGGAATTAGTGAATTATCAAATTCAGTATGAATTAAATGGTGGAATTTTTGATTTATACTTATATTCAAGCCGTGAGGCAATGGTTGATGATTTCTTAAATGATGCAATGGCATTCTATAATAAAACATCTAAACCAAATTGCATGGTGGATGATAGTGGTAAAAAAGTAGGATTTGCTAATGTGTTTACTTCTATTTATGGTATCTTCTCAAGTGAAGCATATGGTGCAAAATGGGCTTGGTTAAAAGCGTATATCATTGATACTGCAACTGATGCAAAAGCAAGTTTAGAAGGTGGAAATGAAACTTTTTGGAAATACTCTTTAGGTGCATTCTTATTTAAAGATTGTCGTACAAGTTGGCCAAAAAGTACTGATTATACAAAAGAAGAACTTGCCAATGGATTCTGGAATTTAGTTCAAAAACCAGATGCAGTTGCACCAGTTACAACTTATACAATAGTTGATACAATAGTATTACCTACACCAGTAAAAGGAAATTGTACATTCTTAGGTTGGTTTATTGGAGATACAAAGGTTGAAAGTATTGCAAAAGGAACAACAGGAGATTTAGTATTAACTGCAAAATGGTATGACCCAGATGCAGAATTACCAATTAACTATCAATTAGATGGTGGTGTACTTCCTGAAGGAACTCCACTTACATTCCTAGCTAAAGATGGTTTAGCAACTTATGCAACTCCAGTAAAACCTGGATATGCGTTTAAGGGTTGGTTTACTGATGCTGCATGCACAATTGCTGCAACACCAATTGAAGCAGGTCAAGCTCTTGAAGGTGTAACTGTTTATGCATGTTGGGAAATGGTGACATATACAATTGAATATGAAACAAATGGTGGTGTATTCTTGAGTGATTCAATTGTTCCTGAGTATGATGATTTTAATGATTTAGTTACAACATTCTTAGCAGATTATGAAACATTCTATGCAATTAATGATTTAACTGCTGATAATTTCTATGGTAAGACAAGTAAGTTTGGACCATATGCATTCTTTAATGATAGTGCAATGGCTGAAAAGTGGTTATGGTTAATGGAATATATTGCAAATGTAGCCAATGAAAGTGGATATATGGGCAAAAACTATTTATCTTTAAGTAGTGGTATGGCGAATTTCAATAAATATGCAAGAGTAAATTTAGCTGCATTCTTTGGCCAAACACGTTTAACAACTATTTCTCCGGCATCAATGGACTTTACGAATGCAGATAATGAAGCTTTATGGCAAGCATGTCCTACAAAAGAAATCAAAGTAGGTATTCCTGCAAAATATGAATACAATGTAACAGAATTACCATTAGCAATTGCTACACCAAATAAAGAAGGTGCAACATTTGTGGGTTGGTATATGAATGAAAACTTAAAAGATGATCAAATTCAAGAAATCACTTTAGAGAATATTGGAAATCTTAAATTGTATGCTAGATGGTCTGATTCTACAATCGAATTTGACACATATAATATCAATTATGAATTAGATGGTGGAACATTATCTACTGATGCGCCAATGACTTATGTAGAAGAAACTGGTGTAAAACTAGGTACTGCAACACGTTTAGGCTATACTTTTGTGGGTTGGTTCACAGATCCTGAATGTACAAATGCAATTGAAGAAATTACAGCAGATAGTAAAGGTGATGTAACTGTATATGCTAGTTGGGAAGCTATAGAATATACAATTACTTATGAAGTAGGTGAAGGAAAATTACCTACAGTGACTACTTTAGTAAGTGGTTATGCTACAATTGATCAAATTGTTGCGGATTATCTAAAAGACTACAATGCTTATGGTGGTACATCTTATACTAGTGCTGATGAATTAGGTACATCTGCATTCCCTAGTGCAGCTGCACGTAACTTTGGTACTTTCTATCTTTCTACCGTAAATGGTGTGAAGATGTATGAAAAATGGTCTTGGTTATTAGAGTACTTATTAGAGACAAATGGTTCAAAAGGTGCTGAATATACAAGAATTTTAAGCAAATATAAAAATCCAGAAACTTGTACTGAAATTGATGATGAAACATATGCATTCTATTATGCAGTAAAAGGTTTCTTACAAGGAATTCAATACCGTGCAGGTAATGCATATTGGGAAACTGCAAATTATGCAGATGAAGCCGTTAGAAATGCAGCATTAGATAAAGCACCTGCTCCAGTGTATGAAGAAAAACCAGTAGGCGCAACATTCACTGTTGAAACATTACCATTTGAGCTTGCTACACCTACTGCACCAGAAGGTATGAAATTTGTGGGTTGGTATTTAGATAGCGAATTTACATCTGCTCCATTGATGGCTATTCCTGTTGGTACAACTGGTAATCAAACTGTATATGCAAAATATGTCTTAGATACAGAAGAAGTAAAATATGAAATTACATATGAATTAAATGGTGGAACATTATCAGACAATGCAGCTACTGAATATATCCAAGGCACTGCTCTTACATTAGAAGCAACTGCTTCAAAATTAGGATTTAATTTTGTAGGTTGGGAATTAAATGGCGAAGTAGTGACTGAAATTCCTGCGGATATGGTTGGTAATGTAACATTAGTTGCAAAATATGAAGTATTAACTTTTACAATTCAACTAGTAGATGGTGAAACAACAGAAGCTGTATATGCTTATGGTCAAGAACTCCCAATTTTGACTAAAACAGGTTATATATTTATAGGTTGGTATAAAAATGCCGAATGTACTGGCGAAGCAGTTACAACAGTTACTGAAGCAGGAACCTATTATGCATGTTGGGAAGAATTCATTGAAACATTTGATCACAATGAAGTAGAGGTTGTTGTTGATGCATCTGGTAATGGTGATTATAAAACATTAGATGAAGCGATTAAAGCAGTTTCTAATTATACAGTAATCAAACTTGTTGCAGGTAACTATACTTTAGGTACAGTAATTAATAAATCAGTAACTATTCAAGGTGAAGGTGCTGAAACTACAATTGTGACAATGGCAAAAGATTTAGGACAAGTTCTTGCAGCTGAAACAATTATTATTGATGGTGTTACAATCAAGGGTGCTGGTGGTGCTAATAATGGTGGTGTATACTTCCAACCAAGTCCTAAAGCACATATCTTTACTATCAAAAACTGTATAGTAAGTGATATGAATACATTCATCAAATCGCAAAATGATGTAACCAATCCAATGACTATTACAATTGAGAATACAGAAATTACAAGAGTTGGTCAATTCTTGATGTGGATTACAAAAGGTGTTGAAACAGTTAACTTTATTGGTAATAAAGTGAATGCTGGAAATTGTGGTACAATTGTAAATGGTTACGCAGCATTATTCCGTAATAGAGTAGGTTCAATGTATGTATATGGTAATGAATTTACTGGCACTACACCTTCAATTGATGGTATCTTTGAGGCTAGTGTAGATTGTACTGGCATGGATGTAAAATATAATACATTTGCCAATGTAGGTAAATATGTTCATATCAATACAACAGGTAAACCTATCGTATTTGATCAAAATTTATATTTAGATGCAAGTGGCAATGTATTAACTACTACACCTGCTGCAGTTGCTGCTGATGGTGTTACAGTAGATAAAACTCTTGCTACAAGTGCTGAAGATGTTGCAAGCAAGTTTGCAAGCAATTATAATGTTCAATCAACGATTCATTTTAATTTAGGTGGTGGAGCTATCCAAGATAACTTTGTTGAATATACAAATCATGATGGTTATGCAACAATGTTACCAACAGTTCGATTATATGATCATTATTTCTTAGGTTGGTGTTTAAATGAAGATTTATCCGATACGCCAACTATGACATTAGTAGGAAAACAAGCTGAACAAGTAACACTTTATGCAAAATTCCAACAAATTCCTGTAAATACCATTACATATGTACTAGATGGTGGACAATTAGAAGCTGGTGCACCTACAGAATGGAAAGAAGGTACTGAAGTTGCTTTAGTTGGAGCTACCAAAGCAGAATCTGATTTTGCTGGTTGGTATTTAAATAGTGATTTCTCTGGTGATCCTGTAACCGTAATTTCTGCAAGTACAAAAGGAAATGTTACATTATATGCAAAATGGACAAATTGGGAATTTAAAACTATCAATTATGAATTAGATGGTGGTGTACTTCCTGAAGGTGCTCCTACACGTTATGCTGTAACAATGGGTGTAGAACTTGTTGCACCTACAAAGGCAGGATATACATTCTTGGGTTGGTATGATAATGCTGCATGTTTGGGTGATCCAATTACAGCTATCTCTAAAACTGCTACAGAGGATGTTACTCTATATGCATTATGGCAAGATGAAACTCATACTTATAACATTACTTATGTGTTAAATGGTGGTAATACGCAATATGCAAATCGTGAAGAATTAATTGATGCATTCTTAGCTGATTTCGGTAAAACAGTAGAAAAAGATGTAACAGCTAGTAACTTTACTAGTATTGCAAGACAATCACAATTTAGAACATTCATCAACAATGATGCAATGTGGGCAAAATGGAAATGGTTATTTGAGTTTATTGCAAGCACAGATAAACATGAATCCGCTGGTGAGTTCTATGCTTCTGTTTTAAATAATAGAGATAACTCATCTGGTGATTTCCACTGGTTCTTAACAAGAGACTTTGATGGATTTATTAATAAAATAGAAGGAAAATTCTGGTTTAGTAAAGATCCAGTAGATTATACAAAATTTGTAAATGCTGATGGATTCTGGGATTCAATGGAAAAAGAATATACAGATAAAGAAGCAAAATCTTTAATCACACCAAATAGACCTTATTATACATTCTTAGGTTGGTATGATAATCCTGAATGCACAGGTAACCCTGTTGTAAAACCAACTGCAGATGCAACTTTATATGCAAAATGGGAAAAGAAAACAGTAACGCTAACTTATGTAGTGGGTGATGTTGAAGCAACTGTTCCTGAAACAGAAGTACAAGTACATGTAAGTGATTCATTTGATTTGGTAACACCAACATATGATAGCCAATGGTTAAAATTCAATGGTTGGTATAAAGAACCTGAGTGTATCAATCCAATTACAGCAATTAGTGAATATACGAATGTTGACACAAAAGTATATGCATCATGGACTGAAATTGATGGTTATACGATTAATTATGTATTGAATGGTGGTAGTTTAATTTATCAAAATCGTGCAGCTTTACTTGCTGATTTCATTGCAGATTATAATGCGGCAATGGATAAGAGTTATGCACTAGATGGTTCAGATATTCCAACTGGTGGATTCACAGATGTTAATTATCATACTTTCTTTGGTAAAACTTTAGACAATGGTACTAATATTCGCGTGAAATGGTTATGGCTTGCAGAATACTTATTGGAAGTATCAAACAGAGATTTAGCTTCAAATAACTGTAATGTTTTAGGATTAAAAACTTTAGTCAATAATGGTAGTTATTCTGGTGACGGAACTTATGGTGTATCTTATGCATTCCGTGCATTCTTGAAAGGTACAACTATTCGTCCAAATTCTTCATATACTTCTGTTGATTTTAGTGTATATGAAAATGCTAATGGATTCTGGAATAAGTTAAGTAGTGCTGAAAATGGAGAATACTTGAATAATAAAGGTACTGTTATACTTCCTACAGCATATTTAGAAAACTATAAATTTGCTGGATGGTTCACTACTCCTGAATGTACTGGTGAACCTGTAACTGAAGTAACAGGAGAAGCAACATTATATGCAAAATATGTTGAGGCTACTCCAGTTGAAAGTGTAACTATTAATAATAAAATTACTGAATTAAAGAGATATGATACATATCAATTGGCATGGACAGTATTACCAACAGATGCAAATATCCAAACTGTTAAATTTGAATCAAGTGATACTACAGTTGCAACAGTTGATAATAATGGATTAATCACTGCAGTAGCAAATGGTACTGTTACAATTAAAGTAATTTCGCTTTCACCTAGTGGAAAAACAGATGAAATGACTTTTGAAGTATATTCTCCAGATCATTTTGATATTGCATATGAAACTGTATCTTATGTTAAAGTGGCTAATTCAGTGAAGTTATTGGCTGAATATATCAAACGTGATGGTAGCCCAGTTGAATTAGTTTGGTCAAGTTTAACACCAGAAATAGCAACAGTAAATGATGGTGTGGTAACAGGCGTTAGCAAAGGACTTGCTACAATTCGCGTATCATTAAAAGATAATGCTGAAGTTTACCAAGACTTTGTTGTAACTGTTTTAGATGGTGCACTTTCTGCTGCATTACAAGAAGTTTTAAATGCACATAATAGTAATGTATTTATTCGTTATGAATTAGGTATTGGTGCAGGAAAACCAGCATATTATAGAGATGTTATTGGTAGTGTTAGTAACTTACTATATAATGATGCACTTGTGATTGATAGACAATTTGAAGAAGTTCAAGCAGGAATTAGTAGCAACCATGGTGGTACAAAATCAAGTACCGAGTTTATTACAGTACACTATACAGGTAATATGGCTGTAGGTTCTACTGCAAAAGCAAATGCAAATTACTTCTCTAATGGTGGTGGTGGTACATCTATCCATTATGTAACAGGTAATGATGGTGTATACTCTTCATTAGATGATAAATTGATTGCATATCATGCAGGTGATTCAAGTGGTCCTGCCTTTAAGTGGAATGCAACAGGTGTTCAATACAATGCAAATGATCCACAATGGCCTACATGGGGTATTTCTGATGATTACTTCTTTACATTGAATGGTAAAAAGACTTCTATAAAAGTTCCATATGAAACTGAAAGAGGTTATGGCTATGTAAAAGATACTCGTTTCATCAATGATATGGGTCTTGCATTCACTATTATTGATGGTCAATATTATATGGGTACAACATGGTGGGTTTACTCTCAAGTATCAGAAGGAAGAATTTGTTCTACAGGTGGTAATAAGAATTCAATTGGTATTGAATCTTGCGTTAACCCTGAATCAGATTTATGGTATACATGGCAAAAAACTGCTCAATTGGTTGCAAGATTATTAGTTGAAAATGATTTAGATATCACTAGAGTAGTTGGACATCATTTCTATACCGCAAAAGATTGTCCTCAACCATTACTTGAAAATGATTTAGAAATTTGGTGGATTTTCATTGATATGGTAAAACATGAATATGAATTATTAACTACATTTAAAGATACAAATTTTGTATTTAGTTGTGAATCAAAAACAATTGATACAAATGGACGTGTAGCAGAACAACCAATGTTTGATGAAATCGTGACTTATACAGTCCAAGTAAATGGTGAAGAAATCACTCTTGCCACAATGGTAGAAGGTCGTTTTAATAAAGACTGCAATTGTGCATAATTAAATTAAAAAAAGCAATCTAGTATAAAACTAGATTGCTTTTCATTTACCTTTTAAATACTTGCAAAATTCGCAGAAATTTGGTATAATAACAAAGAAAGTAGGTGTAGAAATGCAAAGATATTTTGTAGAATGTTCTGCCATTTGCGGGAATGAGATTCAAATTATTGGAAGCGATTATCATCATATCACTAAAGTTATGCGAATGAAAATGGGTGATCAAGTCTATGTAGCATCTGAAAACAAATCTTGGTTATGTCATATTAAATTTATTGATGAAAGTATCGTTTATTTAGAAATAGATCAACCATTGGATGAAAAAAAAGAGTTACCAGTAGAAGTAACTATTGCTCAAGGCATTGTGAGAAGAGAAAAGATGGAAGAAGTAATTGAAAAGATTACTCCGTTAGGTGCCGCTACTTATGTCCCTATTGAAATGGAACGATGCAATGTAAAGCTGTATGATGAAAAAATAGATAAAAAATGGGAAAGAATGAATAAGATTGCCAAAGAAGCGGCGGAACAATCACATAGAACTAACCTTTTAAACATCAATCGACCTATCTCATTCTCCTCATTATTGACGATGGCTCCCCGTTATGATTTGTGTTTATATGCCTATGAAGTAACATCTAGAGGGAAATCCTTAAAAGAAATCTTACAAAGGGGACAGTATCAACGCATTCTTGTCTTAATTGGACCAGAAGGTGGATTGAGTGAAAAAGAAGTAGGTCAACTCGAGAAAAATAATTTTGTGCCTGTTCACTTAGGACCAAGAATTTTAAGAACAGAATTAGCGCCAACTTATGTTCTATCGGCCATTTCATATGAATTGGAGGGATAAGATGAAATTTTCAATTATTACACTTGGATGTAAGGTAAATTTATACGAAACAGAAGCATTGATATCTCATCTTAGCCAAAAAGGATGGGTTTATGTAGAGCATGATAGTAATGAAACACCTGATGTATGCATAGTTAACACTTGTACAGTTACTGCGACATCAGATCAAAAAAGTCGCCAAATGTTAAGACAATTACGTAGAAAATACCCTAGTTGTATTCTTGTAGCTATGGGATGTTATGTCCAAACACACATACAAGATGTAGAAAATTTGGCTGATATTTTAATAGGAACTAAAGATAAATCCAAGATTTGTGAATTGGTTGAGGCATATATCGAAAAGAAACAGTCTATCCATCATGTTTTTGAAATTGCCAATTACACCATATATGATGAAATGAAACTCAATTATCGATCTACACATACAAGAGGATTTGTCAAAATACAAGATGGATGTGAAAACTTTTGTAGTTATTGTTTAATTCCTTATGCTAGGGGAAAAATTAAAAGTAGGCTTCCAGAAAATGTGATTCATGAAATCAATGTACTGGTTCAATCGAATACAAAAGAAGTGATTATTTCTGGCATAAACACAGGTACTTATGGACAAGATTTAGGTTATATAAATCTTGCGGGACTGATTGAACGGATTATGAATGAGACATCCCTTTGGCGATTGCGCCTTTCATCGATTGAATTAATGGAGATATCTGATCAGTTACTTGCAACAATGAAAAAATATAAAGATCGTATAGCGATGCACTTGCATATTCCTCTTCAAGGGGGTTCTGATACGGTGCTTGCACGTATGAAACGAAAATATACTACTTTTGAATATGCCAATGTGATTCAAAAAATTCGGCAGATGTTTCCTGATATTGCGATTACAACCGATTGCCTTGCGGGGTTTGTTGGCGAAACAGAAGAAGAATTTAAAGAAACATTGAATTTTATTCAAAATATGGAATTTGCGAGTATGCACATATTTCCTTATTCAAGAAGAAAAGGAACTGTTGCGGATGAAATGAGTGGCCATCTAGATGGTGGATGTATCAAAGAACGTGCTCGAAAAATGATTGAAATTGCTACAAATATGAAAGAAAATTATCAAAGAAAATTTATAGGTCAAACGATTGATGTATTAGTTGAACAAAAAAAGGGAGATTATTGGATGGGGCATACATCTAATTATCTTGAAATTTATTTTCAGACAGAAACTGAAGAATTAGAAAATACCATTCAAATTTGTACCATTCAGTCTCTAAAAAAAGGAAAATTATATGGTACAATTAAGAAAGAGGAATCATATGCGTACATTTCGTGAATATCATTTTAAAGCATTCTTATATCAAGCTTTACAAGAAATAGATTTTATTTACCCCACTGCTATCCAAGAAAGGGTTATCCCTGCTGCCATCCAAGGAGAAAGTTTGGTGGTGGAAAGTGCAACTGGATCTGGAAAAACCCATGCCTTTTTACTTCCGATATTGCAAAGAATTGATCCTACTCAACAAAATGTACAAGCAGTTATTTTATCTCCTACTCGTGAACTTGCTATGCAGCTGTATCAAGTTTGTTTACAATTGGTCAAGTATGCGACACCAGAGATTCATGTGGCTAAAGCAATTGGTGGTGGAGATAGGGATATTGAAATCAAAAAATATGAGAAGAATCAACCTCATATTGTAATAGGGACTATTGGTAGAATCACCGATTTAGCAATACAGATGAATGTGCTCAAAATTCATTTAGCAAAAATGGTTGTTATTGATGAAGCAGATATGATTTTTGAGGAAAAAGAAATGCTAGAAGTCGATAAGATTATGGGAAAAATTCAAGGTGAACCACAGTTTTTAGTGTTTAGTGCAACCATTCCAAAAGGACTTCGCCATTTCTTGAATAAATATTTAGAAAAAGTAAAAACAATTGCTATTCAAGAAAAGCAACTGACAACAAAAAACATAGAGCATTATATGTTACAATGTAAGGCCAAGAATAAAGAAACTGTTTTGTTTGAATTGCTGCATATCATTCATCCTTTTTTAGCAATCATTTTTGTCAATAGCAAAGAACGGGTAGATGAACTTGCGCTTCAATTGGCTGAAAAGGGAATAAGAGTAGGTAAACTGCATGGTGCTATGGAAGATAGATTGCGCAAACAGATGATTAAACGAATTAATGCTTTGGAATTTCAATATGTGGTAGCTAGTGATATTGCCGCAAGAGGCATTGACATACAAGGGGTAAGTCATGTCATTAATTTTGATTTGCCAAATGATGTTGAATTTTATATTCATCGTACAGGACGTACAGCGAGATATAATCAAACAGGATATGCCTACTCGCTTTATGCCTACCAAGATGACCAATATGTGAGATTGTTACAAGAAAAAGGGTTACAGCCACAATTTGTTCGAATTCAAAACAAAGAGCTTGTTCCTGCCAAGTTTTATGTTAAAAAGGAACCAGGATTTGCTAAGACAATCGAAAATGAAATACATAGTAGCACCAAAATGCCAAAAAAGGTAAAACCTGGATATAAGAAAAAGCGATTAGAAGAAATTCAAAAGAAGATTAAAAAGGCAAAAAAAGAACATATCAATGAAATATATCGTAAAAAAGCACAAAAGGAGAGAAAAGGAAAATGAAATTAGGTTCACATGTTAGCAATAATGGGCTTAAAATGTTGGTAGGAAGTGTCGAAGAGGCTGTTTCTTATGGTGCGAATTGTTTTATGGTATATTTAGGGGCGCCACAAAATACCTTCCGAAAAAAAATAGAAGACCAAAATGCCACTGAAGCTATTCAATTAGCAAAAACATATGGGATTGAGCCTGAAGATATCATTGTACATGCACCATATATTGTGAATTTAGCACAATCAGATGATGAAAAATTTGAATTTGCAGTACGATTTTTAACCCAAGAACTTCAAGGTGTTGGAGCGATTGGTGCAAAGTATATGGTACTTCATCCAGGTGCTCATGTAGGCAGTGGTGCAAATTATGGGATTTCTCGGATAGCACAAGGTATTAATCAAATTTTATATCAGACAAGAGGGACAGATACTGTAATTGCTCTTGAAACTATGGCAGGGAAAGGGACTGAATGTGGTAAAACATTCGAAGAAATTGCAAAAATCATTGAGTTAGTAGACGATAAGCCGAGAATTGGTGTTTGCCTAGATACTTGTCATATTTTTGATGGTGGTTATGACATTGTTCATCAATACGAAACTACACTAGAACAATTTGATGATATCATTGGCTTTGATTATCTGAAAGTCATTCACGTCAATGATTCAAAAAATCCTCTTGGCTCACATAAGGATCGACATGAAAATATTGGCTTTGGATCAATTGGTTTTGAAACACTTGTGCGTATCATCACTGATGAACGATTTGCAACAGTACCCAAAATATTAGAAACACCATATATTCCAGTGACAAAAGAAATTACCCTTCCTCCTTATAAGGAAGAAATTGCTATGATTCGATCAGGAGAATTTGATCCCAATTTAAAAGAAAAAATTCAAACCAATCAATAAAGGAAAAAAATAAAGACACGCTCATTGAGGGTGTCTTTTGATTATAGTGTTGCATAGAAATACTACATTGGAGAAGCATGATTTTCGATCATTTTCAAAATTTCTTCTTTTAAAACCACTATGATGTCTTCTTCAGGTATTTTTCGAATGATTGTTCCTTTTTTGAATAGTAAGGCCTCATGATGACCTCCTGCTATGCCAATATCAGCATCCTTTGCCTCACCTGGTCCATTTACGGCACATCCCATAATGGCTACTTTTAATGGCGAATGCAAGGTATTTAAAAAAGTTTCAATTTCTTTGACAATAGGTTCCATTTGATAGTTGGTTCTCCCACAAGTAGGGCAACTAATTAAAGTAGGTTTTTGATAAAGTGAAAACATAGATAAAATTTCTTTTGCCACAGGAATTTCATCAAGAGGATTACCTGTCAAAGATACACGGATAGTCTGGCCAATGCCTTCATGCAAAAGTGTCCCTAAGGCATAGCTAGAGCGAATCGTACCAGAGTGGATAGTACCTGATTCTGTTAATCCAATATGAATGGGATAATCAAAATGTTGATTCAGCATTCGATTGGCTTCAATTGTAGTTTCAATATCGGTTGCTTTAACACTTAAAACGAGGTTAAAAAAATCAAACGATTCAATTAACTCAACATATCGTTTCATGCACACTTCAAATGCAATAGGTGTAACACCGTATGTCTCATATATGTCATGTGGTAAAGAACCAGAATTAATACCAATTCGAATAGGAATCCCTTTTTCTTTACAGATAGCGACAACAGCCTTTAAGTGGGCATCAGAACCAATATTTCCAGGATTGATTCGAATTTTGTCAGCCCCTGATTGAACTGCTAAAATAGCTAGTTTATAATCAAAGTGGATGTCCGCAACAATAGGCACTTGGACTTGCGCTTTAATTTTTTCGATACTCATTGCATCTAGTTCATCTAGAATGGCCAACCGGACTACTTGTGCACCAGCCAAAGTCAAATCGCGAATTTGTGAAATCGTTGCCTCAATATCTTTTGTTTTGGTATTGGTCATAGACTGAATAACAATGGGATAATCTCCGCCTATGGCTATATTTCCAATCCATATCACTTTTTTCTTTTTCATTGTGACTCCTTTTGAAAAAACTCTAAACTTTCATTTAGAGTTTATTGCTTATTTTCTTTTTTATGACTTGTTGCTTGTTTAGATGTTGTTTTTTTTTGAGTGGTTTTCTTTTTTGGTGTAGTAGGTGTAGTGGTTACAACATCAATTTTTTTCTTTTTCTTTTTCCGTTGTGGCGAACGAATTCGACCTCTTCTTAAGAAATTATAAATGGTACTGCGTGAAGCTTCTACACCATATTGTTCTTGACATATTCTTGCAAATTCACTAAAATTGGTGCCTCGATATTCTTTACGATACAACTTACAAACAAAAGTACTGATTTCTGTATCATAGGTGTTATAAGGCTTGTAATTTTTATTTTTATGTACAACACCTTCAGTTCCTTCATTGAGGACTTGTCGCTTGAGGTTACGAACTTGTCTTGTGGTAATACCTAATTTTTTCGCTGCCTCTGTTCCATTGATTTCACCAAGTAATAATTTTTTAATTACACGAAGTTTTTTCTTCTCCACTTTTGAGAGCTTTCTTTTGGGTTTTTCCTCAAGTACACTAGGAGTGCCATCAGGATTTAGGCCATTAGCAGGTGTATCTTGTGGATTAGATTCATTGGTTTGGGGTGCTTCAGTAGTAAAAATAGCTTGTTTTAATTCTTCAGCCATCATATCACTCCTTTCATCTACGACTATTATAGCACAATTAGACATTATTTTCAAATTATATGATAGGAAATATTTATAAAGTAAAACGTAGAAAAAAGATGGATATAAATCATATTCAAAGCCAAATCTCTAAAAAGGTGTTATAATACATTTAAGGAGGCAAGTATGGCACTCAAAATTTTATATGAAGATAATCATTTACTGGTAGTAGAAAAACCCATCGGTATGCTTACACAAGCCGATTGCACACATGATGTAGACTTACTTACGCTATTAAAATTGTATTTGAAAGACAAATATCAAAAACCAGGACAAGTCTATTTAGGGCTTGTACATCGATTAGACCGAATGACAGGAGGGGTAATGGTATTTGCCAAAACGTCTAAGGCCGCAAGTCGTCTAGCTAGGCAAATACAAGATAAAAAGTGGAGCAAGAAATACTATGCTGTTGTTAGCGGAAAACTTCCTTTAAATGGCCATTTAGAAAACTATTTATATAAGGATGAACAAGAGGTAAAATCTTATGTGGGTAATGCAAAAAATGGCAAATTGGCTATTTTGGATTACCAAACAATCGGCTATCATCAAAATACCTCTTTAGTAGATGTCACACTACAAACAGGAAGACATCATCAAATTCGAGTACAATTTTCACATATCGGTCATCCCCTAGTAGGCGATGTGTTATATGGAAGTACACATCAACAAAATTTAATGTTATTTGCTTATGCCTTGTCGTTTGAACATCCGATTTCTAAGGAAAGGCTGCATTTTCAAATTTTACCTCATGACCAAAATTGGATAGCATATGATGCATATTTTTGCAAGAAAAATTAATTTTGGATTCAATATGTTGATGGTGTTATATGAAACGTGTGGCTTGCAAAAAAATTGAAATTGTTGTATAATAAATAAAAAATCAAGTAGAAAAACAAAGAAAAGGAAAGAAAAAATATGGGTCAAATCAATCAAAATAGAAGAATTTTTACATCAGAATCGGTGACGGAAGGTCATCCCGATAAGATTTGTGATCAAATTAGTGATGCAGTATTAGATGATATCCTTGCTCAAGACCCGAATGCACGCGTAGCTTGTGAAGTTTGTGTAACGACGGGATTGGTTCTTGTTATGGGGGAAATCACGACTACTGGATATTGTGATGTTCAAAAAATTGTTCGTAGTACAGTAGAAGAAATTGGTTACAACCGGGGAAAGTTTGGCTTTGATAGCGAAAATCTAGCCGTTTTAGTATCCCTCAAAGAGCAATCACCAGATATTGCACTAGGTGTCGATGTAGATGGTGCAGGCGATCAAGGTATGATGTTTGGGTATGCTTGTAAGGAAACCGAAGAATTAATGCCACTACCGATTATTCTTGCTCATAAATTGGCAAGAAGACTATCAGAAATCCGAAAAAATGGCACCCATAAGGAATTAAGACCAGATGGAAAAACGCAAGTATCGGTAGAGTATGATGAAAACCAACAAGCCATCCGAGTAGACACCATTGTGGTTTCAACTCAACATGATGAAGAAGTAGAACAAGAATATTTGCGAAAAATGATTATCGAAGAAGTCATTGTACCAATTATTCCTTGCCATTTGATGGATAAAGATACGCGTATTTTTGTGAATCCAACAGGAAAATTTGTGATTGGTGGTCCAAAAGGAGATTCAGGACTAACAGGAAGAAAAATCATTGTAGATACTTATGGAGGCTATGCACCACATGGTGGGGGAGCATTTAGTGGAAAAGATCCCACTAAGGTAGATCGAAGTGCTTGCTATATGGCCAGATATGTAGCCAAAAATTTGGTTGCAGCAGGATTTGCAGAAAGATTACAAATCCAATTATCGTATGCCATTGGTATTGCTGAACCTACTTCTATTTGTGTAGAAACATTTGGAACGTCTCAATATAGTGAAAAAGAATTAATTGATATTATCAATCAAAACTTTGATTTAACACCAAAAGGAATTATTGATTATCTAGATTTAAGAAGACCAATTTATAAAAAGACAGCTACATATGGTCACTTTGGAAGAGAAGATTTAGATTTACCTTGGGAAAAACTAGATAAAGTGGAGAAACTTAAAAAATATTTGACAAAATAAGGAGAGAAAATATGAAAATTTGTATTATCGGTGCAGGAAGCACTTATACACCTGAATTAGTCGAGGGAATAATCAATAAAAGGGATTCACTCCCCGTTACTGAAATTGATTTCATGGATATTGATGAAAGAAAACTCAATATTGTAGGTAGTTTATGTCAAAGAATGATTACATCTGCGGAATTACCTTGTACAACTCGGTTGGTTTTAAATGATTATGCTACCGCACTAAAAGGTGCCGATTTTGTATTGGCCCAAATTCGTGTTGGGAAATTGCCTGCACGTGTAAAAGATGAAAAAATTCCTCTAAAATACAATTTGATTGGACAAGAAACATGTGGTATTGGAGGGATGTTTAAAGGACTAAGAACCATCCCAGTGATGATGAAAATTGTTAAGATGATGGAAGAATATTGTCCACAGGCGTGGTTAATTAATTTCTCGAATCCATCGGGTATGATTGCTGAAGCACTTTTGAATTATACTAATGTTAAAATGATGGGTCTTTGTAATGTGCCTATCAACACAATAGATGGAATCAAACGTAACATGAATTTACCAAATGCGAATATTGAATATATGGGGTTGAATCATTTTGCCTACATTACAAAAATTGAACAAGATGGCAAAGACTATTTGCAAGATGCATTAGCAGCAGGGTTGAATAGTGAATCAATGAAGAATATTCCTGCGAGTGGTTTTACAAAAGAGCAAATAGCTGCGATTGGTGCAATTCCTACTTCTTATTTGGAGTATTACTATTTTAAAAATAGTAAGTTAGAGAAGTTGAAACAGGCCCCTAAAACACGTGGGGAAATCTGTATGGAAATTGAAGAAGAATTGCTAAAAATCTATCAAGATAACGAATTACATGTAAAGCCAGCACAACTTTCTAAGCGTGGTGGTGCAAGATATTCAGAAGTAGCTATCTCTTTGGTGGATTCAATTTGGAATGACAAACAAGACGTACAAGTCGTAAATGTATTGAATCAAGGGGCTATTCCTTTCTTAGATGATCATAATGCAATTGAAATTAGAGCAGTGATTGGCAAAGATGGTGCTAAACCACTTCCATTAGAGGGGGCAGTGAATGATCACATCAAAGAATATATTCAACAAGTAAAAGCATATGAAAAACACGCGGTAAAAGCAGCCATTTATGGAGATAAAATTGAAGCGATGCGTGCATTGATGTCGAATCCGCTTGTTGCTGATTTACAGACGGCTTCTGATTGTTTTGATGAGTTGCTTGAGGCCCATAAGGAATATTTGCCACAGTTTTTTAAAGAGGAAAAATAAATGAAACAATATGTTATTGGTGTAGATGGTGGCAACACCAAAACCGATTATTTATTATTTGATCTAAATGGTAATTTTATAGATGGGATGAGAAAAGGGACATGTAGCCATGAAGTACCTAGTGTAGGGGGATTTGATGGTGCGTGTCGCATCATGAAAGAAAATATTGACTGTCTCCTCAAACGCCATCAACTTCAAATCACAGATGTAGTAGCAGGTGTTTTTGGATTAGCAGGTGTTGATGCACCTTTTCAAAAGGCAGCATTAGAAGAAGCCATTCGAAAAATCGGTTTTACTAACTATCAAGTTGTAAATGATGGATTTTTAGGAATAAAGGCAGCATCTCCTACTGGAACAGGGGTATGTTCAATCAATGGAACAGGTACTGTAAATGTTGGAATTGATGAAGAAGGCAATTGGATGCAAGTTGGCGGAATCGGATATGTGGCAGGAGACGAGGGAGGTGGATCCTTCTTATCGCGTGCAGCGGTTAGACTCGCTTTTGATGCATGTTTTCGTTTTGGCCCAAAAACAAAGATCACAGAAGACGTATTTGCCATGTATCAAATTACAGATAAAAAGGAATTTAGCGATGCGATAGTAGGTCAAACAATAAATTCAACATATCTTATACAAGCTTTATTCAAAAGAGCAAATGAAGGAGATGAACCTGCCATTCAAGTCTTAGAAACTGCAGGTGAAAATATGGCGAAATCTATTGCAGGAGTCATCCAAGAGATTCATTTGCAAGATCCTATTCATGTGATTTTAGCTGGCTCTGTTTGGTCTAAGGCAACCAGTCCACATATGCAACGTAAATTTGAAGAAGTAGTACAAATGTTATCGCATAGGAGTTGTCAATTTATTGTCCTAAAAGAACCGCCTGTTTTAGGTGCCATTCTTTGGGCTTTAGAACTGGCAAGTGGTAGAGTTCCAGATTTAGCGATGAAATCTAAAGTATTAACAGAAATCATCAAATATCAAAATCAAGTAGCATAAAAAGATACTTTTGTATCTTTTTATTTTTTATAAAAAATAATTCTTGCACACAATAGGAATCTTTCTTATCTATATATTCATTGTTTGTATATTCAGTTGTGTGAAAAAGAAGAGTCTAAAATACAAGATTGAAACAAATGATAATATAACAGAAGAGTATACAACTGTAGCGGATGAATTTGAAAATGGCAATCATATTTTAGTCATACCTTACCAATCCGCTTTTTTCTAAAGAGACCTTAGATTTTTAAACGATACTGAATGCGATGAAAAGTGCATTTTTTGTTATCTCGATGCTTTTTGGTATATAACTTGAAAAAAAATACCAAATTTGGTATAATAATTATACTAAAAGACAAAAGATAATAATGGTGAATAAGATGTTAAAAAAATTAAAAGAAACAATCAAAATAGGAATATTTTCTGCAATCGAAGTACTAGGCTATGCTAGTTCAGAAGGCATTTCTAGTAGTGAAGATATTATTTTAGAAATACCAAAAGATAAAGGACATGGCGATTATGCAACCAACACAGCAATGCGTTTATCCAAGGTTGCTAAAAAGAAACCACTAGATATTGCAAATGAAATCGTTTCTCATCTAGATGCATCCGCAATGCACATCTCACATATTGAGGTTGCAGGTCCAGGATTTATTAATTTAACAGTAGATAAAAATTATCTATTAGATGTAGTTCTTCAAATCAATCAAATAGGAAGTGATTATGGTCAATCTCATGTAGGTAATAATCAAAAAATATGCTTAGAATTTGTTTCTGCTAATCCGACTGGATATTTACATGTGGGACATGGCCGTGGGGCTGCCTATGGTGATTCATTAGCTAGCATAATGAAAAAAGCCGGTTATCAAGTGCACAAAGAGCACTATGTGAATGATGCAGGCAATCAAATCACCAATATGGCTTATAGTGTATATGAGCGATATAAAGAATTATTTGGCTTACCGATTGAAATGAAGGATGACTATTATCACGGCAAAGAGATTATTCAAGTTGCTGAAGAAATCAAACGTGAATTTGGTGATCAATATATTGATCATTTTGATATATCATTTTTTAAAGTCTATGGAACAAAACGCTTATTAGCCAATTTACAACATGACTTAGAACGTTTTCGTGTGACGTTTGATACTTGGTTTAGTGAAAAAAGTTTATATGAAAGTGGCGCAGTAGAAGGCGTATTGGCTCTTTTGAATGAAAAAGGGTATACTTATACCAAAGATGGTGCCCTTTGGCTTGAAACTACACGCTATACAGATGAGAAGGATCGTGTAATCATTAAAACAGATGGAAGTTATACGTATTTGTTGCCTGATATTGCTTATCATGCTAATAAATTATCCCGAGGATATGATCATTTGATTGATGTGCTTGGCGCAGATCATCATGGATACATTGATCGTTTGAAGGCTGCCGTATCTATGGTTGGAGGTGATGCCCATCTGATTGATGTAGAAATTTTGCAAATGGTACGCGTCATTGAGAATGGTACGGAAGTAAAAATGAGTAAGCGAAGTGGAAAGGCAATTACATTGATTGATTTAATTGAAGAAGTTGGTACTGATGCCCTTCGTTATTTCTATGTTGCAAAATCTCTCAGTACACATATGGATTTGGATTTGGACTTGATGAAACAAAAGAGTAATGATAATCCAGTTTTTTATGCTCAATATGCTCATGCGAGAATTTGTAGTATATTTAAAAATGCCGAAGATGCAGGTATCGTATTTGAACCTGTAACGACATTTACACAAATTGATCCTGCAACTGTGAATCAATTGTGTATCACTTTATTACAATATCCAAGTATAGTAGAAGAAGTTGCTCAAAAAAGGTTAGTCCATAAGATGACACATTATATTGATGAACTGGCTTATCAGTTGCATAGTTATTATAATGATCAAAAAGTCATTACAGAGGATAAGACATTAGTGATGGAAAAATTGACCGTTTTACAAGCGGTACGCACTGTGTTAGCAGATGCTTTGTCATTGATTGGTGTTAGTGCTCCTGTAAAAATGTAAAAAAAGAAGTGTATCCAAAATAAATGTGGATACACTTTTATTACAATATGGCGCCCCTAAAAGGAATCGAACCTTTATCACAAGAATCGGAATCTTGCATTTTATCCATTAAACTATAGGGACATATGATTTATTATAGCATGATATGAAAAAAAAAACCTTAAAATAGCATAAAAAAACGCTTATCAAAAACTTGAAAAAGACTTCAAAATATGGTATAATATAGATAATATGGAAAGAAGGTGTAAAAATGTCAGCGATCGATCAAGTCAACAAGATAAAAGCAGCTCTACAAGATAATCCCAATGTGAGAATTATTGCCGCAACAAAGTATTTTGATGTTGCGAAAACAAAAGAAATTATTGAGGCAGGCATAACAGAAATAGGAGAAAATCGCAAAGATACCTTCTTAGAAAAATATGAAGCGTTCAAAGATTATCCCATTACTTGGCACTATTTCGGGGTCATCAAGATTCCACCAAAACTTTCACCAAGTTTTATTGAATGTATTGATTATTTACATTCACTAGATTCAATTGACTTAGCGAATGCGATTAACAAGGCAAGAAAAAATAGTACCCCTTTAAAATGTTTTGTACAAGTCAATTTATCAGGTAATGCCAATAAAACAGGATTAACGGAAGCGAAGGTTATTCCTTTCATTAAAAATTTGGCAAAATATGAAAAAATACAAGTAGTAGGTTTGATGACGATTGCTCCAATTACATTTGACGATGAAGTGCTAGCAGGTTATTTTGACACTATGCAAGAATTGCAAAAAGAAGTTCAAGCCTTGGCTTTACCATATGCACCTTGTACTGAATTATCAATGGGAATGAGTAATGATTATAAAATTGCCATTGAGCATGGTGCAACAATGATTCGAATTGGAACACTATTATCAAAATAAAGATAGAGGTCAAATATATGTTTGGAAAGACGAAAAAAGAAGAAAAAAAATTAGGGTCTGCTTTTGACAGACTCTTAAATTATACATTTAAAAAAGATGAAGATATGGATACGCAGTTGATTGAACTGGCGGATATGGTCATTGCCAATCGACCATTACTTGCTAATTTTGAACAATTGGAAAGTTTAAATAAGGTAAATAATGCCATTGCGTTTTTATCTGGTGTGATTTATGCACTAGATGGGGAAATGTATATTCTAAGTAATGAAACGAGACTCTTTGCCACAGGAAAGGCTTTAGAGGATGGTTCACTCAAAAAATATATCAAGGATTTTGGATTAGATAACGAATGATCAAAAGATTGGGTGACTATTACCAAGCAGCACTAGATGGGGATATCGTATTGACGAAATTTCTAGATTTAGAAGAAATCAAAGAAATTCAACAATTGAATCAAGAGGGCTTAAAGGTATATCTTTATGGAGGATATGCAGGTGCGGAGCGAGTTCGCGCAATTGTTCAAAATGAACTATATCCAGTGCCTCTACCAGTAGATTATCGCATTGCCATTTATCAAGGTCACTTTGATAAGCAATATAGCCAAATTGGTCATCGTCATGTACTAGGGAGTATCATGAGTTTAGGAATTGAAAGAAACACTTTTGGTGATATTCATATACAAGATGATATCATTTATTTGTTTCTTACAGAAGAGATGGAAGGTTATTTAATAGAACAGATGCCTTTGATTCAGCATCAGCGCCTTTCGTTTCAGAAAATACCACAAGTAGAAGAACAAAATATTTGTGATACCCACGAGGAAGAAATTCTAGTTCCGAGTATGCGATTAGATGTCATTATTGCAAGGAGTGCTCGTGTGAATAGAAACAAAGCAAGTGAATGGATAGCATCTGGAATGGTATCTATTGATCATAAAGAATGTACCAATCCTTCCAAAATATGTAAATGCCAGGATATGATTAGTATCCGTAAATTTGGAAGAATTACCATTATTGAAAATATGAGAACAACTAAAAAAGATCGCCTAGTCTTAAAAGTAGGTATCAAACATTAGGAGGAAATATGAAAGAATATAAAGAAACATTATTAATGCCTAAAACTGACTTTCCTATGCGGGGGAATTTAGGAGTAAATGAATTGACCATGCAACAAAAGTGGGAAGATTTAAAAATATATGATAAAGTTATTCAAAAAAATGAAGGCAAAGAACCATTCTTTTTACATGATGGACCACCTTATGCCAATGGCAGTATTCACGTTGGCCATGCTATGAATAAAACTTTAAAAGATTTTTTGGTTCGCTATAAATCTATGAATGGGTACTATGCCCCATATTTGCCTGGGTGGGATACACATGGTTTACCTATTGAAACAGCTCTTTCTAAAAACAAGAAAATCAACCGAAAAGAAATGAGTATACCTGCTTTTCGTAATCTTTGTGAAAAATATGCTTTAGAACAAGTCGAAATTCAAAAAAAGGGCTTTAAACGTCTAGGTATTTTGGGGGAATGGAATGAACCATATATTACCCTCAATCCTCATTATGAGGCAGAACAAATTCGTTGTTTTGGGGCTATGGCGAAGAAAAATTTAATTTTTAAAGGATTAAAACCTGTATATTGGTCACCTTCTTCAGAAACAGCGCTTGCAGAAGCAGAAATTGAATACAAAGATGTAAAAAGTAGTTCAATTTATGTAGCTTTTCCTGTAGTAGATGGTAAGAATATTTTATCATCTAATTGTGAACTGGTTATTTGGACAACTACACCATGGACAATGCCAGCTAATTTAGCTATTTGTGTAGGACCCGAGATTGAATATGCGGTAGTAGAAGCAGGGGGACGTTATTTGGTTGTAGCCACTGAACTCATCAATACTGTATTTGAAACACTTGAGGCAAGTGATTTTAAAATTGTTAGAAGAATGATGGGGAAGGATTTAGAAGGAATTACATATCGTCATCCTTTATATGATAGAATTTCTCCCGTTATTTTGGGTGATCACGTTACATTAGATGCTGGTACAGGACTTGTTCATACTGCTCCAGGACATGGTGAAGATGACTTTATTGCAGGGAAAAAATATGGTTTAGATGTATTATGTCCAGTAGATAGTAGAGGATATATGACAGCTGAGGCAGGAGAATTTGAAGGTCTCTTTTATGAAGATGCCAATTCTGTTATTTTACGTCGTTTGAATGAAGAAAATGCATTGTTAAAAGAAATTGAAATTATACATAGTTATCCACATGATTGGCGAACTAAAAAACCAATTATCTTTAGAGCTACAGCCCAATGGTTTGCCTCTATTGATCATTTTAAAGAAGAAATACTTAGTGCGATTAAAAATGTAAACTGGGTACCTAGCTGGGGAGAAGTGAGAATATCCAATATGATCAAAGATCGTACAGATTGGTGTATTTCTAGACAAAGAGTATGGGGCGTGCCTATTCCTATTTTCTATGCAGAAGATGAGACACCAATTATTGATCAAGAGGTAATTGATCATGTTGCTGATTTATTTGAAACATATGGTTCAAATGTTTGGTTTGAACGTGAGGCAAAAGATTTGTTACCAGAAGGATATACACATCCAGGTAGTCCTAACGGAAAATTCACGAAAGAAACAGACATTATGGATGTGTGGTTTGATTCTGGTACTAGTCATCAAGCAGCACTTCAATTGCGTTATGGCGTATCTCAAGCAGACGTATATTTAGAAGGTTCAGACCAATATCGCGGCTGGTTCAACTCAAGTTTAACAACGAGTGTGGCATTAACAGGTAAAGCACCATATAAAACAGTAATTAGCCATGGCTTTACATTAGATGGCGAGGGTAGAAAGATGAGTAAGTCACTTGGAAATACCATCGATCCTGTTGCTTCATGTAATGAATTTGGAGCAGATATTTTCCGCCTATGGGTAGCTAGTATTGAATATCAATCTGATTTTAAAATGAGTAAAGAGTTATTAAAACAAGTGAGTGAATCTTACCGAAAAATTCGGAACACATTCCGTTTCTTATTGGGAAATTTATTTGACTTTGATCCAGAAGTCAACCGGGTATCTTACGAAAAATTACCTGAAATTGATCAATTTATGATTTGTAAGTTAAATGAAGTGATTGAAACCGTACATAATAGTTATAATCAATATGAATTTGCGGAAGTATATAGAGGCATACTCAATTTTATTACCAATGAACTTTCTTCATTCTATCTCGATTTTACAAAAGATATTTTATATATTGAAGAAGCTGATTCACTAGAAAGAAGAAGCATACAAACTGTATTCTATGATACACTATACGCACTAGTCACTATGCTTACTCCAATTATTCCTCATACAGCAGATGAAGTTTATGGATATATGCCTGGCAACAAACAAGAAAGTGTTTATTTGTGTGATATGGTCACTCCTACTCATTATATGAATGCCAAGGAGTTATTAGGCAAATACGAAGACTTGATGGCAGTAAGAGATGATGTATTGAAAGCATTAGAACTAGCAAGAAGTCAAAAGATTATTGGAAAGAGTATGAATGCCAATGTATTATTGTATCCAACCGATAAGGTGGCCAAACTCATTACAACATTAGACGTCGATTTAAAACAAATCTTTATTGTATCAAATTTTAATATTGCAACGAGTGATTTTGATGGTAATGAATATCCATCAGGAAAAATTGCAGTTCGTGCCGCAGAAGGTTTAACGTGTAGTAGATGTTGGCAAATTGTTCAATCCTTAAATGAAGGTGAACTTTGCCCACGCTGTGAAAGGATTGTTAAACACATCAAATAAAAAAGGAGATTGGAACAATGATAATTTATTTCTTTAAAGATCGTAGTAAGGGTCCGATTGATTTTTATGAATTGATAGATGGATATTTTGATAAAATGCCCAATGCAAAGATTACATCAAATGATGAAGAAGTTTTTGTTGATCTTTTTCTTCCCACCTTTGATTGTTCTTATCGGTTTTCTATTACCAAACGTTCAAGAGTAAAAAGTTTATATCGCTTAAATGCTGACTATTCTAATACGTTTTTGGTTTGTGAAATGCCCAATGTTGTCCCACAATTTGTTTTTCGTTTGATGCTCAAGCAAGTAGAAGAGGTTTGCGCAAAATTTGAACTGGCTATATACCATGATATGATGAACAATATTTGTGAATTTAATATGTTGGATTTGATTCAATTGTTTCCAAAAGAAAGAGCCAAATATTTAGAAGAGCATCCTGAGATTATAACTTATAAAGTTGATCAAGACATGTTAAATGAGATTTGTGAATGTCAGTCTAAATTAGAAGAATTACCAAAATTATTGGGAAGAGATATTGTGTCCTCACCCTATATTGTGTTAAAAGACAATACGAATCGAATCTATTTTAGTGTAAACTGGCATGTAGGTGTACCTACTACTTTTCCTCCTCATTTAGATTTTGTCCATATTGAAGAAGAAGAAAACTTGGTGAGTTTAGTACCCATTCATATCTTTTATAAGTATGTCGAACGGTATATGACAGAGATTAAAGATGGACTTGTGAAGACACAAATCAAATGCTTGAGAGAAAAAGAAAGTGCAAAAGCAAAAAAATTAATCAAAAAAATGCGAAAATCAGTGATATCCACTTTCCACTATGAAGTGATTCAATTGACTGATTTAATTGAAAAATAGGAGTATCAAATGCAAATAAATAAATTTATTGATCACACCTTGTTAAAAGCTGCTGCTACTGATCAAGACATTCAAAAACTTTGTTCAGAAGCCATTCAATATGATTTTAAAAGTGTGTGTGTAAATCCAGCTTATGTGAATTTAGCTAGCAAATTGTTAGAAAATACAGATGTTTTGGTTTGTACTGTAATTGGCTTTCCACTAGGCGCAAATACCAAAGAAATCAAAGCATTAGAGGCAATGGATGCCATTCGTAATGGTGCAGATGAGATTGATATGGTCATCAACATTGGTAAGGCAAAGGCACATGACTATGCTTATATAGAAGAAGAAATTAAAATGGTTGTTGCGGCAAGCGCTGGTAAAACCACAAAAGTAATTATTGAAACATGTTATTTGACAGATGAAGAAAAAGTGGCATGCTGCCTTGCTGCTAAAAATGCTCATGCTACATTTGTAAAAACATCTACTGGCTTTGGTACAGGTGGGGCTACACCTGAAGATATCCATCTGATGCGAGAAGCAGTAGGTCCTGAAATGGGTGTCAAAGCAAGTGGTGGCGTGCGTACGTTGCAAGACTTAGAAGTTATGGTAGAAAATGGAGCCACACGAATTGGAGCATCATCTGGCGTAGCCATTATGCAAAATATCCAACATGAATAGGAGCGAATATGAAAGCAACACCACATATTGAAGTCACTGATGCAAGTAAAATTGCCAAAACAGTATTGATGCCAGGCGATCCTCTTCGTGCTCAATATATTGCAGATACATACTTAGAAAATGTAGAGCAATTCAACCAAGTAAGAGGAATGTATGGATTTACTGGAACTTATAAAGGAAGAAAAATTTCCGTTATGGGTTCAGGAATGGGCATGCCAAGTATTGGCATTTATTCTTATGAATTATTTAAATTTTATGGCGTGGAGAACATCATTCGTATAGGATCAGCAGGAGCATATGATCCAAACCTAGAATTATTTGATGTTGTCATCGCAAAGGAAGCATATAGCGAATCAAGTTATGCATTGACCCAAAATGGGGAAACACGGGATATTTTATCAGGTAGCAGCGTATTATCCCAAAAGCTATTAGATATTGCAAATGAAAAAAACATCCCAGCACATTTTGCAAGAATTCATTCTTCAGACATATTTTATCGTGAAGGTGAGTCTATAGTAGAAAAAATGTATCAAGAAAAAGAATGTGTTTGTGTAGAGATGGAATCTTTTGCACTATTTCATAATGCCAATGTATTAGGAAAGCATGCCGCATGTATTTTGACTATTTCTGATTCTCTTGTGAATCATACAGAAACAACTTCAAAGCAACGTCAAACTGCATTTCATGATATGATTCAAATTGCTTTGGAAATGGCCGAATAAACCACTTGATTGAACCAAGTGGTTTTCTCTTTTTTTCATAAAGAACAAAAAAAAGGGCATAATAAATATGAACTTTTGGAGGAACAAAAATGGAAATCAAAAAAATACAAGTGAATCAGTTAACCATTTATTATATCCCAGATACCAAATTTAAGACATTAACGATCGGTGCTTTTTTCTTTAGTCCATTAGATGAAAATGAGTTGACACAAAGAGCGATTCTTTCAAATTATATGACCAAATTTAACCAAGTTTATCCGTCTGAACAAGAATTCAGTCGGCAGTTAAAAGAATTATATGGGGCTGAATTATATTGCAATTATGGAAAAAATGGTCTTACAACAAGTATGAACTTCTGTGTGAGAACAATTAATGACAAGTATTTAAATGATCATTCAGTGGATTTATTTCAAAAAGCAGTTGAAATGCTACAAATAACGCTTACTCAACCTTATTTTGATACCACGTTGGTGGAAACGGAAAAAGAATTGTTGATACAAGATTTAAAGCGTTTATATGATAATAAGTCGCAATATGCAACGCGAAGATTTATTGATATTATGCATGCCAATGAGAAGTGTCGTTTTCCAACCATTGGTAATATTGAAAGTGCTAAGCAGGTCACTGTAGATAGTTTGAAGCAGGCATATGAAAATATTTTGCGTGCCAAACGCGTGATTTATGTCATTGGTGAGGTGCCAGAAGAAAAAATTAAAACAGCATTTGAACAACTGGCTCTTCCAGATGAAACAGTGGAACAACTAGAATTTATGGATTATGAAACCAAAGAAATTCAAGAGGTAACAGAGGTTATAGAAGATCAAAAAAATCGTCAATCGATTGCACTGATGGGATATCGAAGCGAAATTCGTATCAAAGATCAACTGTATGATGGAATGTTGCTTCTTTCGGCTATGCTAGGAGGATTTTTTCACTCAACCTTATTTCAAGAGATTAGGGAAAAAAGAAGCTTAGCCTATTCAGTTAATGCAGACTATAATGGTAGAAAAGGAAATTTTGCCATCTATGCGGGTATCAATGCCAATGCATATCAAGAGTTTAAACAAGTTGTTCAAGATATTATTGCACGATATCAACAAGGTGAAATTGATGATAAAGTGATGGATTTAACGAAGAAGGCACTAATCAATGGAATTTATAAAACAGCAGACCGCCCTGGATATGGATTACAAATGGTATTAAATGAAATTATGGATTTCAAGAATACTACCATTGAAGAAAAGGTGCAAAAAATCGAACGTATCACAAAAGAAGAAGTAACTGAAGCGGCTAAAGCTTTGCAATTAGATACCATTTATTTGTTAAGGGGGACATTATGAGAACATTTAGAAATGATACAATTGATGAAACCTATTATGTAGAGACATTAAAGAATGGTTTGACTGTTTATCTTATGCCCAAACGAGAATTCTATAAAAGTTATGCTATTTTTTCAACCAAATATGGTTCGCAAGATTTGGTATTTACCCCTATAGATACAAGGAATAGTATCACTACACCAGAAGGTATTGCCCACTTTTTGGAACACAAATTGTTTGAAGAAGAAGATGGAACGGATGCATCGAATTTATTTGCGGAACTAGGAGCAGATGTCAATGCTTTTACCACGGCTTCACAAACGGCCTATCTTTTTTCAACGACTTCAGATTTAGATGCGTGTGTAGCCTTATTATTAGACTTTGTTCAACAACCCCATTTCACGAAAAAAGGCGTGGATAAAGAGCGAGGTATTATTGAACAAGAGTTATTGATGTATCTAGATCAACCGCAAAGTGTCCAGTATTTTGGCATATTGAAAGCCATGTATACCAAAAATAATATTCGCAATGAAATTGGTGGTACAGTTGAAACCATTCAACAAATCAATGAGGAATTACTTTATCGGTGTTATCATACTTTTTATCATCCTCAAAACATGGTGTTAGCACTAGTCGGCAATTTTGATGAGAAGCACATGATTGAATGGATTGAAGAAAACCAATCTAAAAAAGTATTTGAGCCATTTAAGCCTATTGAAAGAACATACTATTTAGAAAATGAACAGGTTGCTCAAAAGGATGTGTATATTCAAATGGATGTAACCATTCCCAAGGTAGCTATCGGAATCAAATTGCCTCATGAAGCGTTATCATCTTATGAGATGTTAAAAAGAACACTAGCTTTTGAAATGATTATGGATATTTATTTTGATGAATCAACTTGTTATTATGAAGACTTGTTGCAGCGTGGTATCATCAATAATAGCTTTGCGTATGACATTTATTATGAGAAAAATTATGGCCATTTGTTGTGGTATTTAGATACGCAAACACCAGAGCAATTTATCGATGAAATTAGTAAGAGTATCCATATGATACACGATAAGGCTATCGAGGAAGCTGATTTCAATCGGTTCAAGCGATTATATCAAGCCAGAAATATCAAACGATTTAATTCACTTGAATACATAGCCAATTTGATGGTTGAATTTGAACACAATGATTTGGAATTATTTGATTTGCTTCGTTCAGCAGATGAAATCAGTTTAGCTGATGTAGAAGCAGTCAGAAAGTATTTTGTAGAAGAAGCAAAGGCAACATTTACAATTTATCCTGCACAAAAATAAAAAGTATATAGAGCTTATCTTGATGATAATGCTATATATACTTTTTTTTATAAAATCTAATTGCTATCTAAACGGACCTCAAAGCGGGTTTCCACATTTTTATAATAGTCTCCTGTTTGATGAAATTGATAATTGATATTGAAGATATCAATATTGGCTGCATCCATAAACGATTTAAACTGTTTGAGTTCCGTTAACATTTTATCAATTGCCAATTCCTTTTCTTCATCTAAGGAAATATCTTTGTAGTTATGAATATGTGTACCAGAAATATGATAGGTAATGACACATTGATTTCCCTTTTGTTTGATTACATAATTTCCTTCTTTGATGTATAGGTTGAGTTCATCGACAGTATAAGTTACATTGTATAGTTCAAGCATCCATTTTAAAAGGGGTAATTTTTCATACAAATAAGTTTGCTTTAATTCTTGCTCATGAAAAATGCTATATCCATCGATGGTGAGTGCCAAATAAGATTCTCCTTGTTTCGAAAAAACATCTTCCACGCTTGAGATATGGGGGATTTTTAAAGTATAATTATCAAGTAAAATTGATTTCACTAAATCAATATAGGTGATGAGCTTATAGGTTTTAATGATATCAGGGTTAAGTAATATGGTATGGTAGGCCGATATTTCAGAAAGATTTTCAATATTATAAATATCTTCAATCTTACTATCTGTAGCAAACACATAAAAAGTAGGATAAATTTCGATATGATCTTTAATAAAGGTGTAAAAATCCCAAACGCGTTCTTTACTGAAAAAATTTTTGGTTAAAATGACAGTTTTTAAGTGGTGATAATGAATAAATACATTGGCCATCTTTCGAATTTCATTGGATGCCTCTGCGAAACTTTTGGATTCAATTTTCGCAACATAGGCAAGGGTGTCGATATTACTAGAAGAAAGTTCTGCTTTAGCCAAATTAAAATTATTTAAGACATAAAAGTAGAAGACGTATTGCTCAGATTCTTCATTATAATCGATAGCCACGCTATTGACAAAGATGACATTGGTAACATCAATATAATCGGTTTTTTTAGAAAGCATAGGAATAAAAGCAACTGCACAGATGGCTAAAATCAACAATTTTCTCATTCTGTCACCTTCTTTAATTCTTTCTTAGGGATAAAATAGGATTTAAAATCCTCCATTTGAAATGGAATAAAAGGATAGAGGTAAAAGGAATGACCATTTTTTTGTTTATACAAATAAAAGATGACAATTAAACTTGAAATTAAAAAGCCGAAGATACCCATTGTATAGGATAATATCAAAATGAAAAATCGAAAAATGTTGATAGAAGTAATCAAATAAGTATTATTGGTTACCGCAAATACCGCAATGTATGAAATAGAGGTGAGAAAAAGGATAATTGCGCCAATTGTCCCTGATTCAATGGCATTTTGACCGATAAAAAGACCTCCAAGGATAATAATGATATTTTGAATATAATTGTTGGTTGAACGGCTTGTGGAGAAACGATAAAATTCGAATAGCAAGTAAACAATCATGACCTCGACAAACATAGGCCAGTTGGTTCCTTTTTCTGTAATTTGGACATTGGCCAAAAAGGCAATCGATAAGGCACCACGATGAAAATTGATGATAGAAATAAAAAGACCCATGGAAAAAATCGAAAAGGCAAAGAAAATAAATACAAAAAAATGATTGAAAAAAGCATAATATTTGGGCGTATTGATATACGTCTTTGAATTGGTAAAAATAGATAGTGTAACAGGGATAATCAAGGCAACAGGTGAATTATCTAAAAAAATGACGATTCTTCCTTTAACTAAGGCATTGGTGATGATATCTGGAGAACTGGTATTGAAGACTTGAGGGAGTAAAGAATCGTCTTGATAGAGCATCGCAATATCATTGATGGAAGTGACAATGTCTTCTTTGTATTGTGAAAGCCTTTCTAAAATGGAATGTAAAGAAAGTTTGTCATGAAAGGATTTCATATACATTACGGCACAAGTATTTTTATTAATTAAACCGAGTTGATATTTTTTAATTTGTAAATCATTGGTTTTGAGGCGTCTTTTGATAAGGGTAATATTGTCATCAAGATCTTCAACTAATCCATCTCTAGATGACATAGGGTCTTCTGGATCAATTGTACTTTCTGAAATCGAGCGCTTGGGTTTATTGGTAAATTCAAAATAATAATGATACGGATGATCTTCAAAGAATACAAGAATTTTTCCACTATAGAGCAAAAATTCTAGTTCAGATACAGAACAATCTGTAATCGGTTTACAAAGCCCAAGAAATAAACGAGTCAGTTGTTGATAATTAGAAGGCAAGATGTGAGGTTTGATTTCAAAATTAAATTTTTGAATGTCGACAAATTGAATAGCGTAAACAATGGTATAGTGAAGTTGATCTATTTCGACATCTTGGACGCATACATCATCTTGTAGGCGGGCATCAACTAAAAATTGCTGAATCGGATTCATGCTTTTTTCCTCCTTTCGACAATATAATAGAAAATGAAGAAACTCGTAATCAAAATGCTACAAGCACTCATAAATAATAGGCTTATTTGTGTAGTAAAATTAAAGCCTTTCAATAACCAATACAAAAGGGTAAGGATTATCGGAAATAAAAATGCAGAAATCGTTTTTCTTTTTTTCAGTAGAACAAGTCTTGCCATTTCTTGTTGCATACCCAAATGTAGAAGCATATATAAACTAACACAAATCAAATAAAGGAGGTCAAAATGTTCAAAGAATTGTGCCTTTTTATAAGACAAGTATTTGAAAATATAAGGGTATTTGACATTATCAAAAAATTGTTCTGGGAAAAAAAGATAATTCTCAAAAATAAATAAACTGCTAATGAGAATACCAACTAATAAAACCAAAAATAAATGGGTCTTTTTTACCTTCTCAAAAGGAAGCAAGAGAAAAAGTAAAAAAACATCTAAAAAAACAAAAATAAACGATAAGGCATAAAAAGGTTGAATGGCCGTTTTCATATTGGTTTGTAGAAGTAAAAAGTCATGTTTGGTTTCACTAAATATCGTGATGGAGTATAAAGATAGTGTACATAGGAATAAAACAAATCCCATTTTGGCAATATTAGATAAACCATAGTGACCAATAAATAAACTACAAAGCAATAAGAGGAAAAAAAGGACATATTTTGGTGTTAAAGGATAATAGTAATCACTGATAACATTGATATAAGAGAACAATTGAAAAAAACTGCTTAAAATAAGATACAAATACAATAGAATACGCAAGAGATGATGACGAGATAGTGCCATTAAAACATTTCTTTTCTTTGGAAAGAAGAGGATAAATAAGAACAAGATAGGGAGTAATGCAAAAAAGATAACATAGGAATAAGATGAAAAGATATTCATGGCTAAATTAGAAGCAAATAAAGAAAAACTACCACAAATTAAATATATACCAAAAATATAATATTGATAATTATACTTCTTCATAGTTTCACATCCTTTACTTTTATTCTTTGCCAAAATGATGAAAAAATACAAAAACTTTCTATTCTTTCTACTTTGTCAAATCTAAATGATGCGATACATTGATTGATCAAGAAGAAGACGTTTAAAACCAAAAATATTGAAAAAAGAATGTATCATAGGCAAGCAAAAGAAGCAATAGACGATTAGGAAAAATCCAAAAACTAGCGTATAATAGTAACATCAATTGGGGAGGTATGTATATGATAAATCAAGTGACATCAATTGGGGAGGTATGTATATGATAAATCAAGTGACATTAATTGGCAGGGTTGTGGAAAATCCAACATTGAGAAAATATGAAGAGGTAATTGCATCAACGCTGACGCTTGCTGTAGCAAGACCATTCAAAAATATGGAAGGTAATATAGAGACAGATTTTATTCGGGTATCGTTGTGGAATGGTGTTGCGCAATCTACATGTGAGTATATTCAAAAAGGAGATATTGTCGGGATAAAAGGAAGACTTGCGGTAAAAGAATCGGAAGTCTCTTTTAGTAAAGAGGCAGAAACACTCAAAAAAAGGATATTAACACTAGAATTAATAGGAGAACGAGTTATTTTTATTCATACTCATAAAAAAAGACCAGAAATAGAAGGACAAAACGACTAGCGCAATGATTGAAATATGGAGGTAGTTATGATATAATAAGGAAGAAGAAATGGAGGTCCTATAGTGGAAGCAATTTTTTCTATACTCAAAGACGAACAGTTTTTATCAGCAATATTCATTTCATTGGCATTTATCCTACTGGGCTTTCTTTTTAGTCATTATCAAATCATGAATCGTGATGGGAAAAAAGTCATTTCTTTTTTGACACTCAAAATTGCTCTTCCTGCTATGGCATTTACTAGTTTCATGACGGATTTCCATACGGAAACGTTCTTAGAGCACTTGATTGTCTTGGTTCTTTCGATTCTATTTTATATCTTTTTTTTAGTGCTAGGTCAACTATTTTTCCTCAGAAAGGGAAAAGAAAAGCGAAGAGTTTATAGCATATTGATGACGGTTGGACAATTCACTTTCTTTTCTATACCAGTACTCTTGGCCATTTATGGGGGAGAAATTATGATTTATGCCAATATGGTGACAATTGTATTTCGCTTCATTTTGTATATTTATTGTTATTTGGTTATGTCAAAACTACAATTTAACACTCAAAATCTAAAGTCATCTCTTCGCCAAATCATTTTAAATCCTATTATGATTGCGATGCTGATTGGTTTATTGGTTTGGCTCACGCAAAACATTGCTCCTCAAGTAACAATCCATCAAAACAATTATTCTATCTTTAGAATTGATCAGACTTTACCAGCCATTTATCAAGTACTAGATGTAGCAAAATGTTTAACAACACCTTTAGCAATGATTTTAGTAGGGAGTGTTTTAGGTGAAGAAAAACTAAGGGATGCTGTAAAGAATAAGATGGCTTGGCTTTTGGCTTTCTTTAGAACGTTCTTTGTTCCCCTAATAGTACTATTAATATTATTACTTTTACAAGCAATACAGATGATACATCTTAGCTCATTTTCATTAGCGACGCTTGTCATTGGTTTTGGGGCACCACTTTCAGTTGTGGTCAATACATATGCTTCGCAGTTTGACACAGAAGCATCATTATCTAGTCAAATGTGTTTGTTATCTACGCTTATGTGTTTGATTAGTTTTCCCATCATCTATTTATTGATACAACTTGCTTTGCAATTGCCCATTTTTTAGGAGGGAAATACGCCATGAATTTTTTTGAAATTGTTTTTGTATTTATGTTTTGTTGTGTAGCTGGTTGGATAAATGAAGTAATATTTCGGAGTATTCGAAATCATCGATTGATTAATCCTGGTTTCATGCATGGATGTTCACTGCCCATTTATGGATGTGGTGGACTCATTATGTATTGTATTTGTCAAGTTGATGTATCATGGATGGGAAACCCTATATTTAAATTGATGGGTATATTTGTTGCATCAGCAGTCATTATGACCATATTGGAACTGATTACGGGCCTTTTCTTTCTAAAAGCATATCATATTATGTTATGGGATTATTCTAAAGAATGGGGAAATTACAAAGGCATCATTTGTCCGCTATTTTCACTAGTTTGGGGATTATTTTCTATTGGTTTTTATTACGGAATTTATCCGTGGTTAGCACCACTTGCGATATATGTGGCTAGCCAGCCTATCGGATTATTCTTCATAGGAATGTATGTGGGGATATTTTTAGTAGATATGATTGTTTCTTTAGATGTCATGCGTAAAATCAAGGCTTATGCTATTCGAATCCATGAGCGTATTGTATTGATGAATTTTAAACAACAAGCACAAGTGTTTATAGAAAAAGTGAAAAAAGAAAATATTTTTTCCCCTATAGTAAAAATAAATGACCACATGAAGCGTTATTTATTATCATTAGAAGAGAAATTTAATCATAAAAATAAGAAGTAAAGGATGTAAAAAGCAGTCAAATGAATTCATTCATTTGACTGCTTTTTTTCATTCGTTATTTATCTCTATCGTTGATGACATTGACAATCTTTTGTGACATAATCTTGAATAAAGGTATACTAGTTGATATAGCGGTAATTAAGATGACAAAGGCAAGAAGATAAAGCGGTGTACGATAGGTCATAGTATATAGTGAAAGTTGAATTTCACCTAAGGCGTCGGTTATTCCTGCTCCAAAGGATTCGATGGCATAATGGGCAAGGGGTATCGAAATACAGTATGAAAGTAAATTGATAAACAACATCTGTATAATAAAGATAGTCGATACCTGTATACCATTTAAACCAATAGAACGCATAATTCCGATTTCTTTTTTGGAGTCAACAATTTCAATTGAAATAACAGTCCACATAATACCAATTGTCATAATGGTAAAGACAATCAATCCTCCTGTGGATGCAAACTCAATCAAAGGGTCTACGTTATAACTTTCAATTTGATCTTTATAAAGGAAAATGTCAATGACAAAGTGATAATCATTATTATAGACTTGTTTGAATTGTTTCAAAAATAGTTTAGGATCACGAGGAAGTTCGACAATAATTCGCTCTTCATCATTTTTAACTTTAGACTCGAGTATTGTTTCACTATAATTGGCATAGCCTGTTGGATGAACGAGGAAATCATTTTCACTTGTAAAACCAACAATTTTAAAATTAGCAGAAGCAAAAAGTTCCACGCCTCCTGAATCTGTTTCAAATTCATTGTATTTGGTAAGTACGGGAATATAAGTACCTGTATTGATAAAATTAGTTGTTAAGTAATCATACTTCCAACTATTATCATAAGCTTGATATCTCCAATCTGTAATCTGGAGTATATCTTTTGCTAAAGAGAATGGTAGAACTATTTCATCGGCATTTTGTGGGGCATTACCTACTAAAATGGGTTGGTTATGATACGACATTAAGCTAGAGTCAATCAATTCATACTGATTAACTGAAATCTTTGTATTTTGGAAAGCTGTATTTAAAATATAGTCATAGTAATTATTGCCAACAACAATAGCATTCATCATCAAGTAATCATATTCAAATCCCTGGAAGTCTTTATCGTAAGGATCAATCTCATAAGAAAGGCTGAGTCGATTTAAATGAATCCAATCTTTGTAATTACTTTCGATTACACCAACAATTTTAAAATCTATCTCATATCCTAAATCAATTTGTTTATTCAAAACATCATATATTTGTGCATTTTTATCAAATATGCCAAAATGTTTAAAAGCATCTAAAAGAAAGTCTGTAATCAAGATTTCTGGTGCACCACTATCAGGGAGTCTTCCAGCAATGAGTTTATAGGAATTACTAGAATCAAATAAAATGATGGTATCAATTTTTCCTGAATACAAAAAGTTTGCCTTTTCAATCAAATACTTCGCATAATTGATGGATACTTTTTGATATTTGTGAATGATTAAATCGGGTGAAAACTGTTTAATAATGGCATAGGAATTATCCATTAAATTTCCTTTTTCATATTTACTATAAAAATCATTGGTTGTTGTGGTTTGACTTGGTCGATATTGATAAATATCAGTATAGTGATTATTATTATTGACCATAGTATAGGCATTTTGATAGAGTTTATCACCATTTAATTCAGTAGCAAAGGCCAAAAAGGCAAGACTGATAGAGGCAATTATCATAATGAGTAGATATCTAAATTTCTTTTTCCAAATGTTTTTAAAAGCAATTCGGTGAATTGTACCTAGGGGTACTTTCGAGTTTTCTAAATACAATTTTCGATCTGACTTAAGAGGATATACGGAAGAAACGGAAGATGCTTGAAGTTCAGGATGGTCTTCGTGATTAGAATCAATATTTGCGGTATCGATTCTTAAAATATCATCACCATACAATTGCGCGGATTCATCGTCGTGAGTAACTATGATGATTAAGCGGTCTTGGGATAGTTTTTTGAAAAGATCAAATATTTTTGCACTTGTTTCACTATCTAAATTTCCAGTAGGTTCGTCCGCAATAATTAAACTAGGATCTTTTACAAGTGCTCTAGCTATGGCAATTCGTTGTTTCTGTCCCCCAGATAATTGAGATACTTTTCTTTTTTCTAGGCCATCTAATTCGACATCATGAATAATTTGCTTTGTTTTTTGTTTAATTTCTTTTTTCTTATAACCTTGAATTTCTAAAGATAAACTGATATTTTGTGATAAATTAAGGTCTTTTAGAATATTGTACTCTTGAAACACAAATCCTAGATAACTATTTAAATAATTGTTTTTTTCTTTTTTAGATAGGCTTGATAATTGTCTATTTTCAATCCAAATTTCACCGCTATCAGGAGTATCTAATCCACCCAATAAATTAAGTAAAGTTGATTTACCAGAACCACTAGGGCCAAGGATAAAAACCAAACCAGTATTTGGAAAAGTATAATTTAAATTGTTGATAACATGAATTTTATCGTTTCCAGATTGGTAGTATTTATTTACATTGACAAGTTTAATCATAGTGGCCTCCTAAGAAACTTTGATGACATCAATTGGTTTTTTCCGACTTAAATTAAGAAGTGGAATAGCAATTGTAGCCAGTGGTGCTAAGAATGCAATCATGAAGGAAATTATCAATCCATTTCCAGTCATTTTAAAGATACTAAAATCAATTGGGGCAAGATTTACAGCGAATTTTTCTTGGATAAGCGTGGAGGCAGTTTCACTAAGTGATAAGTCCAACAATTTTAGAAAAATAGTAGAACCAATCGAGGATATAATGAATGCAACGATACTCACAAGAAGGATTTGAAAGAGGTAAATACACGCAATTTTAAATCCATTCATACCTAGTGACATATAAATACCAATGTCTTTTTGGCTATTTTTGATAGTAACAACAACAAAGTTAAAAATCATCAAAATACTGAATAAACATAGTGAGAAGAACAAACCTAAAAATAAAAGAAGATTGCTATCAATAAACTCATTGACCACTTGTAATTTTATAAAAGATAAATTATCAATGACGATGTTATTGTCTTTTAAAACACGATATAACTTTAGGTTGGTATCTTTTTGATCAGTCATTTGGATAGTGATTAAACCACCATAATTTTTAGAGGTATTATCATAATTAGAATAAGATGTTTTTAAATAATTGTAATATAAATTTGTTTCTGTTTGATCACAAAAATAAATGGTAGGTTGATCATCTTCATAAATGCCAACAATTCTACAACTAAAATTAGACATAATTCTTCGGTAAGCATAAAAAGCAAAAACGCCTTGTGTATTTGTCGCAGGATCAATTAAGGCTTCGACAGGATTTAAATCACTTCTATTGAATACCGTTTCGTCTACGGTCATACCTAGAAATTGTTCAAGAAAACCAGTTGAAATGGCAATTTGTTCTAATTCCTCTTTATTTGCGGGCTTTTTGGGTTTATTTCCTTTCACAAGTAACTCATCTAAATTCGATTGATAAGCTTGGCATTTTACATTTTCAATTTTATGGGCATTTCCAAAGGCTTTGAAAATAAAATCATCATAAGTATATTTGATATTTTGTGTAGAAATAAATTGTTCCCCGTCTACGACATCGACATAATATCCTGTGGAAAAAAATAAAGCATTATAAAATGACAAGTTGTCACAAAAACTAGCATAGACATTTGGATTATCAAAGTCTTTTTCTTTAAACTCTGAAAAACTAGTCTGAATGATACCATCAATATAAATTGGATAAGTAAAGGCATCGCAAACCAGAGACTTATTGGAAAAATAATCTTTTAAGGGCTCATTTTGGTAAGGTGTATCAAAATATTGATTTTGGATTAAACATTCAGCAACATAATCGGTAATATAACATGCAATTTTAATATTTGTGTCTGTATTGAGTACATCGATGATTTCATAATCTTTACTTAAATCATTGAGATTATCCATTACAATAATGTGCTCAATTGAAGAACGATACATAAAATCTAAACTTTCAGTTAGATGTCGATCAATTGCAAAATCAAAAGGAATGGTTTTATAAATCCGAAATCCTTCATCTGTAGAAGTAATGATTTTTTCATAATGTAGCGTATCAATTTGGAAAAATCCCGCTTGAACTGTTTGATTGTAAAGGGTTTTTTGATCACTAATGGTGATGTATTGATTGTCTTCATTCAATTGATAATCTACATATTGTGCCGTAGAGTCTGAAAAATATAAATTGATTGTTGTTGATGCAAATACAAGCGATATTGTAAAAAAGAGGACAACAACAATAAAACGAAATAAATTCTGCTTTAAACTCTTCATTGATAAAACCAATGAGGTTTTAAAGGATGGTTGAACGGGTTTTACTTGTGATAACTGGTAGGAAGAAGCAGAGGATGATAACTCCTTCAATTGTAAGTTTTCAATGATTTCACCATCTTTTAATGTAATTTTAATATCACCATATTCTTCCGATAATGTTCTATCATGGGTGACAATCACCACAAGATGATCTTTGGATAAATCTTTGAGAATAGCTAAAACAATGTCGCGATTTTTTTTGTCTAAGTTTCCAGTAGGTTCGTCTGCAATAATTACATGGGGATTTTTTACGATTGCTCTAGCAATCGCAACCCGTTGACGTTCACCTCCAGAAAGTTGATTCATTTTTCTTTTTTCTTTTCCTTTTAAGCCTACTTTTTCAATTGTATCCAATATCAATTGATGATTTTCCTTAAGGGATTTATTTTGTAACTGCAAGCTCAATGCAACATTTTCATAAACGGTTAGGTTTTTGATGACATTGAATTCTTGAAAAATAAAGCCAATATAAGAATTTCGATAGGCATTGAAATCTTTTCTTGAAAAGTCTTTCGTATTTAATCCATCGATAATCAATTCACCAGAATCATAGGTATCAATCCCTCCAATGATATTCAGTAATGTAGATTTACCTGATCCACTTTTACCAACGATAAAGACTAACCCTTTTTCTGGTAATTCTAAATGAATGTTTTTTAAGGCGTGAAATTGCTCGCCTCCTGAATAATAGTATTTATTAAGATTATGTATAGAAATCATCTTGCACCTCTAAAAAATAATATCGTCATATATTGGTGGAATAACATATTGTTTGATAAGCGTTTGGGTACCGTTTTCCACATTGGTTTCAAATTGAAGTGTAATTAAGCCACATGAGTCATAATAGCCACTAAATACTTGTGTTTTAGCCACATAGATATGATCCAAATATTTGGATTGTTTAAATGCGGTTTGACTATAAGGATATCGAGTGTGGTCTTTGACATAATTGGGGGTTTGATGACCCGCTGTATATTCATTTAGATATTCATCAATCCACTCTGCATCTAAATCAAGTTGTAAATCAGCTTCCTTAAATGTATAAGGGTCTAGTTCATGGATAGGATTATAAAAAATTTGAATATAAGACTTATAATAGGATAGGACATAATAATCGTTCATTTGAAATAAATCTAAGTAGTAGAATCCAGCACCTGGACGTACATTATTGGTTCTACTCAAAAAATAACTAAATATCTCTTCACCTGATTGGTTGATGATTCGGTAATTGTGATAGAAATCATCGCTAGATACTGGAGTACTACTGTATTGGCGATCACGATAGCAATACATTTTAGAAACAATGGCAACCCCATCTTTAAAATCATAGGCTTGTGAATAAACGTAAGGGGTAATTTCCGTCTCACCATTGATATTCAAACGGCTGCTTCCTAAATAGTTTCCTTCTGGAGAAATGTACATATAACTCATCGATTGAATCGTTGTCTTTTCAGTTGTACTAGGTGTGGAAACATTATTGATCCAGTAATAAACATCATAAGGACCATAATTACCAACTACTGCGTATCCTTCGGAAAAATCACCTGCATAATCCCATTCTAAATCATAGAGACGATTTCCTGTTTGATCAATATGACTATATTTAAACTGACCATACGCATTTGTATAGCCTACTACCGCATAGCCATTTTTAAATTGGCCACAGTATTCGTAGGGCAAATAGCTTATTTCGTTGGTTTCTCCATCCTTAATGTAATATAAAAAATAAAAGGATTGACTTTCCGCATCGTATTTGAGATATCCTTGATGAGCTCCATCACCAATGGTTAGCAAATCATTCGAGAAAGAACCAATAGCACTATATCCAGTGGGAAGTTCGTACAAGGTATGATTGCTTGAATCAATAATTTTGGTAATCCCATCTTTTTTGACTACAGCCTTTCCTTCCGAAAAAGGATAAGCTTCGCTATAGACGGGTTCAATGAGGACTTCACCCGTATTTTTAATATAACCAAACTGGTTGTCTTTTTTGACAATTAAGATATCATCAAAGTAGGGCACAATGTAATCGTATTCTGCTAGACTTAAACGTTGCAATCTTGCATTTATAATATAAGGAATATTCTTTTTATATACAATCGCAATGGGCTCTTCTAAGTAATTGGCTTTTTGGACCTTACAACTAGATAATGTCCACAAATAAGTGAATAAAATTAAAATGAATAATAAATGATTAATTCGTATTGTTCTTGAATGCATAATCCACCTCTTTCTTTTATTATATCAAAAAAAGTGCTTTTCTTCAATGTAAAGGCTTTCGATTCAAGTGTGTATAGGTATGAGGGACGTATTCCTTTACTTTTTAGTTAAAATATGGTAAAATATATCGAGGTGATGATATGAAACTGATGTTAATCATTATTAGCAATGATGACGTGCAAGGGGTAACCAATGCACTATTAAAAGAAAAATTTTTCTTCACAAAATTATCTACAACAGGGGGACTTTTGCCAAGTGGCAATACAACATTACTTGTGGGATTGGATGAAAGCAAAATTGAAGATGTAAAAGAAATCATTAATACTTATTCTAAAACAAGAAAAAAGAAGGTTGCATCAGGAGAACCAGGAGATTTTACCGTATTTTCCAATTTTCCAGCGAGCGTAAAAATCAATGGTGCGACTATTTTTGTCTTGGATGTAGAGAGTTATTATAAATTATAGAGGAGGAGAATTCGAAAGAATTCTCTTTTTTTTGTCTAAAAATGAACACGCTTTCATAAAAATGTATGCGCTTTCAAAAAAATTATTTATTTAATTGAAAATATTCAATATCTGGTATATAATACTAATGTCAGTACCAATAAGACGAGAATTGAATGGCATAAGGAGGAGATTACATATGAAAATCTATTCAACTGAAAAAATAAGGAACGTGGCTGTTTTGGGGCATATGGGCTCAGGTAAAACCAGTCTTTGTGAGTCGATGCTGTATCTTACAAAAGCAATTTCGAAAAAGGGAGAAGTAGAAAAAAAGAATACAGTATCAGATTATTTGCAAGAAGAACAAGCGCGACAGACTTCATTGTCGACATCAATCATTCCAGTAGAATGGAACAACTATAAAATTAATTTTTTAGATACACCAGGTTCAGAGGAATTTGTAGGTGAAATTACACAAGATTTAGCGATAGTGAAGGGTTCGATTGTGGTGATTGATGCCCAAAAAGGGATTGAAGTAGGGACCGAAAGAGTTTGGGATGAACTTCGAACAAGACATACACCAACCATTTTATTTATTAATAAAATGGATAAAGAAAATGTAAAATTTGAGAAGGTCATTCAAAATGTGATAGATGGATTTGGACCCAAAGTCGTGCCTTTTGTGATTCCACTAGGTACAGAAAATCACTATCAAGGCTATATTGATATTATCGAAAAAAAGGCTTATATGGGACAAGAGGAAACAGAAACGGCTATTCCTGATGCTTATATGGCGCAAGTAGATGAACTCTACGATCATTTTGTTGAAATCGTTGCGGGGGAAAGCGAAGAAATGCTTGAAAAGTATTTTAGCGGTGAAACCTTAACTGATGAAGAAATTATTGAAGGATTGCGGAAAGCTCTTTTAAATTGCGATATATTCCCAATTCTGATTGGTTGTGCAAGTAAAAATATGGGGTTAAAAGGTCTTCTCCAAAAAATTTGCAATTACTTACCTTCACCACAAGATTTGAAACCATCTAAGGGATTTGATCCGAAGACGCATGAATTGATATTGCGAGATACCGTAGATACAGAACCATTTTCGGCCTATGTGTTTAAAACCATAGTGGATCCATTTTTAGGAACAATCAATTTCTTTAAAGTATGCTCTGGTACTACTCAAGGTTTAACAGAAGTCTATGTACCCAATACAGATCAAATGGCAAAAGTGGGTGTAATTTCTTGTATTATGGGCAAAACACAAATTCCTATTGAAGTTTTACATGCGGGAGATATTGGTGTATTGACCAAATCAGGAGATATCCAAACTGGCCAAACGTTGTGTACGAAAAAAGAAGCTGTGATGTATCCACCAATGGAGATGCCTACACCTGTTATTTATATTGCTATTCAGGCGAAGACAAAGCAAGATGAAGATAAAATATCCTCAGCATTACAAAAATTAAATCTGGAAGATCCAACATTTGAAATTAGAAGAAATCCAGAAACAGCCCAATTATTAATTGGTGGTCAAGGTATGACACATATTGGTTATATCTTAGAAAAAATGAAAAATATGTTTAAAGTAGATGTCACTACTTCCGATCAAAAAATTGTGTATCGTGAAACCATCCGCAAAACAGGTTCAGCACAAGGAAGACATAAGAAACAATCTGGTGGTGCAGGACAGTTTGGTGATGTATGGATTCGATTTGAACCATTAGCAGATAAAGATTTTGAATTTGCATCAGAAGTGGTTGGAGGTGCTGTGCCTAAGAACTTCTTCCCAGCAGTAGAAAAAGGATTAATGGAAACTTTAGAACATGGCCCAATAGCAGGATTTCCAGTCATTGGTGTAAGAGCGGTATTGTATGATGGTTCTTATCATCCAGTGGATTCTAATGAAATTTCATTTAAAATTGCGGCAGCACTTGCGTTTAAAGAGGCATGTAAAGTTATCAAACCTACGATTTTAGAGCCAGTTATGGAGGTAGTGATTACAGTAAAGGATGAATTTGTCGGGGATGTCATGGGGGACATTCCACAAAGAAGGGGATCAGTTATAGGAATGGAGCCAACTGAATTAGGAAGAACAGCGATTACCGCCTATATTCCAGAGGCAGAGATTATCAATTATTCTATTGATTTAAAGGCAATGACGCAAGGAAGCGGTAAATTTACGCGTAAGTTTGCACGTTATGATGATGTTCCAACTCAATTGGTCGAAAAAATTGTTGCTGAATATAAAAAGAATTAATGATAAAAAGGTATGATTTCAAGTCAAATCATACCTTTTTTACACAGTTTTTTTCTGATACCATAAAGTAAATAAAGAAAGACCAAGTGCTGTTTTTCCATCTAAAGTTTCGTGTTGCGCTAAAAAAGTGGGGATAGAAGCAAGAGATAATTTTGTAAGTTCAATAAATTCATCCTCATCTTCAGGCAACTTGCTTTCATACAAATCAGTAGCAAGATAAATATAAGTTTCTTCATCGGTAAATCCACAGGAAGGATAAAAAGCACAAAGCAGTTCCATTTGTTTGGCGTCATAACCAGTTTCTTCTTGTAGTTCGCGATGCGCACAGACCAAAGCATCTTCATGTTCTTCTAATAAGCCGGCAGGAATTTCTAACATATTTTTTCCAACAGCGGTTCGATATTGTTTCACCATTAAAATATCACTACCATCAAAAGCTACAATGGCCACCGCTTTTTGATGATGAACAATCTCTCGTTTTGCAATTTTTCCATTTGGTAAAAGAACGTCTCGCAATACCAGTTGGACAATCTTACCATCGAAGATGACTTTTTCAGATATGTTTTTTTCTATATTCATTGACTTTCTCCATAAAATAATCAAATAGAATTGCTGATTCTATGGTGTAATAGCGTTCAGGATGCCACTGCACACCAATGATAGGCCACTGGGTATGCTCTATGGCTTCAATTGTATCTTCATTTTGATAAGTCACAACAAAGTCTTTCGGCACACGATGGACCGCTTGATGATGGAATGTATTGACTAGGAATTTTTCAGGTAGCAAATTACTAAGAGGGGTTTGATGTACACGAGTTACATAATGCTTTTTTTCTAATGGGATGGGATGACTTACTTGTTCGGTAGCCAAATCTTGATAAAGTGTCCCTCCCATAAATGCTGCAAAAGCTTGAATACCTCGGCAAATTCCAAAGGTTGGAATTTGGTGGTCTAGAGCATATTGAATGATTTTTTGATCTATCTCATCGGTTAGAGAATCAATTCCTTTTGATAGATCAGCGTCATTTGTTTCACCATAATAGGTAGGATTGATATCATCTCCACCAATAATGAGAAAGCCATCACATTGTGAAAGCAATGACTCAAATCCACTAGAAGGAACTAGAATAAGAGGAATGGCACCTCGATCAACAATTTGCTTGATATAATCTTGATTGATTTTTAAAAAGGAATAACCCGATTTTTCTTCTTTGGAAAAACGGGGGCTTATGCCAATGATTGGATAACTCATAAGATAATACCTCCAAAATTATTTTATCATGAAAACATGAAAAACACTTTAAATACGATAAAAATATTTTTAGCATGTTACTTTATAAAAATTACATTTAGTGTTATAATGATAAAAAAAGAAGTGAAAGGAGAGAACCATGAAAGAAAAACAAGAAAATATGGTATCTGCTCAAAACGATAAAGTCGAAGAACAGAAGAAACCCAAAAAGAAAAAAAATATTACATATGGAATATATCCAGAAGAAAGAAATCAACCACTTTATCAGAAATCAGGTCATTATTTACAAGGATTGACAGACGAAGAAGTGGAAGAACGAATAGAACATCTTCAAGTCAATATTGATGGAAAGATTCAATCTCCGTTTGAAAAAAATCTCAAAATGATATTATCTGTGATTTGGAAAAATACATTCACTTTTTTTAATATTTTATATATTATTGTCCTCATTTTATTGTTAGTTGCAATGAAGTGGAACAATCCAGAACTGACTGATCAACGCTTTGCCATTACCGATTTTATGTTTTTGGTTATTGTATCAATTAATTTGATTATTGGTATTGTGCAAGAAACCAAGTCGAAATTAGCCATTAATAAATTACGTTTGGTTACCAATCCCAAAGTAACTGTGATTCGAAATGGAGTGAAAGTATCAAAATTAGATACTGATGTTGTTTTAGATGATGTTGTATTTTTGACTCCAGGATCACAAATTATTTCGGATGCTATTTTACTTGATGGTGAAGTTGAAGTCAATGAATCTCAACTTACAGGAGAATCTATACCGATTAAAAAACATGTTGGAGATATGATATATTCAGGTAGTTTTATGGTATCTGGAACAAGTTATGCCAAAGTAGTTCATGTTGGTAGACTAAATGAAATCAATAAATTGACCTCACAAGCGAAAAAATATACGGCTCCTAATTCGCAAATTTTAGGTAGTTTGCGGAAACTATTGGTAGTGATTGCTATATTTATTGTCTTGACATCTATTGCAATGTTTTTATGGACTTTTGATTGGGCTACATTTAAGGAAATCCAAGAAGTCAATTGGAAAGCTACTGCTGATATGATTCAAAGATTAAAAGTGAATTATGTTCAGTCGATTCGTCCTATTACAGCAGCAATTATCGGAATGATTCCAGCAGGACTTTATATGCTTACCTCAGTAGCTCTTTCTGTAGGTGTATTTCGATTGTCTAAAAATAATACATTGGTTCAAGATATTTATTGTATTGAAATGCTTGCTAGAGTAAATGTACTTTGCTTAGACAAAACAGGAACCATCACCAATGGGCGAATGAGTGTGGTGAAATATGAAACTATCAATAAACCAACTAAATTTAGCATTGAAAATATCATGAGTTCGATGAACGCAGCACTGCAAGAAACCAATGCGACAGCACAAGCTATGGTACACTATTTTGGTGCAACTCCTGTTCTAAAACCAACGGAAGTTATTCCATTTTCTTCAGAACGAAAGTTTAGTGCAGTTTCTTTTGGAGAAGGAGAAACATACATTATGGGAGCACCTGAATTTGTTTTGAAAAGCAATTTTGAGCGCTATGCAGATCAAATTACTGCCTATGCGAATCAGGGACTTCGTGTACTTTGTCTTGCTCAATCGACGCTCCCTATTAAAAATGATAAGATTCAACGGCTTCCTAAACTGATTGCTTTGATTTTAATAGAAGATCAAATTCGTGATGAAGCATTTGACACCATCCAATACTTCAAAAAAAGTGGTGTAGAAGTAAAAGTTATTTCTGGTGACAATCCAGTAACAGTTGCAGAAGTGGCAAGAAGAGTAGGAATTGAAAATGCAGAAAAATGTATTAGCCTAGATGGTATGAAAGATGAAGAGGTTATTGAAGCAGCAACTAAATTTACTGTATTTGGACGTGTAAAACCTGAGCAAAAGAAATTACTTGTTACCGCATTGCAAAGCGCAGGTAAGACGGTGGCTATGACAGGAGATGGAGTAAACGATATTCCAGCACTAAAGGCTGCAGATTGTAGTATAGCAATGGCATCGGGTAATGATTCAGTAAAGAGTGTAGCACAATTGGTATTGGTAGATTCTAATTTTGCAAATATGCCAAAAGTTGTAGCAGAAGGAAGAAGAGTTATCAATAATGTACAACAAACTGCTATGTTGTATTTGGTAAAGACGCTTTTTATGACTTTCTTAGCCATTTTAACGGCAGTCGGATTCTTTAAACTAACCAGTTCTGGTACTACAAATGGTACTTTCCCATTTGCTGGAGCAAAACAATTGTTAATTGTGGAAATGTTTGCCATTGGATTACCATCCATTATTTTATCTTTGCAAAGCAATAATTCTCCAATCAAAGGAAACTTTATGAAAAATGCACTCAAGAGTGCACTGCCTGGTGCATCAGGTATTGTAGTTGCTATTATATTTACCTACTTGCTTTCAAATGATTATGGATTTACACCTGCAGAGATTAAAACAGTAGTTTCCCTTACAGCAACATTAACGCTTTTGATTGTAATGTGTAGAGCATGTATGCCACTTGATCGGAAAAAGACCATTCTTTGTATGGGCATGTGGATACTTTCTCTGACATTGATTTGTCTATCAATTTTTAAAGTCTCATGGCGCATTGGAGGAAGAGCCATTAGTTTTTATAATCTTTTTGAATATTCGGATTTGGCTTGCAAAGTCATTCGTGACGGACAAAGCATCACCAATGCAACAGCGCTATGGCTCACTTTCAGTATGGTAGTTATTTCATTAACCTCTATGCTGGGCGTTGAATTGTTATTGAAAAATATTGAATTAAAGCAAGAACGCTTAAAGAATAATCAAGTAGAACAAGAAAAAAAGAAAACGCCACAAATTAGAAAGATTCGCTATTAAAATATAAAATAGTGAAATTATAAAAAATATAAAAAAACCCTGTTCAGTTTAGAACAGGGTTTTTTTGCCCACACGAAATAGAATGAGACGTAATATGATAAAGTGTACTTGAAAGAGGCGAGGATAATGAAAAAGCTAGAGATGAAAAATGTAAAAAAGACTTTCTATACTGAAATAGGTGCACTTGATGTTTTAGATGATATTTCATTTGATTTAGAAGAAGGAGAAATTATAGCAATTGTGGGTCCAAGTGGCTCAGGAAAATCTACTTTGCTAAATATTATTTCTAAATTATTGGATCCAACAGAAGGAGAAATTATTGTTGATGGAGATATTGGGTATATGTTTCAAAGGGATCACTTATTCAATTGGCGAACAGTGTGGAAAAATATTCTAATTGGTTTAGAAATAAAAAAAGATATGGATGATCAAAAATTAGAAAAAATCAAAGATCTATTGAAAAAATACGATTTATCAGATTTCATCAATAATTATCCTCAAGAACTATCAGGTGGAATGCGACAACGCATAGCATTAATCAGAACACTGGCAACAGATCCAGATGTGCTATTGCTAGATGAACCCTTTTCAGCACTCGACTATCAAACAAGAATTACTGTCAGTGATGATATTCACCGAATGATTAAAGATTCGCATGTATCAGCTATTTTGGTCACACATGATATATCTGAGGCCATAGCAATGGCTGACCGCGTCATTGTATTAAGTCACCGACCTGCTAGACTTAAAAAGATTATTCCAATTATAACTGATACAACTGAGAATACGCCTTATGCCAAGCGACTATCCAAAGAATTTCGAATCTATTTTGATGAAATATGGGGGCTATTGAATGAATAATCCATATTTAATTGAAAAAAGAAAAAAAGCAATTATAGTTCTGATGACTCAAATCATTCTCTTAGTGGTGTTTCTTGTTTCGTGGGAGTTATGTTCTCGGTTTGAAATCATCGATTCATTTTTATTTAGTCGACCATCTAAAATAGCGGCATTGTTAAAAAGGTATATTGAGACAAAAGAAATCTATAAGCACATTGGTATTTCTGTATTAGAGACCTTACTAGGGTTAATGATAGGAACATTAGTTGGAATAGGGATTGCAATTGTACTTTGGTGGAATAAAACATTAGCCAAAATATGTGACCCTTTTTTAGTTGTATTTAATGCGCTTCCAAAAACGGCACTAGCTCCGATTATTATCATTTGGATTGGCACAGGAATTAAGGGGATTACCGCAGTAGCTATTTCTATTTCATTGGTACTTACGATTATATCAGCACATAGTGCATTTGTGCAAGTAGAAGAAGAAAAAATCAAAATGTTACAAAGCTTTAAAGCTAGTAAATGGCAGATTTTAACTAAGCTTATCCTGCCCGCTAATTTGACCAATTTGGTTAGTATTGTTAAAATCAATATTGGGATGTCTTGGGTAGGTGTTATTGTAGGTGAATTTATTGTATCAAGATATGGAATAGGATATTTAATTATGTATGGTTCTCAAGTATTTAATATGGACTTAGTGATGATGGGCGTCATTGTTCTGGCCATAATTTCTTTTTTGATGTATGAAGTTGTCAATTGGATAGAGAAAAAAATAAGAAGGAAGAGGAATTAAATGAAAAAAATATTATGTTTTTTGTTATTGTTAACAAGTAGTGTCTTATTATTTGGATGTAAGAAAGACAAGTTAGAAAAAATTAAAGTGGTTGAAGTAGCAAGATCCATTTTCTACGCACCACAATACGCAGCAATTACCAATGGATATTTTGAAGAAGAAGGTTTAAAAATTGATTTGATTAATGCAAATGGTGCAGATAAAGTTACCGCAGCACTGCTTTCAGGCGATGCACAAATTGGTTTGCAAGGACCTGAACCTACCATCTATTTATATAAAAAGGACAAAAGCGATTATCTAATTAATTTTGCACAATTGACAAGAACTGATGGTAGTTTTATTTTTGGTAGAGAACCTATTGAAAATTTCACTTTAGATCAATTAAAGGGAAAATCCATTTTAGGTGGTAGAAAAGGTGGTGTTCCAGAAATGACATTAGAGTATGTGTTAAAAGAAGCGGGTTTAGATGTAGGTCAAGATGATGCAACGAAAGAGGTAAATGTAAGAACAGACGTAGCATTTGCGGCACTTGCTGGATCATTCTTAGATGGTGAAGGAGATTTTGTTACACTATTTGAACCAACAGCAACAGCCATTGTTCAAGAAAAAAGAGCGCATCTATTAGCACCAGTAGCAGATTATGCTGGAGAAATCACATATACAGCATATTCAACATCAATTAGTTATTTTAATAAAAATCAAGAAACCATCCAAAAGTTTACAAGAGCATTATATAAAGGGCAACAATTTGTGCAAACAGCAACCGATGAAGAAATTGCTAAGGCCGTACAACCTTTCTTTATGGATACCGATTTAGATATTTTAATCGAAGTTGTTAAGAGATATCGTTCTATTAATGCTTGGTGTACTACTCCAATTTTTTCAGAAAAAGGATTTGATCGCTTACAAGATATTATGATTGAAGCAAAAGAATTGGATAGTAAAGTAGATTTTAACATCTTAGTAGACTTAGAAGTGGCTAAACAAGTAGTAACTCAAACCAAAGAAGAATAAAATAAAAAAACAACTCGTTATGGGTTGTTTTTTAAAAGGAAATATGGTATAATAAGTTAAAATGTAAGTGAAGGATACAAAATGAAACAATATATTTTAACAATTGATCAAGGCACAACAAGTACAAGGGCAATATTGTTTGATGAAAAGGTCAATATTATCGCTATGAATCAAATAGAATTTCGTCCAATTTGTCCCCAAAATGGATGGGTAGAACAAAATCCTGAAGAAATTTGGGAATTGGTTTATCAAACGATTCAAAATGTCATTCGTCAAAGTCATATTGATGTTTCTCTTATCAAGGCCATTGGTATAACCAATCAGCGTGAGACAACTGTGATTTGGGATCGTTTTACAGGAAAGCCAGTATATAATGCTATTGTATGGCAATCTAGACAATCACAGTCTATTTGTGAAAATCTTATTCAGCAACATAAAGAAAATGAATTCTTGGAAAAAACGGGACTTATCATCAACCCTTATTTTTCTGCAAGTAAAATCAAATGGATTTTTGATCATGTGGAAGGGGTAAAAGAACGTGCCAATCAAGGGAAATTACAATTTGGCACAATTGATACCTATTTATTATGGAAACTGACCAAGGGAAGTGTACATGCTACAGATTATAGCAATGCTTCACGAACATTATTGTACAATATCAATACCCTAGAATGGGATGAGGCATTGATGCAATATTTTGATGTACCTATGTCAATGTTACCTGAGGTGAAACCAAGTAGTCATATATTTGGATATGCTACAGCGCTATCTAGTATTGATCCATCTTTTGAAAAGATACCGATTGCATCAATGATAGGTGATCAACAAGCGGCATTATTTGGTCAGTGTTGCTTTGAAGCGGGTAGTATAAAAAGTACATATGGAACAGGGTGTTTTATTTTAATGAATACAGGTACACAGCGCATTACTTCACAAAAAGGATTATTAACTACAATTGCTTGGGGATTAAATGGAAAAATTGAATATGCATTAGAGGGGTCTGTATTTGTTGCGGGGTCTGCTATTCAGTGGCTCCGTGATGGTCTGGAATTTTTTAAAACGTCTTCTGAATGTGAAGCATCTACTAAGGATAAACAACCTAGTCAAGGGGTGTATATGGTTCCTGCTTTTGTGGGATTAGGGACACCTTATTGGGACAATGATGCTCGAGGGGCGATTTTTGGAATTACGCGTTCAACAACTAAAAATCATATCACTGCGGCAACCATTGAATCCATTGCATATCAAGCCAAAGATGTGATGGATGTGATGCAAGAAGAATCCAATTATGATATACAATATTTGGGTGTAGATGGTGGAGCAAGTGTTAATAATTATATGATGCAATTTCAAGCAGATTTGCTCAATTGTAAATTGGTTCGTCCGTTATGTAAAGAGACTACAGCACTTGGTGCAACCTATCTAGCGGGTCTTTCAACAGGTGTGTTTCATTCAAAAGAAGAAGTCCAGCATTTGCATCAAGTGGAACAAGTATTTATCAGCAGAATGGATGATAGTGAAAGAAAGAATAGAATGAAAGGCTGGAAAACAGCAATTCAGGCTACCCTACAATATAAAATAAATAATAAATAATAGGAGGAAGAATATGGGATTTATTAAAAGACAATTATTAAAGGTCATCGGTTGGGAGGATACATCAACAGAAACGATAGTATATCGCTATCCAATGACAGATCGTGATGAAATTATGAATGGATGTCAACTGATTGTTCGTCCTTCACAAGTGGCTATTTTAGTAGCAGGAGGTCAGATTGGTGATGCTTACGGAGAAGGGACCCATAAACTCACAACGAATAACATGCCTATTTTAACAAAGATTTTCTCTTGGAAATATGGATTTGATTCTCCTTTTAAGGCAGAAGTATATTTTGTTAATACCAAGCAATTTATCCACCAAAAATGGGGTACAGCAAGTAAAATTAGTTTAAGAGATGCTGATTTTGGAATTGTACGGGTTGGTGCACGAGGAATGTATTCCTTTAAAGTCAAAGATGCGCCTCAATTTATGAGAGAAATTTTTGGTACCAATCGAGATTATCAAACCAATAGTTTAAAAGAATATTTCAAGAGTATCATTGTAACAGGTTTTTCTGACACCATTGGTGAGTTGCAGATGCCAGTTTTAGATATTCCTGCCAAATACCGTGAATTAGGTGACGCTGTAAAAGAAAATATACAAGGCGATTTTGACAAAATTGGTATTCAACTTGTGAATGTATTGGTTGAAAATGTATCTCTTCCAGAAGAAGTAGAAAAAGCTATTGATCAACGTTCATCCGTTGGGGCTATGCGTGGTGTAATGGGTGAATTTACGCAATATCAAACAGCGCAAGCCATTAAAGATGCTGCCAATAATCCAGCCGGAGGAGCTGGCATTGCTGGAATGGGAGTTGGCCTTGGTGCTGGTGTAGCGATGGTCAATGCTATGCAAAACAATACACCAACATCACAACCATCTGTAGCACCTACACAAGATAAGTCCGATACAGTATGTAGTCAATGCGGTACTACGCTCAATGCTAATGCTAAATTTTGTTTTAACTGTGGTGCAAAAGTAGAAAGTAGAAGAAAAGCATTTTGTTCTAATTGCGGTTCTCCACTAAGTGAAGGGGCAAAATTTTGTTCTAATTGTGGCAAATCTGCAGAATAAAGGATGGTAGGAGAGAAATTGCATGAGTGATGGTGACAATCAAGAAATCATAGCAGATGAAGCCAATCGTAAAGCACAAGATTATAGTTGCCCAAATTGTGGTGCACCTGTTCAATATGATCCGTCAAAAGCAGTTTTACATTGTGAATATTGTGGATATGAAGGAGAAATCACGGGAATTCATAGTCGTATTGAAAATGATTTTAATGCGGGAAAAATAGATGATTCAGAGTGGAACAAAGAAGCAAAAGTAGTACATTGTGATAATTGTGGGGCAAATAATGTAGTTGATTCTAGTGAAATTAGTATTCGCTGTCCTTTTTGTGGTTCTAATCAAGTAGTGGATACAGATGAACTAGCCGGTATCAAACCTCATCGCGTCATTCCTTTTCGAATTTCCAATCAAGCAGCTAAGGATATCTATAGCAAATGGTTAAGAAAAAAGTTTTTTGTACCTAGGAGTGTCAAAAAAACAATTTTGCATTTGCAACTAGGAGGAGTATATTTACCAGTATGGACATTTGATACTGAGACTTCTTCGAATTATGATGGACAGTTGGGAAAGCACTATACAAGAACTGTAGGTACTGGAAAAAATGCTCGTACTGTCACTGAAGTGAGATATTTTCATATTCAAGGGAAAAAAGATGTTACTTTTGATGATTTAATTGTGAATGCAGGTACAAAGATTAGTCAAAGTGAGATAAATGCCATTTCCCCATTTGATACCAATAATGCTTATGTATATGATAAGCGGTATTTGGCTGGGTTTGCTTCAGAGCATTATGTGGTGCGTCTTGAAAATGGATGGACCAACGCTAAAAATCGCATCAATACGGTTGTTAAAAATGAAATTTTAAGAGGATATAGTTATGATGTGGTATCTTATATTCATATTCAAACGCTATATCATAACATCAAGTATAAATATGTGCTTGTGCCGATTTGGATTGGTGCATTTCAGTTTGGTCAAAAATCATATCGTTTTATTGTAAATGGTGAGAATGGAAAAATAACAGGAAAGACACCAATATCAGCGATTAAGGTATCTCTTCTTGTTCTTTTAATTCTTATTGTAATCATTGGTGTATTTTTGTTCGCTATAACGGGTGATTTTTAAGAACAAGGTAAAGATAGAGGGTATGAAATCCTCTATCTTTTTTCATATTATTTGTCAATTGTTAGAAAAAATGATATAATAGACAAGGAAAAAGTGGTGATAAAATGGATAAGAATGAATACATCCAAAGAATAAAACAACTCAAAGAAGAAAAAAATGCCATTATTTTAGCACACTATTATCAAAATGACGATATCCAAGCAATTGCCGATTATATTGGGGATTCTTATCAATTGAGTAAAATAGCCAAGGATACGCAAGCAAGTATGATTGTATTTTGTGGTGTACATTTTATGGCAGAAACAGCAAAAATTTTATCTCCTGAAAAAAAGGTCATTTTACCAGTTAAAAAAGCAGGATGCCAAATGGCCAATACCATTTCCTATGAGGATTTATTGAAGTTCAAACAAGAACATCCAGAATATATTATTGTCGGCTATGTGAATACAACCGCAAAAGTAAAAACATTATGTGATGTTTGTGTAACAAGTTCAAATGCACTTCAAATTTTAGCACATTACCGAGATCAAAAGGTAATGTATGTACCTGACCAAAATTTGGCCATTTATGCGGACCATGTATTTGAACATCAACAAATCATTGAACACTGGGATGGCTGTTGTGGTATTCATCATGGCATTGCCTCAGGCGAACTAAAATTGATGAAAGAATTACATCCTCATGCGGCAGTATTGATTCATCCAGAAGCTTGTTTGGATGTACTATCTTTGGCTGATTATATTGGTTCTACAAAAGGTATGATAGATTATGTTGCCAAAAGTAAACAAAAAGAATTCATTGTGGGTACAGAAGCAGGAATATTATATAGTCTGCGTCAACAAAATCCTGATAAAATATTTTATTTGCTTTCGCCTCGTCTAGTGTGCCGTACGATGAAAATGACTCAATTAGAAGATGTTTATCATGCATTGAAAGAAGAGGGAAATCAATTTGAAGAAATTATATTAGATGATGAAACCATTTCTCTTGCGGGGAAAGCACTAAATAAAATGTTGGAGCTGAGTAAATAATATGAAGATAGTAGAAAATATAACTGCTGATGTATTGATTGTTGGTGGTGGACTAGCAGGTTTATACACAGCATTAAATATCCAAAAAGACAAAAAAATAGTGATTGCATCGAAAGAGGCTTTAGGATTAAGTAACTCGTATTTGGCACAAGGTGGTATTGCAGGGGAACTCATTACAAACGAAGAAGTGCTTGCCAAACACATTGAGGATACGCTTATTGCAGGTGCAGGGTTATTTGATAAAGAGGCCATTAAAGAATTGGTGTATGATGCCTCAGAAAATTTGAAAATGCTAATTGACTTAGGCGTACCTTTTGATGTAGATAACGAAGGAAATATTTTATTGACCAAAGAAGCGGGGCATTCCACTAGAAGAATTCTTCATGCAGGAGGAGACGCTACAGGTAAGAAAATTATGGAAACTTTGATAGGACTTATCCGTCAAAGAGAAAATGTTATAATTTTAGAAAATTATATGCTGTATGATTTAATTGTCCAAAATCAAGTATGTTTAGGAGGAAAATTGATTGATGCAGAGAACCAATTTCTAAATGTATTTGCAACTTCAGTTGTTCTTGCAACAGGTGGAATCGGTGCAGTTTATAAAGATTCAACCAATGCACATGGGGCAACGGGTGATGGTATTGCTGCGGCGTATCGTGCAGGAGTTGTACTTCAAGGAATGGAATTTGTTCAATTTCATCCAACGGTATTTTATGATGTAACTGGAAATATTAAAGGACAAAAATTTTTGATTAGCGAAGCGGTTCGAGGTGAAGGTGCTTATTTGGTCAATATCAATGGTGAACGATTTATGCAAAAATATGATGCAAGATTAGAACTTGCACCACGTGATATTGTTTCGCAATCCATTATGAAAGAAATGTATGATACTTGGAGTCAATATGTTTATATTGACGCAAGACATTTGGGAAAAGAGTTCTTAGAACATCGTTTTCCAACAATCTATGCAAAATGTTTAGCATCTGGATATCATATGGAAAGTGATTTGGTACCAGTGGCACCTGTTGAACATTATGGCATCGGTGGGATAAAGATCAATCTAGATGGTGAAACCTCAATGTCTCATTTGTATGCAAATGGTGAGTGTTGTTCATCTGGTGTACATGGTGCGAACCGATTAGCAAGCAATTCGTTATTGGAATGTATTGTTTTTGGTAAACGCATTGCTAAAAAAATCAATGATACTGCGCAAAGTACTCCTATTTCTTGGCATATGGAAATAGATGTAGCGGTAAATAAATACAATTATCATCCAATTCGTGAAGAAATTCGTGATACAATGAATAAGTATGTATTTATTGTTCGTGATACAGAAGGATTGCATTTGGCACAAAGTATCATCCATCGTCATTATAAAAATTTATGTAAACATCCGTTTACAACAGTTGATTATTATCGAGCGTTAAATATTGCGACAGTTGCAAAGTTAATTACAGATGCGGCAGAAGCAAGAAAGGAAAGTATAGGTTGTCACCTAAGGATTCATTGAGATGGAAAAGAAAATTATTGAACTTATTCAACTTGCATTAGAAGAAGATGGCATAGAAAATGATGTTACAACATTGAATTTAATCGGGAAAGAACAAATGCTTTCTGGTAGTTTTATTGTCAAAGCAACTGGGGTTGTATCTGGTATAGATGTGGCCAAAGAGGTGTTTAGACAAATCAATCCTAAAATAAAAATGAATATATTGAAACCCAATGGTTCATTTGTCAATCGTGGTGATGTTATCGCAAGCATTGAAGGTCCGATGCGAGATATTTTACGGGGTGAACGTGTAGCTTTGAACTTTATGCAACGCATGAGTGGCATTGCGGCAACAACATCAAAATTTGTTCAAGAAATTAATGGCACCGCATGTAAAATCTTAGACACAAGAAAAACAACACCACTTCTTCGCATACTAGAACGCCAAGCCGTTCGTGATGGGGGTGGTGAGAATCATCGATACAATTTATCGGATCGTGTCCTCATTAAGGATAATCATATTGCGTCTGTCGGTGGTATTGCTCCTGCGGTAGAAATGGCTAGAAAAGCAGTGGGTCGTGGCATGATTGTGGAAGTGGAAGTAGAAACCATAGATGAATTTAAAGAAGCCTTAAATACATCGGCGGATGTGATTATGCTAGACAATATGTCAAATGATGTAATGAAAGAATGTGTTGAACTCAATCAACATAAAAAGAAATTAGAAGCAAGTGGCAATATGGAATTAAGAAGAGTAAGAAGTGTAGCATTGCTAGGAGTAGATTATATATCCGTAGGTGCACTTACCCATTCTTTTAAATCACTTGATATTAGTTTAAAGTTTTATAAACGATTATATAAATAGAAACATTTGTTTCTATTTTGCCATCATAGCTCAGTTGGTAGAGCAACTGACCCGTAATCAGTAGGTCGCAAGTTCAAGTCTTGTTGATGGCACCATTAAAAACATATAGGTTTGATACAATGAAAATTGAGTAAATTTTCAAGTGTCAGACCTTTTTTCTTTGCATTTTTAACGATTTTGATCCATTTTTGACCTATTTTTGGCATTTTGAAAGAAAGATGTGTTTAAAATTGTTTCATCAAGAGCATTTCTAACACCATTTTTAAGACAAATTTACTCGGTTGAAATAAACTGTCAGGCGAAAGCCCCCTACTAACAAGCGAAAGGTGGTACTGTCAAGCGAAAGGGGGATACTATCAAGCAAAAGCCTATACTATCAGGCGAAAGGTGTTTTATAATACTTTTCTTTAATATTTTAAAATGCAATAAATTGACTTATAAGACACAATTTGATATAATATTTTATGGTGATTTTATGGATATATCCAAAGTTGGTGAAACAATAAAGTTTTTAAGAAACAAAAATACGAACCTATCCCAAGAAGAATTCGCTGTAAAAGTTGGATTGGATAGGACTTATTTATCAAGAGTTGAATCTGGGCAAAAAAATATTACCTTGGAAACTTTAAATGAAATATGTAATGGTTTAGGTGTAACTATAACTGAATTTTTTCTAGTTTATGATGAAATGTTACCTATAGATAGTGAGGTGTAATTTATGGAAAATAAATTTTTTCAAGTATGTAAAAGCGAGCAAATAAATTCATGTATGCAAATGGTTTTAGATTATGACCAACCATTAACTACTATTGATGAAAAACTAAAGGCATTTAAAAAAGCATTAGGTCCAGATGTTAAAATCGAAAAATATCAAAAAACAAAAAATGTTTTTGTTTATGAGGATAGTGGATTAAAGCATTATATTATAGCAGCAACTATAACTTATTTAAGTAAGCCACATCCTTTATTTAAAAAGCGTATGCAATTACAATCATGGTATAAGGATTTTTATATACAGCATAAAGATAATCCCAATGAAACTGTTAATCTAATAGGTATATATCATTATGATGGAATGGAAATATATTGTGATTTTAATATACAAGATTATTTAAATAAAAAAATGCATTCCTCATCTGCTCATATTTATACTAATGATTTGTTCCAAGCAGTAAAAAATGGTGTATTTGAAAAGATTGATATGAATGGTAATAAAATTACAGCCATCAAGGGTATTGAACTTAAGAATTATTTTAGAGGTGGAGTATTAAAAAATCCAGTTATATCCTTGTTTGAAAAGTTTAATTCATCATTTTCTTTTAACAAATGGCTAATGGCAGACGAATGCATAAAACAAATGTTGGCTGCGAAATGGTATCAAGCAAAAGGGACAGAATGGCCAGGATGGTTCTTGGAATTTAGAGTGGATGAATTTATCCAAAGTGAAAACTGCTCCAAAATCATGCTTTATACAGGAAATAAAAATAAAGCAGAAGGTATGTTGGATTTTGATTTGTACTTTGGAACTCTATCTTTTTATGGCGATTTAAAAGCATCCGATATAAATAAGAAAGAAGCACCAGGTAATGACCAAGAAAATACTTTAAAAGCAATAAGTCAATATGGAAGACTCTGGTATATTATCTATGAACATGAAACTATTAAAGATAAGGATATGGAAAATGAAATGTCAATAAAAAGAATGAAGTTAATTAATTCGGATTGGAAAGAAGGAGATCATATCTCTTATACAAGTAGAATGAAACATTCTGTTAACTTCAAAAGAATGAGAATATTTGAATTAAATGCAGTAAATATGCATGATATTTTATCTGATTTTAATCAAGGACATAATTCTGGTCCAAGGATGGCTGAGCGTGTTGCGAAATTTTTATTAGATAAGAACAATATGAACAATAGTGTCATATTCACTTATAATGCTTAAAGGTGATTAAGAAATGAAAAAATTTAAATTTATTGATTTATTTTCTGGAATAGGCGGATTTCATCAAGCGATGAAGGAATTAGGCGGAGATTGTGTTTTTGCATCTGAAATTGATGAAAATGCTATAAGTACATATCAAAAAAACTACGGAATTGACTCTGCTCATGATATAACAAAAACAAAAGAAGAAGATATCCCTAAACATGATGTTTTGTGTGCTGGGTTTCCTTGCCAAACTTTTTCAAAAGCAGGACAGCAACTTGGATTCGCAGATAAAACCAAAGGAACATTATTCTTTGAAATAATTAGAATCCTTAAATATCACAAAACACCATATATTATCTTAGAAAATGTGAGAAATCTTACTTCACATGATAATGGGAAGACATGGAAAATAATAAAAAATGCTCTTAAAGAAATAGGCTATCTAATTTCCGAAGAACCATTCATTGTTAGTCCCCATCAACTAGGTATCCCACAATTGAGAGAAAGAGTTATTATACTTGGAGTCCATAAAGATATCGGTATTAAAAATTTAAATATTATTTTACCAAATTACGATAAAAATAATATTAATTTTCTTGATTCCAACATTTTAGAAGATGGTGACATTGATAAAAAGTACTATATTTCTAAGCATCAAGAAAAGGTGCTTAATTGTTGGAATGACTTTATTCAAGGAATTAAATTTATACCTTCTAAGAGAACTGATAGACAAACTAAAGAAATTTCATATGTAAAAACAAATTTTAATGGTACAATAGGATTTCCAATTTGGGCATTTGAATTCAAAGAATCTTATGACTATAGTACTGAAAGTTACGAATGGAAGAAAGATTTTATTGCTAAAAACAGATATCTATATCAATATAACAAAAAATTTATTGATACTTGGATAAAAAAGTGGAACATATTTCAAAATTTCAAACCAACTGAACAAAAGTTAGAATGGCAATGCGGAAGCGAATGTAAAACCATATGGGACGGATTAATTCAATTTAGACCATCTGGTGTAAGAGTAAAAATAGCAACTGTTTTTCCAGCATTAGTAGCAATGGTTCAAATACCTATTATTGGTAAAGTTAAAAGAAGACTAACACCAAGAGAAGCTGCAAGACTGCAAAGTTTTCCAGATGATTTTTTAGTTGATAAAAACGACCATCAAGCATATAAACAATTTGGAAATGCGGTTAATGTTGAAGTTATAAAATATATGGCTGCGCAATTATTTGAACAACGCTAAACCAATTTATAGCAAGTATCTTTCATAGGAGGGGGGATTTAAATGGAGTTTAACGGATTCACTTATGACGAGTTGAAAACTATACTATTAGCAAAAAATCAAAATGTTGTATTTGGTGAAGAAATTAAACCTCATACAACTAAGAAGATTGCATATGTTGCAAAATATGTGGAAGAGTGGTTATATGTAATCACTAATGTCTCGCAGTATATCTTTTTTATCGACATTATGTCTAATGCGGGGCTTTATAAAAATTCATATTTGTCAACATCAATATCTGTATTAAATGTTTTTGTTAAATATGCAAAAAATCACAGAGATAAACAATTTTTTCTATTGGCCAATGATCATGATAAAGATAAGGTTTTAACAATGAAAAGAATATATAAACTTTATCAAGAAATGTTTAATAAAATGGGTTTAACTAATATTAAAATGAATATAGATTGTTCAGATGCATGCGATTATTTATCAAGAGTGAATGTTACATATCACTTAGAATATGTAAGAGGAATTAAAAAAAGCATTTTACTTTATGTTGATCCTTATAATTTCATAAATAAAAAATTAGCCTTTGGTGTAGAAGATTTTATTAGCAAGAATTATTGTGAATTAATCTTAAACTTTTATTGTAATGATTATTCAAGAAATGTTAATAACGATAAAGTCAAAGCACACCAAATGGAAATTAAAGAATTCATTAAAGATTTTTGCAAACTTGATGAAAAAGAAAATATTAGCGCAGTAGTATTAAGAGATCATTTCACAAATTTACTTTTAAAAAATACTAAGATGAAATTTTATTATTTTGTTAGTATGAAGAATGAAAAAAATGCCCCATTATATTACTTGATTTTTTTGACTCCAAACATTCGTGGATTAGAAAAAGTCAAAGAAGCAACATGGAATATTTTAGGTTATCATGAAGAGTATTGTGTGAATTATAAAGAGAGAGATCCAAATCAATTGAACTTGTTTAATGAAACTCCTGAGGAAGAAGCATTTGCTGGAATTTTATATCGATTAGAATCAATTTTCAAGCAATATAATGGCTGTGAATTATCATTTGAAGAAATAGAAGTAATATGTTTACAAAGAACTTTTATGAAATCAACTCATGTTATTAATCAAGTTTTAAAACCCCTCATTAATACTAATAAAATACTAAAAAAAGGGAATGTGGGAAAAGCCAATTTTAAAGAAGATAAATATTTAATTAATTTATGATGAGGTGTTACAATGGAAAAAATAACGAGAAAATCACTGCTTTATAAAACTGAAGTAGAATATGGTGACTATACAGCTAATTATGTTTTAGGCTGTCAACATGGCTGTCTATATCCTTGTTATGCTTTTAATATGGCAAAGAGATTTGGTAATGTCAAAACTTATAAGGATTGGATAACCCCAAAACTAGTATCCAATGCTCTTGAATTATTAGATAAAGAAATACCAAAACTAAAACAAAAAATAAAATCAGTTCAATTATGCTTTACAACAGATCCTTTTATGAAAGATTATCCTGAAGTTTGTGAAATGACACTAAAAATTATCAATAGGCTAAATCATGATAATATGAAGGCGGTTATATTAACCAAAAGCGAATTGCCTGAATCTTTATTAAGAACATCAAAAATAAATGAGTATGGAATTACTCTTGTTTCTCTAGATGAAAAGTTTAGAAAAAAGTATGAGCCTTTCACAGTGGATTATGCAACAAGAGTCAAAACTCTTAAGAAATTACATGATAACGGATTTTATACTTGGGTAAGTATTGAGCCCTATCCTACTCCAAATATATGTAAGCAGGATTTAACTGAGATACTAGATAAAATCTCATTTGTTGATTATATAGTATTTGGCAGACTTCATTACAACAAAGAAGCAACTGCATATAAAGACCATAAAAAATTTTATAATGAGTGTTCTAAAGTGGTAGAAGACTTTTGCGAAGCAAAAAACATTAAATGTCATATAAAAAAAGGAACTAAGTCAGAATTATGATGGCTGCTCTATCAAAACTTAGCAATAATTTAGGTGATTTCTAAAATCCTTTTTCGATGTCAAAATGCTGATAAATTTTTTTAGTTTATTGATTAAAAAGAAATGAAGTTATTAAAAAAATAAAATGAGGTGATATAAGTGGAGTATACAACAGAAGTGATAAAAATTAAGAATGTCGATAATGTATCAATTGACATAAAACTCTATCACTTTGTTTTAGATAATTTATCAAGCATATGTAAAAATGTTGAAAGAGAAATAGCTGATATATGGGATTCAAGTATTAACTATTCATTAGATGAAGTTAAAAAGGACATATACAATGTTATCTCAACAAAGTCAGATAAGCAAAAACACGGAATATGTGCGGAATTTTTTATGCACTTATTTTTACGTGATTTGGGCTATAGTCAGAAATGCGTTTTTTCAAATCTTGAAGAAAATTCTATGAAAAAAGGATTTGATGGTTTTTATGAGCATTCAAGCGATTTTTGGATTGCAGAAAGCAAATGTGCAATCATAGAGAATAAACACAAAGATAAAATTAAAGAAGCATTGGATGATATTGACTCTAAAGTTAATACGACATCTGGAAATAATCCATGGAAAAATGCCATTCACCACTTAATGATAAGAGAAAACGGAAAACCAACTGATTCGCTGTTAAAAAAAGTATCTGGATTATCAAAAGATTATATTAATAGTGTTTCTCATAGTTCGTCTGAGTTTAATCTTATTCCAACTTCTACCTTGTTTATAAATAACAACCAATCAGATTCAGAAATAAAGAATGAAATTGAAAAAGTATTATCATCAAGAAAAATTAAAAATATAATTGTATTGTGCATAAATAATGATGTGTATGATGAATTCATTTCATATTTAAAGGGGGAATAGAATATGGATTCTGGCACAAAAACAATTTTCACTAAGATTAACAACAGTGATACATATTTTAGTGAAATAATTGAAAAAGTTACAAAAAACTTTGAGATAACGAGCAAAGAATATTCTTATATTCTATCATTGAGTACACTTTTTTATGATGAGTATCTTCGAAAAGAAAAAAATGGTTATTTAGAGTTTTCTTATTATCTAGTTTTAAATTATTCAATTATGACAAATGATTATAACCCGTTGCTTATGTTTTCGATTAATAATGGATTATATCCAATTGCTAAATCAATATTTAGTAATTATGAAATGAATATACAGGATATTTTATATAACACTGAGATTGATTTTTATAAAAAAAAGAACATATATGAGTTAAAAAAACAATATGAAACAAGAAAAGCTTTAATAGAATCAACTGCTCAAAACAGAGCGTATATTGCACCAACTTCATATGGAAAAAGTACTGCAATTATTGAAGATATTTATAGTCATCAACTTCCGAAAATCGGTATTATTGTCCCCAAAAAAGCTTTAATTTGGCAAACATTTAGAAATGTAAAGGCGATGGCTAAGGAATTAAATTATAAAGTTTTATTACATGATTCGGATTACTCAAACGAAGATAAAGTAATCTGTATTTTTACGCAAGAGAGGGCGATTAGGCTTATTCAAGATAATGCTTTTTCTTTTGATACTCTTTACATTGATGAAGCACACAATTTGTTTGAGAAAGATGAAAGAAATATCTTGCTCGCAAGGTTAATTAAACTTAATAAAAAATTAAATTCTAACCAGCGAATAGTTTATTTATCTCCATTAGTAAAAGATGCAAATAACTTTATTTTTAGTAATAATGAAATTGTAGAAATGCAGAAAATAGATTTTAATATAAAGGAACCTGTTGTTAAATTGTTTCATCATAATGGTCAAGTTGAAGTTTATAATAGATTTGTTGATCAGTATTATAAAACGAACGAGATATACTCAAACTACTATGATTATATTCATGCTAATTTGGGAGAAAAAAATCTTTTGTATTTTAACAAGCCAAAAGATATTGAAGAGTTTGCTCAAAATTTGTTGAGTGATATCAAAAGTGAGAAAATAATAATTTCTGAATTAACTGATAATAAGGAAATAATTAATTTTTCATCAATTATATCTAAATATGTTGATAAAGATTATTACTTGGTAGAATTAATTAAGTATGGAATAGTTTATATACATGGTAAAATGCCAGATTTGATTAAAGATTATGTTATAAATAAATTTATTTCAATCAAGGAAATGAAATTATTAATTTCGAATTCTTCAGTGCTTGAAGGAATGAATTTATCTCTTGATACTTTGTTTATTTTTGATGCATATGGTTTACAACAGAATGATTTAATTAATTTGTGCGGGCGCGTGAATAGATTAAGCGATATTTTTTCTAATAATGACCTATCAAAGTTGCTTTGTAAGATTCATTTTGTTGATATTGGATTAAAGAATATTAATATTAAAAATAAGATTTCATAATTAAGATCAGATGAAACTGATGATGTTTTGAATCCACTTTTAGAAAAATCTAAACTTGATGAAAAAGGTAAAATAGTAGCTAGACGTGAGAATGATTATATTGATAACCACCAGAATAATGATGTTAAAACAATTCTTATAAAAAATTCTTTAGCATCAGTATATTATGACGTTGATTTAGCTGCAATCTATATAGAAAATTTATTAAATAATCCGAGTGTGAAAAAACTTTCGATAGTAGATATGATTTCTAAAGTATTTTTTAATAATTGTGAGAATGTGTCTGATTTTGAATTATCAAGATTATCCAAAAAAGAAGCTATTTCATTTTATGATTTATATATAAGTAGAGTCTATAATTTGGATTTAAAGAGTAAAGTAAAATACTTTGTAAATTATTTTGAAAAATCACAAAATGAGAACTATTTCATAGGAGAATCATTTGGTGAAATTCCTTCAGAGTTCAATCCAAGAAGAAATGTGTATATTAATGTAAAAAATAAAACATACAAAGAAAGAATTAATTTAGCTGTTGTAAAAACGAAAATTGAAGATGATTTTATTGGATTTAAAATAGGTAAATTGGTTAAAACCTTATTTGATTTAAAGCTGATTGAAGAACATGAGTATGACAAGTTTTTGTACGGAACAAACGATGATTCAAAAGTTCAGTTAATCAAGATGGGAATTTCACCTATGATTTTAAAGTTTATTGAAGAATATCATTTGGAAAGTGAATATGAAATTATTAATGGAATGATTGTTATTTCAGATATATTTAAAGAACGATTAAGAGAACAAGATGACTTTATTAGGTTTGAAATAGGCAAACTGGTATATTGATAACTAGAGTTTGATTAACGAAATAGATAGCATAATTGTAAATTCTATTTTGAAATATATGCGGTGGCGTAATTGCTGCCGCTTTTGTTATATTATGACATAGTCTACATGGTCGTCTCAAAAGTTTTTCCTATAGAGATTTTTATTGAAAATTTTCCTTATAACAAACTTATGCATAGAGTATGTAGACTATGTACATTTTCAACTTTTATATCTAAAGATATAATATCATTAAGGAGGTGATGCTTAATGAATGTTTTGTGAATCAATTCTAATAACAAAATGGAGGTGATTAAATAAATGTTAGGAATTGAGCAATTTAAAAAATTACAAGAATTAAAAGAACTTGGTCTTTCAAAATTGAAAGTGTCAGAAAAACTAAATCTATCTTATAAAACTGTATGGAATTGGTGGGATAAGGATGAAAAGTTCTTTAATACATTTCAAAAAGAACATGAATTCATTCTTGATAATTACAGACAGTATATTATCGAGATATTAAAAATTTGTCCTCAAATAAACAATACGGTTCTACTAAATAGGATAAAAGAAGACTTTCCTGATTTTGAAATATCTCCATCAACTTTCTTTAGGTATGTGAAGAAAGTTAGAGAACAAACTGGTTTAATAAAACCAGCAAGAAAATTCATTTTAAGAGAACAAATGGAACCAGGATATGAAGCTCAAGTTGATTTTGGCCAATATGTCATGCAAACAGCTTATAAAAGAAATGTTAGAATTTATTTCTTTTGTATGACTTTATCTTATTCAAGAATGAAGTTTGCTCACTTTTCAGTAGATCCATTTGATGCTAAGACTACCATTGATGCACATATTTCAGCATTTAGATATTTTGGTGGAAGAACACAGATGATTATGTATGACCAAGATAAGACGATGGTTGTTTCGGAAAATCTTGGAGAAGTAATCTTTGTTAAAGAATTTGAAGAATTCATCAAAGATACTGGATTTTCTATTTATCTATGCAAAGGTTATGATCCATCTACAAAAGGAAAGGTTGAAAAGACAGTTGATTTTGTCAAACATCAATTCTTAGATGGAAGAATTTATTATGGTTTAGATAGACTAAATCAAGAATTTATCGATTGGCTTGATCGTGATGGAAACGGAATGATTAATGATACAACTAAAAAATCTCCTCGTGAATTATTTAAAAAAGAATATCCAAAACTTCAAAAATATTATGAAAAGAAAAATGATGAAATAGTTGTTCATGCTGTATATCATGATACAGTTGAATATAGGGATAATTTGTATAAGTTGCCTACAGGACAAATAAATGAAGGAGATAGAATTAGAATTGAAAGACATGATGATTTTTTAATCTTTTATCTAGCAAGTACAAACGTACTACTTTGTAAACATAGGTTAGTCTCTAGAGTTGGAAATATTATTCCACTAGATATTGAAATTAAAGATGAACCTACAATTGAAGAAGTATTATTTACTGAATATAAGGATAGCGAATCTGCTACTAAGTTTTTGAAGAGATTAAGAGAACAAAAGCCAAGATATGTGTTTGCTCAATGTAGAAAGATAGGAAGTTTAAAGAAATTCTATTCAAGAAAGGTGCTAATTAAAGGAATGGAATATTGTCTAACTAAGGATACTTGTACAGCATTTGAGTTATGTTCATGGTTACTTATGGAAATGGGTGAAAAGATAGCAAAAAGATATCTACCTACACATACTTTTAGACATTATAAAAATAGAGCAGAAGAAATTAGAAAGGAGATGATTGAATGTGGCAGATGCTAAAGAAATACAAGAATTAGCCAGAATTCTTAATCTACAAAATATTGCTAATGGCACAATTGATTTAAATGATGAGACTATATCCAATAAAGATTATTTGTATAAGATATTACTTGAAGAGGTTAAAATTAGAAATGCTAATAAACTTAAAGACATCAAAAAATCCTCAAGATTAAAACAATTGAAATTTGATGAAACTAGAATCACAGATGGTCTTAAATGGCAATTATCTAAATTAAAAGAATTTGACTTTGCCTTAAAAAGACAAAACATATTTATTGTTGGTGATTGTTCAACAGGTAAGACATCACTTGCGACTACTCTTGGTATGAATGCATTAGAAAAAGGTGCTAAAGTAATTTACATAACACTTGATGATTTATTAGTTGAATCAAAAATAAAGAAAAAAGTTTGGAATACCATTCTTAATGCTGATCTTGTAGTCATTGATGATGTATTCTATATTGCACCTACAGAAGAAGAACTCGTTTTAATGTATAAGATAATGATGTTCTTACAAGAAACAAGAAGTATCATCATTGTTACGAATAGACCATTATCATCATGGAAAGAGATGAAGGTTGATTCACATCTGATGGAAACATTACAAAAAAGATTAATGCAAGAAGCACAAATAATATCACTTGCATAAAGATTGTAGATTCATCAGTTGGCTCAAGTCTGCTTTCTTTTTGAACCAAGCGATGAGGCTATTATCTCGTTTGAAACTGCGATACAAGCGTATACGAAGCTTTCTCAAAAATTACCAACTTTTTGGCAAAATTCTAGAATAATTTCACCATTATGGGTAGGGGGAGTCAAATCTCTACACCTTTTATAAGGGACATCGGGTGAGGGTTTTATACGCAAAATTTGGAGTTCAAATGGGACGCCAAATAGCAGAACTAAAAAAATTGGAAGACGTTACTATTAATACCGAAATTAATATTAAAGGTAAAAAATTAAAATACATTATTGAAATAATAAATTTCACAAAGCAAATAGAATATTTACAAGAATAATTAGCAGTTGAAAAGAAAAAGTAACTATGGATGAGTCTCTTAATATGGAAGTTGAGAGAATTAAAAAATATTGTTGATTATAAAAATTGGTCTTAACTTTTGTTAACAAATTTCGACATTTTTTTTGATTATTAGAGGATATAATACAAATAGTTATCATATTTAACTTATATTTTATTTTTAGCCAATAATATAAAATTACAATCTTAAAGAGTATAATATAACTATGTAGAGAAAATGAATATTAATCAGTCTATATGTTTATTTAAATAATTTAATGCAAAAATGGGAGAAAAGTAGCATTGAAATTTTAGAACTTGATACTATATTAATGATATTACTAGTACATAGTTGTGTTAAAATAAAAAATATTAATTTATAGAAAAAGGAGATATAAATGAAAGATTTAGATGAATTTATGTATGATATATTAGCTGAATTATTGGACGTAGATCCAAGTGTTATTTATTTATTGGAACCAAAAATTTGCGAAGAAAGGGATATTTTTCCATTTGATTACGATGACAATTATATTGGGACCTTCCCACTTTTTGATGATCTTGATGAAAGCATAATATATGAGGTTTATTCGTTATTAGGTAATAAATATAGCGATTTTCCATTTGGCAAAACTATAAGTTATACACGGGTAGAAATTGAAAGTGTTTATAACATGTTATAATGTATATTCTTATGCATTAGTTCAAAAAAATGAAATAAATGTCATTACAAATTAAAATAAAAGTGATAGTCTTTTTATACACTAAAAACATTTAAAAAATAAGTCATATTTTATTAAAATAAGGATGCAATTTTTTTATATTCGTATAAATTTAGTAAAAATTTATGTGCAATGTCAGAAGAGGTAGATGATATGCTTCAAAGAACAAAGAAAAAATTGACAATCTTCTAAAAACAAATGAGCATTACGCACAACTTACACTAGATTTAGATCATTTGAGATATAAAGATAAACAGAAATATTCTCTAACGGAGATTGCAAGATAGAAAGATAATTTAAATCCAAGTTATGTCATCCAATCTTGGCTACGTGATAAAAATACATTGGAATTGTTATGTCTTTGAGAGAAGGAATACAACCTAGATTTTAATTTAGAAAAAGCAAAGAAACTAGTCAACAAAACAAAAGAAGCATCACTTACATTGATTTTACAAATTTGAATTGCTAATACAAGTATAAAAGGGTTGGCGTCAAAGCAAGGAAAAGATTGAGAAACTTATATCCATCATAAAATTTCATTAGATTCTATGATATGACTGTTTCCTGAAAAAAGATATAAATTAATGAAAATGATAATAAATAGAATTTACAAATCAAGGAACTTGATAATTAGGGGGAAAATAAAATGAATGATCTAGAAAGAAAAGTTTTTTGGGATACATTATGTTCTTTAAAAAGTAATGATAAGTTTTCCAAAAATATAATAAAATATCCGAAATATCTTTATAGATATAAAAGTTTGACAATTAAAAGTTTGGAAGAGGTAAAAAATAATAAATTAAGTTTTTCAACATCAAATTACTATGATGACCCTTTTGATACTTTTTTAAGAATTGACAGAAATGAACTACTTAGAAGCATTGATGAAATTTTTCATCAAGATAATATAATTGAAAAAATAAAATACATGTATAAAGAAATAGGCATTCCGTTTAATGAAGAATCAATTAATAAAATATTAGAATCATTTGATACTAATAATTTTTGTAATGGAATAGTTAAATTAATCAAAAGTGATATTAGAAATACGTTAAGAAGTTATACATTATCAGTCTGTTTTTCAGAAAATGGGTTAAATGAAACATTGTGGATTAAATATGCCAACCAACATAAAGGATTTGCACTTATATATGATACGGAAAATGAAGATAATTATTTATGTGGAAAAAAAGATCAATGCAATACGTGTGATTTAAAAAATGCTAATACA
>CATLBQ010000006.1 GCA_949879765.1 uncultured Bacilli bacterium
CACCTTTAGGTCTTCCCATATCATCACCTCCATATAATTATAACAAAAAATGTTAGCAAACACATTTTTTTTGTGTCTACTAACATTTTACCATTTCAAATCCCTTATGGGGAGAAAGGATGAATAAAGATAATTCAAAGTTTAAAAAACAAGAAAACGGAATAATGTGGTATAATATATCTATATAATAAGGAAGGAGAAGCCTATGAAATCAAAAGTTTATTTTTCAAAACAAATCACACCAAGTGAGTTGGTCAAATTATATCACCGGTTAGGAAAAGAATTGACGGGAAATATTGCAATTAAATTACACTCTGGTGAACCTGGAAATCAAAATTTTTTAGGCCCTGATTTCTTTTCAGAAATCATTCATGAAGTGAAAGGGACTGTAGTAGAATGCAACACTGCATATGATGGTGGAAGAGATACCACCGAAAAACATATGAAAACATTCCAACAACATGGTTGGCTAGATGCGTTTAAAGTAGATTTGTTAGATAAAGAAGGTCCCGATTTGGTGTTAGATATTCCAAATGGAAAAGTCATTCAAAAAAATTATGTAGGAAAAGACTTATCTCATTATGATTCAATGTTGGTTTTGTCTCACTTTAAAGGTCATCCAATGGGCGGATATGGAGGAGCACTCAAGCAACTATCTATTGGTATAGCTTCATCTTATGGTAAGGCATATATTCATGGTTGTGGGGTACCAGAAGATATTTGGACATCCAATCATGACCACTTTTTAGAGGCAATGGCAGAAGCAGCAGGTTCTATTGTATCTTATTTCAAGGGGCAAATTGTATATATCAATGTAATGAAGAATATGTCAGTGGATTGTGATTGTTGTGCTGTTGCGGAAGACCCATGTATAGCTGACATTGGTGTGTTGATTTCTGATGATCCAGTGGCAATTGATCAAGCTTGTATTGACTTGGTTTATGCTTCCACAGATCAAGGTCGTGCACACTTTATTGAGCGAGTAGAAAGTCGAAATGGGATTCATACCATTGAAACTGCAGCTACACTTGGGTATGGTTCTAGAGATTATGAATTGATAAAGATTACTCATGAATAAAGCCTCCATTGCACTTCGAAAAATGGTACTGAGTGTATGCTTTTTAGTGATGGGATGGTTGCTTCCTCTTGTGACACTGAGAATCCCAACCATTGGAAATATGCTTTGTCCAATGCATATACCTGTCCTTTTGTGTGGGTTCATTTTAGGTCCTAAGTATGGGGGATTAGTTGGATTGATTTTACCCCTCACACGGTCTATATTTTGGGGTATGCCCCCATTATATCCAACAGCCATTTGTATGATGGTCGAACTAGCTACTTATGGAATAGTGAATGGTATTGTATATGACCTACTTGGTGCCAAAATGAGAGCCGATGCTTTGGTTCGCATTTATACTGCTTTGATTGCTGCGATGTGTGTAGGAAGACTATTGTGGGGAGTATCTAGAATGGTCTGTGGCTTATTTGATACAAACAATTTTACTTGGTCACTTTTTATAACAGGTGCTTTTCTCACTGCTTGGCCAGGGATTCTCTTACAACTGATTCTTATTCCTATACTCATCAAAATGCTTTCTTACTTACACATTTTAAAATGGGATACATCTCAAAACAAGGTCAGTTGATCTTGTTTTTATTATGAATCATTTTTGCATATTATTTTAAAATATGACTCATACTATTTTGAGGTGATAAAATGAATAAAAATGAAAATGCTTATTTTGTAATGGCAAGAACCGATCTTGCTTATGATGAATATCAAAAACATCTTGATGAAGATATTCCTGATTTTGTGACACATAGTTATACTTCATTTGATATTCCCATTCATAAAAGTATTGTTGGAGAAAAAGCATCAGAAATTGTGAGTAAAAAACCAGGGAATTACTATACAATTGATTTATCTAAAATCAATATCCATGATACGCTTCATTTGGAAAAAACGGAAAAAGCGGTTGCGGAAGTCTTAGTAGAATGCTTAAAAGAAAATCATTTGTTGGGCCAAAAAGCGTTTGTGGTTGGATTAGGAAATAGTAATGTGACACCAGATGCTATCGGTCCAATTGTTATCGATAACACAATTGTAACGAGACATTTGGCGAATATGAATGCCCTAAGTGAAGGCTTTTCAAATGTTTGTGCGATGTCACCTGGTGTGATGGGGACAACAGGAATAGAAACTTATGATGTTATTGAGACGGTTTTAGAAAAAGTAAAAGCAGATTTTGTAATAGTTATTGATGCACTGGCTACGAATTCAGTTGAACGTATCAATAAAACCATTCAAATTACAGATACAGGAATTAAACCAGGATCAGGCGTAGGGAATAAACGGAAAGAAATTTCTTTTGAAACCTTACATAAACCGGTTATAGCTATTGGTATTCCTACGGTTGTAGATGCAACAACAATTACAGTCAATACCATTCAAATGGTGCTAAAATATTTAAATTTAGAATTAAATGGAAAAACATCTAAAGCCAATGCACTTTCATCTACACTCGTGAAGGAAAATTTAAATCAACCACAAGATATTCAAGAACCAACCAAAGCTGCCTTTTTTGGACAATTTGGTACGTTAAGTGAAGCTGAACAGCGCACACTAGTAGAAGAAGTTCTTACACCTAATGGATTTAATTTAATGGTTACACCAAAAGAAATTGATACGGAAGTGGATGATTTGTCTAAAATTATTGCCAATTCGATTAATTTGGCTTTACATCCAGGTCTATATAATGGATATAGTGAATAAAATATCTTAGGTGATATTTTGAATTATAAAGTGAGTATCTTATTGTTATTAGCTATTTTTTCTTTTGTCAATAATTTATTTCTTCATTTTGATCAGTTAAAACAGATGCATCAAGAAGAAACCGTAGAAGTGTTTTACATGAAAGTAGAACCTGATGTGGAAATGGAACACCCTATTGGTTCGTATGTCAAGACGATTTATGATTACACGATATATTTTATCTTTTTCTTTAATATTCATGATATTCGTTCTATTATTACGGTCCAAAATTATGCTTAGGTGAACAAATGAAAAAATTATGTATCATTGCGTTTATTTTATTCATTTTTATTTTAGGATTAAAAATGGGGGAGACTTCTCATTCCCCTAATGGCATTTTGGAAAATGAAAAAGATAAGTTCGAAACAGAAATTACAACTCCGAACAATGGGTATATACCTAAGGCACTTCAACCTGAGGAAAATGTAGTGAATAAGACTGCTCATAAAATTGATCGTATGATTGATCAAGTAGTAGAAAAAATGAAAAGTATTTTAAAAAAATTATAAATAAAATACCTAAAGAAATGCTCTTTAGGTATTTTTTATTTTCTAGAATGAAACAGTGGCTAAAAAAAGAATAGTTTGATATAATATATAAAAAAGACAAGGAGAAAAAGACAATGATCAAGCATATTGTTTGTTTTAAATTTATAAATTCCAATAGCGAGGACTTAGAAAAAGCAAAATCGATTTTGCTCTCTATGAAGGGCAATGTACCGATGCTTATAGATGTTACAGTGGGAATCGATTTTTTACATTCGCCACGTTCATACGATTTGATTTTGGAAACCTATTTTCAGACAAAAGAGGATTTGTCAGCTTACCAAAACGACCCCTATCATTGTGAAGTAGTCAAACAGTATATGCACGCTCATACCCAAGCAAGTGTTGCAATTGATTATGAATTGGAGGATAATTATGAAATACAAAATTAAAGATCATCAAATTGGAGTAGATTTTTGGAATAGTAAACAAGAACTATTTGAAAGTTTTTATGGCGCATTTTATGAGTTTATCTTCAATCATGGTGGTAAAGAAGATTTAGCTGCACATCAAATCTATAGCAAAGCTGATTTTTATGCTTATGCAGATTGGTTTGCGGATGGAAAAGATAGTTGTTATGCGATGGGATTTTCATTTCATTCCTATTATTTAACCGTAGAAGAAGGAGGAAAGTTAGAAAACCAACCTACAACAACTTTTATTGGTTATTGCTATCAAAATGGCTTATTCACAGATTTTTTAAACTTCTTAATTACCTTCTTTGCTTGGTGGAGAAATGACGAGGGATGTACTTGCTTTAATCCGTATAATCATGCTGATGACTTTTTCAATTCATCATGGGCTGCACTAGTAGACACCTCTAAACTATTTTATTTATCGGCAGAAACCGTTTATCATTGGCAATCCTTCCGGGTAAAATATGCACTAGATTACATTCCTGGTGTAATTTTGCATCACCCTATAGATGAAAATGATCGAATGAGAGTAGCTGGGTATGAATTTAAAGGCTTTGAAAAAGAAGAGAATGAATGGGTTGCTTCTTTTCAAAGAAAAGATACCTATAATTACTGGGAGAAGGAAGAAAAAACAATTCAAAAAGTGTATGTAGAAAACTATAAGAAGGTAGATCCTGCCTAAAATGAAAAATTATGCCCTGATTACAGGTGCTAGTAGAGGAATAGGCCTTGAACTAGCCAAACTTTTCGCAAAGGATGGATATCCTTTGATATTAGTAGCCAGAAGCAAAGATCAATTGGAACGTATTCGAGAAACATTGATCAACGCATACCATATAGATGTTGTCATTATGGTTGAGGATTTATCTATTCCTTATATTGCGAAAACTATCTATCAAAACATTGTTCAAAAGGGATTAAGGGTTGATTATTTGGTCAATAATGCTGGATTTGGAGATTATGGTCCATTCCTTCAGGCTAGTTTAGAGCGCCACTATGAGATGATTCAAGTGAATGTGTTATCTGTTATGGAATTGTGCCATTATTTTGCCAATGATATGAAGCAGCATCATTTTGGTCATATTTTAAATGTGGGTTCGATTGCTTCGTTTTTTCCTGGACCTTTTATGGCTACCTATTATGCAAGTAAAGCATTTGTGCTTTCTTTTTCAGAAGCATTGAGTAAGGAATTGAGACCCTATGGTATTTTTGTAACTGTACTTTGTCCTGGCACAACTGATACTCATTTTTTTCAAGTGGCCAATGCATCTAGTGATAAAACGGATTTACTGAAACATATGCGACCAGCAAGTGCATATAGTGTTGCTCAATATGGCTATCATAAGATGATGAAAAAAAAGGTGATAGCAGTCTATGGAATGAAAAATAGAACTGCTATTTTTATGAATCGTTTGATTAGTAGACGTTTATCGAGAAATATTGTATATCGTATTCAAAGTGAGCGTTCTAAATAAAGCGGATGTAATGAAAAATACACACTAGAGGTTCTAGTGTGTATTTGTTTGTATATCAAGCGGATGGCGTTTCTCTTTCGGAAAGGTTATGTAAAGCAAAATAGCAAGTATTCCTGCAAAACTGTCGACTATGGGTTGAGCCATAATGACACCATAAATGGGAATCCACTGGTTTAATATTAACATTAAAGGAATATCAATGATACCTTTTCTAAGTAAAATGAGAATCAATGCGCGAATATTTTGTTTTGTAGCCTGAAATATGGTATTGCCCAAAAAAATAAGCGAAGTAAGGGGCATAGAAATGCATAAGATGCGCAAGAATTGGCTTGCATACATAATTGTTTTTTCATCTTTTATAAAGAGTTGAACAATGGATCGAGGGAAAATACTAAATAAGATGACACAAAGGGTAGCAAAAATAAGCATAGTTATTCCCGAAAAATAAATTGCTTTTTTCATTCGGTTGGTGTTGTTTGCTGCATAATTATAGCCAATTAGAGGAAGAATTCCTTGGGATAATCCTTGAGCAAAGGCAATAATACAAAGATCTACCTTTTTAGCAATACTCACACCCGAGATAGCTGCCTCATCTACATTTGACATTAACTTATTGATGACGGTATTACTCAGTAAAGCCATTAGAGAAAGAAGAAAACTAGATAGACCAGAACCAATGATTTCTAGCGTGACGTGCTCTTCAATTTTTAAGTTACGCCAATGAAAACGAAGGGGACTTTTATTTTTTGTTTTGTATAATAATAGAATAAAATAGAAGGTAGCAATCCAATTCGAAAGCAGTGTTGCAATAGCTGCTCCTACTACATTTAAACGAAAAACAAAAATAAAAAGAGGATCGAGTAGCATATTGATGATACCACCCATAGCGATACCAATGCTCGATTCTTTCGACATCCCTATAGAACGAATTAAGTGGGACAAAGTAAAATTGAGTACTGATGGTAGTGTACCTAGTATAACAACATAAAATAGATATTGACTTGCAAAAGTATAGGTATTGGTTGTAGCACCTAAAACGGATAATAGAGGCCTTTGAAATCCCAAAACCAATAATGCATAAGCAATAGATATCAAAATAGAACCCCAAAGACTCACAGTAGCAATTTTTTGGATGCGTTTTTGATTATTTACACCTAAGGCTCGCGATATAGCACTAGCTCCACCAATACCTAACAGATTTGCAATAGCTGTAGTCATCATAAAAGCAGGATGACAGATGGTAATTGCCGCCATTTGATAAGTATCATTCAATTGCCCAATAAAATAGGTATCTGCCCAATTATAGATAATTGTAATCAATTGACTAATAATAGTGGGAATGGCTAAATAACAAACAGCCTTGGGTATGCTCATTTTTTCAAAAAGAAATTGTTTTTCTTTTAGATTGTTCATAATATTCACTCTTTCTTATATTATGTATTTTATCATAAAAAAGTGATTTTTTCAGTAAAAATGAAAAAAACTTTGAGTGTGTATCACCCAAAGTTTTTTAAGATTTACTTAATAATAGTTGGAACTAAGAAGTAAACAAGGAATAATGCTGTAACGATAAGTGCCACAATAGAAATTTCCCATTTTGGTTTTTCACCTTTGTTACATGCATATTTAATGACATCTATTAAGAAAGTAAATAATGCAATAATAACATAAGTAATTAATCCAAGTCCAATACCATTGGTAATAGAATAAGAAAGTGGCATCATTGCAATAGTAACAAAAGCTGGAACAGCTGCTTTTGGAGTAGAGAAATCAATATTTTTTACATTAGACATCATTAAAACTCCAACATAAAGAAGTGCACCAGCAGCAGCAGCACTAGGAATAAATGCAAATACTGGTAATAAGAAAATAGATAATAAGAATAAAAGAGCAGTAACTAAAGCAGTTAAACCAGTTTTACCACCTACAGCGACACCAGCACCAGATTCAACAAAAGTTGTAACAGTAGATGTACCTAAAACAGCACCAGTACAAGTAGCAATAGAGTCAGATAACATAATTTTTCCATAGTTTTGTGGAACACCATTTTCGTCTAAAAGATTTGCATTTGCACAACATCCAACAACGGTTCCCATTGTATCAAACATATCAATCATCGCAAATGTGATAACAAGCATAATACAAGTCATTAAAGAACCTTCAGGGAAATTGAAACCTTCTGTGAAAGTAGCAGCAAAGATACCACCTTTACTAGTATCAAATGAGAAGAAGTTTGCAAAATTTTCCCAGAATTTCCAAGTTACACCACTTGATTTACCAAGAAGGATATCAATATCGGTAACACCTAAAGGCCAAGCAAGAAGCGTTGCAGCAAGAATACCTAAAACAACAGCACCTTTAACTTTAAAGTGAGATAATACAGCAATTACAACAAAACTAAATAGACCAACAATAGCCGTTCTAGCTACACCACCAGCAGCCCATGCTTCTTTTGAATTTAAAGATACAAATTGTAATAATGTATAAGGGTTATCTTGAACAATTCCTGCATTTTGTAATCCAATGAAAGCAATAAAAAGTCCAATACCAACTGGAATAGCAGTACGTACCGCTTTAGGCATACCTACAAAAATCAATTCTCTTAGAGTGATGACTTGTCCAGTAGTTTTATTTTTACCAGCAGGAATGATAGATAAAAGTAAGAATACAATACCACTGATTAAAACTAAAAGCATTGCATTGCCAAATGAGAAGGCAAATCCCATGAATCCACCAAGAATTGAACCTACTTGAGAGTTAAGTCCCATACCAGAAGCTTGTGCAAGTGGCATTTTAGCAAGTAGAGCCATCAATAATGTACCAATAACAGCACCTAATGCAGTAGCAATAAATACAGATGGCCATTTTGGATCTGCAATGTTGAATAGTAAAATTTGGTTAGGGTTAACAGTTAGAATGTATGCCATTGCCAAGAATGTTGCGATACCTGCTAATACCTCCACTTTTAGTGTTGACCCAGCTTTAGAAACGCCAAAAAAGCTGTCGAGCTTGCCAACATTTTTTTGTTTGTTGTCTTCCATAAAAAGAAGTCCTCCTTGAAAAATTTTGTTGTAAAAAGCCATAACAGCGGTTTTTTTGATGATTCAATTGTACCATAGTATTATCATTTACGGTGATAATGTAGAAACTCCCAAACCATATTATTGAGATTATATGACTTTTACCCCTATATTATATAATAATCAAAAATGTTAGTAAAAGGTTTTTAATTAGAAAACGATTTCAAAAAATCCCTTTCGCTTTTAATTGACAAAAAATTTCTTTTTTTATATAATAATAAGGGCGCCCAAAAGAGCGCTATCCCGATTTATCGGGTTTTTTATTTTTTAAATGATTTGCAGGAGGTTAATATGGCAAAATATATATTTGTAACAGGTGGTGTAGTGTCTAGTCTTGGCAAGGGAATTGTTGCCTCATCACTAGGAAGATTATTGAAAAATAGAGGATTAAAAGTGTTTATGCAGAAATTTGATCCGTATATCAATGTTGATCCAGGTACAATGAGTCCTTATCAACATGGTGAAGTATATGTCACAGTTGATGGAGCAGAAACCGATTTGGATTTAGGACATTATGAGCGTTTTATTGATGAAGAATTAACGAAAGAATCTTGTGTAACCTCAGGCAAAATTTATCAATCTGTTATTCGAAAAGAACGTGCAGGGGATTATCTTGGAAAAACAGTACAAGTTATACCGCATATCACCAATGAAATCAAGTCAAGATTAATTTCAGCTGCGACTACTTCAAAGGCAGATATTATTATTACAGAAATTGGAGGAACGGTAGGGGATATCGAATCACTTCCTTTTCTTGAAGCCATTCGTCAATGGAGACGAGATGTGGGAATAGAAAATACATTTTATGTGCATACAACTCTTGTACCATTTGTCAAAGCAGCATCAGAATTAAAAACCAAGCCAACACAACATAGTGTTAAAGAATTACGTTCATTAGGAATTCAACCAGATATGTTGGTTCTTCGTTCAGAAATGGATATCAATCACGAATTGCGTGAAAAGATTTCTTCCTTCTGTGACGTAGATAAAAGGGCTGTTGTAGTTTCAAAAGATGTGAAAATTTTATACGAAGTGGCCAATAATTTATTTAATCAAGGTGCAGATCAATATATCTGTGACTTCTTTAAATTAGCAACTGAAAAGCCAAATATGGATGAATGGAATGACCTCATTCAAACGATTCGAAAATTATCAGGTGAGGTAAACATTGCATTAGTTGGAAAGTACGTTCAATTACAAGATGCGTATATTTCTATTAATGAGGCTCTCAAACATGCGGGATATGTGTTTGGAAAAAAAGTGACAATCAACTGGATTCTAGCAGATGATATTACAGATGAAAATGCAAATATGTATTTGCAAGATGTAGATGGCATTTTAGTTCCAGGTGGATTTGGACCTAGGGGAATTGAAGGTAAAATTGCTGCGATTCGTTATGCAAGAGAAAAACAAATTCCATATTTGGGTATTTGTTTAGGTATGCAACTTGCAACAATTGAATTTGCAAGACATGTTATGGGATTGCAAGATGCTCATTCAACTGAACTTTGTGAAACGACAACTCACCCTATCATTGATTATTTACCAAATCAGTATGCGGGTATTAATATGGGGGGCACACTTCGTTTAGGTGCATATGAGTGTCAAATTCAAGAAGGTTCAGCGGCTTATCAAGCATATCAAAAAACAAATGTTTTTGAAAGACATCGTCATCGTTATGAATTCAATAATCAATATTTAGAACAAATGGAAAAAGCAGGTATGATAGCAACGGGTAAAAATCCAGATAGTGGTTTAGTTGAAATTGTCGAAATAAAGCACCACCCTTGGTTTGTAGCCTGTCAATTTCATCCTGAATTTAGTTCAAGACCCAATAGGGCTCATCCTCTATTCGTAGCATTTATTGAGCATGCTTTGGCCTATCAAAAGAATAAGCAATAACATATAAAAAACACACAAGTGAAAATTTACTTGTGTGTTTTGTTTATTTCTACATATTTTTTTTGCAATTTGGCAAATTTAGGCATGCCATTTTCAAACTGAGTATGGGGTTCACCTTGAATGAGAGGTAAAGCATAGTCGATAAAAGAAGATGTAATATCGGCATTTTGGCCATTTATGAAATGAAGAGGAACTGGTTTCACCAAATTGGCAACATCTTTTAGAGGTACCGATTGGTATTGAATGATATAATTTTCTAATCTTTTCATTGTCACCATTTGACCAGTGCATCCAGTTAATGCAAACTGGACGGCATATTTACCACAATTATAGGCTTCATCAATATCGGTTAGCGAGGAAAGGTGAGAGGAACATCTTTGAGGCAAGTTCAATTCAATACTACGAATAGGTAAGTGAAGTTTTTGATTGACGCACTCTGCCAATAACTGGGCAACACCTCCTAATTGTAAATGACCAAAATCATCTTCATTGTTGAAGGAGCGATATTGGAGCATATAAATTCCATTTTGATCTTTTATTCCTTCAGAAACAGCAATGAGAGCATGACCTTTTTGTTGGTATATAGAGGATACCTTTTCTAAAAAATCTGTCATATCAAAAGGAATTTCAGGTAAATAAATCAAATCAGGACCACTATTGGTTAAACTGGCTAGTTTTGTCCCTGCTGTAAGCCAACCTGCATCACGTCCCATAATTTCGACAATCGTGACTTTTCCTTTAGGATAACAAGCAATATCTTGATAAATTTCGGCAATTGTTGTTGCAATAAATTTGATACTTGATCCATATCCAGGCGTATGATCGGTTCCAACTAAATCATTATCAATAGTCTTAGGAACACCAATGACGGTGCAGTCAAAATCGATGCTTTGAAAATATTGACTTAAGTTTAAACAAGTATCCATTGAGTCATTTCCACCAATATAAAAGAAATGAGTGATATGTAGAGATTCAAAGACGGATACAATTGCTTTATGAATATGGTCATCTATTTGTGGATTCGGTAATTTAAAGCGAATTGAGCCAAGGATAGAACTAGGTGTAGTCTTCAGTAATTCGATGGTTTCAGATGATTCTGCATATAAATCAATAATATGGTGATGAATAATGCCATCAATTCCGTTTAATGCACCATATACTGTATCAATTTCATCATGTAATTTGGCTTCTTCCACAATACCAGCAAGACTTGCATTAATTACTGCGGTGGGGCCGCCAGATTGACCAACTAAGATAGATCCTTTTTTCATATGTTCACCTCATTTGAGCATATTTTACCTTAAAAAGAAAAATTAGCAAAGTGAAATGGTTTAGTAATCGTTTGCAAGAAAAAAGTGTACTTTTAAAAAGTACACTTTTGTAAATTATTCTTTTGAAATTATTTTTTCTTCCTTTTCTTTTGGCAAAATCACATTAAGTAAGATACCAAAGATAGTTGCAAGAGCCATACCTGAGAATTGGATGTCTGTTGTGAATTTTAACGCACCACCACCAAGACCAATAACGAGCATAACAGATACAATAATTAGGTTTCTTGTTTTAGACATATCCACTTTAGAGTCAATCAATGTACGAAGACCATTTGCGGCAATGAAACCATAAAGAATCATACAAACACCGCCCATTACTGCAGCAGGGATAGTTGCAATTAAAGTGGTAAAGATATTACAGAAAGAAAGTAAGATTGCAATGACTGCTGCTCCACCAGTAACCCAAACAGAACCAATTTTAGTCATACCTACAACAGATGTATTTTCACCATAAGAAGTATTAGCAGGTCCTCCAATCAATCCAGCAAATACAGTTGCAACACCATCTCCAAGTAACGTACGATGAAGACCTGGCTCACTTAGATAATCTTTACCAGTAATAGAGCCTAGTACTTTGTGGTCACCAATGTGTTCACAAATGGTCACAAAGGCAAGGGGAATAACAGATATTGCAGCAGCAAAATTAATTTTTGCCATTGAGATACCTAGACCAAGTTCAGCATCTTTCCATCCGAGGAAAGTAAATTCTGGGAATTTAAACCATTGACTAGGAGAAGTAATGACTTCTTTTAAAGGACTAAAATCAATAATAGTACCAAAATTTCCATTTGGAATGAAACCAACAAGGATAGCGACAAGATATCCACCAACAATACCAATTAAGAAAGGAATGACTTTTAAAAAACCTTTAGCTTTAATGGATATTACAGCAATCAATAGCATAGTGGCAACGGCTACAATAATGGAACGATAATCATATGATTTACCCTCTATAAAAAATCCTGCATTAGATACAGCGCTAGATGCAAGTCCCAATCCAATAACCATGATAGTTGGACCAACAACAATTGGTGGAAGTAATTTATTTAACCACTTGACACCGACAAATCGAATCACTATAGCAATCATCACATAAATGATACCCGCAATCACAATACCTGTCATTGCACTAGCCATACTTCCGCCTAATGCTTCTTTTGCTGCATTGATATAAGCAATATAAGCAAAACTAGAACCTAAATAAATGGGTACTCTGGCTTTGGTACATAGAATGTAGATAAGTGTTCCTACGCCTGATGCAAATAAGGCAACAGAGATAGATAATTCGGTTAACATGGGTACTAACACAGTAGCACTGAACATTGCAAAAACGTGTTGGAAACTAAGCGCAATCCATTTCCCTGTTTTTGGTCTGTCGTTTACGTCAAGAATTAAATTTTTGTTTTCTGACATATTCTCCTCCTTTGATTTTGATGTGAAACAAGATGAGGCCAATAAAAAATGAGGGCCATAGCCCTCAGCAGCACAATTGGTATTCTAAAAATTTATTAAATATAGAAACGAAGATGTAGATATTTAATAAATCTTTATCCTCCATTCATGTAAGCACTTTGTTTGCCAAAGGGCCTTGTTCTCGTTTTCACTAGGTGCAATTATACTGAAAAAGATTTTAATTGCAACAAAAATACACTTATAATTTACAAAAAAACATGAAAAAAGGCAATGTTATTATATAAATACGTAAGTAAAATAGGAGAAAGTAAATAAAAAATGTCTTTTCTTAATGATTGAAAAAAAATAGGATTTATGCTACAATATGAAACTGGTGATAATATGAAAGAATTTTTAGAACAAGTTGAAAAAAAATTAGAATTAGTAGAAAAAGAAGAACAAGACGCAATCCAACAAGCAGCTCAGGTTCTATTCGAAAGTTTTATGAATCAATTGGTTGTGCATGTTTTTGCGACTGGACATTCTCATATGTTCATGGAAGAATTGTTTTATCGTGCTGGTGGACTTGTACCGATTAACCCTATATTTGTGCCTAGTCTTATGCAACATGAAGGTGCAATTCGAAGTACACATCTTGAGCGTTTGTCAGGACTTGCCAAGGAAATTTATAGTTCTATTGAAAAGTTACCCCAAGAACCTTTTATTATTGTATCTAATTCTGGAATCAATGCTGTGCCTATCGAAATGGCGATGTTGGCCAAACAAGATGGTCATCCTGTCATTGCGATAACAAGCGTAGAAATGTCTACACAAAGTGAATCTCGGGCTATTCAACAAAAAAAATTATATGAAATTGCGGATATTGTAATTGATAATCATGTTCCCTTTGGAGATGGTGTCCTTGCTTATGAACATACTCCTATTGGTGCTGTATCTAGTATTATAGGTAGTTTTATTGCTCAAAGTTTGGTTCTTTGTGTAATTGAAAAATATAAAGAAAAAGGAATCACACCACCAATTTATCAAAGTGCCAATACTCCGGGTGGGGATACTCATAATCAAACCTTGTATACCACTTATCAAACAAGAATTCGGTCATTATATTAAGGAAAAGTTATGGAAGAAAAAAATTACGCTTTAGTAGGAAGAATTATTGAATCTGTACAACAAATTGAATATGATTTAATACGAGGAGTAAAATATAAAAGGCTATTTCAATTGTTTGAAAAATACAAAAATGTTTCTCCTCATTTGTTTCAAAAAGTAGAAGAAGATACGACGATGTTGGCTAAAAAAATGACAACTATGACTTTTGGTGAATTAATCGGCATTGTGAAAAAATATGAGTTGTTGGGAATTGATGATACAGATTATTTAGAGAGTTTATTATCAAAACGAAATCAATTGGTTCACCAATATTTTAAGTATAACGAAATGAATCAATGTAGTGAACAGATGAAAACCAATTACTTGACACGTTTTTTAGAAGAATCTTTGGCTTATAGTGAATATTTAACACGTTTGATTGATGAAATTCAAACCGATTTGAATTATATAAGTAGTGGAAAATACAATTATTAGTAGATGTGTATACAAAAGGAGTAGATAAAATGAAAGATAAATGTACACATTATTTGAAACCCTTTACAAAAAGGCTGATTATTGGACCTATATTTAAATTGATTGAGGCCATTTTTGAATTGATTGTACCTATTTTAATGGCGCTTATCATTGATGAAGGGGTAAAATACCAAAATAAAACCTACATTTATAGTGTAGGTGCAATCATTATTGTACTAGGAATATTGGGGCTTGGAAGTTCTCTTGTTTGTCAGTTTAATGCTTCAAGAGCCTCACAAGGATATGGCACATTATTAAGAAATGCTATTTTTCGAAAAATCAATAGTCTATCGCCTAAAGAATTAGAAAAAGTGGGTAGTGATGCGCTCATCAATATCATGAGCAACGATATTAATCAATTACAACTTGCGGTGGCGATGCTGATTCGTTTGGTTGTTCGTGCGCCTTTCTTGGTATTAGGAAGTCTTATAGCAGCCTGTATTATTAATTTGAAAATAGGAATGATTTTTTTAGTGATGGTGATTTTCATTGCACTTATTTTATATTTTGTGATCAAAGAAAGTTCCAAACGATATACGAAAGTACAAGATAAATTAGATGATTTAAGTGTCATTACAAGTGAAAATTTAAAAGGTGCAAGAGAAGTAAGAGGATTTGCTATGCAAGCAAAGGAAGAAGAACGCTTCGGAAAAGAGGTAAAGAAATACCAAAAGGAAGCACTCACCATTGCTAAAATTTCGGCATTGTTGAACCCTTTGACAACCATTGTGGCAAATTTTTCTGTTATTGCTATTTTGTATTTTGGTGGAAAAATGGTTGAAATTGGTACATTATCTCAAGGTGAAGTCATTGCTTTAGTTAATTATATGAACCAAATTTTACTAGCGTTAATAGTGGTAAGTAACTTGGTCGTTATTTTTACCAAGGCTTATGCTTCTTTGAAAAGATGCGATGCCCTCCTTGATTTAGATACTTCTATTGAAAATGGTACAATGGTTACATTAGATGAAGCAACAGATGATTTACTTGTGTTTCAGCATGTTTCATTTGCATATGATGTGATTACAGAAACATCCATTGAAGATATTAGTTTCACACTCAAAAAAGGACAAACATTGGGGATTATTGGAGGTACTGGATCAGGAAAATCGACGATTGTTCAGTTGATAGAACGTTATTTTGATGTCACTATAGGAGAAATAGACTACAGTGGACAACCAATTCAACAGATTGATTTACATACGCTTCGTTCCTCCATTGGTTTAGTTCAACAAAAGGCCGTTCTTTTTAAAGGAACCATTCGTTCGAATTTACAAATGGCTGCCCCAAAGGCAACAGATGAAGAAATGATCAAGGCTTTAGAGGTTGCCCAAGCCCTTGATTTTGTATTAGAAAAGGGCGGTTTGGATAGCATAGTTGAAGAAAATGGTAGGAATTTTTCGGGTGGACAAAAACAAAGAATATCCATTGCTATGGCATTGGTGAAACAGCCCAAATTGTTAATTTTAGACGATTCAACTAGTGCCCTTGACTATATGACAGATGCCAAAGTAAGAAAAGGCATTCGAGAATTTGCCAAAGATATGACATGTATTATCATATCACAACGGGCAAGCAGTTTGAAAGAAGCCAATCAAATCTTAGTCTTAGATGAAGGAAAAATGATGGGAATGGGAACACATCAGTCATTGATGCGTAGTTGTGCAGTATATCAAGAAATTTGTGCATCCCAAGAATCAAGAGGTGAAGAAGATGCCTAAACATTTATGGAATCGGTTAAGTAAATATACAGGACTAGTGATTTTAATATTGGGATTAGCTCTTATCAATGTTATGGCGACATTATATATACCTGTATTGGTAGGTGATGCAGTAGACTATATTGTAGATAAAGGGGACGTTCATTTTGAGGCACTATATCCGATATTGTTTCAAATAGCTATCTGTATTGTGGTAGGTAATGTTTTTGGTTATTTATACGAATATATTATGTCTGTGGTATCCGAAGGTATGGTACTCGACTTAAGAAAAGAGACTTTTACTAAAATCACGCATTTGCCTCTTGCTTATGTAGATAGCCATCGTCATGGTGATATCGTTAGTCTTTTGATTTCAGATATTGAACAAGTATCAAATGGATTGTTACAAGGATTTAAGCAATTGTATCGTGGTATAATTATGATTATAGCTACATTGATTTTTATGTTTGTAATCAAATGGGAGGTAGCACTGATTGTTGTTTTAGTTACACCGCTATCTTTGTTTGTGGCTGCCTTCATTTCGAAGAAATCTCATCAATACTTTGTCAAGCAAGCGAAAGCCAAAGGGGTATTAAGTGGATATATTTTAGAAATGGTAAGCAATCAAAAAAAGATTAAAAGTTTGTGTTATGAAGAACAAGCTATTCAAAACTTTGAAAAAATGAATCAAGAGTTGTACGATGTAGGAATTCATGCTCAGTTTGTTTCTTCTACAACGAATCCTTGTACACGATTTGTTAATGGGTTAGTTTATGCTTTAGTGGGAATTATTGGAGCTATTTTGGTCATAGAAGACCCTACCCAACTATTTACAGTAGGTAAACTTTCTTCCTTTTTAACTTACGCCAATCAGTATACCAAACCATTTAATGAAATATCTGGTGTCATCAGCGAGGTTCAATCAGCATTTGCTTCTTATAAACGAGTTGAAGATATTTTGGCTGAGCCAAATGAAATCGATGAGGGAACTAAACATATTGAATTGCCAGTAGATAGTGTGGAATTTAGACATGTTGTATTTGCGTATACACCAGAAAAACCTCTCATTACAGATTTTAATCTAACCATTGAGAAAGGGCAAAAGGTGGCCATTGTTGGACCGACAGGTTGTGGAAAAACAACGATGATTAACTTATTATTAAGGTACTATGATCCAATTAGTGGTGCAATTTATATTGATGGTGAAAATACACTGCATATTCGAAAGGAAAATCTGAGAAAAACCTATGGTTTGGTTTTACAAGATACTTGGATTTTTAAAGGAACAGTTTTTGAAAATATTGCATATGCCAAACCCGATGCTACAAAAGATGAAGTCATTCAAGCAGCTAAACTTGCACATGCGGATAGTTTTATCAGACGCCTTCCCCAAGGATATGATACAATGATCAATGCTACATCAGGACTTTCACAAGGAGAAAAACAATTGATTACCATTGCAAGGTTAATGATGATGGTACCAGATGTGGTTATACTAGATGAGGCCACATCTTCTATTGACACAAGAACAGAAAAGAAAATTGTGGATGCATTCAATTATATGATGAAAGGAAGAACAAGTTTTGTGATTGCTCATCGACTTTCGACAATTCGTGAAGCTGATATGATTATCGTGATGAATCAAGGAAATATTGTTGAAGTAGGAAACCATCAAACCCTTCTTGCACAAAAGGGATTCTATGAAAAATTATACCATCAAGGAATTGTAGATAATTAAAAGTTTAGGTATTCACCTAAACTTTTTTCAAAAAATATCGACATTTTTATTGATTTATTTGCAAGATAAAAGGGGTTTTTAAACTTGCATAAAAGAATGATTTATGGTATAATAGTTGCAAAAGAGGTGTAGGCATGAATTTACCAAATAAATTAACCATTTTTAGAATTCTTTTGATACCTATTATGATGATTGTCTATTCAATTGATCATTTGAGAATGAATAGCATTTTATTTCCAAATTTATCACAAGCTAATTTTATTATTTTATTACTCGTGTTTATTGGTGCATTAACTGATTTTTTAGATGGACATATTGCTAGAAAACATAATTTAGTTACGAACTTTGGGAAATTTTTAGACCCACTTGCGGATAAACTGCTTACATCAACAGCTTTCATTATTCTATTGCAACAAAATATGGAAAATCAAGCATTGACAGTTGAGTATTATAATTTATCTGGAACAACTGTGGGGACTTCTAATTTACTATGTTGGTGGATGGTTGTGATTATTTTAGCAAGGGAGTTTATGGTAACGGGTATACGTTTGCTTGCGGCAGGACAAGGAAAAGTAATTGCGGCTAGTTGGTATGGCAAAATCAAGACAACGATTCAGTTTGTGACGATATTGTTCTTGCTAGCAGGTGGTGCAGTTACTTTGAATGGTTCAGGAATACATGACTTAGCACTGGGATATGTTATTGTTGCCAAAATACTTATTGTGGCCACTTTAGCCATTACTATTTTTAGCGGATACGATTATCTTGCCAAAAACATAGATGTAATAAAAGATAAAAGAACAAAACAAAAAAATAAACAATAGGAGAATAGTATGGCTGAAAAGGCAAAACAATTGAAAATAGAAGATATTGAGCAACCAACGAAAGATTCTGCAAAACAAAAAGCATTAAGTGATGCGTTAAAATCAATAGAAAAAACGTATGGTAAAGGTTCTATTATGAGACTTGGTGATGCAAATCAAGAAAAGATAGAAGTCATTCCATCAGGTTCTATCACACTAGATATTGCACTAGGTGTTGGAGGATATCCAAAAGGAAGAATCATTGAAATTTATGGACCTGAATCAAGTGGTAAAACAACATTTGCTTTGCATGCAATTGCAGAAGCACAAAAAAAAGGTGGATATGCTGCGTTTATTGATGCAGAGCATGCATTAGATCCAGTATATGCAAAAGCATTAGGTGTAGATACAGATAATTTATTGCTTTCTCAACCAGATAATGGTGAACAAGCACTTGAAATTGTAGAAGCACTTGTAAGAAGTAATGCAGTAGATATTATTGTAATTGATTCTGTTGCAGCACTCGTTCCAAAGGCAGAAATTGAAGGAGATATGGGAGATAGCCATGTAGGGTTGCAGGCTAGATTGATGAGTCAGGCGATGAGAAAATTGGCAGGTATTATTAATAAAAGTAAAACTGTTGCTATTTTTATCAATCAAATTCGTGAAAAAGTAGGTGTACTATTTGGTAGTCCAGAAACGACATCAGGTGGTCGTGCCCTAAAATTCTATGCAACCATTCGTTTGGACATCCGAAGAGTTGACCAAATTAAGCAAGGCACAGAGGCTATTGGTAATTTGACAAGAGTAAAAATTGTGAAAAACAAAGTTGCCCCTCCATTCAAAACTGCAGAAGTAGATTTAATTTATGGCAAGGGTATTTCATATGAAGGAGAAGTACTAGATATGGCAACCAATTTAGATATTGTTGACAAAGCTGGTGCGTGGTTTTCATATGAAGGAGAACGTTTAGGACAAGGAAGAGAAAACGTGAAAGAGTTATTTAGACAAAACCCTACACTTGCTAAGGAAATTGAACAAAAAATTAGGGAGAAACTTTTAGGGTAAACTATGGTATGAGCCATAGTTTTCTTTAAAAAACAAAGAAAGAGGTAAAAAACATGTCAAAAATTACAATTTTTAATCATCCATTGATTCATCACAAATTAACAATTATTCGTGATGAAAACACCAACACAAAAGACTTTAGACAATCTGTAAGTGAAATTGCGAATTTAATGGCTTTTGAAGCAACAAGAGATTTGCCTTTAAAAGAAGTATCAATTCAAACGCCTGTTGCGCTTGCTAAAACCTATTCATTGAATTGTGATGTCGTTATTGTGCCTATTTTGAGGGCTGGTCTTGGTATGGTAGAAGGGATTCAAAGTTTAATCCCAACAGCCAAAGTAGGTCATATTGGTTTATTTAGAAATGAAGAAACACTAGAGCCACAATTGTATTACGCAAAATTTCCAGCTACTTTACCTGATGCAACGGTATTTTTAGTTGATCCGATGTTGGCTACTGGTGGAAGTGCTGTAGCAGCTATTGATATTTTAAAAGAAAAAGGCGCGAAAAAAATTGTATATTTGGGGATTGTTGGAGTAGATGAAGGTATTACTAATTTACAACAACATCATCCTGACGTGGATATTTACCTTGCTGCAAAAGATGAAAAATTAAATGAAAAAGGATATATCGTTCCAGGTCTTGGAGACTGTGGTGATAGAATTTTTGGTACAAAATAGAAAAAAGGAAGTAATTATTAATGTCTAGACGAAAACAAACCGGTTGTTTAACGATATTAGGTAATATAATTTGGATTATTACAGGTGGAATTGGCACAGCTTTAGGTTGGTTTTTAGTGGGGGTGCTTTTATGTATGACCATCATTGGTATCCCTTTTGGTAAGCAATGTTTTAAGTTTGCAACCATCACACTTTCTCCTTTTGGAAAAGAAGTAGAACTCGATTTTGGAACACATCCAATTATGAATGGAATATGGTTGATATTATTTGGATGGGAAATGTTTGTGGTCTATCTATTCAATGGTATCTTACTTTGTATCACTATCATAGGTATTCCTTTTGGTATTCAAGCATTTAAGTTTGGAAAATTGGCTATTTTTCCTTTTGGAGCTAACATCCATTAAAAAACAAAAGCGATTAGCATAAAACTAATCGCTTATTTTTTATTGTTTCTTTTTTCTATAAACATATCTACAACTTGTAAAAAATCAATAGGTGGTTGGAATCCCTTTTTGACTAGATAACCAACGTTTTTGAATTCCTCGTAACTAATACTTTTTCTACCTCCTTGTAAAGAAAGCAAATATTTTTCTTTTAATAACGCAGAAGGCAAGATATAAACCTCCTGTTTTAAAGGAAACTCAATAATTAAAAAAGCGATTCCGCCCATTCGTTCAACTGTATCTAAATGATAGATTTGATGTTCATAAATGTGACCAAAAGAAAAACTAGTACTATGACAACATTTTGCTTCAAAGTCAATATAATAACCTTGATATATGCCGTTATAGTCAGTAGTAGAAGGGGTTTTATAATAGGCTTCGACAATTCTTGCTTTGTTTCTAGAAGGATAATCTACTTTTACAATTTGAATAGGGGTAGGTTTTTTATAAATAGAAGCAATCCCTTTTTGTAAATAGTATGCGCAAGAGTCATTAATCTGATTTTCAAAGTTTGCTCCAAGATTTGCCTTTTGATAATTTCTTTTTGGCATAGTTGGCGTAGTGATTGCAAAAATTTTTTTACTTTGATTTGGATAGTTTATTTCTTTTCCCATAATATCACCATCATCATTATATCAATTATTTTAAAAAATATCAAATAAAATTCATAGTACAATGCAAAATGTTATAAAATTGAATAAACAAATCATAAAAGATAAGTGATGATAAGGGATATTTTGAATCAAGATAGAATATATATACAAAAAATATGGTAATTTTTTGACTTTTTATGTTATATTTGCTATAATAGGGGCTAGATAGTACTTATTGGATAATGAGGCTATGAAATGAGGAGGAAAAAGAATGAAAACTGCAGCAAAAGTATTTATTATTATTGGCATGATTTTTACATTTTATTTAATTGTACCCGTTATTGTTGGGGCAATTGCTTTAAGTAAGATGAAAAAGGCTACATCTAGGGATGAACTTACAGGAATTGGAATTGTTACGCTTCTTTTCTGTAATCTTTTAGGAGGTATTTTCTTACTTTGCACAAAAGATGAGGATTATGCAGAAAATCAACAATAGAGATGAAGAAAAGAGTTTAAAACTCTTTTCTTTTTTTATGATGTCATTTTCAATCTATAGTTTGTCTTTATATCATTTGACAAATTAGGCAATTTTTGATATAATAAACAAGTAAGAAATTATTGTGCAAAGCACGTTTATATATAATTTACATTACAAATCGTTAAAAATAACAAGAAAAAAGGAGAAAAACAAAATGCCAGATGGAATTTGGATTCTTCTAATTGTTATTGCGCTTTTAGTTGGCGTCCTAGTTGGCGGTTATTTTATGTTCAATCGAGGAAAACAAGTGGTTGAAACAAAATTTGAACGCTTAGGAAAAGATGCAGCAAAGATTATTGAAGATGCTGAAAAAGAAGGTCAAGCTCAAAAGAAAGACTTGATTCGTGAAGGAAAGAAAGAAATTTCAGAAGCAAGAGCGATTTCAGAAAAAGAAATTGCCAATAAGAAATCTGAACTTCAAGAAGAAGCAAGAAAACTAGATCGTAGAGAAACCAATTTAGAGAATAGATCCGATAATCTTGACAAACGTGAAAGTGGTCTCATTGCAAAAGAAACAAAACTAGAGCAAAGAGTTGCGGAAATCGAAAAACGTAATAACAGAATAGAGGAATTGATTACTGAACAAGAACAAAAGTTAATGGAAATTGCAGGCTTAAATCAAGAACAAGCACGTGAAATAGTATTTAAACGCTTAGAAGATGAATTGTCAATGGAAATGGCCATTTATGTTAAAGATGTTACAGAAAAAGCAAAATATGAAGCAAACCATAAATCACAAGTTATTTTAGCAAATGCTATACATCAATATGCCAATGAAACTGTTCAAGAAAAAACGGTATCCGTTGTTGCATTACCAAACGATGAGATGAAAGGCCGAATTATTGGACGAGAAGGACGAAATATTCGTGCCATTGAAGCAGTGACGGGTGTTGATTTGATTATTGATGATACCCCTGATTCAGTGGTTATTTCTTGCTTTGATCCGATTCGAAGAGAAATTGCGAGACGTACTTTAGAAATTTTGGTTTCAGATGGACGGATTCAGCCACCTAGAATTGAAGAAGTGTATAATAAATGTACAAAGGAATTAGAAAATGAAATTCGTGAAGAAGGTGAAAAAGCCGTATTCGAAACTGGAATTGGTAAAATTCATCCTGAATTGATTAAACTTATCGGTCGCTTGCGTTTTAGAACCAGTTACGGACAAAATGCTTTATCGCACTCAAAAGAAGTAGCCTTTCTTGCGGGAAAATTAGCTGTTGAAATCGGTGAAGATGAAATTTTAGCAAGACGTGCAGGACTTTTACATGACATTGGAAAATCAACAGACCATGAACAAGAAGGCAGCCATGTGGATATTGGTGTTGAAATTGCAACAAAATTTAGAGAAAATAAAGTGGTCATCAATGCTATCGCATCACACCATGGAGATGTTGAAGCCAATCATGTTATTTCTGAACTTGTTGCGGCAGCAGATACGCTTTCTGCGGCACGTCCTGGTGCACGAAGTGAATCATTAGACAATTATATCAAACGATTACAACAATTAGAAGAATTATCAAAAGAGTTCAAAGGTGTAGATAAAACTTATGCATTGCAAGCTGGTCGTGAAGTGCGTATTTTAGTTAAACCAGAAGAAATTACTGATGCAGAAGCATATAAATTAGCACGTGATATTAAACATAAGATTGAAACAACAATGAACTATCCAGGTACCATTAAAGTAACTGTGATTAGAGAAACCCGAGTTCAAGAAGTAGCTCGTTAGAAAGTGAATTATACATGAAATTATTACTCATTGGGGATATTTTTGGAGCCCCTGGTCGAGAGATGATTCTCTCACAAGTCAATTCAATCAAAGAAGAAAAAGGTATTCAATTTATGATTGCCAATGGTGAAAATATTGCTCATGGTAATGGTATTACGCAAAACTACTATAAATTTTTGTTGGAAAATCATATTAATGTAGTCACATTAGGCAATCATAGTTTTGCGAATCATGATATTTATCATTTCATTGATGAAGCAAAAAATTTAGTTCGACCATTAAATATGCCGAAGGGAGTACCTGGTAAAGGGTATGTAACCATTCGGTACAATCAGTTATTGATTACGGTTTTTCAAGTGATGGGACGAACATTCATGAATACTGCTTTAGATTGTCCTTTTCAACGAACAGAAGAATTATTGAAAGAAGTACCTAGTGATATTTATATTTGTGATTTTCATGGTGAAGCAACTAGTGAAAAACTCGCATTTGCTAATTACTTTGATGGCCGTATTCAGGTCATTGTAGGTACACATACACATGTCCAAACAAATGATGCGCATCTCTTACCGAAAGGTACGATGTACATGACTGATTTAGGAATGACTGGACCATTAGATGGTATCATTGGAGTAGATCCAACTCCCATTATCAAACGATTTTTGACAGGAATGCCCGTGCGTCATATTCCAATGGAAACGGGAAGAAAACAACTGAATGGACTCATTGTGGAAATCAATGAAAGTTCACACAAAGTGACAAATTTCGAGATAGTCAGTGTGATAAAATAATAAATGTAGGCATATAATTCATACTTGATGAATAGGATTAAATGCAATACAGTAAAATGACTAAGGGGGACCATATTATGGAAGTATTAAAAGTTTCATCAAAATCAAAACCAAATTCTGTTGCAGGGGCACTAGCCAATGCCTTTAGAGAAAAGCAATCGGTAGAAATTCAAGCCGTAGGTGCTGGCTCACTCAATCAAGCGATTAAAGCAATTGCAATTGCAAGAGGATACGTAGCACCCACAGGAAAAGATTTAATCTGTATACCTGCTTTTAGTGACATTATGATTGATGGTGAAGAACGTACCGCAATTAAATTAATTGTAGAATCTCGTAAATAAGTTGGCTATGCCAACTTTTTACTTACTTAAGGAGGGTATATGAAATTACCAGTTCTTTGTACAAAAAGACTTATCGTCCGACCTTTATCGGTATTAGATGCTGATGATATGTATGAATATGCAAAAACATCAATGGTTGGACCTATGGCGGGTTGGCCACCACATAGTTCTATTGCAGATACAATTTCAGTAATCAAAACCATGACTGCACCTTATGGATTAGGCGTTTGGGCTATTGTGTTAAAGGAAACGGGGAAGATGATTGGTACGATTGAATTGTACAATCATATTGTTCATTTCAAGGCAGAATTGGGATATTCTCTTAATCCGTCTTATTGGGGACATGGTTATGCCACAGAGGCCGCAAAAGAAGTGATTGCCTTTGGCTTTGAATATTTAGAACTCAAACGAATAGAAGTCGGTACCTTTATTGATAATTATCAATCACAACGTGTATGTGAGAAGTTGGGATTTATCAAAGAGGGAATTGCTAGAAGTGGTTATGTACGATACGATGGAAAAGTCTTTGATAAAATGATGTTTGGTATGACCGATAAGGAATATCGTGAAATGTATAAATCAAAATAAGTAAGAAAGAATAGGGATTATGAAAGAAACAAATTACACAAAAATAGTTGAACCATCTTTGAAAGAAGCTAGAAAAAGAAGAAATCAAGAAATCCATTTGAATATATTTGACCTTAACCCAAAGTATTATAACCTTGGTGTAGGAAAAACTTATATGTTAAAGACCTATGGTTGTCAAGGCAATCTTGCGGATAGCGAAAAAATTGCGGGAATTTTAGAGATGCTTGGTTTTGAAAAAGCAGTTGATGAAGCTACGGCTGATTTTGTTTTATTCAATACCTGTGCTATTCGTGAAAATGCCGAAGAAAGGGTATTTGGAGAACTTGGACGTCTTCAAAAGTTCAAAAAAAGAAACCCGACGATGATGATAGGGGTTTGTGGATGTATGCCCCAAGAAGAAAAGACAATTTTAACGATTAAAACTCGATACCCACAAGTAAATATTGCCTTTGGTACGCATAATATTGCCAATTTACCAGAGTACATTTATGATGCTATGCATGAAGAGAAAAAAGTCATAGAGGTGTTATCTGTAGAAGGTGATATTTATGAAAATGTGCCTACAGTAAGAGATCATCCGAAAAAAGCTTGGGTAAATATTATGTATGGCTGTGATGAATTTTGCACATACTGTATTGTGCCATACACAAGAGGAAAAGAACGTTCAAGAGAGCCAGAAGCGATTATTCAAGAAGTAGAACAACTCGCTGAGTCAGGATATATAGAAGTGACTTTGCTTGGACAAAATGTCAATGCATATGGGAATGATTTTAAAGATAGAAGGTATACTTTTGCGGATCTGCTAAGGGATCTTCATCAAACATCTATCAAACGTATCCGGTATACAACATCTCATCCCCGAGATTTAGATGATGCTACTATCTCAGCTATGGCATTAGGGGGGAACATCATGCCTCATCTTCATTTGCCTGTTCAATCAGGAAATAATGAAGTATTAAAGAGAATGAATCGAAAATATACCAAAGAAGATTATCTAGAAAAGATTAAGAAATTAAAACAAGCTGTTCCTCAGATTAGTATAACAACAGATATTATTGTTGCTTTTCCAGGTGAAACAGAAGAACAATTTCAAGATACCTTAGAATTGGTTAGAGAAGTTGAATATAGTGGGGCATTTACCTTCATTTATTCTCCAAGGGAAGGAACACCTGCTGCGACATATCCTAATCCATTGACAGAGGCGGAAAAACATCATCGATTAGATACACTCAATCAGGTTATCAATACCTATGCATTACAAGCACATGAACAATTTATTGATCAAGAAGTGGAAGTACTCGTCGAAGGACCTAGTAAAAATAATCCCGATATGTTAACAGGATATACACCACAAAATATGTTGGTGAATTTCTCTTGTAATCCAACAACATCAATCCAAGTTGGTGATTTGGTTAGCGTAAAAATTAAAAAAGCATTCTCATGGCATTTGTTAGGAGAATTTATAGAAAAATAAAAAAGTAAGAAAAAAAGAAAAATCCTCAATTATGATATAATGTAATTGGGGATTTTTACGTTAAAAAGGAGATACATGGAATGCAGAATTGGAAAAAAATAGTTGTTAGACTAATGATTACTATTGTGTGTGTAGGATTTCTAACCAGTTGTGATGATAAAAATAAGGAACAAGTAACCAGTTATCAAATTCATTACCACTCTAGTGTAACGTTAACGATAGATTTACCAAGTACATATACCAAAGACGAAGATATTCAATTACCTGAGCCAAGTATGGAAGGCTACCAATTTTTAGGGTGGTATAGTAACCCTGATTATACAGGAAGTGCAATCACAACGATTGATTCATCTTGGCAAAAGCATTTGGATTTGTATGCCAAATGGGAAAAAATTTATCGGATTACCTATCAATTAGATGGTGGAAATTTTTCAGAAGAAGTACCCAGTGAGTATAGTTCATTAGATTGCGTTATTCTTCCTATCCCTCAAAAACAAAGAGCCATTTTTAAAGGGTGGTATTTTGATCTACATGATCCTCAAAGTGCAGTAGAAAGCATTGAAAAAGGAAATCAAGAAGATATAATATTGTATGCCAAATGGGAAAAGATCTATTTGGTAACGCTTCGACCAGAAGGGGGAATAGTGAGTACATCGACCATTGAATTTACCAAAGAGGATGAACTAACTTTAGAAATACCTCAAAAGGAAAATAGTATATTTTTAGGATGGTATGATAACTATGATTTTGAGGGAATGCCAATTGAAAAAATCGAAAGAGGTCGAGAAAGTAGTATTATCTTATATGCCAAATGGGTAGATGTTTGTCAAATTACCTATCATTTGAATGAAGGAGTTCTATCAGGTGAATATCCAACTTATTATATTCCTGGTGAAGAAACCTTATTGCCTACTTTGACCAAACAAGGCTATCAATTTTTAGGTTGGTCAGAATATGCAGATGGAAGTGGCAATATTTATTCAAAGGTGCCCGTTAGTTATGAAGAACCTATAGAATTATATGCGGTATTTGAAAAAGCATTTTATAGAATTGAATATGTGATTGGTGAAAATGTTTTTACCAGTAAGCAACACTTGTTCCTTTCTTTCTTTAGTGATTTTTACGATTATATCGTCAATTATCGGCATGCCGCAAGTCAATTGGAACGCAATAATGTGCGCTCATTAGAGGATTTCTTAAGCATTGCAGGAGCATGGAGCGGCGGTGGTGCTGGTATGGGCGCAATTGGAAACTTGGCTGCTTCATTTTATTTGGGGATTGATGTGGGTGGAAAATTAGAAGACCAAACAGCCGATCAAGGGTTTATCGGATATTGTTTAGAGAAAAATCGGTATGTTGAATTTATTTATTTCTTACAAGAATTTTTCTATCACTGGCGAAAAGATGAAGGATATACAGGTGGACCTAATGATCCCAATCATACAGGAAGCGACTTTTTAGCAAGCGCTTGGGCTTCGCTAGTCGATACAGCAAAATTTTTCTACTATGAAAAAGATACGTTACCATCATATTTTATCAAAAAAGGCAATATTCCTGCCATGTATGATCGTATCCCTTATGTGTTAGGAGAAGAAAATCCAGAGTTGCCTTATCAATATGATTGGGAAAAGGGATTAGATTTACCTACTACGCTTACGATGACAGGATATCGTTTTATGGGGTGGTATGATAATCCAAATTATACTGGCGATGCACTCGTACATATCCCAAGTCATCTATTTTCTGATATCAAGGTTTATGCCAAATGGGAAAAAGTAGAAGAATAATGAAATTTTAATTGAAACAAGCAAGATTTGAAAAACAATCTTGCTTTTTGTTCATTTTTTAATCGTTGACGCATAAAATAAATAGAAAGATGTTGCACCTTTTCCTTGGTGGTTTGATATCTTTGTGTCACATGTTGGCATTCTTTTGAATATATTACACTGAGGAGGGATATAGATGAGTGAAGTTCGTGAAATCGTAACGAGAGCGGTTCTTGCTAAGGGTAGAAAGACGTTCAAAATTTGCGAAGGAATTGCATTAGATAACCCACCATATAGTGTTCTTGGATGCTGGGTCATCAACCATGAATTTGAGGCTACCCAAAATGGAAAGCAAGTCGACATTGCAGGGAACTTTGAAATCAATATTTGGTATGCATATGATAATAACACCAAAACGGAAATCGCCCGCGCTAAGACAGCTTATCAAGGCTGTATCAAAGTAAGGGACATTGTATGTGATGCAACTACTGATCACACTGACGTAATTGTTAGAATATTGCAACAACCAACCTGTACGAACGCTTGCATAAAAGATAATGTTATTGAAGTAGAAGTTGTCTTTGACGCATTAGCTGAAATCATTGGTGAAACCAAGATGATGGTCAACGTTTATAGTTGCAATGATAACTTTGATACCATCGATAACTTGGAAAATGAAATCAATGAAGATTTCATTAGAGAAAATTAAAAATCGTTGGAATCCAACGATTTTTCTATAAATAGGAGGAATTATGAATACACATATTGTGAGAGTCAATGAAAAAATTGAGCGAATTGCTTTAATCTATAATTTGACTGTGGATGAAATTATTAAAATCAATCATCACATCCAAGATTGGGATCATTTGATACCAGGAACAAAAATTAGACTTCCAGAAATACCTGAAATTGTTCAAACAGAATTAGACAATACGGAGCCTTTTATTGAGGAATACTATCCAAAAATTGATATCGAATCATTACAGACAAAAATCAAACAAGAATCAGTTGTTAATGCATCGCAAAGTATGGACAATGTGACTATGGATAAAATAGAAGAAAAGGTATCCACGCTAGAAGAAACAACAGAAGCACCAAAAAAACCAAAACCTAAAGTCATCTACCCCACGTATCCTCCTTATTATATGAATGGGTATTATCCACCCTATTACCCCAATGGCTATTATCGGTCTACACGTAAAAAGAAAAAGTAAGAATGGATATGAAAATAAAAAGACTCCTTGTAGGGCCTTTTTGTTTTTTTAGAAAAGGATATAGGAATTCTTCGATGATGATCCAATCTAGAGCGATAAAGATAGGTTATTGCATAGAAAATAAAAGTAGGATGCTATGTGGAAAAGAAAGGTACTTGAAAAATTGAAAAAAATATGGTATAATGTAATCAAATGAGAAGATAAAAATATATCAAAATGGAGGATCATCAATGAAAAAAATAATGATAATGGGAGCCATTTGTACTATAATTCTTTTAATGAGTTGTGTAGGATGTAAAAAGAAAACGGAATGTGAAAAGCATGGGCACCAATATGAGGAAAAGACACCAACCACTAACGTATGTACAAGATGTGGGTACATAGAATTTGCTTCTGAATCAGAGATTCGAAAGAATTTATCATCTTTTGATATTAGTATTAATATCAATGGGATAACTTATCGTTTGATTCGCTGTAAAGAAGGATATTATTATGCTAATGGTAAAGAAAATGTTTATGGTTATTATGATGCAATCAAAAATGAATCCTATAGTGTTGATTTACTTAAACAACAGAAGATAAAAGTAATCGGTAATTATGACTTTTCTTCACAAATAGAAGATATATTTTATGTATTGCTATACCATTTGAGCAGTGATACAATTCAAGGATTATCTACAAGAGAAACTCAGTATTTAGATCGAGACGTCATAGAGTATTATCGTGATTCTACAGAATATGAAGAAGTTTACCGGATAGACAATGAAACAGGAGCTTGCTTATATTTTAGTTTAGGTAATTCACTAAAAAAAGTGATTTGTAAAGTAGAAAGTATGTCTATAGAAAATGTTGATTTAGAACCATATCAGTCTTATGAATCTTTACAATACGTGGATTTATCTACATTTATTCCCGAAAATCAAGTCATTGAAAATCTTAAAAACTATCATATTCAATTGACAATTCAAGATAAAGAATTTCAATTTATTTCAGCTACGAATGGATATTATTATGAAGGTAATCAACAAGGATACTTATATGATAGTGTAGAGATGAAATGGTATAAAATTGATCATCATACAAAAACCAAGATGCTTTCCGAAGATACGATAGAATTAGAACAAATTGAGAATGAATTGTTTAAGACATTGACGAGTCATCTCACAAATATTCAGTTAAATTTTTATGCTAAAGATGATACTGAATATATTGGAAGGAAGGTGCATGCTTATGAACGGGTGACAGTCACAAGTCATATTACGCTAAAAGAATATTATTATGTTGATGTAGAAACTGGAGCGTGTTTGAAAAAAGAAGTCAATACCGCTAAAGCAGTTGTAACAAAATTTGAATTGGTAGGGAATATAGATGAATTTTTAAACTATAAGACAGTTGAAAATAATCAATATAAAGAATGGCCTAAGGATCATCCTTATGTAGAAGGAATATCACCAATTGAATATGGTACTTTCTACTTTGGACAACATACTGAAGATGGACTTCAAATTGGATATAAGGATATACAGAGTAACCATTATTTGTTAATCAAAGAAAGAATTGTAGCTGCCGGATTTATACTTAATCCAGAAGAAGATACTTTTTCTGATTACAAGTATTATAGAGCAACTAATGATCAACAAATAGAAGTTACAATAGAATATACACCAAGTACAGGTATTTTACTGTTGTTCTTTACAGAAGTGGCATCATAAATGAGGAGATAAATATCTCCTTTTTTTGATAGAAAAGGGCTTTTTTCTTTGGAATCACCAAAAGTTATGGTAAAATACAAGAAAAGACAAAGGAGGTGGGCAGATGAGTGTAAAAGAGTATAATACGTTTTCTGGCCGTATTCGTGAAAGTCTGTTAGAGGATATTCAAGACGAAGAGATGGTCCAAGAATGGTTTGTGAGAATCATTTCTTTGCAATTTTTGATTGCTAAGGGCATTTTACCCAATTATCAAAACGGAACAAAGGAAGAAGTCATATCGTATTGTGAGATAGAAAATAAGCTATTTCCTCATATTTTTCCAACACATATGGACAAATTAGAAAAGGATTATCCCAAACATTTTTTTACGGTAGAACAAAAAGCTGAATTATCATATCAAATCAATCAACAAACACCCATTGAGCACTTTGGTGAGTATCTAGAAGATTTTAGGGATCACGAACGGTATCATACTTTTACATCTACGTTACGCAATAGTGATACTCTAGTTGATGAGAAAAATATTTTTGCGGCTACCCAAATTTTTACCCCTCATATGGTTTGTCAATATATGGTAGATAATACCATTCATACGAAAAATAATTTGTATCATTTGGCTTCATCCCATTCTAAACCAGTTGACTTAACTGATTTTACGATAATTGATCCTTGTCTTGGAACAGGCAATATTTTACTTGCTGCTTTACAAAAGTTGATTCAAAAGTATCAAGAAGAAACAGCGTATCCGCTTGTTGAAATCTATAAACGCATTTATGATCAACATTTGTATGGGTTAGATATTGATGCTACTGTGATTTGCATTGCGAAATTTATTTTTGTGATAAAAGCCTTTGAGGATGATCCTACATTTTTAGAACCACGTCATTACACTGTTCCTCACTTTCACTGGATTCCTCAAACTACGAAAAAAGATTATACAAAACATAAAGCAATAGATGCCATCATTTCTTTATTTCAAAGTGCTAGTTTAAGAGGAAGTTTAATTCAAATTCCAGATTGTCTTCATTTTCCAAAGGATAAGATGGAAATCTATCCTATTTTAAAGAGATTGTATGATCCTTTTATTCTCCTTCAAAAAAAATATGATGTTGTTTTAATGAATCCGCCTTATATGGGAAGAAAAGTATTACCGAAAGAAATGCTTGGATATTTAAATCAATATTATTCATATGGTAAATCAGAATTGTATACCGCATTCATTGAAAGAGGGATTCACTTTTTAAAGCCATCTGGCCTGCTTTCAATGATTACGCTCCACACATGGATGTTTATTCGCTCATTTGCTGCCTTGCGTTATCATCTATTGAAACATTACCAGTTAACTTCTGTCTTACATCTTGGAAAAAATACCTTTGATAATCTCAATGCATATAATGCACTTGCTATGGCCTTTGTATTGGAAAAACAATCACCTTATACCAATACTTGCTTTGTGCAGTTATCGCAATATGATACAATAGAAGAAAAAGAAAAGGGTTTTTTTGAAAAATCAAATTATTATTATCATGCGCAAACAAAAATATTAGCAATGGAAAATTATGCTTTTACGTATTGGATAAGTGATCGTGCATTTGATATTTTAAAACATGCCCCGAAATTAGGAAGTATTTCCCAAATTCGTCAAGGACTAGCAACAGGGGATAACAAAACTTTTTTACGTATGTGGTATGAGGTCCCACCTCACGAAATAGGATATCATGCAGATAGTATTGATGCTTTTTGGAGAAGTGGTAAAACATATGCTCCTTATAACAAAGGAGGAGATCAAACAAGATGGTATAGTACAAGTGGCGTAGTGATTCGTTTTGATCAAGCGGCCTATCAACAACTTCTTTCTCAAGGCAATCATTTGCCATCTCGTCAATACTATTTTCAAAAGGGAATTACGTGGTCGCTATTTGGATTCAATAGTTTTAATGTCCGATATAAAGAAGAAGGATATGTATTTGATGTATCTGGTTCCTCTCTTTTTGCCAAAGAAGAAGACATACTTTATTTTCTTGGTTTTTTGTCTAGCTCTGTTGCATTTTATTTTCTTTCATTATTAGCTCCAACAGTAAATTTTCAAGTAGGAAATATTGCGAGTCTACCCATTTTAATTGATGAGCAAAAAAAAGAGGAGGTCAGTGCTATAGTCAATCAATTGATTGATTTAGCCAAGTTATTAGATCAAGAAAATGAATTATCTTGGAATTTTAAACCCTACTGGATACAACTAAAAGGAATGTCGTTTTCTGCTGCTCTAACGCAATATCAAATGTATATTGATGAAATTCAAAATCGGATGGAGCAACTAGAACAACGAATGGATACAAAGTTTCAGTCCATTTATCAAATGCAAGTCCCACCACTAGCTCAGGTCAAAAGACAACACCAATCGAACAAAGAAAAGACGAAAAGATTCCTTTCCTATTTGGCTGGAATGGTTTTAGGTAGATATACAGATCCAGTATACAAAAGCGTATTAGATCACACAAAATTTATTGAATTGGATGTCTTTATTCTAGAAGTGAGTAGGCTGCTTACCTTGCTGTTTACTGAAACAGCTGAAAAAGAAGTAGAGGATATTCTTGGATATCGTCTTGAAACTTATTTTTCTAATTATTTTGCGAAAGAGCATATCAAAATGTATCACTATTTGCCAATTTACTGGTATAAAAAAATAAATGATAAACTTTATATAGGATATTACCATACGTTAACGCAACAAGTTACGATTGATAAAGCACAAGGGATTCGAGAAAATTATTGCCAAAATCAATTGGCATATCGTCTTGATAAATCAGGATATGATAAAATAGATATATCCCTTTAAAATTGTCATTCTCTTGGTTCTTCATCAGGCATAGTATGGAATCGAGATAAAAAGGCTTTTGTTCTTTCTTCTTTTGGATGATTGAATACCTTATCTGGAGTACCTTCTTCGACAATATAGCCATTGTCCATGAAAATCACTCGAGTGGAAACTTCTTTTGCAAATGCCATTTCATGGGTCACAATCACAAGCGTTTTTCCAGTAGATTTGAGACCTTGAATCGAAGCTAGGACTTCACCCACCATTTCTGGATCTAGTGCACTGGTTGGTTCATCAAATAAAATCACATCAGGATTCATACATAAACTTCTCGCAATTGCAACGCGTTGTTTTTGCCCACCAGATAAAGTAGCTACTGCCGCATGGGCTTTTTCTTGCATACCAACCAATGCAAGGTTAGCAAGAGCAATTTGTTCTGCCTCTTTTTTGGGCATTTTCAATACTTTTCTTGGCCCTAACGTACAATTGTGTAAGACATTATAATGGGGAAATAAATGAAATGATTGGAAAACCATACTAATTTTAGAGCGAATCAAAGCGTGATGTTTTGTATTGGCTATAATATCTTCGCCTTTGAAGTAAATAGTTCCTCCTGTTGGTCGATTGAGTAAATTGATTGAGCGAAGAAGCGTCGACTTACCAGAACCACTTGGTCCAATAATAGAAATAATTTCACCAGGCATAATATCAATATTAATATCTTCTAAAATAACCTTTTGGTCAAACTCCTGATGTAAATGTTGAATTTGAATAATTGGTTCCATAAGTTTACTCCTAATTTGAACTAGTTAGTGCTTTTGTTGGAGCACCGATGCGTTTTTCGATTTTTCTCAATAAGAATGAGAAAAATAAAGTTAACCCTAAATACAGAATTGCGGCTATCGTCATAGGTTCGACAAATAAACTATATTTACTACCTGCAATCTTACACGCATTGTATAAATCAACAATCATAATGACACTCAAAACAGAAGTATCTTTGATATTTACAATTAATTCATTGCCGATAGAGGCCATCGCATTCTTTAATGCTTGTGGCAAGCGAATATAAAAGAATGTTTGAAAACTTGTCATACCAATTGATAATCCCGCTTCAGTTTGATCATTTTGCACACTTTGAATTCCTCCACGTACAACCTCTGTGAGATAAGCTGAAGTATTGAGTGTGACTGTAAATAGTCCCGCAACAATCGGTGTCCAGTGAATTCCCATTTTATAAAAGGAATAGTAAAATATAACAGCTTGTACAATCATCGGCGTACCTCGAAAGATTGTGACATAGATGTGAATGCAAGTCTGGGCTATTTTTCGGATCATTTTTTTTCCGTTTGTTTCAAACAAAGAAGCGTTGAGGCTTTGAATACTTCCTAAAAATAAAGCAATGACTAACCCAAGAAGGGTACCCACAATAGATAACAGTAAAGTTACCCCCACGCCTTTTAAAATAAGGATACCATATTCTTGTAATATTAAACGAAAAAACGCCATTAGTTTTCACCAGCGTTTACAGCATTTTCCATATAAGTATCGCGCATTTCTGGGCTAATTTTGGCTAATGCTTGATTGATTTTTTCACAAAGAGAAGTATCCACTTTGCGTAACCCAACAGAAACGATGGTATCTGCTTCATTTAAATCAAATGCTTCATCTAGTGCAAAATAAGTTAGTGCCTCATCTCTTGAAACAAGTCCTTTTCCCACAGGTTCTTCTAAAACGGTGAGATCGGCTACGTTCGATTTAATTGCATTGACAATCAAAGGAATGGTCTCTAAGCCTTGTAAATAAGTGCAATGAGCATTCTTTTGACTGATTTGTTTGGCCAAAGTATCATAAGTTGTAGACAATTGTCCAATTACTTTTGCACCACTCAATTGTTGAAATGTCTTGGCATTGACATAAGGAGAATCTTTAAGGCATAGTAAAACATGTTTAGAATGATAGTAAGCATCACTGAATTGAATAGAAAGCTTTCTTTCATCGGTTGGACTCATTCCCGCAATGATAGCATCAATAGCGCCCGAGTCAAGTGCAGAAATAAGACCATCAAAACTGATTTTCTTGATGACAAGGGTATAGCCTAATTCCTTACAAATCGCTTTAGCCATTTGTACGTCATATCCTTCCGCATACCCACCAGATACATTTTCTACGGGATAATTGGTTTCGGTTTTTGTGGTTTCAAGCCAGTTGAATGGTGCATAATCACATTCAAGGCCAACAACAAGCGTCTTTTTTGTTTCATCAAATTTTACTTTTTTACAACTGGTTACCGATAATACCATTAAAAAAAGCATACCTACATACATTATTTTTTTCATCATCATACCTCCAATAGTGTTTATAAAAAAACAAAAAAGCGTGAAGACGCTTTTTATTAATCCATTAGAATTGATGAAAACCAACTAGCGCCTCTACTTACGTAGGAGTGTTATAAGTATTTCTTATAACCCCATAAGATATGTATGCCTAAATATCTTATTCGGCGATGATTACCTTTTACATTTTTCATTGCATGCCTGCTCCAAATGCTACTCATTTGCATCGCTACCTCTATTCACTTTTTTGCATTTTAATTATAATTGAATGAATAATGAATGTCAAAATAAATGCTTTGATAAAAAATAGGATGCGATTTGATGATCAATTGGGGGTATTTACGGGATAGGTATAAGGGTATGGTTGTGGATATGGATAGGGTTGAGGATAAGGGTATGGATATGGCACAGCTTGTGGATAGTAATAGGGCTGAGGTTGGTTGTAGGGTACATAGGTAGTTTGATTGTTACAACAACCATTTCTACCGCCTAACCAAAATGGTGCAGTAATGATGGCTGCCCCAGCCAATATAGGAAGCCACAAACGGGGCTGTTGTTGATAGGGAAAATAATTTCTATACATAATACGACTCCTTCCTTATTATATAATATGAAAGGAAGGAAGAAGTGGTGCTATATGATTTCTACATATTGATAAATATATTCTTCTAATGTCAGATTGGATTGATAGATGATAGTAGCAATCGATACACCAACATATCGAAAATGCCAAGATTCATAAGGATAACCTGTAATATGTTCTTTTCCTTTTGGATAACGCAAGATAAACCCAAAGCGATGGGCATTGTCTTTTAGAAAATGAAATTCAGCCGTTTGTTCAAAATATTCAGAAAGACCAGTATCTAAAGTAGCGATATCAAGGGCACAACCTGTTTGATGTTCAGATGCACCAGGCTTAGCCACATAATCAGGATTTTTGGCTTGTTCGTATAAATGACTCTGATAGGCATATGAGCGGTAAGCAGAAAAAATGACCAACTCTAGTCCTAATGAAGTAGCTTCTGTAAATAATTGTTGATACATTTCTTGGGTTTTTTGATCAATCAACATCACTTCTGATTGACGATGAATTTTAGGTAAAGTGACTTTTTCTAATTGATGTGGGGTAAAATCCGCTTTCAAACGAAAATAGGGATTGACAAATAAATGATGCTCACCAAAAGAAAAACTATCATAGTCCCCCTTTTTTAAAAAAGAAGGATGATTGACGAGATTTAAAGTATAGATTAGATTATGATTTTGTTGATAGAGCTGTTCATATTGTGTATATAGGGCAGGCTGAAAACTACTATACTGCGAAATCTCGGCATAAAATGGATTTGGTTTTTCTTTTTGTAGGAAAGAACACTGGTATAATCCAAAGAAAGTAAAACAAGTTAACATAAAGCAACAACTTTTTAATGGCTTCATTTGATCACCTCTATATTAGTATGAAATAAAAAAATACTAATATTCTATATTTTTTTCGAATTTTGTGGTAAAATAATAAAAAGAAGAAAATAAAAGGAGTTGTAGCAAATGAATAAGATTGTACTGCTTGATGGGAATAGCATTATGTTTCGAGCTTATTATGCCACTGCATATACAGGAAATTTAATGAAGACCAGTAATGATTTATATACCAATGCCATCTACGGATTTGTCAATATGATGCATAAAATTTTAAGTATAGAAGGAATGACACATATTTTTGTTGCTTTTGATAAAGGAAAAAAAACATTCCGCCATCAAGCCTATGCTGAATATAAGGGGGGGCGTAAACCTATGCCTGAAGAATTTGCAATGCAAATTCCTTATATCAAAGAATATTTGCACATTTTAGGTGTAAAACAATGGGAAACAGATGAATATGAAGCAGATGATTTAATCGGTTCTATGTCAGAAAAGGTAAAAGATGCTTTTGATGAAGTCATTGTTATTTCAGGAGATAAAGATTTGTTACAACTGGTTCGTGATAATGTGAAGGTGTTTTTAACCAAGAAGGGAATCACAGATTTAGAAGAATATAATATAGATAATTTTCAATCCATCATGGGATTTCAACCGCATCAAATGACCGATTATAAGGGTTTGATTGGTGATAATTCTGATAATTTACCAGGGGTATCAGGAGTAGGTCCTAAAACAGCAGTTAAATTATTAGAACAATATCAATCTTTAGAGAATTTGGTTGCCCACCAAGAAGAACTTAAAGGAAAATTAAAAGATACGCTAGCTCAAGAAAAAGAGATTGCTCTGCGGACAAAGTCTTTAGCTACCATTGCTATGGATGCGCCTATTGCATATACGATAGAAGACTTGCAATATAAGGGCGCCAATGTAGTAGAACTAAGAAGTTTTTATGAAACACTTGAATTTCAATCTTTTATCAAAAAGATGAATTTGACAGAAGAAATCAAAGCAGAATCTCCAATTGAAGAAAAATGTCTGTATTACTATAATGAATTAGAACGAACCCTAGTGGCTCTTGAACAACATGAACAATGGAGTATGGAAGTAGAACTTCAACAAGAAAATTATCATAAAGGGCATATACTAGGAATTGCTTTTTTCATCAACCAAATTGGATATTATTTAGATGAAAGTTATTTAAATGATATTCGTCTACAACATATCTTGGAAAGTCAAAAGACCATTTATACGATAGATAGCAAAAAGGTTTATGTTGCATTAGCAAAAAGAGGGATTTTTGTTGAATCATTTGCATTTGATTTTATTTTGGCCAGTTATGTGGTAGATCCCTCATATGGTGCACTAGAAATCAAAACAATGATGGAAAAATTTTTACCGACACGCTTTGCTTTTGTGGAAGAAATCTTCGGAAAAAAGAGTGTCTATGAGGTACCAGAAGAAAAACAATATGCAACTTATATGATGGATAAAATCAGTTATTTAGAAGCATTAAAGGAAAAGATAGATTCTCTTTTAGCAGAAAGAAATCAAATAGCATTGTTATATGAAATTGAAATTCCATTAGCTGTCATTTTAGGAAAAGTCGAAATGGCAGGGTTTAGAGTGAGCAAGGAGCGCCTTCAAGAAATTGGTGTATATTTACAAGAACAAATTCATGAAAATGAACAAGCTATTGTTGCTTTAGCAGGTCATTCGTTTAATGTAGCTTCTCCTAAACAACTAGGTATAGTCTTGTTTGAAGAGATGCATTTGGGAAAAGGGAAAAAAACAAAAACAGGATATTCTACTTCTGCGGAAGTATTAGAAGAACTGGCTAAAACCTATCCGATTGCTTCTTATGTATTAGAGTATCGCAAATTTGCAAAGTTATATTCGACCTATGTCGTGGGATTGCTTGCGGAAACGACAGAAACTGATGACCATGTACATACTATCTTTAAACAATCGTTAACATTAACCGGAAGACTTTCATCTACAGAACCCAATATTCAAAATATTCCGATTCGAACCGAGGAAGGAAGAATCATTCGGACAGCTTTTATTCCAAGTTGCAAGGAACATTATTTGTTAAGTGCAGATTATTCTCAAATTGAATTGCGGATTTTGGCTTCTTTATCTGGTTGTAAGGCAATGATTCAAGCCTTTAATGAAGGAATTGATCTACATGCTTTAACTGCATCCAAAGTATATAACATAGCATTAGATCAAGTGACAAAAGAACATAGAAGAGTAGCTAAAGCGGTTAATTTTGGTATTGTTTATGGAATGAGTGACTGGGGACTTGCTGAACAGTTACACATTTCACCATATGAAGCGTCGGATTTTATTCGCAAGTATTTTGATATCTATCCAGAAATCAAAACTTATTTGAATCAATGTGTAGAAGAGGCTAAAAAAACAGGTTACACAATAACCAAGTATCATCGAAGACGATATATGAAAGAAATCAATAGCAGTAATGCGGCACTGCGTAAGTTTTCAGAACGTGCCGCAATGAATGCACCTATTCAAGGTACAGCTGCTGATATTATGAAAATTGCTATGATTAAAGTACAAGAAGAATTAGAAAAACATCATTTCAAAAGTAGAATTGTTGCGCAAGTTCATGATGAGTTGATATTAGATGTTGTTCCAGAAGAATTAGAAGCATTGAAAGTTATTGTCCCAGAAACCATGCAATCAGCAGTATCCATGGAAGTAAAATTTGTTGCTGAGGTGGCATATGGCAAAACATGGGATATGAAATAGGTGAATTATGCCAGAATTGCCAGAAGTAGAAACTGTCCGAAGAACACTTGCGTATCAAATTCTCGGAAAAACGATAACGGATGTTGCAGTATACTATGCACCAATGATTGAAAATATTGAGCAAAATCAGTTTATTGAAAAATTAAAACATGAAACGTTTCGAAAAATAGAAAGATATGGAAAATATTTACTATTTATTTTGGATCATTACACATTGATATCCCATTTGAGAATGGAAGGAAAATACTTTTTAAAATCGATAGATGAACCTAGAAATAAACATGAACACGTTGTATTTACCCTAGATAATCAAATTAGTTTTAGATATCATGATACACGTAAGTTTGGTAAAATGGCTTTACTTGCGTCAACAAATTTAATCGAAGTCATGCAATATCCGCCACTTGCGAAACTAGCCAAGGAAGCCACTGATCCTGGTTTTACCAAAGAAGAATTGTATGCACGCCTTCAACATACACAAGTAGCAATCAAAACAGCATTACTGAATCAAGAGGTGATTTGTGGTATGGGAAATATTTATGTGGATGAAGTATTGTTTTTAAGTAAAATTCATCCAGAAACCATATCCACTTGCTTAACAATAGAAGATGCTTCACATATTTTAGAAAATGCTCACTTGGTTTTGGCAAAAGCAATTCAAGCAGGTGGAACAACAATTCGCAGTTATACAAGTAGTTTAGGGGTAACAGGATTATTCCAATTAGAATTACTGGTACATCAACAGGAAAAAAATCCTTGTTCAATTTGTCAAACAACAATCCAAAAAATCAAAGTGGGTGGAAGGGGGACATATTATTGTCCTCTTTGTCAGATAAAAAAAAGGCCCAAAATCATTGGTATTACGGGATCGATTGCAACGGGCAAGACAACAGTAACGCAGTATCTACGAACCCTTGGCTATAAAGTCATTGATGCAGATGAAATTGTAGCAGAACATAAAGCAATAGGTAGGGCAATTTATAATGTATTAACTGGTGAGTATGGTAGGAAAATACTGCTTGATAATGGAGAAATAGATGATAGACAATTGGCTAAACTTATTTTTGAAAATGAAGAAAATAGACTGAAAATCAATCAAATGGTTCATCCGATTGTGCAGCAAAAAGCTCTTCAAAGCATTTATCGAATGACTGATTCTTTTGTATTCTTGAGTGTTCCATTATTGTTTGAGGCAGGATTTGATGCACTATGTGATCAAATTGTAGTTGTTTATGCAGAAGATGAAATCCAACTTGAACGACTGATGAAGCGCAACCAGTTATCGAAAGAAGAAGCCAAGCAACGGATTCAAACACAACTATCTCAACAAGAAAAATGTCAAAAGGCAGACTATATCATTGATAATTCAAGAGATTTGTGTTATACTATAGAACAAATAAACGAAATGATAAAAGAGGTGAAACAACATTATGGCCATTAGTGATATGTTTAGAAATAATTTTGAGACGTCTAGTATAAGTAGTAACCCTAAATTAAGAACAAGGTATTATGGAAATGATTTGCAAACCACGCAACTGCGCGTAACAAATGTACTTAAAAATGCAGGTTTTCAAATGATTCATGTCGATAATTATTATCATGAACTTTTATTTGAAGGGAAAAAAAAGCAAGTCATTGTCACTTTATCTGAAATGGGGTTATATGAAACTGGGGTGTTATTGAAGGTGAATACACATTATTTTCTTCCCTTAGGAAGAGGAATCCAATTGATTCAATCGATTTATGATGCCATAGATAAGGTATTAACTTTAAAAAGTAAGGGATATCATGATGAACAATAATTATCCATTATCACATTTAAGTGATTTTGAAGTGATGATAGTTGCCCCATTATCAAATTATGATCAGAAAATATTGTTACAACTCTATATGCCAATAGTAGGGGATAAGGTAATTTCGTTATATCAAGCTTTATATTCTTTAGTTGCAGAGGGGTGTAATGAATCAAACATCGAACAACATGAAAAGATCGTTCGTTTGATGCATCTACGTTCTATTGAACGATTTTCAGATATTCGCAATAAACTAGAAGCGATTGGACTAATGGATACGTATTATAGTGACAATTTATATGTTTATGTGATGAAAAAACCATTAGATGGTATTGCTTTTTTTGAAAATGTAGAATTAGCCACTTTACTAGAATATCAAATTGGTTATGAGGCTTACTTTAAAACATATTGTGAATTTGTCATGAGAAAATTGGATTTGAGTAAGTTTGAATGTATCAATCATCCCTTTGATGATGTATTTGAACTAGAGTTGTCTGATCGTATTTTTGTTTCACAACAACTATTTACAGGGAAGAATAATGGAATTACGCTTTCAGATAAGGCATTTGATTATGCCTATTTTAGCGTTTTGCTGAGTGCTCATGATGTAATCAAACCAGAAGTATTAACAGATCAACAATTTATTGATACCATTACAAGATACAGTTTTTTGTATCAACTTTCCCCTGATGAAATGAAAGATGTAGTGATTTTATCCTGTAATGAGAAAAAAGAGGTCGATTTAAAAGAAATTGCAACTTATGCCAAAAAGGCATATGAAAAAAAAGGAAAGAAGTTAGGGGTTATTCCCAAAACAACAATTCATCCTGCCGCAGGAGAAAATGCGAAACTCATTCAGTTTTTAGAATCGGCTAGTCCTAATGAGTTTGTAAAACAAAAAACAGGGATTGCATTAACTGCTTCAGAAATTGATATGTTTGATCAATTATTAAAAGATACAGGCATGGGTATTGGGGTATTGAATGTGATGATTGGTTATGTGCTAGAAGGTTTGGAAGGTCAAATCCCTAGTTATAATTATTTTTTAAAAATCATTCATACTTGGAAAAGAGCAAAGGTGAAATCTACTTTAGATGCTATTCACTATATCCAGAAAAAGCCCACTTCATCAGGTTATAAAGGAAAGCCAACAAAAGGTGTGCCTGTTTGGTATGAAGATTATCAAAAAGGTATTTTAGAAACAAAGCCAGCTGAGACACTTGCACCAACAACAAGTCAACTAGACGAATTAGATGACTTCTTTAATCCGAATAAAAAAGAGGAGAATAAAAATGAATAATAGTCGCAATACATTGTTACAAAAAGTACTAAAAGATGATACCATTCGACAAATGGTCAATCAAAATAAACTCAGTTTAGAGGAAGTAGATAAAGATTTAAATGTTTTATTGGCCTATATGCTCAAGAAGGAAAAATGTCATCATTGCCAATCTTTATCACAATGTACACAAAATAGTCGTGGCTATCAACCAGAGATTAGTTATAATGCGATTCATTTTGAATTAAATTATGTTCCTTGTGCTTATCAACAGATTCGTCAAAACGAGCAATTGAAAGAAAATCATTTGATTTTATTGTCTTGTTCTTTTCAAATGTTCAATTTTGACCAAATTTATATTAACGAAAAACGGAAAAAAGTATTGGCATCCATCAAAACATGTATCAGTAAATATGAGCAAAATGAACCAGTAAAAGGAATCTTTCTTCATGGTACATATGGGTGTGGGAAAACCTATTTATTAGCGTATTTAGCAAAACGATTTTCTGAAGCTGGTCATCAAGTTATCTTTGCTTATTACCCTGATTTGGTTCGTTCTATTAAAAGTGCCATTGGAAGTGGTGATTTAGAAAACTTTATTGAAGAGTTAAAACATGTTGAAATTTTAATTTTAGATGATTTTGGTGGAGAAACAAGTAGCAGTTTCATCCGTGATGAAGTTTTAGGTGCCATTCTTCAAGAAAGAATGACAAAAAAATCACTCACCTTTATGAGCTCTAATTTGGATGCAGCATTGTTACTTGAACATCTAAAAGAAGGAAGTAAAGATGTAGATGTACTCAAGGCCGCTAGAATATATGAACGCATTCGTACTTTAATGGAATTCATTGAATTGAATGATCAAAATTATCGAGACTAAAAGAAGAAATGAAAAAAGGTATTGAAAAAAAATATTTCTAGTAGTATAATAAAGTGCAAATTAAAAATAGAAAGGAAAGATTATGAAGAAAAGATATTTTATTTTGTGTATCGCAATGACATTGGGACTTTTTTTGGTATCTTGTCAAAAGAAGGTCAAGGTCACATTCGGTAGTGAAGGTGGAACCGCTGTTTCAGCTGTTGAGACGAAAAAAGGTACCACTATTCAAGCACCAGCTAGTCCAACTCGTGAAGGATATGTTTTTTTGTACTGGACTTTAAATGGTGAAAAATTTGATTTTTCGACAAAAATCAATGATAACATAACGCTACTTGCCAAGTGGCAAGATGAATCTGTTCTTCCAGCAATGCCTACACCAACGCATGTTAGGGTAGAAGAAGGCATAGTAAAATGGGATGCGGTTGAAAATGCAGGAGGATATGTGGTATATGTAGATGGCGTTTCTCATACAGTGAGTACCAACCAATATCCTTTAGGAAATGTCGAAAGTGCAACAATCTCTGTTGTAACGTTACCTAAAACGACTGAGTATAAGAAGTCTGTTGCATCAGAAGAGATCCATTATGTTATGGGGCCATCTGAAGCAGAAGTTATGGCTTGTATGGCAGCATTTGGTTTAGATGAAACAAGAGTAAACGATGCCACTGTACTTGCGTATGCTTTGAAAAAATATGGTCTAACTATCCAAGAAGTACAAACTATGATGAATGCTGGGGAAGAAGGAATTCTTCAAGTTTTAGAAAGCAAAAAATTAAATGCTTACCTTGCCTTTGGTCTAATCTACCTGGATATGAATATGCGTTATCAAATCACCAGCAATCAAGCTGGATTAGAAATGGATTTGACCGAAGCAGAAAAACAAAGTATGCAACAATTGTTTGATACCCTTGTTCAAAGTGGAGCATACACTTCGACTGTTTCATCTGTATTTGATGATGATTTATTTATGAATCTGGTTGCACCAAATCTCCTCTTTTCTTTTAGTACTGGCAATGTGTCTTTTAATCCTATTTTGACTTTAGCATCACAAGCAACTTCAGGTATGATGCCTTATCAAATGAGAAGAAATGGCGAAACAATCACCTTTATAAGTGAAATATTTGAAAAAACATATAGCCTTGATTTAGATGAAATTGAAGGTCTGTTGTATGCGGCACTTGGTATGGATGATTATAATACGCTATATTTGTTCTATCAAAAACAACAATCGGTAATTGCTCAAATTGCTTATGAAAAAGCCCTAAATGCCCTTGAAGAAAAAGATGGCGCATTAGATGCATATTTGGAACAACATTTAGAAGCCCTAACTACTTTTGTAAGTAAAAGTTATACCAAGTCAAAAACATTGTTTATGGCTGTTCCTCAATTGGTTGGTTTAGTTCAACAATTGCCAAATATAACGGATAGTACAGAATTTTTAGCTACACTCAATCAAATTTTAATTTTGAAAAATCAAATGGTTGATGTTGTTAAATCTATTTTGCCTACAGAAACAGAACTGGTTGTCCTCAATGATTTATTCAATGTCTTCCCTTATGAGGCACTATTCATCAGTATGAATCCAACTCTTTCTAGAATGATGGAAGATATTTCTTTGGAAATGACAAAAGAGGATGTAGCAGCTATTGTGGATGTCCTTGATTTTATCAAAAAAATTGATAACAAACATTATGATTTGATGGCAATGATTCAATATTTTGTTTTTGGCGATGCAACCAAAGAAGATGTGGCAATGGCAGAAGTAGGTAAGTTCATGCAGGATTTATCTGTTTTGATATTGGGAAATATTCAAATGAATGGAGGACAAATTGACGCTTATTTGGATGCGATTCTTGATAAATTAAATACACTACCTATGGATGTTCCGTCTGCTTTTAGCCTATTTTTTGGATTTGAGTTAGATAAAACGGTATTAAAAGAATTAGTAGATGAAGTTGTAGTATTGATGAGAACTTTCTCTAAGGTAGAAGTAGATGAGGCATTTATGATTGCCTTTATCACCAATATTATCAATGGAAATACACCAAGTACAGAAGAAATGATGTATGTATTAGAAATTGTATCTCCGGTTCTATTTGATTATATTGATGCATATTATATTGCAACACACGAAAAATATATTAAGGGAGCTTTGTTCAGCCTAACTTATGGCAATCTTCCTGAAGGTATAACAGTAGATCAAATCTATCAAACCATTTTTGAACATTTTGATGGATTTAAAGCATATGTACGCTTGCTATTACAAAATCAAATGATTCTATCTAGTGGTGCTACTGATGGAGAAAAAATTTGTTTAGAAAACTATTTGGCCTTTGTTCAAAACACCAAGGCAGTAGAAGATGTTAAAGCCGTTTTAGAAATGGTATCCGCATTACAAGGTGTAGATGTAAATGAAAATGACGGATACATATTCTTAAACAATCAGCCTGCACAACAAATTCAAGATGCCCTAAATATCTTGGCAAAAGAAACCCCTACGGATGAAGAATTGATGCAATTAGAAACATTACTTCTTTTATTGTCAATTCGAGAGTATACACCAGGAATAGAATAAAGTATTCATTTTTACTGAAAAAAATAATATGTTATGGTATAATATAAAATAGTTAAAATGATATAAAGACAAAGAACAGGATACGATAGTTAGAACCGAATTGATGAGTGAGGTTGGATAGTGGAAACAACTCAATGACGCCTAATTGTTACTCCCTGGGAGTTGCTGCTAGAAATAACAGACGTTGTTTTCCCGCGTTAAGGGAGGAAAGTTGCAAAGAGAGAAATCTTTGAACTAAGGTGGTACCGCGCGAAGCAATTCAAAAGCCGTTGCTTTTTCGTCCTTAGAAAAACGTGTATATAGGCACGTTCTTCTAAGGCTTTTATTTTTTAGAAAAGGAGAAAATAAAATGATTCAAATTACATTTCCAGATTTATCTGTTAAAGCATTTGAAGAAGGAGTTACTCCCCTTCAAATAGCTAGTGGCATTTCAAGTGGACTTGCCAAAAAGTGTGTGATTGCTCGATTCAATGATCAATTGGTTGATGTATCGAAACCACTCTATGAGGATGGAAAAATTGAGTTGATTACGGATGTATCTAATGGATATGAAGACCTGTTTAACCATTCTTGTGCCCATTTATTGGCTGAGGCTATCAAAGCATTGTATCCACAAGCTAGGTTTGGTGTAGGGCCAGCTATCGAAGAAGGCTTTTACTATGACATGGATTTAGGTGATATTCAATTGACAGAAGAAGATTTGCCTAAAATTGAAAAGAAAATGCAAGCCTTGGTGGCCGCAGGTGAGACCATTACCCGTTATGAAGTTTCTAAAGCTCAAGCGTTGTCTTTGTTCCAAGAAGATATCTATAAAACTGAAATTATTCAAGAACTTGAAAATGACGCTGTAATTACCATTTATGAACAAGGTAATTTCCGAGATTTGTGTAGAGGACCTCATGTATCGAGCACGAAATGGTTAAAACATTTTAAATTATTGAGTATTAGTGGCGCTTATTGGCGAGGAGATGCATCCAAAGCCCAGCTACAAAGAATATATGGCACTTGTTTTGCAAGTGAGGAAGCTTTGAAACAACATTTGCACAACCTTGAAGAAAGAAAAAAACGCGATCATCGTAAATTGGGAAAAGAGCTTGATTTGTTTATGATCAGTGAATATGGTCCAGGACTTCCTTTCTGGTTACCGAATGGGTATATTTTACGTAGAACACTAGAAGATTTTTGGATTCAACTTCATCGTGAAAAAGGTTATTCTGTCATCAATACACCGATTATGTTGAACCGTGAATTATGGGAAACATCGGGACATTGGGACCATTACAAAGAGGATATGTTTACCATTGATGTAGAAGATGGTACTTATGCCATTAAACCTATGAATTGTCCAGGAGCGATTTTGGTATATAACAATGGTCTCCATTCGTATAAAGAATTACCACTTCGTTATGCGGAATTAGGAAATGTTCATCGTTATGAGGCAAGTGGAGCCTTAAATGGCTTATTTAGGGTTAGAGGATTTACTCAAGATGATGCACATACATTCCTTCGTGAAGATCAAATCGGAGAAGAAGTGGCAAAGATTATTTCATTATATGACGAAGTATATTCTGTATTTGGTTTAAATTATGCAATTGAATTATCTACTCGACCAGAAGATAATTTTATTGGTACAGTTGAAGTATGGGATGAGGCAGAAAAAGCCTTAAAAGAAGCTTGTCTTGCAACAGGGCATGCATTTAAAATTAACCCTGGAGATGGTGCTTTTTATGGTCCTAAATTAGATTTCAAATTGAGAGATTCAATGAACCGAATTTGGCAATGTGGTACAGTGCAACTAGATATGCAACTACCTGGCCGTTTCAATTGCAAATATATTGCGGAAGACGGATCAAAACAAACACCAGTAATGATTCACCGGGCTTGTTTTGGTTCATTAGAGAGATTTATTGGTATTATTACAGAACATTTTGCTGGCGCATTTCCACTTTGGCTTGCGCCAAGACAAATGGTGATTATTCCAGTTAACGTAGAAGCACATGGTGCATATGCAAAAGAAATTGAAACGCTATTGCAACAAGCAGGTATCCGCGTTTCTATTGATGCACGTGATGAAAAAATGAATTATAAAATTAGAGAAGCTCAAATGAAAAAGATTCCATATACGCTTGTATTAGGAAATCAAGAACAAGAAAATCGTACGATTACATATCGTCATCATGGTTCAAATGAATCGTTTACAATGGGATTGAATGATTTTATTGAGATGATCATCACTGAAATCAAGACTTTAGGAAAAGAATGATTTAGAAAATAGGCTATTTTTATTGGCAAATTTAGTGTCACAAAACAACAAAAACGTCTCACTTTTTTGAGACGTTTTTCCTTTACAAATTTGTGTCGTTTATGGTATTATAATATGGTAAATTTGCTTGTGATTTAGATTTTTGCTATGCATTGGACCCCCTTGTTTGATGTAAATTGTTGGATATTTGGATGAAGTAAAATGATCCTTTTTTCCTTTTTTAAATGAACAAAAAGCAAAAAAAAGAGACATGTTTATCGAAACAAATTGTAGGATTTTGTGAGAATGTATAGACTCATCCAAGTTTATTTTTTGTTTTTTAGACAAATTTGTCAAAAAATGCGTAACAAAAGTGTCAATTACTTGCATAAATAGGACAAATTTGTTATAATGTTGTTGTAAAGTAATTTTACTGAGGACAACTAGTGGGCTTCCCTGCTCTATCTTTGCCTAGTTGTCCTCACTAAGATTGCTTTTTTTTCACCCTTTTGGACTTTTTGCATATACTAAGGTTGAGGAGGGGAAAGAATGAATAATTTTAATAACTATGGAAAACGAATTGATTATGTAGAGTATACCGTAAAAAAAGGGGATACCCTTTATAATTTGGCTAAAAAGTACGATACTACTGTATCTGATTTAACGGATATCAATATGCTTACATCATCAACAATATTTCCAGGACAAGTGTTGATTATACCAAAACAAAGTGCTAGTGATGATGATTACTATTTTGAAAACTATACAGTAAAGCCAGGGGATACCATTGACGTAATTGCAACAAAGTTAGGTGTAGATCCAATTCTTTTGGGGCTATATAATGATTTTGCGGGATTCCAAATTATGCCTGAGCAAGTTTTAAAGATACCTCGCAACAATACGTATATTGTGAAACAAAATGATACAGTGGATACAATTTTATCTTCAACCAATCGCACCGCAGACCAGTTACTTCGGGCAAATGCTGGAACATGGCTAAAATCTGGAAATAAGATCTATTTATAAAAATAAAATGCTTCTTGCGAAGCATTTTTATTTTTTATTTTCAATATGATTGACAATCGCTTGGAATGTTTCCTCACTTAAATCATGCTCAATTTTACAAGCATCTAATTTAGCAATTTCATAAGGCACTCCTAACTTTACAAAATAGGAAGTTAGTAATGTATGTCTGGTCCACATTTTTTCTGCTATTTGAGAGCCTTCTTCAGTCAGCGTAATGATACCAGAAGAAGATATCTCAATTAACTGGCTTTTTTTCAAATTATTGATAGCTCTAGAAACGCTGGCCCTAGAATAATTGAAAGATTGTGCAATATTGATTGAGCGAACCTGTTTACCTTCCTTTTGCAACATTAAAATTCTTTCTAAATAATCCTCTGCTGATTCATACAATTGCATACATTCACCTCACTGATACTTTATTATAACATAAAAGAAAAAGGAGTACAAATGATATAACTTGTTACCTTCTGCTAACAAAAAAGTGTATTTTGGTTGCAATTGGTGGAGGGTAAGCGTATAATAACGTTGATGTTAGCGGTAGCTAACTAAAATTAAACGATACGTGTTAGTCTATGCTAACAGAAAGGAAAGTATGATTCCATTAATTATTGCGGAAGGCAAAAAAAATTTATTTGTAAAACAGGTGGTTTCTGATGATAAAACCAAACGACATTTAGAAAATCTAGGGATTTTAAAAGGATCAGAACTCAAGCTTATTCAAAGCAATCATGGTCATGTGATTGTCAAGGTAAAAAAGGGGAGACTAGCCCTGAATCAAGAACTAGCTAGTCGTATTTATGTAGAGTAAAGAAAGAGGTAAAGTATGGAAAAGTATTTAAATGAATTATCACCCAAAGCGTTTGGAACAGTAAAAAAAATCCTAGCAGAAGGGAAGATGAAACGAAGATTATATGATATGGGGGTGACTCCTGGTGTAGGTATTGTCGTAAAAAAATTTGCACCGATGGGTGATCCGATAGAGATTACCATTCGGGGATATGAGTTGACGATTCGTAAATCGGAAGCACAAACAATTCTAATGGAGGTAAAATAATTATGAAAATAGCATTAGCAGGAAACCCCAATTGTGGGAAGACCACCCTATTTAATTCTTTAACTGGTGCAACCGCACATGTAGGCAATTGGCCTGGTGTTACAGTAGATAAAAAAGAAGGCTGGTATAAAAAACTACCTGAGCACATTCAAATTGTGGATTTACCAGGAATTTATTCGCTTTCTCCTTATACACCAGAAGAGATTGTTTCGAGAAACTTTATTGTAGATGAAACACCAGATTGTGTCATCAATGTGATTGATGCAACCAATTTAGAAAGAAACTTATATTTGACCACCCAAATTCTTGAAATAGATGTCCCTGTTGTCATTGCCTTAAATATGATGGATGTGGTACAGAAACATGGTGGAACAATCGATGTACAAACCATAGAACAGACATTGCAAGTACCTGTGGTTGAAATATCTGCATTAAAGAATGAAGGTATAGCGCAATTGATGAAAGTAACTTATCAAGAAGCAAAGCAACCAAGAAAGGGAACAAGTTTGTTCACTGATACAACGCTTACGACATACATTCAATGTGTACAAGCGAAAATGGAACAACAAAATGTAACGAATTCATTATTTCATGCAATCAAGTGGATTGAAAAAGATAGGATAGAGCGCTCCAATCAAGAAGTGGTCATCAAAGATACCGAACAATGGGAGAAAAAAATCGATACAAGTGCATTTGATGGGGATATGGAAGGAATGATTGCGGACGCAAGATATCAATATATTGCCCAGTCTTTTGCCAAGATGAGTCAAAATAAAAAAGGATTAGAATCTACTACAACATCAGACCGAATGGATCGGGTGTTGACGCACCGGATTTGGAGTATTCCACTTTTTTTATTGGTAATGTTTATCGTATTCCATTTTGTTTTTAGTGAGGATTTATTCTTTTTAAATGGTTTATTTGGGATAGAAATATCTAACCCTGGTTGGATTAATTTCCTGACAGGAATGGGATATGAAGATATTTTAGCAGAAACAATAGAAAATGGCGAAGCGGCTGTTTTAGCAGGAATTCCTTCCTTAGGTGTTTTCTTGCAAAACTGGATGGGTTGGCTCACGGGTTCAGTGATTGATTTGGTTTCTGGTATTATGCCAGAAGGTACGTGGTACACAGGGTTGATTTGCGATGGTTTACTGACAGGACTCGATGCTATTTTTAGTTTTTTACCACAAATTTTATTGCTTTTCTTATTCATTTCCATTTTGGAGGACTCTGGGTATATGGCACGGGTAGCCTTTATTATGGATAGAGCATTTCGCAAGTTTGGTTTATCAGGTAAAGCCTTTATTCCATTACTTATGGGTTTTGGTTGTTCAGTTCCAGCGATGATGGCAACCAAAACACTAGAAGATGAAAAAGAAAGAGATTTGGCGATAAGGTTATCCCCTTTCTTTAGTTGTGGAGCTAAAGCCCCTATTTGGGCTATGCTTGCTGCGGTGGTTGCAGGTAGCTTTTTAGGAGATATTTTTGTTTTCTCCATTTATGTGTTAGGTATTGTGGTAGCGATTGTATCTGCACTACTCATGAGGGCATTCGGTAAAAAAGTTGACGTTCCTCCGTTTATTATGGAATTGCCTGCCTATCATATGCCTCAATTTAAAAATTTGATGGCACATCTGTGGGAAAAATTCAAACATTTCATCTATAAAGCTTCCACCATTATTACCGCATCGATTATTGTAATTTGGTTTTTATCCAATTTTCAGTGGGCATTTTGGACGGGTATGGTTGATGATATCAGTGAAAGTATGTTAGCAGATTTAGGTAGAGTACTTCAGTATGTATTTTACCCTTGTGGCTGGAGTATGGGACAAGATGGCTGGAAGTATACGGTAGCATCTATTACAGGACTCATTGCCAAAGAAGATGTTGTAGGTACGATGAGTACATTAGGACTTACGGAAGACACCATCGCTTTAAGCAATGCGGCCATTTATGCTTTTGCGGCTTACAATTTATTTACACTTCCTTGCTTTGCGGCAGTGGCTACTGCCAAAAGTGAAAGTACAAAAAAAGGTTTCTTAGTGACAATGGCTTGGTGGCTAGGCGCATCCTATGTCTTATCAATGGTTATTTTCTGGATGGGCAAACTCTTTGAAATAGGATGGTACTTGGGGTTATTGGCTATAATTGTTTTAGTGGTTGCTATGGTACTTCTTGGTGAGTTTGTTGTTAAAAAACGAAAAGTTGCGAAATAGAAAAGGAGATAAGTGAAGATAGATGGAATGGTTTGAATATCTCATCATTGCGATGGCCATTGTGCTTGTTCTACTCCCGGTTGTTTTGAAATTTAAAAACCGAAAACAAGGAAAAAGTGGATGTAGTTGTAAATGTGATGGCTGTCACCAAGCATGTCCCTTTAAGAAGAAATAAATTAAAGGGTTGTATAGTAACATAAATCATGATGAATAGATAGAGTAAATGATTTGTAAAATAAAAAGAAACACAGTAGATGGGGGAATTTCACATAAATTATCCCCAAACAGCGGTGTTTCTTATTGATTTGAGGGCGAAATCTTTACAAAATAGAGCATTTTGTGGTATATTATATAAGGAAAAAACTCCTATGAAAGAAGAAAGAGATAAGTATCTTATTGTCTACTTCAAAATATAATGAAAAGAGGGAAGTTATGAAACATCTAAAGAAAGGTCAAAAGGGGCATTTGTCTGATTTAACAATTGGTCAAATTGCACGTGTAACAGGATTACATAATGATAGTAGAGCTGTACGCAGAAGACTTTTGGATATGGGGATTACAACAGGAGTGGAAGTAAAAGTAAAAAAAATTGCGCCATTAGGAGATCCTGTAGATATTGAACTACGAGGTTATGAACTTTGTATTCGAAGAAAAGACATGGAAAATATTGACATCGAGGTAATAAAATAGTGATGAAAGTTGCATTGATTGGAAATCAAAATAGTGGTAAAACAAGTTTATTTAATATATTGACAGGAACTAACCAAAAAGTGGGTAATTGGCCAGGTGTAACGATTGAACGAAAAGAAGGAAAAATTAAAGATACGGATATTACGATAGTCGATTTACCAGGCATTTATTCGTTAAGTCCCTATACCGCAGAAGAGGAAGTTTCTAGACAATATATTTTAGAAGAAAAACCAGATGTGGTGATCAATATTGTTGATGCCACATCAATTGAAAGAAGTTTATATTTAACGACTCAATTACTGGAGTTAGATACAAAAGTCATTATTGCTCTCAATATGGCAGATATGTTAGAAAAAAAGCAGATTCGTATTGATGAGCAAAAATTAAGTGAATTATTGCATACCTCCATTGTGAGAATTTCTGCTTTGAAACAAACAGGAATCGATGAACTGATCCAGTTGATTCGTAGTCAGTCTATTTTAGAGAATCATCACCAAAAAATTTATGCTCCTCGTGTAGAAGATATTCTGGATTATATTATGCGACATAGGGGATGCAATCGTTTTGAAGCGGTTAAAATCTTTGAAAAAGAAGAACGATACCTGGGGTATGTGACAGATAGCATTTTATACAGGATTGATCAAATAGAAAAAAGCTATCAATATGATACAGAGCAAATTATTGCAAATGAACGTTATAATTTTATTACGCATATTAAAAATCAATGTGTAACACAACCTAAAAATGTGGTCACCATTACAGATCGATTGGATAAAATTTTACTCAATAAGTGGCTAGCTATTCCTATTTTTGCTTGCATTATGGCACTCATTTATTATTTAGCCGTTGGTGTTGTAGGCTCATGGACAGTGGACTTGGTGGATGGGGCAATTCATTCTTTTTCGGGATGGGTTGCGGAAACACTACATCATCTAGGTGCAAGCAGTTGGATCATTAGTTTAATTTGTGATGGTATTATCAAAGGGGTTGGGGCAGTACTCAATTTCGCTCCCCAACTGGTAATTTTGTTTTTATGTATTGCTATTTTAGAAACAAGTGGATATATGTCAAGAATTGCGTTCTTTTTAGACAAAGTATTCAAAAAATTTGGTTTAAGTGGCAAATCATTGATTCCTTTTATTGTCGGGTCTGGATGTAGTGTACCTGGTATCATGACTGCACGAACAGTAGAAGATGAAGATGAACGAGCCATCACAATTGTATGTACGCCTTTTATTCCTTGTTCAGCCAAATTACCTATCATTGCTATGTTTGCAGGAGCATTTTTTGATCAATATAGTGGTTTGATTACAGTTTCTTTGTATTTTCTTGCGATTGTGATTATCTTAATTTCTTCGGTTATTTTAAAAAAATTCTTTTTCAAAGGCAATCCTTCTTCATTTATTTCGGAACTTCCAGAATATAAATTGCCATCAATCAAATACGTATGTCGTGATGTCAGTGAAAAAGTCATTGCATTTATCAAAAGAGCAGGAACAGTGATTTTAATTTGCTCTATTGTTGTATGGTTTTTATTATCATTCAATTGGAAATTACAGTATGGTGTCAATGTAGAAGACTCTATTTTAGCATCAATTGGTAATGTATTTGCTTGGGTATTTTATCCTATGCTTGGGGAATGGTCTTGGGGAGCAACTGTATCTGCTATTCAGGGGTTAGTGGCCAAAGAACAAGTTGTATCTAGTATGAATATTATTGCAGGACTAGCAGAAGAATCACAAGATGTAACTGCCTTATTTGGTAGTGGTGTATTTGGATTCTTTAATCCTGCTAGTGCTTATGCATTTTGTATGTTTAATTTATTTTCTGCCCCATGTTTTGGTGCTATTGGTGCCATGCGCAGGGAATTAGGCTCAACCAAACGGATGTTTCAAGCTATTTTATTTCAAACAGGACTAGCTTGGATATTGGGCTGTCTTGCCTTTGGGGTGGGTTCACTTATATTACATTTTATTTAGGAAAACATATGAAACCAATAGATATTGTTATTTTAGTGATATTGATTGCTAGTGTGGTGGCTATTGGCTACTTTGCATTTTGGAAGCATCGGAAAGATCCCTGTAGAGGATGTCCTTATGCAAAACATTGTAGCAATCCTTGTGATCAAGATAAAAATAAAGATCCTAAAAAGTAAAACGTTTGCATTTTATTTTATAAAAAGATAAAATAGAATTAAATTTGTATGGATGAATTACTAGTAGATAGATGAATATTTGTTAGGCGATGATTTTCACAATATGTAATTTTAATTCAACTCTTCTAGTAATAGGAGAGTTTTTTGTTCTCCATTTTTACGAATGGGATATAAAACATCTGTTCAATTATATTTTAAATTACAAGAAAAACAAATGTATGAAAGAGTGGGAGTGGTTGCGAATGTTTCTGCTTTTGTCCAAGGGTGTACCTTCCTTCCTGATTTATCGGGTGCAGGATATACTCCATTTATAAAAGAATATGTTGAAAGAGAAAAAGCATTTACAACAGAAAAGGAAAAGAACAACTATGTTAGCCAAGCTATCAACTCATTAGGGGATGGAAAAGAAAGAAATATAGTTGAATTATTTCAAATGATTCACGATTATGTGTATGGTGAGGTTACATCATAAAGGAATGATTTGTAAATCGTTAGTTCAGGGATTGAACTAGCGATTTTCTTTTCAAAACAAACAAAATATGGTATACTACAATCAAAAGGATAGTGATACAATGAAAGCAGTAACAATCATAGGAGCAGGATTAGCAGGAAGTGAAGCAGCTTATCAACTTGCAAAGAGAGGATATGATGTCAAACTATATGAAATGCGTCCAGAAAAAATGACTAGTGCACATCAAACGGGTGATTTCGCAGAACTCATATGTAGCAATTCGTTACGTGCAGCTGGAATTGAAAATGCAGTAGGACTCCTAAAAGAAGAGATGCGTTTGCTGGATTCTCTAATCATTCAAGCAGCAGATGCAACCCGGGTAGAAGCAGGTGGTGCGCTTGCTGTAGATAGAGAAGCTTTTTCTCATTATATTACAAAAACATTGTCCACAATGGAACATATTGAGATTATTCGAGAAGAGGTGAAAACTATCCCAAGTGGACCGGTGATTATTGCCTCTGGTCCTTTGACAAGTGATGCGTTACATCAAGAGATTGGCAAATTATTAGGCACATCGTATATGTATTTTTATGATGCGATTGCACCTATTGTAACATATGATTCAATTGATCATGATAAGGTATTTTTAGCCTCGCGTTATAATAAAGGTGAGGCAGCTTATTTAAATTGTCCAATGAATGAAGCAGAATTTAATGCTTTTTATGAATTTTTGATTCATGCTGAAAAAGTCATACCCCATGATTTTGAAATGAAAGTATTTGAAGGATGTATGCCAATTGAGGAAATGGCTCTTAGAGGAAAACAAACTCTTTTATTTGGACCTATGAAACCTGTAGGCTTAGATGACCCAAGAACAGGAAGATGGCCGTATGCGGTTGTTCAACTTCGACAAGACAATTTAGCCAAAAGTTTATATAACTTGGTTGGATTTCAAACTCATTTGAAATTTGGTGAGCAGAAGAAATTATTATCACTTATACCAGGATTAGAAAAAGCCAACATTGTACGTTATGGTGTAATGCATCGCAATACCTATATTCATTCGAAAAAATTATTAAATAAAGGTTATCAATTGATAGACCATCCACAGATTTTCTTTGCTGGTCAAATGACAGGAGTAGAAGGATATGTCGAGTCTGCTTCTAGTGGTTTAGTAGCAGGGATAAATATGGCAAGATATTTAGAACAAAAGGAGATTTTGCCACTTGATGCTACTACAGCAACAGGGGCATTGGCGAATTACATTTCTTATCATCCTGAGATTACTCCACCAGATACATTTGAACCGATGAATGTGAATTTTGGTATTTTTGAAAGTCTATCAGGAAAAATATATAAAAAGGAAAGAAAAAAAGCATATGCTACAAGAGCATTAGCGCATATCAAACAATTGATTAGTGAATTAGAATAAAAAGGAGATGAGGGACTTGGCACTAAAAAAAACAGTTAGAGGTAATGCAAAATCGTCTAAACGCTCTAGTTTAGGAAGAGGTGTCCAAGTAGATACAAGCAAAGAAAAAGTAACTCAAGCCATTGCAAAATACAAATTGTATTTAGAAGCCGAGAAGAATTATTCACCATATACTGTTCAAAATTATTTAAAAGATATTCAGGATTTTTCAATGTTTTTAGAAGAACAAAAGTATGGGCATCTGTTGCGTATTCAAACAGAAAACATTGCGAGATATTATATTTCCCATTTGGTTGCTAGTAATTATAGCCGTAAAAGTATTGCCAGAAAGGTGTCTAGCTTACGTGCTTTTTACCGCTATTTGGTTGTAGAAGGTATGCTCACGATGTCTTATTTTGATAATGTTGAAACACCGAAAATTGAGAAGCAATTGCCTCATTTTTTATATCAAAACGAAATAGAAATGATGTTTGCTTCGATTGATAAAACAAAACCACTAGGCTTAAGGGACTATGCATTGTTGGAACTTTTGTATGGTTCTGGTCTTCGGGTAAGTGAAATTTGTGCGATTACTGAAAAAAATTTGGACTTTCCAAATGAAATGATTAAAGTATTTGGAAAAGGTCATAAAGAACGATATGTGCCGTTGAGTGATAGAAGTATTCAATCTTTAAAAGAATATATGTATGTGGCACGTCCCGCTTTGATTCGAAAAATTGAACAAAATGCAACAGATATTTTGTTTGTGAATAAGAATGGAGGGCCACTTACTCCAAGAGGAGTACGGGTTATTTTAGACAATATTATTGAGCGTACTGCGGAAGTAGGGCATGTCTATCCACATATGATTCGCCACACTTTTGCCACCCATTTATTGGATGGAGGAGCTGATTTAAGAAGTGTTCAAACTATGTTAGGTCATGAAAATTTGTCAACTACTCAAATATATACGCATGTTTCTAAAGAACAAATCAAGGAAACCTATATGCAAAATCACCCTAGACAAAATAGGAAATAATTGATAAATAATAAAGGAGAAAATATGATAATAATGGAAAAAGCATCCAAAGAGGATGCAAAGAATTTATTGCAAATTCAAAAAGATGCGTTTGCTGTTTATGCTGCAAAATATGGCGATTTCGATAGCAATCCATACCATATGGATTTACATAGAATGGAATTCAATATTCAATATCGATTTGGACAATATTATAAGATATTAGATGCTGATACCCAACAATTGATCGGGGGACTATTTTGTTTTGAATTAGATGATCAAGAAATTATGAAAATTGCTCAGTTTTATTTTATACCAGCCTATCAGCATTTAGGTTATGGCAGTGTTGCACTTACCCAATTGTTTAATCAAAATCCAATGGTCAAAAAGTGGTTTGTAGACACCATATTACAAGAAGAATATAATGTTTCTTTCTATCAACATATGGGATTTGAAATTATTGATGAAGAAGAAGAACATGAAGGACTTAATTTTGTCACATTATTAAAGAAAGTTGAACCTATACAATAATTTCATTGACCCACAAAATATGTAGTTATATTGTTTGATAAAAAAAATAAATTGTGTTATAATAAGAAATGGCAAAAAATACACATAAGAATGGAGTAGGCCGTCGCGTTTATCAATTGGCGTGCTGTACAAAGAAGTTCTTAGAGGCCAAAACAAAATAAAATGGAGGATATTAAAATATGGCTGTAATTACAATGAAGCAATTACTAGAAGCTGGTGTTCACTTCGGTCATCATACTCGCCGTTGGAACCCTAAAATGAAAGAGTATATTTTTAATGAAAGAAATGGTGTATACATCATTGACTTACAAAAAACTGCAGATAAGATTGAAGAAGCTTATGCTGCAATGGTGAATATTGTTAGAAATAACAATAAAGTATTATTTGTAGGTACAAGAAAACAAATTCAAGATATCATCAAAGAAGAAGCAACACGTGCTGGTCAATATTATGTAGATCAACGTTGGCTTGGTGGAACAATGACAAACTTTAAGACACTTCGTAAATCCATTGCGAAACTTCATAAATATGAAGAAATGGAAGCTGATGGTACATTTGAAGTGCTTCCTAAAAAAGAAGTTATTGCTATCCGTAAAGAAATGGAAAAATTAGAAAATTTCTTTGGCGGTATCAAAGATATGCAACAATTACCAGGTGCTCTATTTGTAGTAGACCCTAAAACTGAACATAACGCAGTAGCAGAAGCAAGAAAATTACATATTCCTGTATTCGGTTTAGTAGATACAAACTGTGATCCAGATGATGTAGATTATGTTATTCCAGCAAATGATGATGGTGTAAGAGCTGTACGTTTGATTGTAGGTGTAATGGCTAATGCAGTATTAGAAGGTAATGGTGAAGCAGTAGAACCTTATGTTTTACCAGAAGAAGAAAAAACAGATGAACCTCAACGCCCTGCTAGAGGACAACGTCCAGAACGCTTTGAAAAAAGACCAAGAAAAGAAAGAGCTCCTCGTCCTGCTAAAGTAGAAGAAGCTCCAAAAGAAACTACAGAAACAGTGAGTGAAGCTACTCCTGTAGTAGAAGAAAAAGCTGAATAATTGAATTAACCAAGGAGAAAAAATATGATTAGTGCATCTTTAGTTAAAGAATTAAGAGAAAAAACTGGCGCTGGTATGATGGATTGCAAAAAGGCGCTTACAGAATGCAATGGGGATATTAGTGCTGCTGCAGACTGGCTACGTGAAAAAGGAATTGCCAAAGCCGCTAAAAAGGCAACAAGAATTGCTGCAGAAGGATTATGTGATGTTGCTATCAATGGTAACAAAGCTTATTTATATGAATTGAATTCTGAAACAGATTTCGTTGCAAAAAATGAAAAATTTATTACTTTATTGCAACAAATTGGTGAGGCTTGTGTGGCTAATGATACAGCATGTGAAAAATGTGCACTTGCTGCAAAATGTGGTGATCAAACCATTGAAGAACTGATTGTTGCTGCAACAGCTACAATTGGTGAAAAAATTAGTTTACGTCGTGTAGTTAAAGTAGAAAAAGCAGACGATGAAGTATTTGGTGTGTATAAACACAATGGTGGTAAAATCGTTGTTTTATCTGTTATCAAAGGAACAGATGCAGTAGTGGCAAAAGATGTATGTATGCATGTTGCAATGTACAATCCACGCTATTTAGATGAGTCTTCAATCAATGCTTCTGATTTAGATCATGAAGCAGAAGTCATCAAAGCAGAAATTGCCAATGATCCTGCTAATGCATCAAAACCTGCCAATATTATTGACAAGATGGTAATGGGACGTTTAGCTAAATTTAAAAAAGAAATTTGCTTAGTAGATCAAGCTTTTGTTAAGGATCCTAGTGTAACGGTTGCACAATATTTAGCAAGTAAAAATACAAAAGCAGTAAATTATGTACGTTTTGAAGTTGGTGAAGGTATGGAAAAGCGTAATGATGATTTTGCTGCAGAAGTTGCTGCTGCCGCTGCCGCTGCTGCAAATAAAAACTAATCCAAAAGATACAATAGGAGGATACGATGAAAGACACAGTGCTATTAAAATTATCTGGTGAAGCTTTAGCCAAGACAAATGGCATTGGCATCGATATGAAAAAAGTAAATGAAATAGCAACTGAAGTGAAATCTTTGCTAGATACGGGTGTTTCTATCGGTATTGTAATTGGTGCAGGCAATATATGGCGTGGACGGGATGCGTTAGAAAATGGAATGGATAGAGTTTCGGCAGATCAAATGGGGATGCTTGGAACTGTACTGAATGCCTTGGCTTTTGCTTCTGCTTTGAAGCAATTGCAAATTGGCACACATGTAATGAGTGCTATTCCTGTTGGCAATATGGCTGAACCTATGCAAGTTGAGCAGGCAAGAAAAGTGCTTGAAAAAGGAGAAATTGTCTTATTTGCAGGTGGAACAGGAAACCCATATTTTAGTACTGACACTACTGCCGCATTAAGAGCAGCAGAAATTCAGGCTAGTACTATTTTAATGGCCAAAAATGGAACCGATGGCATCTATGATGCTGACCCAAGAAAAAATCCACATGCCCATCGCTTTGAAACCATTACCTATCAAGAAGTATTATCTAAGCACCTTGGTGTAATGGATTTAACGGCAGTCACACTTTGTGAAGATTTAGGTATCAAGACTATTGTATTTGATATGGGAATAAAGGGAAATATTAAAAAGGTAATGCAACACCCTGAAATAGGTACTGTTGTTACCAAATAAAAAATAGAAATGGAGAACTGGAATATGCCAAAAGAAATTATGCGTCAAGCAGAAGAAAAAATGCAAAAAACAATTGATGCGGTGAAAAAAGATTTTGCAACAATTCGCACAGGAAAAGCCAATCCAAGCGTTTTAAATGGTGTTATGGTGGAATATTATGGATCACCAATGCCAATTCATCAAATTGCAAGTGTTTCTGCTCCAGAACCACAAATGATTATGATTAAACCTTATGACAAGTCCATTTTAAAAGGAATTGAAAAGGCAATTCAAACTGCAGGATTAGGATTAAATCCCCAAAATGATGGTGATATTGTACGAATTCCTATTCCACCTCTAACTGAACAAATTCGTAAGGATTTAGTAAAAACAGCGAAGAAATTAGCAGAAGATAATAAAGTTGCCATCCGAAATATTAGACGTGATGCAATGGATCAACTGAAAAAGATGGAAAAAGATTCACTTATTTCTGAAGATGAATTGAAACGTCGTAGTGATGAAGTTCAAAAATTAACAGATAAATATATCGAACAAATTGATAACCTTGCAAAAAACAAAGAGCAAGATATTATGGCCATCTAATATAAGGAGAATACCATGCTAAAATCTATTGCCATAAAAAATATAACAGCACTGAATCAACTATTAGGTATCCAACAAGCAGAAGATACACTTTATGGAGAATACGCAGGATATCATTATTCCGTAAATGTAATCAATAATGGTAGCGTATTGATGTACCAAATGTCTATGTTAGTGAGTAATACGTTAGATAAGGATACTATAAAAGCCTTGCAAAAAGAAATCAAAGGAACTATTTCGTTTTCTGGAATTGATCAAATGGTTGTTCTTCAAGTCTTGATGAATTTTCCTATTTCAAAGGAAAAGAAAAAAGGCTATTTTGATCATTTGATGGAAAAATTAACAGAAGTGTTACAACAATTCAATATTCAAAATATTGAATCATGTGGTTTTTGTCACTTAGAAACAGAAGAAGAAATCGATTGGGTCGTATATCGTGGTTTATATGTGCCTGCCCATGCGTCTTGCGTATCGTTTGCCTATGCAGAACAACAAGCCGCAATTGAAGCTGAAGATGCCAATAAAAAGAAGTTACCTATGAGTATTTTACTTTGTATTATTGGAGCAATTGTGGGTATTCTACCTGGTGTATTGATTATGCTTTTTTCAGGATGGTTGTTTGCAATAGCATTTGCTTTGTCGCCAGTTTGTGCCTTTTTTGGGTATAAATTAGGGAAAGCTCCACTTCGTTGGTATGCTACGTTGATAACTATTATCACTTGCCTTGTTGTTTGTCTTCTTGCAGTAATAGGCATGTATGCTGGATTAGCTGCTTTAAGTGGAATGAGTTTTAGTGCATTCATTAGTGATCCTGATTCAGGATTTGTTGTGACAGTATTCCAAGTCTTTTTATTTACTGGATTAGGCATTGTTGTAGCATGGGGTTATATTCGTAGAATTAATCAATCTAAAGTTGAAAAATAAATTCAATCGTATAAGATGATAAAAAACAGGTTTTTGTAACCTGTTTTTATTTGCTCATAGGATTGGTTTAAGTGAAAGTTATCATCAGTAAATGGAGGTAATTACTTTCAAAAAATATGTTATACTATCATCAAGAAAAAAATAGAAGGATGATTTTTGAAGTGATGATGCTAAAATTGTCAAAAATAGTGTATACATTTGCAAAAAAGAATTATTTTTTTAAAAATATGGTATAATGAAACTTGTAAAGGAGGAAATGAAGCAGATGAAATTATTAAAACAAGGGTATTATACTGGTGAAAGAGCGCTTTATCATGAAGAAGATTTAATGATTGAAGATGCTACATTTGATGCTGGAGAGTCTCCTTTAAAAGAATGCAGAAATATTAAAATCAAAAATAGCATTTTTAAATGGAAATATCCCCTTTGGTATTGTCATCATATTCGAATAGATGAATCAACAATACTGGATACAGCCCGTTCAGGAATATGGTATACAGAAGATATTCAGATTCGACATAGTATTATCGAAGCACCTAAAACGTTTAGACGATCAAAACAAATTGACTTAAAACAAGTATACTTGCCAAATGCGGATGAAACACTTTGGAATTGTGAAGATATCACACTAGAGCAAGTCAGCGCAAAAGGAAACTATTTTGGGATGAATGCCCAAAATGTAAAAATAACTGATTTTCAATTAGATGGAAACTATGCCTTTGATGGTGGGAAACATATTGAAATTCATCGCGCCAAAATGTTGTCAAAAGATTCCTTTTGGAATTGTGAAGATGTAACAATTTACGATTCTTTGATTATTGGGGAATATTTAGGTTGGAATTCTAAAAATATAACTTTAATCAACTGTACAATTGATTCGTTGCAAGGTATGTGCTATATGGAAAATCTAAAATTAGTCAATTGTAAACTACTTAATACAAATCTAACATTTGAATTTTCAACTGTAGATGCAGTAGTCGCTTCTAAAATTGATTCCGTTAAGAATCCCATCTCAGGTCACATTGTAGCTAAGGAAATTGGAGAAATTATTTTGGACGAAAGATGGATTGATTCTCAAAAGACCAAAATAGAGGTGGAAGAATAATATGAAATATGATTTTAATCAAGAGACCCATAGAGCCAATACATATGCTTTAAAATGGGATGGATTTGAAAATGGACTACCTATGTGGGTAGCAGATATGGATTTCAAAACTGCACCTTGTGTACAAGAAGCACTTCAAAATAGAGTGAATCATGGTATTTTTGGCTATTCTATTGTACCACCTGCTTATTTTGAAAGCATTCAACAGTGGTGGAAAAAGCGACATCGAGTCAACTATGACCCAGCATGGATGTTATTTTCAACTGGTGTAGTACCTGCTATTTCATCAATTGTTAGAAAAATAACTACTCCAGCAGAAAATGTATTGATTCAATCACCGGTTTATAATATTTTTTATAATTCTATTTATAATAATGGTCGCAATATTTTATCTAATGATTTAGTGTATCAACAGGGCGAATATACAATTGATTTTAACGATTTAGAACAAAAATTAGCACTGCCTCAAACCACATTGATGATTCTTTGCAATCCACATAACCCCATTGGTAAGATATGGTCAAAAGAAGAATTGGCACAAATTGGTGAGTTGTGTGCGAAATATCATGTCACCGTTCTTTCTGATGAGATTCATTGTGATATAGTAGAACCTGGTTATCACTATACTCCTTTTGCCAGTGTTAATGCAACATGTCAGCAAATTTCAATTACTTGCGTTGCTGCATCTAAGGTCTTTAATCTAGCAGGATTACAATCCGCTTGTGTCATTGTACCTAATCCCTTTTTGCGACATAAAGTCAATCGGGGACTGAATACCGATGAAGTAGCAGAACCCAACGCTTTTGCTGTAACCGCAAATATTGCTGCGTTTTCTTATGGAGAAGAATGGGTAGAAGAACTCAATCAGTATATAGATGAGAATAAGCAATTATGGATGAACTATATCAAGCAATATTTACCCCAATTACATATTGTTCCTTCTCATGCGACTTATTTGGTATGGATGGACATATCCTATTATAGTAAAGATGCAGATTTATTTGTAGCAGAACTTAGAAAGCAAACCGGTTTATACATCACCAGTGGTAGTGAATATGGGAAAAATGCTAAAACATTTGTACGTGTAAATTTGGCAACACAAAGAAAAAATGTTGAACAGGCTTTACAATTGCTTTTCCAATTTTTAAATGAAGAGGAAACATCATATGGAACGATTTAAACGATTAGAAATGTTAATAGGAACCGCACAATTTACAACACTACAAAAGAAAAGGGTAGCTATTTTTGGTATTGGTGGTGTAGGTGGATATGTAGTAGAAGCATTAGCAAGGTCAGGCATTGGCGAATTTGATCTAATTGACCATGATATTGTATCTATAAGTAATATCAATAGACAGATTATCGCAACAACTGATACGATTCAACAACAGAAAGTAGAAGTGGCCAAAACAAGAATTTTAAGTATCAATCCAAAGGCTATTGTGCATACACATGATTGTTTTTTCTTGCCAGAATATGCAAATGGCTTCGATTTTAGCCAATATGACTATGTTGTAGATGCCATTGACACGGTTACAGGAAAAATAGAAATCATTAGTAGAGCAAAGCAAGCCGATGTACCAGTGATTAGCGCAATGGGAACGGGAAATAAAATGAATCCCACGATGTTAGAAGTTGCCGATATCGAAAAGACTTCTGTATGTCCATTGGCTAGGGTGGTTAGACAAGAATTACGAAAAAGGAAAATCCGACATGTTAAAGTAGTCTATTCAAAGGAAATTCCCATTCGCTGTCAAATGGATGAAATTGATCCAAAAACTAACAAGTCTATTCCTGGCAGTACCGCATTTGTACCACCTGTTGCGGGAATGATTATAGCATCAGAAGTTGTGAAAGATTTATTAGAAGGGGTATAATGATGTCACTAAGTTATTCTATATTCACGATTATACCCACGCGCCACTTTAATGTATTATACGTTGTTTTAGATACATTATTTATATTGGTATTACTTGGCCTTTTATGGTGGAAAAAGAAAAAAAGTACATTTTATTTTGCCCTATTTGGAGGTATATTGTATTTTTTGGTTGACTATGGCTATTTTTACTATATATCTCATACGCGAACTGTTATGATTCATGATCAAGTTTGCAATGGATTTCAAACTGGTGCGATTTTACTTTGGATGTCCCTATCTTATGGAATTACCAATTTTGCGTTTATTTGGTTGTGTGTCAAAAAAGATGAATATGTAAAAGAATTTTTATTTTTAATTGTCGGTTGGTGGCTCATTGTACCGAGTCTATCCTCTTTAGGTGGGGGAGCAACGATTACAACAAGTAGGACTACACTTGCCTATCATGGTTGGATGGCAGTTATTTTAGCTATAGGCTATTTGGCTATCATTTTATATAATTTTAGTGTAGAAAAAAACAAGCGAATTTCGCTGTTTTGGTTAAATGCTATTGGGATTGGTGTTCAGTTTGCATGGGAGTTTGCACTTCTAATCAATGGAATAAGACCTATGAATGCTTTTTCCATACAAACCATTGTCATCAATAGTTTGATTGAAACCAATTTGGGGATGCCTATCATTTATGGTATCTATATACTATATAAAAAACGTTACCAAAGCATTCAATTCAAAACAAAACAAGAGGTGAGCAATCAGGAGATCAATTTGCTCACACAAATCGAAAATAATCAATAGAGGAGAAAATAAAGAATGAAAAAAATAAAATATATATGTCTGATGAGTCTTTTAGTATTGCTTTGCGCATGTCAATCCAATGCCATTCAAAAAGATGTAGATGGATTAAAAGCAATTTATAGTGAAAATGGCTATACGGTTATCGAAGAAACATATGAGGAAAGAGACTATTTTCAAATGAAACTAGGAAATTGTATACAAATGGGGACAATTACTGTTGAAGAAGTAAATGAACTGACATCACTATATAAAAAGTCAGTTGTTGAAATGTTAGCAGAAAAACAGACTGAACAAATTCATATCTATTTGTTTGAAAGTAAGAATTTGTCTCAAAAATTTGCGGCCGTTATAGAAAAATCACAATTATATCCAGGAGATATTCAAGTATATGTGAATCAAAATGTAGTTTATTTTGGAACAGCAGAAGCGATGTCACTTTGTGATACATATATGAGTACTAAAAAATAATCAAAAAGCCAATACTTTGTGAGTATAAAGTATTGGCTTTTTATTAATAAAAATATTATTTTTCTTTTTTTATGGTTTTTGCGCTAAGAGATGCAACAAAACGGCGTGGTAGAAATCGCGTGAAAAAAATTGTCAAACGATTTTTCAATCCTACAATCGCAATTGTTTTTCCTTGATGGGCTTTTTGATAGCCAATAAGGGCAACCCGATGGGCATCCATAGGCTTTATTTTTTGAAAAGTATAATCATTGTGCGCAAGATGGACAAAACGAGAATAAAATGGTCCTGGACAAAGGGTTAGCAAATGTACATTGGTTTTTCGAAGTTCATATGCAATCGCCTCACCTAGTAATAAAATATACCCTTTACAAGCATGATAGGTAGACATATAAGGCCCTGGTAGAAATCCTGCTAAAGAGCTTACATTGATGATATGCCCTTCATTATGTTGTAGCATAGCATCTAGATAGACACGGGTCAAATATAATAGGGCATTACAATCTACTTTTGTCATTTGCAATTGTTTTTGTATATCCATTTCCCAAAAATCAGTGCGATCACCAAATCCTGCACAATTGATGAGTTCATGAACAAAGTAATCTTTACTTTGGGTATATTGAAACACCTTTTGCAATTCCGATTTATCACAAAGATCAGCCTCAATGCAATCAATCGTAATGTCATTAGTGAAACTTTCTATCTCACTTTTGGTATGCATAAGTCCAGTAGCATCTTTATCTACTAAAACCAAAGACTGATGTTTTGATGCATAAAGTGTAGCAAAGGCTTTTCCTAAACCACTTGCAGCACCAGTGATTAAAACCACTTTCATTGTTATTCCTCCAATAGATTTAAAAGTTCTTCAGCATGTTTTGTAACAGATACTTTATCGCTAGCGTATATGATTTGACCAGTTGGATCAATGATATAGGTCGTACGCACTACACCCATATAGGATTTACCGTATAGTTTCTTCTCATGCCAAACATCGTAATTTTGAATTGTTGCTAACGATGGATCAGATAATAACAAAAAGGGAAGTTCATATGTTTGAGCGAATTTGAGATGAGATGTAGGAGAATCCTTTGAGATGCCGATGATAACCACATTGCGTTTTTCGAATTCTTCAAAAAGCATTTTAAAGCCAAGGGCTTCTTTTGTACAGCCAGATGTAAGATCTTTAGGATAAAAGTATAAAATGATGGTTTTCCCAAAAAAGTCAGATAATCTATGAAGGGTATGATTTTGATCATACAATTCAAAGTTAGGTGCTTGAGTATGAAGATGTAGCATAATAAAATTCCTTCTTTCTAAATATAAAAATCTTCTTTTAGTATAACAAAAAATGTGAAAAAATATAAAGATGATGCTTAAAAGGATAATTATAGAGCGAATTATATCAAAATATTATCCCATGGTTTGGATAAAGTTTTAATTTTTGAATGAACAATTTGCTAAAAAAATTTTTTTATTATATAATAAGAAAAGAAAGCGAGGAAAAGAAAAATGAGGAAAACAATCAGTTACTTTTTTAGTATAACCCTATTGTTGTTTTTTATGACTGCATGTGGGGAAAAAGGAAAAGTTCACATTCAGTTGAATGAAGATGAAACACTAGTAGGTACAATTTTAGAGGAGTATCAAGGAAAAACAACCTATGAAACCATTTTGCAATCCGCAACAGTTCAAAAAGAAGGATATACATTTCGAGGTTGGTCAATAGATGGAAAAAACATCATTGATGAAAAAGCAGAGATTCAAGAAAATGAAATCTGGCTTTATCCCTTGTTTCAAAAAAATCAGTATACGATAACGTATCAAATAGAAGGAAGAGCGGATATCGTTCAATCATATGATTATCAAGCACCAATTGAATTACCCGATTTACCAGAAAAAGAAGGATATACATTTGGCGGTTGGAGTACAGCATTACCAGAAGTAATGCCAGCCCAAAATTTGGTTGTTTCTGCAATTTATGAAAAGAATGTATATACGATTACTTATCAAGT
>CATLBQ010000007.1 GCA_949879765.1 uncultured Bacilli bacterium
TCCTTGAATCTTTTTTTCTATTCTTCTTCCCAGTGTATCGTATATATAATCTATATCTTTTCCTATTTTTGTGAGTTTTGTTTCTTCGAATACTAAATTGTACACTTGATTATTTTTGGTTATGCTTGTTGGATGTAAAGCACAATACCTATCATAAGTGATATGGATTGTATCTTCTCCTATGGTGATATCATCTAATCTTGTCTTATAGGTTGTATTATATTGATAATCGATTTTCGTTGTTTTTCCTGTAATATGGTTATGTATTACTTTTTGGGTGATGTTTTGATAACTATCATAGGTATAGTTCGTCTCAATTTGAGGAGAAGTTTCATTTTGATAAGTTACTTCTTTAGTGAGTCTACCTAATTGATCATATGTATAACTAACTTGATGAAGGAATGCAAGATTTGTCTTTTTTCTAGTACATATATTGACTATTCTTCCCATCTCATATTGATAGTCGATTTGAGTATCTTCTCCAGTTTCTGTTTGAACCATTTGAGTAATTGCAACAGGATGATTCAGATAGGTATAGTTCTTTGTAAACGTATGTTGATAAGTTTTATATTTCGTCTCTACTAATCTATCCCAATGATCATATTTTTTTTGATAAATGGTTGGTGTTAAAATGGCTTCTACTTGGTCTTCTTCTATCATCAAAGCACTATTTGCATAATAAAAATTCTCAATTTCGCCACATAAAATATCTATAACTTTACCATTTTCTTTGCCACATCCAAGATAACAAATGCTATGCGTTAAATCGATAGGTTGTATGCCCAAATCTACTTTTTTTCCATCTACAATGATTGTGAGTATACCTTGTTGGTTCCTTTGAATGAGGAGTGTGTGCCAGATATCTGAGTCAAAGCGTAAACTTGCTTGTAAGACTTGATTATTGACAATGAATTGAATTTCTTCTTTTGCTAAAATCCGAATTCCTAGTTGAGTGATTTCATCTTTGATAAAACACATTACGTATACATCCAATAGTGATTTAGGTGTTTCCCATTTTACCCGAAAAGCAATGGTAAAGGTATCTTCTAATTCTAAATCATAGCGAGAATAACTTTGTCCTGATAGACAAATGTCTTTTAAATGTTGGACTTGATACATACCATAAATATGCCTATTTTCTTCCGGATCATAATGATACTCACGGGATAAGTTATGGATATAACTACTCTCTAAAGTACTAGATTCTATTGGGCCTTTCCCCGCAATGGATTCTTTAATTCCTCTAAACGTCAATAAATCCCCTTGTTGGATTAATTTTTCATTTACCCATGATGTGGTTGTATATGTATAGGATGGTGAAGTATTACAAAGATGGGAAATGCTTTGTTGATAACAATCTAGCAACGCTTGTTGGTTAAGATAGGCTTCTGTCATCATAATTTTATATACTTCAAATGGCATTTGCAATTGAGTTTGCTCGTTTTTTCCATTTCCTATTTTCAATCGCATCTCTTGATGAAGTTTTAAAATGGTACTATGAGTGAATGCTGGCTGAATGATAGTACCTTTTTTGCCATTAACACTCAAAATTAACTCATAATCATTTGCAAAAACTGTCTTTCTTTTTATAGATAACACCAACATATTCCATTCTTCTATATGTATTTGTTGTGTAGTTGTATATGTGTTTTGCTCTTCTTCTATCCAATATAAATATCCACTCGCATCTATTTTTAAATTCAGTAATTCAATACTATCATCCATATAACATAACGATAATAGATTTTCTTTTGTTCCATATGATTGATGAGGTTTGAACCATAACACCACTGTATAAGTAAATAGTTCATTGGGATGAGTTACTATTTCAATCGGAGCAAAAGAGAGTTTACTACTCTTATTGTTAAAGTAGAGACATGCACTCATTTCACTTGTTCTATTTACTTCCTTTTTTACGAGTGGTATACCTTGATCAGATGTTGTATCATGATAAGCGTCTATGCTATCCGCATGATAAGCTTTCAATAAGCGTTCAAAAAAGCCAACTTTCGTATATTCATTTTGACTGTCATTCCATTCATAACTATAAACTTGCTTGCGATCTTTGAGTTGAAGAACTTTTTGACGGATTTCGCCTTTTTCTTTTTGGTAGGTGATTTGAATATCTGGCTCTATCCTTTGTCTTGGGAAATTGTCTTCATCATATCTATATTCTACGATTGTTTGATTTTGATTGTCTTGAATTTGTACCAATTGATTCTTTTGATATAGATATTTTGCTTTTAATTGATATTTGTAAGACACACTTTCTAACTGATGTTGTGCATTATATGTATAATTGTACTGTTGATTGTTCGCATATATTCTTTTGGTTAAAAAGCTATCTTTTTGATATGTATTTTCTTGCAATGTAGTATCTTGATTTTGAACAGACTGAATATTTCCAAAAGTATCATAGTCCATACTATATTGATGGGTTTGATTTTGTTGAACCCCTATGATACGCAATTGACTATCATAACCTATATTCTGAGTGATATTTTCAATTTGTTCATCTTGTATTCTCACATAGATGGTTTTGAGTTCATCGGTAATGCCATAAGTATTGCGAATAACCAGTTGATTAGGATAATTTACCACCGTAACTCTATCTCGCAAGTCATATTGATACGTGGTCGTTTGACCCATTGCATCCGTAGCACTTATCATATGATGATTTTCATCATATACATATTCTGCTTGCTTTTGCTTGATATTCGCATCTTCTATCCACTGTTTAGTTAAATCATTTTGTTCATTATATTCATTTTGATACATCACCTTTTCATTGATGATTGTTTGAACCGCTCTATGATTGTCATCATATTGATAAATCATATGCTGAAGGGCTTGATCTACTTGTTTGATACACTGATTATGTTCATCATATGTATATCGTTCATACCCATTTTTCCCTTGGATTTGAATAACATTTCCCCTTTAATCATATGCATATTCTAATAACTCTTCTTTCTTGACCAGTTCGATGGCCGCAACACGAATATCATAGATATGGTGTTGAAACACATGAAATTCAATATTTTGATAATCTACTGGTGCTTTCATTTTTACACTAACATATTGATATCCTTTAATATAAGGTGTTACTCGTATGTCATAAGGATAATCTCCTTCATCATTTGAAAAAGCAAAGAGAATTTGAGGCATATCTTCTGCTGTACAATATGCTTGTATCAAAAAACGAAGGGTATAGTTATCCCCTTTTTTTCCTTCTACTCCCATCATATATGCCAAGGTTTTATTCCGATATTGATAAGGATTACATTGACTTACATTTTCAAGTAATAGACAATTGATTGGGCTAGAAAGAGGAAGGGTTGTTATAGGCTCAATCACATCACCTACAGACTGTTGATAGAGCTCAAATCCTTTTAATTTTTGAATATCTGCTTGGAAAAAGTATCCTCCATGGATATAATTGGGTTGAAGGACTTCAGGAATATCCACTACACTTAAATCATCTATTCCAAGACTATAGCCTTCTCCAGAACAAGTGATTCGAATCGTATATATTGTTGTAATCTTATCTTGATAATATGCGTTTACTTTAGGAAGCGTAAACTTTTGCCATGCTGTTTCTTGAATTGGTAACGTCGTCGCTGTTAGCGTTTCATTATACTGTACTAATTTTTGAACTGTTTCATAAGTTCCACTTGCAACACCTGGTACTAGTACTTCTATATATTGACTATAAGTCCCTATTACTTCTATCTTAATCTCACAATTTATATTCTTTTTCATATGATGGAGTCGGTAATATCCACTCAGCACAATTTCTTCATTGGCAGGATCTAATGCTACAGTTTGTTCTATCATTAACTTTTCTGTATCCTTTTTTTGAATACGTAAGTATGTGCGATGTTCTTCTTTGATTCGTTCGACACGAGAGTTTTGCTTTCCTTTGATGATATAATCATTTAAAGTATCTTCATCAAAACTACCATTTTCTATCCACTGTCTTTTGATACGATTTTGGCTTTGTGTAATCACTTGATGAAAATGAGTATGAGTAGATAAATGATATTGATTAGAACTAACGATATCATCTGAATGGAATTGATAAAATGGTCTTCCCAAATGGTCATAATAGTGATATATATTTTTTTCTAAATAACTGATTTGGGTATCCCCTTCGTGGTAATCATAATATTTTGGAGTAACATTAGATAATGTATATCCTATACCCACTGATTTTACTTGGTTGTCTTGATATTGTATCCACATTTTTTCTTTGGTTTGTTTGTGTGATATTATCATTTGATAATATGAATAGGTAATATCTAGTGTTCTATAGGTATAAGAATGAATGGTTTCACCTTGAACAAAATGATATTGATAGGTTAAACTACTAAGATTTTGTTTACTATCATATGAAAGAGACAAGCTATCTTTTTGTCCTGTTGTATATAAGCGAATCATTGTTCCTGCTAAATCATAGGAATAATGGATACTCTTGCTTTGATTGCTTACTTCTAATAACCTATGGTGCACATAATGAAAAGTAAGGGTTTGATTAGGATAAACAATCTTAACTAAATGGATTTGTCCATCTGTGTGCTCATAATACCATTTTTCTTGATTTACTTTTTCTACTCTATAACTTTGATTGGTTTTATCATAATACAGTTTATCTTGCGTTTCTAAATTGATAAATTCTGCTTGGTTTTGACTGTTTTCAAGATAAAACGTATCTACATATCCTGTAGGATCCTCAATCGTAATTTCTATTTGATGATCTTGCAATCGGTAATCATAACTATGTCTCATTTGATTTTTGGTTATTCCTTTTTGCACACCATAGTCTTGATAAATCAAGGATACACCAAAAGAAGATATGCCATCTTGAACGGTTAATCCTGGATAAAGAATATAAGCATCTTTAGTATACGTATTGACTTGTTGAATTAAAATATCTTTCCACATATTCGTATCTAATGCAAATCCTTTTCCAATTCCTTTTAGTGATTTGATATAGCCTGATAAATAAACTTTATTGGTAGCATCTGCTGTATAATCAAGTAAAAGAGTGGCATCTTTTGAACGAATATGCATCAAAAAAGTCAAACTTTTGTGAGTAGGACTCATATAATCATTTACAAAATTGGTTAAGTCAAAGATAATATCTTTTGTATACCACGTGTTGGTTTGAATCAATTGCTTTTGAAAAATCGTTTTCCACGTTTGGATGTTTTGGTATAGTTGCATCAACTCTTCATTTGATTTTTCAAATGATATATCGATATCAAAATCACAATAGCGAATACTTTCATCATCTATGAGTTCTATTTGCGTATCTTGTTGAATATTGCGATTGCCATTCATTTGCCACTTTAAAATAGAAAATCTTTCTTTTTCAGCATAGTTTGCTATGGTTATATTCACCAAAACATATTCGTCAACTTCTCCTGTTCCCTTTGCTTGGTAAATTTGACTTTGATCAATATTGATTCTATTTCCTCTAATAAACACTCTTTTAAATCGTAAATTGATTCCTTTGGTTAAATCTACTCCATAATTGCTTTGTACATATCTCATTGCTTCCCTCCTTTTTTCTATCTCTTATGGCTAAAGATACATATTCTTTCTTGGATGGCATCCTTGGAAAAAAATAGTGATTCTGATTGAAATATTTTAATGTCTACTGGTCTTCTACACATAGTGGTCAAATATTTTTTTAACTCTTGCAAATCACAATTGGCTAGGGTATCCACCATAATATCAATATCACTATATTCAGTTTGTTCTTCTCTTGCAAACGATCCATATAGCCACATATTTTGAATTGAAAATTCAGTTTGAATGACTTTTTGATTGGACTTCAATATTGTGATGAGTTCTTCTCTAGATAAAGACGCATAGACTTGATTGAAGAAAAGTGATTTTGCTTCACACAGAAATAAAATTTCTTCAATCGATGTATCGACTAGTCCTCTATTTATTTCATACTCAAGTTGCTCTAGCAGTCTATTTCCTATAATAAGTGGCAATTTTTGAAGTCTTAGACGATAGACATTATAAAAAATAGCTGCCATTTCTTTACTATATTCACCAAATAGATGTTCTTGGATGATGGAACGAAAATATTGAATAGGGGTCATATCCGTTTCCAAAACCAAGGCGAATTGAGGACTATAGGCAATTTGATATTTATCCCAAATACGATGGGATAGTATATTTGCTTGCACTAAATCGGCAAATAAACTAGATAATTGAAAAAAGAATACCTCGATTTCGTCTTCAGGTATTCTTTTCCTTCTTAAAATGGAACGAAACTGAAGATATTTTTCTTCTCTTTGATAAAATGGTGCCATGGTATATAGCATTTTAAATATGATTTTGTCATTTATCTTCATCAGTTTCATCCCCCCCATTTTTTACCATATTTTAACATATTCTTTTTTTCTTTTCAAGGGTTTATATTATTTTTTGATAAAAAATAAAAACATTCTAAATCTTTTACCGGAATGTTTTTTGATGTTGTCAAAAATTGTTGCATGATGTAAAGGCTTTGAAGATTTATCATCAATATATCCAAAACAGTATTTGCACTTTTTGTGACAGGATATATCCGGCCTGCTTGATCCGCATCAGTCAATAGCCCTAGTTTTGACATATCTTGTTGGATGTCATTTTCTTGATAAACTGAAAGAATAGATTGAACAAATGGGTTATTATAATATTTTTCATTCTGCATCACCTACTTTATTTTTATAACTATCAAAGAAAGCATCTTCTAATGCTCTTCCTTGCATGATATGAACTACTTCATCTCAAATAATCATCTTACCATTGTTGACAAAAAAGTGCCTTACATTTTATTAAAAAGATAAGGGCATAAAGCTGAGTATATCAGTTTATAAGAAATCCAAAAAGTCACGAAGTGGTGCTTTTTTTCTTATTTTACCTGAAATGTATACGATTTGACTGCATATATTAACTGCTATACTAAATTTTGTTATTAATCATCTTGTAGACAAAAAAGGACTACTATTTCATATTAACTAGTAGTCCCTTCTATCAACTCAAATTAAAATAACCTAATTTACACACAAAAACTTCATTTATTAAGTTTTGTTTTTAACAACAAAATCATTTCATTAAGTTATCAACCAATAAAATATTAAAAGGTTTGTATTCTCCACTAAAATCACATTTTACTATTCGATTATCAAAATAATGTAATATTTTCTCTTTATACAAGTCCTCAAATATAGCTTTAATATCTAATTCTTTTGATAAAAAATCATTATAATCTTTTATTATCAACAAATATGAATTTCTTTTACTACTGGTAAAATCAAACCGGTGATCCCACGCAATTATATAAAAAGAATGATGCTTAACATCTTTATAATAATGGTCGACTGAATATTTTTTTTCTAACTCATGAATATAATCTTTCCATTTTTTACATTTTTTTCCATCAATTTCTATACAAAAAGCTTCTTTAAATTTATTTTTATATTCTTCCAATTCATTAAAATGAATATGATATATTTTGTTTTCAAATAAACAAGGATCAACTTTTAACTCTATTTGTTTAATTTTAGGACCTTCATACAAATTCATTAAAGCCTCTTCAATATCATTACCTAAAAAGTAAAGGACTATATCAAGTCCCGCATATATTTTTCCAGACAATGACATCATAAATATATAATGAAAACTATTGCTACCAATCATAACTAGTTTTTCATCTATTGTATTTTCGTATACTTTTTCTCTTCCTTTTTCTATTTCATTAATTTTAATACAATCCAAAGTTATAATATCAATTGGATTCTTTTCATATTTTTCTAAATACTTTACAGGGTATTTAAGTTGATGACCATCAAATATTTCTAAATACTCTAATAATTTATCAAATACTGGCAAATCCTTACTCTTTAAATAAGCAAGCACATTATTAATTTCTTGTTTTTTTTCAATATTAAATCCTTGATTTTTTAAATATTGCATTAATTTATAAGATATTCTCATTTTAATTATCCACTTACAACGAGTAGAACTCCTTTCATAGTTATTTGACAATTTCTACACATTACAGCCATTGTAAAATTTGAAACACGCACAGTAGTAACAACTAAATCTTCCATCTTCGCACCACTATTGAGCGCTGAATTTACTGCATTAAATTCAGCACAATTTGCAACTTTTCATATGAGTATATGGTTCCAATAGTTCATTGATATTATTGGCAATGTGACTAGACTCTCCACGATATACTTTTCCAGTTGTCTTGTCAACAGCAGCAGAAACCATCGTAGGTCTATTTTTTTCATTGATTGTCATTCCTTAACGTGCTTAGTGCAGTTTGCTTAGAAATGTTCGCAAATTTTATTCTATTTGCTTTTTGAATTGTATGCGAAATACGAAGACAAGTACTTAATATTGCAAAAAATCCAGTAATAGCAGCAACTCTAATATTAAATATACCTACAATAATGATTACTGCAACCATCATTAAACCTATCGCCAATCTTTTCCCATGTGACTTGCCAAAACTTTTTCCACTTAATTTATTCATCAGCAGCATACGTGATTTCTTCAAATGTTTCCTATGTATATGTATTATATACTAAATGAACTAGATTCTCAATAGTTAAACTATACAAATTCAAATTATCCTATTAGTATTTCTTGTCTTACATCTTTTTTATACTGATAAGAAATTGTCTTTCAATAAAAGGGAATAAGTAGATTACACTCATCTACAATTGCTTTGAACACAACATCCAAATGCGTTTTTGGAAAATCCATTACTAGTTTTATTCTACTATTCATTTTCCCTCCTTTCATGAAAGATGTATATATTTTATAATATTTTTCATTTTATTTTAAATCTTGTCAATTATTTTTTTTGTACAATAATATTGAATTTTGATAAAAAACATTCAGTTTTGTGAACATTTTATATGCTAAATATATTTCTTAAAAAATTTACAAACATTTTATAATATTCACTCGATTTTGATTCCTTTATATTTTTCTAATGCTTTAACAATCTTTTTTCAAGAATTTATATTTTTTTTAAAAATCAAAAACATCCTGATTTCACAATCAGGATGTTTTCTTATATTGCAAAGAAATGTTGAATCTTTTCTACTGAAAGTTCTAGGTAATGTCCAACTTCTAAGTTTTTAGGTAACATAACTGAGCCGATTTGTACTCTTTTTAGTGCAGTTACTTTCCCCCCTAAATAAGCAATGATGCGTTTGACCTCATGAAACTTTCCTTCTGTTAAAGTCATATATAGATTTTGGTTATCAATTGGTTCTATTTGAGGTGGCAAAAAAGTAGTGCCATCTTTTAAAACAATAGGTTCACCTTGATATGATTTTAACATACCTTCATAGGTCACTAGATACCTTTTCTCAATATGCAAGTGAGGACTAGTTAGTCGATGGGCAAAATCACCATCATTGGTCACTATGAGCATACCTTCTGTATCTATATCCAATCTACCAACAGGAAATAAAGTTTGAACCAATAGAGGGGGTAAATCTTGAAATAAAGCAAGAATTGTGGGTTGATAGTTATCTTGAGTTGCACTCACATACCCTTTGGGTTTGTTAAGCAAAAAATAGTGGTAAACTTGATAATGCAATACCTTGTCTTGAAATGAAACTTGATCGTTTATTTCATCAACTGCATATTCTGCGTCTTTTACTACAATCCCATTGACTTTGATCTTTTTTTCTTTAATCCAACCCCTTACTTCTTTTCTACTTCCAATATAACAACTTGTTAAATATTTATCGAGCCGCATATTTTTTGAAAACTACATATGCGATGCTTGCAATAACAGTAATATATATCCACATCACTACTGAACCATTGCAATTGCTACATCCTTGAGCAGGTGGCGTAGGTACTATATCTGGGGTTTCTTGATGAATGGACTGAACGATTTTCTTGAAATCGGTAAAGAACTGTTCCATACTATCTACATAATGATAGGTATCTATTTGAGCAAATATTTTTTCTTTTTCTAGACCAATACGATCCAATTCTTCTTGAGGATACGCAAGACTCTTGATATAGTTTGTAATTTTATCCTTGATTTCTTGTCGTTTTGGTACAATCCACTCCTCTACTTCTTGTTGGAATGCAGTATACGCTTGTTGCACTTCTTGAATGATTTGAGCCCCTTGAATGGCTTCATCTGCTTGTTGAATCGCTTGATTGATGGCATCTTGATAGATATAATCCATGGTTACATTCCATTTATCTAAGGCTTTCAAGGTATTTTCCTTTTCAAGTGTCAATTTTTCATGATATTGGGTATTGAAACTAGATAAGATATCTTCTACTTCTGATACTGTTTTTGCCTTGGCAAGTTGTTGTTTGGCCTTGGCAATCCATTCGGTAACTGTTGCATCTGTTGGCATTTCCTTTTGACTGATTTGTGCAATAGCTTGATTGATTGCCTCAGTAATCGCTTGAATGTATACTTGAACACTATGCTGACAGGCTTCTTGTAGTGCGATGACTTCTTGCTTTGTGCCACAAAGCAAGATATTCGCTACTGTTTTGTCAATCATTTGTCCAATATATTCATTTTGAGCATCCGTATACCACTGTTCTTGTAACTGCGATAATGCTACTTGGGCATCTGCTTTGGCTTGTTCTAAAGCATCATGTGTGGATTCCACTTGTTGGATAAACACAGTTGGATAAGCCCGAATCACTTCAATATCTGCCATTTCATCAATTATAGCTATAGCGTCTTGTTGAGCCTGACGAATAATGATTAGTTCTGCTTCATTGTAAGTTAAACCATCAATGAACTTTTGAATGCTTGTTTTAGCCTGATTTTGGGCATTTTCTAGATTTTCAAAGTACTCATTAAAGGTAGCAACGACTCTTGTCCAAATGTATTCAATATCAGATACTGAAATAGCCTGGCGAATTTGCTTTTTAAACGCCTCACCTTGTTGAATGAGTTCTTGATTAATGGCGTCTGAAACATCGTAACTATTGATGAGCGTATCTATTTTTTGAATATAGGTTGTTTGGGCTTGTTCTAACTGTTCTTTGAGCTTTGTCAAGGTACGAATCGCTTCAAATAATTGATCTTGATTGGTCACTAGTGCTTGATTGGATGGACTCAGTGATTCATATTGGCGTTGTATTGATAGAATCAGCTCTTCTTGATCAAATGTAATCGATGTAGGAATTTGATTGATTTGTTCGATGATGTCTTTTACTTCTTGTGGAATCTCAGGCACACCTGATTCTTGGTCAATATATGCCTTTGTCCCTACTGCTAATTTGGTTGCTGGAACAAATGGAGACCCATTGATTAGACCATCTAAATAACGTGTAATCACAATCGCATCGCCTGGTGCTAGTGTAATGGTTTGATTTGTATCAAAACCAGTTTGTACTTCTTTTATCTTTTCATTAGAAATAATAAAATAACCATCCGCAGACCCACTTTTCGATTCATAGGCATCGGTTAATTTCATAGTTAGGGTTTGTTGGGTTTTATTGACATAAACACCTGCGGCAGATATATGAATACAGCGTTCAATTTGAGTAGGATTGGTAATTTCATGATAATTTGTACCATTCTCATTTCCTGTAATATAAAGCACATATCGGTCCACAATCACACGATGACCTGACCAACCAATGTATCCACTCGAACCAGGACGATAATTTCCTTTATCTTCTGCACCTATTGCGCTTGGGTCATTGCGATAAAACAACCCTTCTTGATCCATTCTCGTTAATCCTACATTGACTTCAAAAGATTGGCTAACGGTTTTACCACTATGTTCTAATGTAGCAATTAAACCAATTTTCGTTGTGGCTAAATAGTTCTTATATCTAACCCCAGTTTGTAAATCATACACTTGTTGATCTGATGCATTTTGATAAGATAACTGAATATAGTCTGGTGTAGGTAATATCCGATCTGTTTGAATTTCTTTATCTAAGTGTTGAATATAATCATTCAAAGTAGCCTCTAAATCAGCAAACGCAGCGAGTTGTGCTTCTGCATCTACCAATTTTTGATAATTGGTTACACTTGCTTGTTCTGATGGACTTAATAAATTATAAACCATTCGAATATGTTCAATTTGACTTTTATGTTCTAGCGTGATGGTTTGAGGAATTTGCTCAATTAACGCCATTACTTCTTCTACTTCTAAAGCAATGGGAACCAAAGCCCCATCACTTATTTCATTTGCTAAATTGACACTAGCTACATAATAATCATATCCAGGGTCTTGTGCTAAATTGATGGTTGTTTGTTGAGTATACGCATAAACTTGTGAAATATTTTCTTTATTTAACCGACTTCCCTTTGGCACTTGATATACCATATATCCTCTTGTTTGTTCCACTGGATGCCATGAAAGGGTATGGCTCGTCTTATTATACGTGATTCCTGTTGGATCTACTTCGTCTAATAAAGGTGCATAGTAAGGAACAACTGCTCCTGGTATTTTGACTTTCCAGTAATCATTAGAGATGGTATCTACAGCATGAGCAATTGTGGCATTAGAAGTATTGAGTAACGTACTATATTTATAAAAACTAGCCCCTTTAAACTCTTTATATTGCCCAGAAATCAATAGTTGCAATTGAACCTCATTTACATTCTTTTTCCAATAAATATTAGACTCTAATGTCATATATATACCAATACCCGTATATAGATTAACTTTTTTATAGCGTACAGCCCAACTCCACCATCTCACGAGTTCTGCATAACTTGCGGCCTCTTGCTCAATCGGATGATAACATTGTGGCATGATATAGTCAATCCATTCATGATTGATCCAGTTGAGGGTATCAGAATACAAATAATCACCATAGTGAGCAAAACCTGCGGTATTAGAATACGTTGGACTAATCAAAGTTCCATTAGCATCATATGTAGGTGATGCAGTATATCCACCATTACGGTATACATTAGATGGTGAAATTCCAATTTGTACACATGTATTATGTTGCGCATTATAAGCACGAATCTCTTGTGACAAACTTTCAATGAATAAATCCACTTGCTTTCTTCTAAAATCAGCAATAGATAAATTTTCTGTATTGTATTTGGCACGGGTTTTTTCATCATTTGCCCCACTAATATAAAAATAATCATCAAAATGGATAGCATCGATATCATAATTTTCTACTAGTTCCATACAAGTGTCTACAATAAAATCACGTACTTCTGGAATACCTGGGTCAAAAATAATATTATTTCCTACTGTTATCAAGTTATCTGGATTATTGGCTGGATTCACAGCAGGTAATGGTTCTGCTGAAAACGATGGATTTTGACCATTGGTTGCAATACGATAGGGATTCAACCAAGCATGAAATTCGATACCTCTACGATGGCATTCTTCAATTAACCATTCTAGTGGATCAAATTGATCAAAATTTACCCCACTCCACCAACTTGCTAAAGGGTTCAGTTCGGATTTATACATAGCATTATTGTGGGTACGCACATGATAAATGATAGCATTCATCCCCATGTTTTGCATATTATCTAATACTTCATTCATCATTGACTTATACTGTGATTCACTAGAATACCCAGCAATGTCTCCCGCAAATACCGTTACCCAAGCTGCTCGCAATTGGCTTGTTGGATAATTGTATTCTTCTAATCGGTACACTTTTTCATTACTATTTCGGTAAGTCAAGTCTGTACCATCGGATGCTTTGACGACAACTAAGTTACTTGCTTCGATATGTTTCATTTGAAATAAAAGACCTAAGCAAATAGAAATGGTTGTCATCAATAGAATCATTGTTTTTTTCATATATTTCATACTTGTATACCTCTTTTCTTTCTATTTGAATCATTATATCATAAAAATGATTTATCCCAAAGGGTTTTGCAAGCGTTTTTATAGTAAGTTATGGAAGTTTGTATATATTTACATATTTTTGAAAATGATACATATAATGAGATTGAGGTATATATTATGAAATGGTTAAAACGAATTTTATTATTTTTATTTGTCTTGTTTTTATTTATTCTTCCTACACTCCTCTTTAAACCTGATTTAGAATTTTATCATAGTTTGAAAGGACCTAAATTACCAAGTATCGTCTTCCCCATTGTGTGGAGTATCATTGATGTTTGTATGAGTATCTTTTTTGTTTATCATTTTGAAAAAAGAAAAAGTTACCATCCAAAAGATTGTGCGCGTGTCCTTCTTTTCTACACCCTAACGTACTTATCCTATTTCATGTTTCCTTATTTCTTTTTCGTTAAACAGAGTTTATTTTTAGGATATGTATTTACCCTCCTTAATTTTCTTTTTGCAACTTTGACCCTTTTAGAGTCTTTATTGCTAAACAAAAAAGCAAGTTTATGGGTACTGCCTTATGTACTTTGGGGAATCATTGCCACTGTATTATCCATTATTGTTTATCTGAACAACTGATTGATGTATATAAAAAAGTAGCCAACAATCTTTTTGATTTGCTTGCTACTTTTTTTCATTTTATCGATCATTTGAAATAAAACAACCATGTACATTATAATAACCCAGTTCTTGGTGGTTTCCATCATATAACCTAGCATAGTCATCGACTTGATATTCACTTCTTATTCCTTGTTCATCATATAAGTATCCCATATTGCCCCTTGTATATCTTTTATTTCCAATCGTATAATAGGTTGTAGAACCCGTTAGTTGTTGGCTATTGGCCAAATGGCCTAGTGCATCAGCCACATGTATGAAACTCAAATCATTTTGATCCGCATATCCATCAGAATAATAGACTTCTCGGTTTTCTAATCGTTCTTTTTCTTCTGCATAATAGGTTTCATACTTTTCCCACAAAGCATCATAGGTATCTTGGTATTTCTCTTGACTACTTGGAGAAAGGGATACATAGAGTTTGTCATATGTTGACATCGTTTGATTGGCTAGCCGAAGATCACTCATTCCCATCACATTATCCAAAATAGCCATAGCATAAAACCGGGTTGCTGTAAGCTTTAATTCGTCATCTGTACAATATTGCATAGCGAGTTGATAAGATGTCCTAAAGGCTTGTCGGTCTGAGTCATCTCCCCATATATAATATCCCAATACACAAATCAAATGGGCATGACCATACAAACTTTCCCAAGTCATTTGATCATAAAAAGGATGATACGTCTCATACTCTTTTAACATGTCATCTGAACCCGTTTGTCTTAATCTCAGTACTTCTTTTAAATAAGTTACTGATTTTTTCATGCTATCATAGACCATCTCTTGATTTATATATCCTTCTACATAGCTATCTAAATGACATTTTGCTCGGTACAATTGAAACAATCCATCTTTGATTTGAGGATGCGTGATACAAAAATGACATAATGCCTCATATTCTTCTAATTCTTCTAAAAGCATCGCATACATGCCATAAGCATATGTATTTCCTAATGCACAGGCTTGTTCTAGACATTGTCGATAAGTTTGAATATCTTGTTCAGATTTTGGCACAACATGAGTTTGTAAACAAAGTAGTGCTTTACAAAACATGGCTCTTGCATTTTTAGCATCTGCTACTTGACAAACTTTACGATAACATGTCTCATATGCTTGATGTTGATAATCCGCCAATGCCTCTTGTAATAATTGATTTTGCGGATTATTTTTTTTGTGAAATAACCCCATAACTATTTGATTTTTTGTACTACAGTTGGATTCAATAAATCCTGATTATTGTCCTGTTTGCTGATTAACACAATCACAACTTTAAATAAATAATAAAATCGCGCTGTAGAAAGTACCTTTTTAATTAACTTTTGTTCTTCTTTTGTAGTATTACCCTTTTTCCATTTAGCACCAACGGCATTAACTTTTTTGAATTCTCCACCACGCATTGCTAAGTATCCTGCAACAAGTGCCACATTCATTGGTGTTTTAGACATTTTTCCTTTGGTACATTGCAATACTTCTTGTGTGTCTTTTAACAGTTGGTCTTGTTCTATCCCACTAAATGTGGTGTAATCCGTTTGGGATAAATCAATAAACTTATAATTTTTTTTGTCAAACTGTTTCATTATTTCTTCTCCTCTTTTATTTTTTTTAATTATATCATAGAGGGTGCTAATAAAGTGCTAATTATCAAGGCACAGACGTCAAAAAAAGACTGAAAAAGCCCATATCCTCTTTCAGTCTTTTGATATCATTTGATTATTCTACAACTGTATAGTTAGCAATCACATATGTATATTGTGTTTTATACCAATTGTAGGCAATCAAGGTAACTCGAATGGTTTTTCCATTGAATGCTTCTAATGCTTGATAATTTTCAGCATAATAATTGGCATTGGTATAATTGTATAATTCGATTTCATCATTACCTACAGATAAGTAAGCTCTTTGACTTGTCCCTTCTACATGGATTGTCGCAACTACATCTTGATATACAACTGCACCTAATTTTGCATCTTCTCCTGCTAAACTCGCCGCAGCCAAATTAGCAAATAAAATATCTTGAATAAACGAGTTATTAGGTACTGCATTTCCTTTAGAAACTACTGTAATGGTTGCACCTGCGGCAAATTGTGGTAAGCCATAATACAAATCCATATTTCCTTTTAAGATGACTTGATCACCCACTTCAACAGTACCTAGAGTTTTGCAATATAGTGTGCCAGTTTCATCAGTAACAAAGAATCCCCAAGAAGTAGCACCTTTGGATTTCACAACGGCACTAACAATGCCTTCAACGATAACAGTTGAACCATTTCTTTGGGCTTGTTCTCTGAATGCTGCAACCGTAATACTTTCAGCTTTGACAATTTTGAAAGAAACTTCAATGGTTGTTTGATAGTTACCATATGCAAAATCAAGCGCCAATGTTACATCTTCAGTTTGGGTAGGAGAAGCAATTGTAAGTGTAAATTCTTGACCTACTTGTGATGCACTTACTTGTTTAGAACTACAGTTGTCAAGAGATAACGTAGCTCCTTGTGGTACATTGTATGTGATGGTGGCTTCATTCGCATATTCTGATGCAAATAAATGTTCAATGGTTGATGTTTCAAAGTAACCAACTAACTGGTCTGGTGTTGCAACTTCGCCTAATACTTGTAATACGCCTGCTTTCCAAACGAACTTTTTACTAGATACTGCACCAATACGAAGTGTAACATACGCTTCAACGCATTTACCTGCATATGGTTCTAACCATGCATATTCGCCTGGACCATTTTTACCTGAATTTTGTGAATACACAATCATACTAAGTGATGGATCATTGAGATCATGAATATAATAATTTACATAAGAACCAGTTGTTCTTTCTATATACATTGTTGTTTTGAAGACCATATTGCTGATATTATTATCAGATGGATTTTGAATAAGGCTAGCAAGATCTTTTTCTTCAATCTGATCTACTGGTAATTCATGTTCTTGCCAATCATGATACAAAACTTCTGCTTGATTTAAACGAATAGAACCAGTATGATTATGGTCTTCTCTTGGTTGATATAAATCCCCAAAACCAGTTACATATACATATTCACCTACTTTTAATTTGGTGATATCTGTTTTTGTATCTACCGCAGTCGATACAAATACCGCAATTGAACTGGTTTCATCGATGATTTCAAAACCAGCTGGAGTGGTTGCACCTTTTAAATATAAGAAACCTACAATATATCCTTGAATCGTCACTTGTTCACCTACTGGTGCTTTTCTTGCTTCTTCAATCGTGATGGTTTCAATATCAGGTTTAGCAATAGCACCTTCAAAAGAAACTGTTCTTGTTGCAACTAAATCGTTATATTGAAGTGTGATTTCTACTTCCATCTTTACTAATTCTGCACCAAAGTCTAGTGATATTTCATATCCTTCTTCTTTTTGAATCAAGGTTACCCCATCGGATACAGATGTATAACTTACCTTTGCTCCTGCTAATTGATTATCTGTTGTTGCAAGAGTAAATGTACAAGGATTATCATATGTTGCGCTAAACTGCGTAGCTAAACGATCTAATGCATACTCCATATAAGTTTTATCATCCACATTCACCTCATCTAAAATTTGAATAGGTACAATACGCCAGAAATTACCACTTGCGGAAAGTTTACAATTGTGTACAGCTATGATGCATTCTCTTACACTGCCATCATATGCTTCAAGCCAAGCAAGATCTTTCCCATTTGCCGTTGTATAAGCATAGTAACTATTGACACCATTTAAGTCATTAAAGTAATAATTGACAAAACCATTTCCTACTGATTTATGAATCTTTGCAACAACTTTATAGACATTAGATGTAATATTTTCTGATACAGGAATTTTGCATAAATCAGCAATTGATGTTTCTTGAATACAGGATGTAGGCACAGGATGAATTTGGTTATCATTGGTAAGGGTTGTTGGAATAATTTGTTTTGCCCCTGTATAGCCTGCTTTTTCAGCTGATGTTGTACTGTTAGCATCAATATACTTAGTAAATTCACCTTGAATTTGAACAAGATTACCTACTTTTACTGTTTCTGCATAACTTGAACTATGTACATAAATCGCATCGGTCTCATCAAATATATAGAATCCAACAGGTACATTCTTTTCTGTTCCATAAACAACGTAAGCTACAATTCCCTCAACTACAACAGCTTCTTTGTCATTGTATTGCTTTACTTCTTGGATGGTTGTTTTACCTTTTGCGATAACTGTCACCACATAGACTTTCTTTTCACTATAATCGTCTTTTGTGAATGTGACCGTAATTTCTACAGTTACATTCTCAGTTTGTCGATTGACTACACCTTCGTTAGAAATAACATTTTCATTCGAAGACACATAACTGAGTGTAACCTCACCAAGTTTGGTTTTAAATTCGAGATTCGCTTCTACTTTTGACAAATCAACGTCTTTAAAACATTCAACCATCGCATCTTTGACTGCAGTTTGTGCATTATTTTGAACTACACAAGCACTCATACCTAAAGATGCCAAGACTAAAGCTAGAAAAACAAATACTTTTTTCATCTTTTTTTAATTTTCCTTTTCTTCAAATTTTTGGGGGGAGATGTAATCTCAATCATATTATATCTTTCTTCTTTCTTTTTTACAAGAAAAGACAATTAGAAAGCGTTGTCAAAAAAAGCGTATGAAAAAAAAGATAAAGGCTTGGCATCTTTCTCTAACCTTTATCTTTTGATTTTGGTTTCGTTTTTAGTCTTTTTTTATACTCTAACGCTATCCACTGAACATCAAATCATATTTTCAATGTCTGAATGGATACAAAAACGAATGCTTATTTTTTTGTTTTCATAGGAAATTTTTATTGAGTGATTTTTGTAGATAATTTGAAAATTGCTTGGCTTTTTTCCTTTTGAATCGACGTTTCATAAAATTGTTGAAATACCCGTTTCATATATATCACATCCTGAGTTCCTGCCGTTTCATAACAAGAATGCATAGCGAGTTGGGCAAGACCAACATCTACGCTAGGAATGCTCAAATGAGATTGCGCAATAGCACCCAATGTACTTCCACCTCTTACATCACTGCGATTGGTATAATCTTGATAAGGGACTTGCGCCATTTGACATAGTTTCTTAAAAATAGCCTCACTATATCCATCTGTAGTATAACTTAATCCCGCCTGATGTTTGATTACAATTCCTTTATTCATATATACCGCATTGCTTGTATCACTTTTTTCAGGATGGTTTGGATGTACTGCGTGTGCATTATCAGCTGATACCATAAAAGATTGGGCCATCAAAGCATAAAAATCGAGTGATAAAGTTTGGGCAATTCTTGTCAACACATCCATTAGAAAACTAGAATCAGCACCATTAGAAGATCTGCTGCCTACTTCTTCATTGTTAAAAATGGCTGCTATGGCAATACTAGATGGTGTTGCATTGACTAAGGCATCTATAGATAAATAAGCACATTCTAAATCATCTAGTCTACCTGATAATATATATTCTTGATTGGCTCCTCCTAAACACGCCTCTTCTTTATTATATAAGAATAAATCATGAGATAGAATCGTTTTGCCTTTGGCATACAAAGACAATGTTTCTTCAAATGTTGTCGCAGATTCTGCAAAGATTGGCAAAAGATCGACTTGTGGATTGGGTGAAAACTCACTACTTCTATTCATATGAATAGCCACACTTGGAATTACCAATGTTTGGTCTAGTTCAACTAGTTGTTCACTGATGCTATCCCCTTCTTCAGTGAATATTCTTCCTGCAACGCCAAGAGGTCTATCTAACCATGTATAGTGTAACATGCCCCCATAAGGCTCGGTATTTAGACGCGTATAATGGTTGCGCATATCTTGAAGGGTCATATTGGGTTTCAATTTATAACAAGGTGAGTCACTATGACTCGCAATAATGGCACATGTAGGTTGATTGACTTCTTTTGGAATTTGAAAAGCAATGATACTTGATCCATTTTTAATGACATAGTATTTTCCACCTGCATCAATTGACCACTGATTTTCTTCATATAACTGGATAAATCCTGCTTGTTCTAACTTGATTTGAAGTTGACGAACAGCATGAAAACAAGTATAGGACTGATTTAAAAATGACATCAATGCTTTCATTAGAATACAAAATTCCCTTCTTTAAAAATAGTGATTTTTTCTCCATCATGAGTAGTACCTACAATTTCCATATCAGCAGAACCAAACATAAAATCTACATGTGTTAAGGATACATTATACCCTAGCTGAACCAGTTCTTCTTCTGACATCGTTGTACCCCCTACCACATTCATTGCATACGCATTACCTAGCGCCAAATGACAAGAAGCATTCTCATCAAATAACGTATCATTGAATAAAATATTTAAATTGGATATCGGTGAATCATGGGATATGAGTGCCACCTCACCGAGTCTAGAAGAACCTTCATCTAGTTCAATCAAACTCTTTAGGGCTTCTTTTCCAACTTTTGCATCATACTCTACAACTTTACCATCTTGAAAGATAAAATAAAAATCTTGAATCAATTGTCCTCGATAATTGAGTGATTTCGTACTAACTACTTTACCATTGACTTTGTCTTTATGTGGCATCGTGAATACTTCTTCAGTAGGGATATTGGGTACAAAATAAACACCATTGCCGCCCATTTCTCCTCCACCTGCCCAAAGGTGATTTTCAACAAGTTCAATCGTTAAATCTGTACCTAAACTATTTTTGAAATGTAAACTTTGAAAGCGATAATCATTCATTTTCGCACTATGGGCTTCTAATGCTTGGGTATGTGCTTTCCAATCTACTACTGGATCATTTTCTAAACCAATTCTAGACGTATACATAATAGCATCAAATAACTTATCCCACGCTTCGTCTGGTTCTACATCTGGGAAAACGGTTTGACACCATGCTTGATTGGGGTAAGCTACTATGGTCCATTGGGATTTACTTGCACTATAGTGATTGTGGAAAAAAGCTGTTTTTGGACCAATGGCACGTTCTGCTAGCATCAATCTAGACATATCAACGCCTTGCATACCCTGAGGATTTCTAGAGTCAATTGCAATGCGACAAGCATTTTGATCAACAAAGTACTGCATTCGCTCAATTTGCCATGTTGGTATTTCTTGTAAGGTTTCGTCTGTCGCATAAGTATAGTAGTTTCGATTTAATTCATCATCACTCCAGTCAATATATACCTTTTTGGCTCCGACTTGATAGGCTTCTTTTTGAATCAGCTTGGCAAGTGGAGCTGCCTCTAAGGTAGATGCAACAACAACAATTTGTCCTTTTTGGACATTGGCGCCCACTTTTACAGCGAGACTCGCTAATTTTTCTAATAAGATTTGTTTTTTATTCACTTTTATATTTCTCCTTTTGATATGCTATTATTTTTTCATGAATAGCATGTAAATATGTATAACGTTGATACAATTGTTCAAGCTTAACTTGTACTTGCGCAATAGTTTCGTTTAAAGACAACAATTTTTGATAATCACTACCACAAAGAAAGGTTTCTTTTTGGAGTTGTTCTAGTCGCTCTTCTTCTGTCATAATCTTTTCTTCAATGGAATCAAACTCTTTTTTTTCTTGTGAGGTAAACCGTGGTATATCTTCTTTGGGTAAGAATCCTTTGGTCTTGGTTTCTTTATGTTTGGTGATAGCCTCTGTTACATAATCACTAATCAAACCAGTATATTCTACCAATTGTGTATTCTGGTAGATAAAACTGTGTTGTATCACTTTATCTAAAAAATAGCGATCATGGGAAATGACAATGACTGCTCCTTTGAACTTTTCTAAATAATCCTCTAATAGTTCAATGGTATATAAATCCAAATCATTGGTTGGTTCATCTAAAAATAAGACATTGGGATTTTGAATCAAAATCGTAAGCAGTTGTAATCTTCTTTTTTCTCCACCTGATAAACAAGATACACTCATATACTGCATTGTCTTGGTAAAAAGAAAATTTTCTAATAACTGACTTGCGGTGAGCGTTCCTTCTGTGGTTTCGATTTCTTCTCCAAATTGTTTTACATAATCAATTATTTTCATAGAAGTAGTCGCAATGGAATCCTCTTGTTTGAAGTACCCCACTTTTACAGTATCCCCGATAATAATACTTCCAGTATCTGGCGAAATTTCGCCTAATATGGTCTTAAATAAAGTCGTTTTACCAATACCATTCATTCCGACAATACCCAAACGATCAAAACGTTTCACGAGATATGAAAAATTTTGAAACAGTACCTTTCCTCCAATAGATTTAGAAAGGTTGGATATTTCAATTGTTTTTTTACCCAATCTTGTATTTTTACTAGACAAACGAAGAGTTGAATTAGATTCATCGATTTGTTTTTGATTTTGCTTGGTTTGTTCTTCTAATGCATAAAAGCGAGATAATCGTTCCTTAGATTTGGTTGAACGCGCCTGGGGATTCAATGAAGCCCATACCGCCTCTTGTTTTAAAAGGGCTTTTAATTTCCGATTTGTAGCCAGTTGATGTTCTAAACGTTCTGCTTTCAATTGTAAGTATGCAGAATAATTGGCCTCATATAGATATACGTTTCCTGATTCTAAATCCATCGTTTGATGAGTGATTCGCTCTAGAAAATAGCGGTCATGGGTTACCAACAAGAGTGCTTTATTCCATTTGATTAAAAATTTTTCTAACCAATTGATCATCCAAATATCCAAATGGTTAGTTGGCTCATCTAGTATCAATAAATCGCAAGGTTGGACTAGCGTAATTGCAAGTGCCAATCTTCTTCTTTCTCCACCTGATAATTGATGAACCAATTGATCGTCTTTTTCTAGCCCCAATTTGGAAAGCATCGATTTGATTTCATACTCATTTTCGACTTGTGAGCGTTTTTTGGCTATTTCTAGGACTGTATCGGTTTCTTCAAACGTAGGCATTTGAGAAAGATATGCGATACGAATCCCATTCTTTTTGTAAATGGTTCCAGTCAATGCCTCTTTCTCTCCTATTATTGTTTTAAGCAAGGTTGATTTTCCTACTCCATTGGGTCCAACAAGGCCAATTTTATCCGTATCATTAATAGTAAAAGAAACATGATTCAATAGATACTTATCTGTATAACTGACCGAGACATCATGAAATGTAATTAACATATCCACCACCCTTTCTTTTGTCTATTGATTGTATTATACCATATTTTTCCGATTTCAATTCTTTTGTTGCAAAGAAAAACACGTAAGGTGCATACACACTCCTACGTGTTCTTTTTCATTAATTCTTTTTTTGAGCTTGGGCAGCACGTTTATTGAAACGATCAATTCTACCAGCAGCTTGAACGAATTTTTGTTCACCTGTGTAAAATGGATGACATTTTGAACAAGTATCTACACGAATTTCTCCTTTTGTAGATCCAGTTTCAAATGTTGAACCACAAGATACACAAGTTACTGTTACCTTTTGATACTTTGGATGAATTCCTTCACGCATATTGTTTACACTCCTTCCGCCATGATTTGGTTGTCTATCAATCATAGTAAGTTATTAACCTTTCTTATTATATCAAATATTTTGATAAAAGTCAAATGTTTTAGATAAAAGGATGAAAAGAAAGAAAAAAATAAGGTAGACCCCGAAAGGTTTACCTTATTTTGTTTTTAAAGTGCATTGGCTCTCGCAATGATACTTGCAAATTGTTGTACTTTTGCATCAGTCCAATATGCTTCATTATATACATATGTTCCATTGACATATGAATCATACTCAGCTTGGAATTCTGTATCTAATAATCCAGATGCTTCAAGTTGTTGTTGTACAGTAGTGTTTTCTTCAATCACGTTGAAGACAATACACATAACAGCCGTTCTTACAGCAACACATTCATTGATTGTTGTGAAGAATTCTTTCAACTGTGTTTCATCTTGACAAGCATATACATCATTATAATCAAATGTTGAACCAGATGTAGTTTCAAATGCCATCATTTGATCCAATACATCCATAATTTGATATGCCTCATCATTCCAATCTCTATCATCTGTTGTATCAATACTTACCTTTGCATTATTCGGGAAGTTAAAGAAACCTCTATTATAGAAACGAGTTAACCAAAGTTGTGGTCTAGATGTTACAGTATATAAACCCTCTTCTTGATGTTCTCTTGTTCCAAACATCAAAACCATAATGTCTTTGGCGTCTTGGAGAGCAATTTCTTTACTTGTACCATACCCTACTTCTTGTAATTTGCTATATGCTACAAATAACTTCTCAAATTCACTAGCCCACTTATCAGGAGTAAATCCTGGATCAGTGAAGTCCACAATATCACGATAATCTTCATTGCCAAGCATTGGTTCTACCTTATCCATATAGAATTGTGGTAAGAATTGTTGTCCAACAATAGATTGACTCATTGCGTCAACGACTTTGACAAATTGTGCTTGAACTGCTTTATCTTCTAATGCACTTGAAGATACATTATTGATATCCATAAGTTTACTTAAAGATACAAGTTCTTTTAAGGCATCCATTAATACAACTTGTTCAGCTGTCCAATCTTGAACTGCATCAAAGTCAAATGTATATGCTTTTAAGGCATCCACACGTTTTACAACAGCATGGAGTAATGTTGCTTCTAAGCCTTTGGTATACTCTAGTGCGAAGAATTCTTCTGCAAGTGTAAGGATTGGATCTAAATAATTATAATCTAATCCACCTTCAAAATAGCCTAGGTCAACTACTGCTTTTAAGATATCGGAAATACGAGCATAGTCACTCATCAATTTATCATCAGTGTATGAAGTTTGATATAAATGATTGATATATTGATTGAATCGATCGCCAAATAATTTTTGAGATAATTTTTCAGCAAATTGTCTTGCTACTAGTGGAAGAATTGTTGAATTTTCCATATGAGGTGTAGCATTTGCTACAGCATCTAAGAAGGCATTATTCTTCATTGTAGATTTGTCATGAATATCAATTGTTGGTAATACGTTTTCTACTTCACGAAGGGCACTTGCTAATCCTTGATATTCCATCTCCCAGTTGACACTAGAGAAATCAACATCACGAATATCTATACCTACTACATAACAAGCATATTGCATCAATTGATCTAAGTATGGTGCAAAACTTGTACTATGAACAGCTATATCAGCCAAATCAATGATACCTTGAGCATTCTTATAATCGATTGTCTTCTTGAATAATCCTAATACATTTGCTTTTTCTACAATGTTAAATACATCTGGTAAGAATGTATTGACAAATGTCTGGCTATCCATATGTTCTAAAATGGTAATTTCAACGATATCTTTTGTAAAGATACGTACGATGCCATCCGCAATTGGAGTTGAAATCTGTTCAAGTACTTTCGATTCAAATGCTTGATTTACTAAAGCAGTAACTTCGTTTTGGAAAGTTTGATCGTCAAACAATTCATATTTTTCTGTCTTCAATTGATCACCATAACGAGTGATGATATCAAGAGCTTTCATCATCGCACGATAGATTGCTTTTAATTCTACTTTCAGACTACCCTCAGGATATACCAAATCCACTTTACCTAGTACATACATATTCTTCTTTAACTTATTGATTGGTGTCATTGTCTTATCTGATAAATCAAATACATTTGTGAATACACCAAATAAGCGGTCTGTATTTTCTGTGTTAGTGAAATCAATACCATTATTACTGAAAGCACCCATATCAAGTAAAGCGTCTAGTACAACACCGAATTCTTGACAAAGCGGTTCAATTGAATTTTCATCAATACCTAATCGATGAGCAAGATTTGCATTTTCAAGTTTTGGTAATACATATTTTTCATATCCCCAACTTGAAATGGCTTTGAACACATTTGTATCTAATGCACCTTGATATAATGCCACAACTGCGCTCATCAGTTCTGTGTTACCGACATGTTGAAGTTTAACTTTGAGTAATCCTGTTTGAGCAACAATCGTTAAGATTTCTTTTGCATATGCGGAAAGAACCTTACCATCACTCGCTAAATCAACACCGGTTAAATCAAGATCACTCATATCTATTTCACCAACAAAAGTGTTAGCAAAACGAACAAGTTCTTGTTTCTTTTGATCTACAAAATTTAGCGCAAAGACTTCTTCAATGATTGTTTGTGCAGGGATTATGCACTCATCTTTAGACACATTGTCTTTGATACTTCCAGGAACAGCATCCATTTGAGCTACTGCTCTTGTAATACGTGCAACACGTGCCATATCTTCGTCTAAATCAGCTACTGTGTATGTATCTAAATTACCTAATTCACCAAGTGATACAGGTAAACGATGATATACAAATCTATTGTATAGAGGTTTAAATAATTGATTAAAGGCATCAGATAAATCTAATGTTTCCATCACTACTGCTAAACTGTCTGTATCAGCAAGTCTAGCCATAGCTTTTATTTCAGATTGAATATTAGTTCTATTGAGAGATTTGATATAAGCATATACTTCTTTTACTGTATGCCAGCCACATGATGCAAATACATCAATACCTTCTGTAATTAATGTACGTAAATATGCAAATTCATAATCCCAATTTACACCACTTAAATCTATTTCATTGGTGATTACACCCAATGTTTCTAAAGCTTCTAGAAGAACTTCACTTCTATCCGCTAAGCAGTGCAATGCTTCAAGATAATCTACAATGCTATTCAAGGCTTCTGTTCTTGTCATTTCTGTTGTTTGAGCATTTAATGTTGAAGTGATAGTTCCAGTAAATGGAATATCTTTATTCTTAACAACATCAATGATACCAAAGTCAACAAGAGTTCGAACTAACGTTGCGGAAAGAAGAGCATCTTCTTTGATTTGTTCGAAAGTAAGTCCATCAAAGGATACTGCAGCAACTACACCACGATATTTTTCAGGAACTTTTGTTTCTACAAACTCTTTTAATTCAGGAAGCAACAATTGATAAGTTGTTGTTTGAACAAATTTATCATAAGCATCCACAAATTGATATCTATATTGGTTTGTACCGCTTAACATATCTCTAGTGATATTGAATCCACTATTCATAAAGGCACGAATATCTTGATATGTAGGGAATGGGTTGTATTTGCTTGTCAAATAAGGCACTAAGTCTTTATACATTTGTGCAAATACATTCATATCACCAGCAAAATCAAATTCGCTTGCATGTAATGCTTGAATACTGAATGGTAAAATAGAACGTCTATCTACAAAGTCAATGATTTGATCCATATGATACTTGAAGTAATTCATATCAGCTAGACTTGACAATATAGCCTCAACTGCATCCACATTTGCGTAATCAATATTTTGATTATTTAAAATAGATACAATGTCTAATTGATGAAGTGCTTTAACTACTGATGTAGCAAGCGCTAAATCTTCCATAAATTCTTCATTTGTATACATACTTACATCACTAGCATGACCTAAAGTTAATGAATATTGTTCAATATATGGTGTAATGATATTATTCATCATTGCCAATCCATTTTCTTGTACAAGGGTCATACGAGTTAAGGCATCCATTATGTTTTCCATCATAATCCAATTTGCTTCTTGACTTAAGAAGGCTTTGATACCTGCTTTATTCATCAATTGTTGGATATAGGCTTTTGCATCTGCTATATTGTTGATATGTTCTCTAGCAAATAAATCATATAACTCATTCATCACTAGTTTCATATCTTCTTTATCTAACGCAAATACAGTTGTTTCAAACTTGAATGCATCTTCTGCGATTTCAAATCCAGCAATCTTCTTACCATTGATGAAGTCTTTAGCAACCAATGTAAGTACAGCTTCCATATGTCCATTTAACATATCTAATGCAACTACATCATCAAATATACGAGTTACCATTTCACGCATTTGTTCTGTAAAGTATGCTTTATTTTCAATTGTTGTAGTTAAATCCATTTCTTTCATGGCAAAGACAATGTCTTCTAAGTATGGAATATCATGTTCTACAACATCTAAAGTCAAGTGTTCTAAGTCAAGTGCTTCATAATATTGAGGTGCGAACTTCTTCATCAAAGGAAGAGATACTAATAAAATAGCAGGTCCTGTCTTTTCATAAATCGTCGTATCCATATAAGTTAAGATGAAGTCTAATGCATTTTCATAGAAACTTGCTTGTCCAAGTAATTGCATATTGAAGTTGTTGTTCTTCACATCTGCATTGCTATTGATTGTCCAATATTTGTTTCGTGTAATGTTATAGAAATAACTATACATTTCAATTATCTTAGGTGCATCTGCTTTTAAGTTTACACCATCAGCAGTAATATCACTTAAGTCTTGTGAAACTAATCCATCTACAGCTTTGATTACAGCATCTAGTCTACCATCATTATTGAAATAGTATAGACCAAATAAATGGTTGACTACTGTTTCAACAACATCTGAACGATCAAATGGATATGGTGCATCTTCTTTAACAATTTGATATAAATCTAATGTACGAATAGATTCAATTGTTGTAGCCAATGCACTTAAATCGGCTGTAAATTCTTGTGGATGATTATAAATTTGGTGAATACCAATTAAATCAAATAATTTATTATTCTCTTTTACATATTTTTCTGAAATAGGGAAAGCAATTGCTTCTACTAATTCTGATTCACTACATAACTTAGCTAAATCTATCATTGCATCTAGATAAGTATCTGTTTGTTCGTTGACTTTCCATAATTCTTGAGCAAATTCTTTCGTGAATAATGCTTTGATTTGAGAAAGTGTATCTGCTTGTTTTGCATTGAAAATGCGATATGCAATACGAACAACTTCATTGATTTCAGCCCAAGTTTGTTGATAATCAATTGTACTTAGAGCCATTGCAGTTGTATCAATACCTAATTTATCAAATAACGCTGTTAATAGATTTTGTTCATTATGATTCATGCAATGTAGTGTTTGCATCTTATTGATTGCAGCATTGATTACATCTGCTGTAGATACATCAATGGCACCACCAAACAACATGAATTCAAGCATACCATAATCTAATAATTCACGGCTTATAGAAGCAAGTGTATGTACATCTGCTACTAATTCTTCTGTTGTTGCATCGATGAATAAATATTCCATTGCAAAGCCTTTTTGGCCAGTAAATTTAGCCATATGCATTGCAAATGTTGGAAGTAATACTTGAAGTGTTTTTACCTCAACGGCTTGATCAACACCATTTACAAAGGCATTTACTACATTACGATTTAGTGTAGCTTCATCTTGGTATGTCTTATTCTTGAAGATACCTAAAATATCTTTTACGGTTAAGACATTCGATGCTACATAAGCTGCTTTAAATTCTTCTAATGCTTGAATAAGTTGTGGAGCTTCATCTTTGAAGACGATACCTTCAAATAAACTTGCTTCTACTGTATCACTTGATTTTAATGCTTCTAAGATTTTGTTTGTTGCAAGTGCTGCTATATCTGCCCACTTCTTATTCAAAATATGAAGTTCGCTTGCTGCTGCTACGATTTCTTCGTAATCGTTGAAATGAAGTGATATATCTTCAATCTTAGTGCCAAATATAACATCTATAATTTCTGCTCTATCCATTGGTGCTACTGCCAACAAGATTTGTCTTGCATCTTGTACCAATTCTTCTTTGGTGAATGCACCTTTTAAGAAACTTACATCTACACCTTTTACTTGATCTACCCCATAATTGAATACATCTGGTAATAAGAAGGCAACAGTTTCTAAATCCAATACTTCACGTGCGAATTCCACTAATGCATCTAAAGTTGCCCCTTTATAGAATGCTTTATATTGATAATCTTTGTTATTGACAATCTTCATTACATCTTTTAAAGAAGTATATTCTAAACTATCCATCAATGGACGAACCGCTACAATTGCTTCAGCAAGAGATGCAAATTCGTTTTGATATTGGATGGTTTCGAAATCTGCTAATGTTACATCAAATGAAATGACTACTTTCTTTGTTGCCAATTGGAATAGTTCATACATTAGATTTGGTGCATGTTTTTGAATCATATGGAAATCATATAATCCTTCTACCATTTCAGCTATTTTTTCAACATTTAAGTTTTGAATGTCTTGTGTAGTCACATATTCTAATGCGCCTACTGTTACAGCATCTTTTAAGTATGCTACTAACAATTTAGCATCTTGTACTAATTCTAATTGATTCAAGTCATCTAATATGAATACGAAATCTTTTGTTGCATTATTTTTAGTTAATTGATCACGACCTACACGAGCAGCAGTTGGTAATACGGCTTGAATAGTTTGTGTATCAAGTAATGCATCTAATGCATCTAGTAATGGATTGACTACAGCTTCGTTTGCATATTTTGCATCTTTATATGCTTTATATTGCATAATATCGATGGCATCTTTTACTTTTACAATCGCTGCATTTTCAAAGGATTGTTGTGCAGCTTGAATTGCTTGAACAAGACTAGATACTTCATCTTTAAAACGAATACCTTCAAATAGACTAGTTTCTACACGATCTTCTACTTTTAATGCACCTAAGACTTGGTTGGTTGCAAGTGTTGCAACATCGGCCCATTTGTGATTTAAAAGATGTAAATCACCTAAAACAAGAACCATTTCTGAATAGATATCCATATGAAGTGGTAATTCTTTGACATCTAATCCAAATACCAATTGAATAAGTTCAGCTTGAATAGCCGGAACAATTAACTTCGCAGCAGTACGAATATCTTCTACCCATTCTTCTTTTGTTAATGTACCTTTTAAGAAAGATAAATCCACTTTCTGAACTTGAGTAGCAACTAAATCAATCACATCTACAAGTACCAATTGAAGAATTTGAGAATCTACTACTTGTACTACCATATCTGAAAGAATTTCACCCATTTCAACATCATAGAAAGCTTCTTTCTTATAGGTATCTCCGCTTATAAATGCTTGAATATCAGTTATCGAACGTAAATCTTGTTTGTCTAATACTCTTTGTGCATTTCGAATGATTTGTGCAAGAAGAGTGAATTCTTGTTTTACATCAATTGTCTTCACTTGTGAATCTGTTACATATAGGGTATCATTCCACTTGTCATTGATTAATTTTAATCCATAGTTAATGGCATTAAATAATAATTCACTTTCATTTGCTTGTACAACATGTAAATCATACATCTGTTCCACGATATTTGCAGCTTGATTTAAATCAACCATTTGGATGTTCTTGGTTCTCAAGTATTCCATAGCACCAAATGAGATGGCTTCATCAAGAATATTCGCTAATGTACCTAAATCTTCCATCAATGCCTCTTTAGAAACTTGAGATAAATAATCGATAGAGAATGGAACTTTGCCTGAACGGTTAGCCAAATCAACTATATATTTAAAGCCTTTTTCAATGATATTACCTACCAATTGAGATTGTTGTAATGTTCTAAGTGCTTCTGTAGCCACATAACCTACACCATCTGTCAATACAGTTGGATATGTATACCATTTATCTTTAAAGAAATTGGTTAGAGCATACATGGTTTGAACATTAGCCGTTTCAAAGAAATCGTATCCTAATGCAAGAAGTGCTTTAATAATTTCTTTTTCACTTGCCCAATCAATATTTCTAAAATCGAAATCGTCTTTACTGAGTTCAAATACTTGATCTTGTGCATAAAGTGCAATCAATTTATCATATACAACTTCTGCTAAACGACCATTGGCACATTGTACCATATTCAAAGCATATATATCATCTACAAGCGAAAGCACTACAGATTCATCTGGTAAAGCCATTTCGCCTTTTTCTCTATCTAGATAGTAATCTACGATATGTGCATCTTCTACTAATTTATGATCAATTGTTACTAAACTACGGAAATCATCAACCAATTGTTCATTGGTAAGTTCATAGATATAATCCAATTGAATGCCTTGTTCACCAAGGAATTTTACACCACACTTGATACCTAACGGAATAATCGCATCAATAACTTCTACATCCGCAATCTTATCTATGATATTTAATATACTTGTGGCATTGGCATCTGTTACATATGTGTCATACTCATGATTTCCTTTTAGAATGCCTTGAATAATTTCAATGGCGGCATTGACATCAGTCACTTGATTTTCTTTGAATAAAGCAACAATATCGGTAATGATGTTTTTGTATACTGCCTTTTGGCCTTGCCAATCTACATTCGAGAAATCTTCATTGATTGCACCTAATTCAATCTTCAATAATGATGCAATATAATTTACTCCCCAAGATAATGTAGCTTCTTCATGACCATGGAATAACTCCATATCATGTAATGCATCTATAATATTGCAAAGAGCATCACTCAATTGATCATTGATAGCAATATTGCCTCCTTTGGTCAAGAAGGATTGAGCATCTACAGCAACAAGTTGGTCTAACACATATACCAAACAACGTAAATCGTGGACTAGCGTTTGTCCACTTGCATTGGTTAAATCTAACTCTTCTACAATGCTCTTGAAATCTTCTGGAATGATATCTTTAGCTTCTACATAAGTATCATAAATTGTAGGAAGTAAAACTTCAATTAATTTTGATCCACTTGCATTTGCGTCTTCATATGTACCAAATAATACTTTTACACCATCAACTAAAGTTTGTGCATTTTCATTTTCTGCCCAGAAATTTAAATCCAAAATCAATTGATTTTTTTCATTAAAGAGTGAGAATGATTCATCTTGTAATACGTCACTAATTTCATCAATGAAAGATAATAAGATATCTTTTTCACCAGTATAATCTAACGCAACCAATTGATTGTATACATCACCATCTTTTTCAATATCTAAAAGACCAGAGACTTTTAGTAATAAACGAATGATTCTACCTTCAAAACCTTGGATGATTTTTGAATCAAAAATACCAGACACAATCGTCTTCATAGCATCTACTTGTTCTAAAGCAAGTGCATGTAATCCATCATTTTTGATATCTAATACATTTAAATCCACAACGGCTTTTACAACATCAACCAATTGAATAACTTCATTCACCAATTCTTCGGAAGAAATATGATCTAAAATATCTCGAATCAAAGCACTGTCATCTATTGTTTCTAATTTTTCAATTTGTGGTACTAAATATTTGTCTAAAACATTTGGCAATATCGCCAATACCACTTGAGATTCAACTATATTTTCAAGTGCTTCTACTACATAATCTAAGAAAGTATCATTTTCTAATAATTGTTCAATATTCTGACTCAAACTAGACAAATCATAGATATCAAATCCTTCTACATCAATCAATTTTGCATAGGTATCAATCAAACTCAATAAAACAAGCGTTTCATGATTCCAATCTACATTTTGGAAAGCTTCTTCTTCTAAAGCTTCAATCCAACCAAATTGTCTCATTGAAGCAAGAACAAGTTTGTTTTTCAATTGATTGTCACCAAGAAGATGTAATCCCAATGCTTTTTCTACAATCAATTTTAAATTTGCAATTGCTTGATCACTTGTAAGATCTAGATTTTGGTAAACAAAAGGATTTAAATTTTCTAATACTTTGATTTCATTGGTTGCTTTAGCAATATCCAAGATATCTTTTAAATCGTCTTTCCATTCTTCACTTGTCATACCACTAACATCTACAATGTCATCAAATTCATTTGCTTTTTGATCAATCCATTCATCTAAGAATTTTTGCATTGTTGGTGTACCTGCAAGTTGATACAATTGTAAGTCAACCAATTGACTAGCAAAAGTATTTGCAGATTCAAATTTATCCGTATGCTCTAAAATATCTTGAACAATATCTACCCAATTTTTAGTTTGGAATTCTTCAACAGATTCAAAACCAAATGTAAGGAATGTTTCATACAAACTAACCAATTGTCCAAATTCTTTTTGCCATTCTACTTTGCTGAAGTCCACATTGTCTAAAGCATGTTTGGTAATATCTTGAACTTTCTCTATAGAAACGCCAACTGCTACAGCAATATTAACAATATCATGCATCTTTTTCGTTGAAAATAATTTGTTTACTACACTACGTAAAATAGTTGCATCTAAATGAAGATAATCTGCTGTTACTCGGTCTGGAAATTCTTTGAAATTAGCCAAATTAGCAGCTTCTCTAACAGCACTGACAATTTGCTTCAAATCGTCTGTAGTCAGTTCCCCTTTTAACTTTTCAACAGCTTCTAATTGGTTGGCATCTTCTAATAATTTTCGAATTTGCTCTTGACGAAGTGCATAGTCAAGTCCTACTGGAACTACTACTTTGTCCGCAATTTGAAGAGATAGAATGTGGTGTACCATCACCAATACATCGTCCAAACGGTTCGAATCATTGAGAATATCGTGCAAAATACTATTGTAATTTTCTTTTACATTTTCAATAGTTTTCAAATCAAATTTTTGTACTTCTTCGTAAATGTTCACTATATCATGGAATTCTTGTTTCCAATTGATGCCTTTAAAATCAATTTGATCTAATGCATCGCCCACGATTTCTTTGACTTGAGCTTGATTAAGCCCTATCGCAAGACCAATTTTTACAACATCATATAAACTTGAAGTTTGAGTTTCTTTATCTAATGTTGAAAAAATTTGATCAACAACAGCATGCAAAATAGCTACATCTAAATTCAAATAATCCACTTCAATCGTTGGATAATTTGAAAAATCAATTAATGGTAATGCCGTTTTGATGGCAGCTACAACTGCTTTTAAGTCTTCAATCGTCATATCAAAACGAAGACTACTAAATGCATTAAATTGATCTGCATCTTCTAAAAGTTTTTTGAATCCTTCGATATTAGAAGCATATTCAATTCCAGAAGGTACTGCAATTTGTTTGAGTAATTCTACTTCTAATGCTTGATTGATGATTTCAAACAATGTTTCTGTTTTACCTGCATTGTTTAAAATATCTTTGATGAATGCATTGGTATCTAACCCTTCAAACGTGGTAACACCAAAGGTTTGGAAATTAGCATACATATCCACAAGGATATTCAATTCCTTTTTCCAATCGATGTCTTCAATACCACTGACAAATTGATAACCTATCCATTCTACAACCTTTTCATGAGATAACCCTGTATTGATTGCAATTGGAAGAATTTTTTGAATCAATTCTGTTTTTGCCAGTACATTCACTACATTTCTCAGTTGTTCTGCATTCATTGTCAAATAGTTGAATTGATCAAGTGGGAAAATGCCCAATTGGTATGCTTCTACAACAGCATCCAAAATAGCATCTAAATCTTTGCCCCAGTTGATATAACGCAGACTCAAATAATCTGAGTCTTGATACGCATTGTTAAGTGCTTCTTGAATAACTGGTATTTCATATCCATATTCAATCGCTACAGGCATACCTTCAACCAATAACTTTGATTTTTTCAATGCATTTAAGGCATTTTGCAATTCTTCAATTGACCATTTTTCGGGATTGGATTTGCCATTTAATGCATTTGCAGCTTTGATAAAAGTGATTAATTCTTCACTTACACTAATGTTTTGGTTTTTTGTTTCAATTCTTAGCAAATCATCAAACAAACTTTCACTAAATGATTTACCAAAGAAATAACTTGATGCATTTGCAAATTTACCTAAACCACTTTCGTCATAGGCTTTTGCAAAGTCAAAAATCATTTCAATGGGATCATCTGTGGAAGTTGTTTGTTGTTCTTTACCATTCACCAAATCGGAAATCATTCCTCTGGTTTCTGGAGTAGCTGTGTTAAGAACTGTACAAATCCCAGAAAGTGGCACACAAACCAAAATAACTACAAAGACACCTTTCAATGATCCAGCAAGAGCACCCCACCAGCGTTTTTTGCCAGCAGGCTTTTTGACCAACTCATTGGCTTCTTTTGTTACTACAGCTTCTTCGACACTTTCTTCGCCAGTAGAAATTAAAACTTGTTCCTTTTCAGAAACAGCGGTTTCACTGGCTGCTTGTTCTATAGGTTTTTTCTGCTTTGCTGCACGGATAATCAACTCAATCATATGTGTAATCAAACGAATGATTGGAGAAATGATTAATACAACTACTGTGCCAGCAAGTAATCCGACTGCGCGGAAGATGGTACCAACCACACTATAGAAAAGCGTGTACGTTTCCTTTCCTTCAACTAGTAAATCCTCTCCATTAGGAACAACGCTTCTAGCATATACTAAAATCGCATCCCAAATAGTAGAGATAGAATCATCTTGGACCCCTAGTATTTCAGCAACTCGTTGACCGGCCTTTACATTGAGTAAAGTGGCTTGATCACCAAATACTAGCCAAGATAAAACTAGTAAAACTATGAAAACGGCTACGCACCTAAGTTCTCTTTTTAGTCCACCTAAAAAGCCCCAAAGTGCGAAAAGTAATACTATTACTAGCAATCCCAAACCAGCAAATAGTAAGATTTGATTAAAATCCATCATTTTCACCTCTTTTTTTCATGACTTTACTCACTTATTTTACCAAATTTTTATTTTTTTTGCAAGTGTTTTTAACTAATTAGAATGTTTTTACATTTTTTTCGTTTTTACCTTTATATTTTATTTCCTTTTATTGTGAAATATTCCAATTTGTTACAAGCATATATACTAGGAATTTTTTGTTTGAATTTTAGATGATAAAAAAGAATCCAAATCCATAGATTTGAATTCTTACTTGGGCTATTTATAATATCTCTAAATAAGTTAAAACAGCAGTAATCACAGCACTTTCTTCTACTTGAGTAGCTAGTTCTGGATAATCTTGTATATTAAATTCTTCTTGTTGGCTTATGGCTTCTTGGTACGTTGTGAGTGCAGCTGTTAGTGTAGCGGCTTCTTTTGTCCAATCGACATGTTCATCTATTTCTAACCCTTCATTTCCAACAAGTTGTGATAGCATATCTTGAGTTAAAGTTGTGCTATTTTCTATTTGATTTAAGGCAGAAAAAGCAGTAGACAAACGCTGGATGTTTTCATCCGTAATGTGATGCTTATCGGTATCTTGAATTGCTTGAGCAACATCAATCATATGTCCTATGGTTTTAGCATACATCTGTAGCGATTCTGGGTGCGTAAAATCATACTTGGGTTGTTGCGTGATATCATCTATTGGCAAAATATGCATTCCCTTTTCACCTAAAGCGTCATTTAAAAGTTGCCCTACTACTTTAGATGCAAGAATAGATGTACTCGATTGCCTCATGATTTGTTCAACTGCACCACCTTGAATAGCACTGGTTTGGAATTGACCTGTTAAGGCATCTTTTAAGAATATATTTTTACTACTTTCTAACACCCTCACTAACACCCCTAGCTCTTGAACCATGGTGTGTTGCATCATTGTTTCTTTTTCTTGTGGTGTAAGCGTCACTGTAAATCCAGTTTGTTGTAATAAACAATCCAAAAGTGTAAATGTATATGGATTCATGATATGAGAAACATACATATCATCAAAGAAACCACCCACTTTTTGAGCGATATCTAACGCATTGTCTAACGTAGAGATATCTTGTTCTAGGAAAGACAAATCTGTACTCAAATCAATGATATCAAATAACACCTGTTTGAGCAAAGGTTGTTCTTCATTCCAATCGGTTGGTGTACTTGGTGCTACATAACTTATATATTGATTCATACCACTTAAATCTAAGAATAGTTGTACCAATTGTTGTTCATTCTTTTGTAACAACTGTAAACTGAGTAAACAATCTAACATTTGCTCGACTTGAGCTTTGACTTTTTCATCGGTTAAATCCAGTTGATATGCCTGATTTGCATCAAAATGGTCTTTCAGCCGAATCTCTTGAGCAATTCGATATGCGGTAAAGAACGATTCCACATCAGTTGAAAAATCTTGTTGGAGATACTCCACTTGAATCAAATCGACGATGGGCGCAAATTCTGAATGGCGTGTAGCTTGTTGTAACATTTGAATGACTGCTGGCAAATAATATGTTGTAGAAAGGGTAGAACGATTCAAGTCTTCTACTATGGTTTGAATGATGCTTGGCGTATGCTCATTTTCTAATAATTTGGATAAATCATTTCGGTCAAAAGGACAAGTGAGTACCAATTCATATGCATCTATACAAATGTCCAATAGAATTTCGGTTTCTTTTGACCAGTCTACTTCTTCTTTGATAAAGGCATCTATATCGATGCCATATTCACTCACATCAAAACTTTTTTGAATTTGATTGGCCATCTTCTCTAGAATAGATGGGTAATTATCCTTTAATAAATAAACAGACAAAATATGGCGTTTGGCTTGTTGTAATTGAGTTTTTAATTCCTCAGTAAAGATATATGTACCTTCTACTTTTCGGATATAATCCAATACTTTGGTTTCCTTTAACAATTGGTATGCCTCAACTATTTCTTTTACATCCTTTGCTAAATAGGTTTGAATATATATCTCATTGATCCAATCTGTTACAAATGCATAGTCAGTCTCTCGCAAATAATCCTGTAAATAAAAATAAGATACTTTCGTAAAACATTCTTCAAACAATTCAACGGCCATTGCCTTAGTTAACGCATCACTAAAGTCATTTGCAAATGTATCACTTTCTAATAGCTGTTCTGTTTGAAAATCATCTAAATTGATATGTTGAAGCAGTTGATAAACAGATTTTAAAAACGGTTCTGTTTCTGAAAAATTTTGGTTAATATCTAATTGTGATAAACGATCAAAATCTAAATTCCATTTTTGAATATCTAACTTTTCTTGTTCAGTTTGTAAATAACCAATGATATATGGATAAAAGGCTTCAATGACTCTACTATCTCCTAAATATGTACAAAGTAAGTGAATATCTTCTTCTGTGAGTAAATCTAACTTTTCGTTGTTTGAAATATCTTGTGATGCACCTTCTACAATCTGTAAAATGCGTGGTAGCATAGGTGATAGTGCATCTATTTCTGTGACAAAATTAATAGTTACACCATTGGTTTTGATTTGAAATACATTGCCCAAACGCTTGGCGGCTAAACCAAAAGAACCATTTTCTTTTTTCCCTAATGTCTTGGTTGTCTTTAATATAAAAGATGAAGACACAATTTCATTAAAATTCTCTGATTGTTCTATATAACTTTCATCTTGTTTTGCTACTTCTTCTAATGCTTTTTGTGTCACTTCTACAGCACCATATAACGGCAAAACAAAAATATAAAACATAAATATAAATCCGACAAAAGCAATACCTGCACCCAGTAGTCGGTCTAACAAGAACCGGTGTTTTTTCTTTCTAATTCCAGGAAGGACTAAAAAGAAAATAAATCGCAATAATGGCGCTCCAATCAATAGCCATACAATAGCAAAAGCAAGACAAATGACAAAACGACCTACCGAAATGGCCATATCTTCAATCAATATATCCATTTTGGCTTCCTTTAATTTATTCATATCCCCTTCAAAACATTGATCGGCAACACCTTCTTCAATCCATGTATATAGTGAGGTTTCTTCTTCTGTAAAAATGTGATTTTCCATATAGATGACTTTTTGGGCTGCTCTTCCCGCAAAAATAAAACAAAGTATCAGTGGAACAATTTTAATAGTTACAATAATTCCTGTTCGAAGCGTCCCTTTGGTAAAACCTTTTAATAGTGCGATTAAACCAATCAATAATACAAAAATATCAATTCCTAATACGATTATTCTGAATGTCTCATTACTCATCATTGACATCCTCCTTATTTCTTACATTCTGCTATATTATACTACAAATCTATGCTTTATTCAAGTGTTTCTGCCATTATCTTTCATTTTCTAAAATTTGGATTGAGACGCCAATGGATTTCAATTTAGGGATAATTTGTTCATATCCTCTCAGTATAATTTGCGCATTTTCAATGATTGTGGTGTTGTTTGCTATTGCTGCTAATACAATACAAGCAAAACCACATCGTAAGTCATAGGCCTGTATCGTTGTCCCCATTAATGTCGAAGGAAAAATATGGAGTACCTCTTCTTCTATTGTCATTTTCCCACCCATTTTCTTAATAGCTTCTATTTGAGAAAACCGGTTCGGATAGACCAAATCCTTTATCCTAGAAGGTGAAGTAACACTCAAACAAACCACAGATAAGATTTGTTGCAAATCAGTTGGAAAATGAGGATATATATCTACTATAGTTGTTGTACCTATCAGTGGTACATCATTGATAATTTCTATTTCATTATCCCCAATGCGCATCTGAAGTCCCATATCCTGTAATGTATGGATGACTTCTTCTATATACCGAATATCTACATTTTGTAGCGTTACATGCGCATGCGGGATGGCACTAGCCAAAAGCAAATAACTTCCTGCTTCAATCCGGTCACTCATGATGGTAAAGCTAGCCCCTTTTAATCTTCTTACCCCTTCAATATGAATGGTATCTTGCAACACCTCAATTCGTGCTCCCATTTGCTTCAACAATGCAATGACCTCTAAGACCTCAGGTTCAGTAGAAGCATTGGATATACTGACTTTGCCTTTTCGCTTGGTACTTGCTAATAAAATATTAATAGTCGTGCCAACTGATTTTTGGGGTAGATAGATATGGATATCTTCTTTTTTCTGATTCTTTGGTCTTTGAAATATCAATTTACCAGATACTTCACGAATCTGATACCCCAGTTTCTCAAAAGCATCGATATGGTAGTCAATCGGACGTCTTGAGAAATTACATCCTCCAGGATATACGGTTTCAAAAGAAACATGGCAACCAACTAGGGCACCCATAATATAATACGAAGCCCGAATTTGCCGAATCAAATCCATAGATAAATCGGTTTTAATTTGTTTTTTAGTTAAAATCATTTTTTGTTCATCAGGGGTATATTGGATTTCTACACCGATAGATGCTAAAATGTCTTTCATACAAAGGGTATCTGTAATATCGGGAAAATGAGACAAACAAATAGGCTCATGGGTAAGAAGGGAGCAAGCCATAAGAGGTAAACTTGCATTCTTAGATCCACTAATCGATAGGGTTCCTTTTAATTGCTCGACGTGACAAATTTTTAATTTCATTTTTATATCACCTTATATCATTTTATGTGAAAAAATCATTTCTAGTATTTGAATTTTAAAATTGCATTTATTTTTATTTGAAAAAAAATAAAAAGTATGGTATCATATATGAGAATAAAAAATTCCAGAGGAGAAAAAAATGAGATACCGTATAGAACGAGACTCTTTAGGTGAAAGACAAGTACCGGCGGAAGCATATTATGGTATTGAAACCTTAAGAGGAAAAGAAAATTTTGAAATCACAAAAAGAGGCATTTGTAGACAATTGATTAAAGCGCTTGCTATCGTTAAAAAGTCTGCCGCAAAAGCCAATATAGATGCTGGAAACATTGATGAAAAAGTGGGCAAAGCAATTATGCTAGCTTGCGATGAAATCCTCAATGGTAGACTACATGGCCAATTTGTCACAGACCTTATCCAAGGTGGGGCAGGTACTAGTATCAATATGAACGCCAATGAAGTAATTGCCAATCGTGCGAATGAATTGATGGGTGGAAAAAAAGGTGTTTACGACTTTGTTCATCCGAATGATCATGTTAATTTTGGCCAATCTACCAACGATGTCATTCAAACTGCAGGTAAAATTGCGGTTGTCAAACAGCTGAAAAAATTACAAGTTGAATTGAAAAAACTATATAATTCTTATTTAGATAAGGCAAAAGAGTTTGAAAACATCATCAAAATGGGTAGAACCCATTTACAAGAAGCACTGCCTATTCGCCTAGGACAAGAGTTTGAGGCCTATGCTAGTGCACTTTCTCGAGATATGAAACGAATTGATACCACAATTGATGCTTTATTAGAAGTCAATATGGGAGCTACCGCGATTGGTACAGGATTAAATGCCAATGAAAAATACATTAAAAAAGTCATTCTACACTTATCTAAATTTTCTGGTGAATCCGTTAAGCAAGCTAAAAATTTAATCGATGCCACTAGAAATCTAGACGTATTAGGACAAACTAGTTCTGTTCTGAAACTTCTTGCTACTAACTTATCTAAAACAGCGAGCGATTTACGTTTAATGGCAAGTACGGGTATGAATGGTTATAGCGAAATTCTATTGCCAAACGTACAACCTGGTTCATCCATTATGCCCGGTAAATACAATCCCGTTATTCCTGAAATGGTCAATCAAGTTTGTTTTTATGTGATGGGATTAGATGTAACCATTACCAAGGCTATTGAAGCAGGTCAATTGGAACTCAATGTATTTGAGCCCATTATTTTAATGTCCTTATTTGAACAAATCACCACACTTCGTAGAGCAGCCAGAACATTTAATAATTTAGCCATTACAGATATGAAAGCAAGCCATCATGTGGCTCATTTCCGAACTGAAAATAGCATTTTCTTTATCACTGCCTTATCCCCCCATATTGGACACGATATGGCTTGTAACATCATCAATGAAGCTTTAAGTTCAGGAAAGACCATTAAAGAAATTGTGATGGAAAAAGCGCTGCTTTCTGAAGATGTAATTGATGCCATTTTGGATGTTAAAAATATGACTACTCCTGGTATTGTTGGAGAAGATTTATTAAAGAAAAAATCAGAGAAAGCCTAAAAAATAAGCTATAATCATAGCTTATTTTTTTCATTTTTTATACGCGCTCAATATAGGCTACTCCATACCCACCAGGACCGATATGACAACCAATGACTGGTGCAATGTGATCAACTTGAATGATGCGTTTTTGAAGATTTGTATCAGTGAACAATTGATATAAGGCATCATAATTGTCTTTATCTTTGCTATATAATCCATAGATCGGATACTGTTCATCGGGCAAATGGTGCATCATATAGTCGACAATATATTGCATGGCTTGTTTTTTTCCTCTTCTTTTAGAAAATACCACCACTTTTCCATCTGATATACCAATAATGGGTTTTAAGCCGATGATTGTACCTATAACAGATGAAGTTTTACTTAATCTTCCCCCTCTATGTAAATATTCTAGTGTGTCAATTCCCGCAATAATTCGAATTCTTTTGCGAAGACGCATGAGTTTTTGGATAATTACATCTAGTGATTCATCTTGATAGCGCAAAGCCTCTGCGATTAAAAAACGAAGGCCACTGACAGTCGTCAGTCCATCGATAATTTGAACATTTTGATGGTCTTCAAAAAGGGCCTGCATTGTGGCATAGGAACCTGATATTTCTTTTGATAAAGGAAAAATAAGAATGGTGTATCCTTCCTCTTCATATTTTTTGACTTGTTCTTCTAATTGATATAAGTTGGGGAGGGAGGTTTTGGGGAAAACAGGACTTGTCACTAACTTTTCATAAAAAGCTTCACTTGTGATGTCTACTCCATCCAAATATTCTTCCTCATCAAAACTGAACCGAAGTGGAAATACTTCTATCCCCATTGTTGTTGCTTCTTCTTTTGTAATACCAGAAGAAGAATCGACCATTATTTTTAATTTCATGATTATTCTCCTTGATTATGAATGATAAATATGATACAATTTGTATCATATGGTATTATATCATAGAATATATGATACAAACAAGTGGGGTTTTGTCTATGGATAAAAGAAAAGAATTAAATCAAATTGTAAAAGAATCTATTGCACAAAGTGTTTTTCTCCTAATGGAAGAAAAGCCATTTTCAGACATCACCATCACAGAGATTATCCAAAAAGCAGGTGTAGCAAGAGCTTCGTTTTATCGTAACTTTTCGTATAAAGAAGAGGCGATTCGCTATTATTTAGTCGAAAAGATGAAACAGTTTAAATTACAACATAAACAAAGTGGTATTAAATTATATCACTATGAAGCCATTTTGAATACGATGCAATTTGTTATCAATTATAAACACGAATTAAAAAGTTTATTTACTGCTGGACTATCCCAAATATTACTAGAAGCAATCAATACCTATTTATTTGATGTTTATCCCGTTGAAACGCACAAAGCAGCAGAAAAATATATTTTATATTCTTATGGTGGATCATTATTCAATATCATATATCACTGGGTCTCTTCTGGACTACAAGAGTCCCCAGAAGAAATTGCCCATCTCATTTGTGCATAATGCTAAAAACAAGCAGTATGGTCAATTTCTTATTCCTTATATAATAAACAAAAAGTTACAGCCTAATTAGGCTGTAACTTTTTGTTTAGACTGTTTTTTTATTTCATATCCAAGATATGAAGCGTTTGGTCCCCTTTTATAAACTGGTGTTTTTTTTGCTAAAATATAATTACAATGTTTATTCTTTGCCTATATTTTTTTCTCGTTTCTAAAAAACTGCATAAGCAAGTGCTAATAAATCGCCTTCTTCACTCACTCTATCAGAAAACATAGTTATTCGTATAACATATGTCGTAGTCTCTTCCACAAGATATGAAAATAATTCTACATTAGAATCAGAGCATTGTGAAGAAAGAATAATTTGACCATCAGGTAAAAATAACCTTAAGTCATAATCCCCCGTAACTGTTCCATTCTTTTTTCCATTCGCTTTTGCTAACCAAGCAAGTGACGCCCGAAGTGTTTGACCTTTTTCCAAATCAATACGATGTTCTATTACAAGTGCATCACCACTATTTACTGGATTTACCGTAGAGCATGCCATATAAGCATTATACACATTTTTAATTGCATTCCCCAAATGCAATTTACCTGCCCCATAACCTGATGCTAGAGGCTGAAATGTTTGCGGTGCGCCAAAATTCCCCAATTGTTGCGCATTCGCACACAATATAGCAGTTACTAATTGAGGGTAACATTTCAAATATGGGCGTTTTTCCATAAGAAGCGCAATAGAACCACTCGTAATCGCACAAGAAAAACTTGTACCATAATAGTTTTTATTAAAACCATCTACATAAACAGTTGTTCCTCTTGCTAGTAATGTTGGCTTCTCTGGTGCTCCATTTTTATATAAATAATTGGAAAAATAAGCATAATTTGTACCTTCTTCGTTGTGTGCACCAACACTAATTACATTGTATCCTAAAGCAAGTGTATTGATATTGCCACCTTCATTTCCCGCCGCTACCACAATGGTAACTCGGTAGGTATATACAATATAATCTAAGTATGCCGATTTTGCATCATAATATCCATCTGATACAGCATCGCCACAGGATAAATTAATGATATCTGCACCTTTACTTAGTAACCAGTCTATTTCATTACTAGGACTACCATATAAATATGAAGTTAAAATGGTAGCATTTGGTGCCATTCCTCCATGACCTGCTATAATAGCTGCCACTGCGGTCGTGTGTTCAACAACGGTATTCGCATGCAAAAATTGTTTGTGTGTAACAACATTGGTTCCTACTAAAGAAGCATGATCTTTATCCGCTATACCTAGTTCTAGTACCCCCACTTTTACACCATCACCAGTTAGCTCTCTACTTTCAAATAATTGCCCTGCCCCCATACCATAAAAAGCATTACACACTTTTTGCTCTATACTCATTTCATTAGTGCGTCTTACATATACGGTTTTAACAAAAGCTGTATTCGATAATTTAGATAATAGTTTTTGTTTGCATTGTTCAAATGTTTCTATCTCAAAGATATATTCAATATACGGCATATAATGCGATATATATTTATCCATATATCCTTCTATTTCTAACAATTCATCTAATACCTTATTTTCTTCTAAATGGTATTGTCTAATAGCTTCTCTTGCATATCCACGAATCTCATTGACCTCTCTATTCGTCATATCTTCTGTGACTTCAATGGGATTGATGGATGCCTCAATATTTTGCAATACGTTTTTGTTATGTTGGTTGTAATCTAATTCAATTTCTAAAATGATGGCATCATTTGTGGATTCTTCTTCAGTAGTGTTATTATCACTAGTTAAACTTTCTGATGTTTTTGCTTCTGTTTTATACTTTAGGTCATCTCGATATATAATCTTTTGATTATCTATACCATAAGTAATTAAAAAAGATCCCAAAATAATGACAATAGCTACCCCCATTACTGCTATTTTTTTCATTTTATTGCTGCTTTTCCTCCCTTATTATTACCCTTGTGTTTGATATTTTCGCAAACACCATCTATATATACTACAAACTAGTCAAAATCGCCCCAAATTCTTTATAATTTGTCAAACTTTTTTTCTTATTTCCAAATTGCAACAAAAAAAGGGATACAATTATCCCTTTTAATCCATTATAGTATATTCTTTAGATAGTCCGTCTACATTAATTATAAACTGCAATGCTTCTCCTTTTTCTATAGATACTCTTGACAAGTGGCCACAAGATGTCTCGGATATACTGACTGCTTGAGCATTTATTAAAATGGTAATAGGCTCATTTCTTGTATGTTCAAAATGAACAATATAAAAATAATCAGAAATTTGCTCTTTTACATCTACACCTTTATATATATACATTGATACATTATCATTGATACGTATGTTACATTGGTACTGTCTATTTACATTTTGATTGATAGAAATCATATAATCATAATATTCATCTGTTAAATATATATCACCCATTTCTTTATTTGTGAGATGTAACTGCCTATATACTAAACCAATTACACCAAATAAAAGAACGATAGACATAATCGCTGATAATCTAAAAGACAATTTATATTGTTTTAGTGCTTTGTTATTTTTTGCACATTGCTCTTTCAAGTCTATATTGAAATACTCTGTTTTCTCCATTACATCAGAAGCCTTTAACTTAGGCTGGTATGTTTTTTCAAAATCTTCTTTAAGCATCATTTTAATTGTTTTTTTCATTTCTCTGTTCCCCCCTTAATGAATCTTTTTACTTTTCCATGAGAATTATAGTAAATGTGTTTTACTTTACTAATTGTCATATTGCTTTCTTCCGCAATATCTGAAAATTTCATTCTTAACCCATCTTTCATATATAAAATACGATATGCTTCTTCCCCAATATATCGTTCTACCTCTGATAACATAATGAGATTATCTTGATTAGTTATGCAATGTGCACTTTCTACATGTTGATTATTTATAGATAGAACATGACTTCTTGATTCTTTTACCTTTATTATGTCTTTTAAATGGTTATTAGCAATGGTAAACATCCAGGTTTCAAAACTTGCCTTTTTTTCATCATATGTATGAATGTGATCTAATACTTTAATAAATATTTCTTGCACAGCGTCTTCTGCATCTTCTACGTTGTGTGTATATTTTAAAGCATAGTAGAATAATATTTTGTTATACTTTTCAAATAATTGTTCAAAAGCAACTTCATCTTTTTCAATGATTCCTTTTATAATTTTTTTATCCATCATACCTATTACATTTCCCTGCCCTATCCTATAGCCAATATTTTCTCCATTTTTCCATAATTTTAATTGATTATATATTTTTGATGCGTAACTTTAGATGTAAAAACATGCCCGGAATGAACCAGGCATAATATCTCTTTTGGAGCAGGTAACCGGAATCGAACCGGCATCTTCGCCATGGCAAGGCGGTATAATAGCCGTTATACTATACCTGCAATTAATTGCACTAATATTATAGCAAAACTTGCCTATTAATGCAACTCATTTGATTATTATTCTTCGTCTGATTCAACTAGATCTAAACCAACAACATTGTGATATACATCTTGAACATCATCATCTTCTTCAAGTAAATCAAGAAGACGTTGTAATTGTTCTTTTTCCTTATCTGTTGCAAGTTCTACTGGATTAAGTGGAAGCCAAGCGACAGTATCTTCTAAAAATTCTTTTCCTTCTGGAAGTACTTCTCTTAAAGCTTCTCTAATTTTACCATATTCTGTACTAGGTGCAGTAATTGTGACTACATCTTCGTCAGAAGAAATATCTTCTACATCACAATCTGCTAAAAGTAATGTTTCAAGTACTTCTTCTTCACCCATAAAATCAATGGAGAAAATGGCTGTATTTTTAAACATATGTGTTACACTACCACTTCCCGCAATCTTACCACCACAACGTTGCAATGCCACTTTTACTGCTGTTTGGGTACGATTGTGATTATCTGTTAAACATTCAATGACAAACATTGAATTTCCAGGTCCAAAGCCTTCTAATGTCATTGGATCATAAGATTCTTGATTGGCTCCTTTGGCCTTATCAATTGCTCTTTTGATAACATCCGCAGTGACTTGTTCTCTTTTTGCTTTTTCGATTTCCTTCTTTAAGTTTTGGTTTAAATCTGGATCAGGCACACCGGATTTCGCAGCCATATATATGATACGGCTCCATTTGTTATTTAATTTTGATTTTGCTGCGGCCGTTTTAGCCATTGATGCAGCACGAACTTCATGTGCTCTACCCATAAATAATCTCCTTTACTGATTGATTCGACTTATTATACCACTATTGGTAAAAATTTGAAAGTAATTTGAAAATTTTTATATCCTATGGTATCACCTAGATCAATAGATTTCTTATTGAAAGGTGACCACAAGTCCATTATTTTCAATATACGTTTCTATGGTTTTGATGCGTGATCGATTTTCTTCTGATAGCTCAGTTAATTTTAAAATATTGTGTTTGGAACAACGCACCTCAATATTTTTTCGGTTCAATTGATGATCTACAATGGCACGAAGTCCTTTATAAAGCGCCTTATACATAGCAGTCAATAACTCCTGTGGTGTATTGGCATAAGAACCGCCACTATTACTATAATCACTATTCTCAATACTATATTTCCATGCAAAAGTATCACTATCTTTGATGGCTATAGGTTGAATGGATAATACGACTGTTGCATTTGTTCCCATAGAAAGATCTACTTTTGTATCTACTAGTTTCGATAACACCCGTTTTAACTTACGATATTCACCAATAGATATCTCATTGACATATTCAACTAAATTGTTATTGGGATTGGCTACATCTAATACCATGTAGTTTTTCTTCACTTGATTATTAGGATCAACACCTAGTTTTTGATAAATATCTTTTGATACTTCTATTTTTTTGCCTTTCATCAATTCATCTAAAGCCTTGATAAAAGCATGAAGATAGTCTTCATAACGATTGTCTTTAAAGTAGGTATTGAGTGCATAATACAAAATAATTTCTATGATATATCCTGAAATATGAATATGTTGCTCTTCCTTATAATACTGAATGATTTTTACAGCATTTCTAAAATAAGTATAGTCTCGATTGGCTAATTCTGTAAATTGAATTTGTAGTTCGTCTGTCGTTGCAAGATAAGCTTCTTGCGTATAACGAATCAAAAGGTGAATGATATAATTTCTCCATCGAATGGTGATACTATTTCTAGAAACATTTCTTGTAATATCACTTAATTTTTGCACTTCCTTTGCGTAAATAAAGGCATTGACAATTTCATTGCATATGGCTTCATTTTCTAATGCAAATGGAGTCTCACCGGTTGGTTTTACAATTACCATGATGTCTAATTCCTCAGCATCATTAAGTAAGGTTCCTTTCGCCCATGATCCTGCTTTTTTAATCTCTTGAATATGGGTATGTGTTGTCACATTTTTTTCAATGATTGTACGAATTTGTAATAATTTTTCATTGAGAGCATCTCTTTCATCTGCTAAGATTTCTACATCGGTGACTAATCTTCTAAATTCTTTTTCGGTCATAAATCCTCCTGATTGATGGGATATTGATATTCTTTGCGCTCTATATAATAAACTAGATGATCAAAACCACAAGATTGAATCAAACGCATATAATGGGGAAATGAAGATTCATATCGCTCTACGCTATGCGCATCACTCGATAAAGTCAAACGCTTTCCACCTACTTGTTGATAGAGGCGTAATAAGTAAAGCGTATGTTGATCATCATCAATGGCTTCTTGAACCTTTGTATTGATTTCTAGTGCTTTACCATAGGCAATCAAGTTTTGATACACTTGTTTGATTTGGTCTTCATAGGTAGATATGTTTAATGTTTTATCCATCAAGTACGCTGTTTTAAAAGCATAATCAATATGTGATAATACATTATAATTGGTGAAATGAGAAGTTGCCTCAATCATTTCATCAAAATAAGCCGTTAACAAGGTATGAATACCATATTGTTTGAAATACTTTGGCCAGTAAAAGTCAGCATCATCATTTTCATGGATGCTTAGATTGACTACATCATACGATTCACTATTGATTTGGGCATGGATTTGATCTATATGACCTTTTCGATACCCTACTTCAATACCCAATAAAAAAGAAATCTGGGGATATTGCAATCGCAATTGTTGTTGTTCTTGTTTTAAACGAGCAAAATCTACGGTCCAGTCCACTTGTCCTTCCACCATATCTAAATCGAAATGTTCTGTTGTTACCACATAGGAACACCCTAGTTCAATGGCTTTTTGAACATAGGATTCTAACTGTTCAGTTGAATCCACCGAGTACATTGAATGAACGTGTTGATCATGTAATTTCATATCTATCGCCTCGAATCAGTTCATTATACCATATTTTGTAAATAAAGTAAAGTTACAAGTGATGAAGCATTTTATCAATTTTTCTGATTTTGATTTATTTAACCGAAATAATCTTGATTTACTAGATACACTCTTCTAAAATAAATCCTTTTACCTTATGAATAATGACACCATAATCATCGATGACTTCAATAATTTTGTCTTTCAATCCTGTGGCAAGTTCCTTATTTTCTTCTAAGAATTTCAGTGCACTTATAAGACCCATATTTGTCGATTTGATAGCATTGATACAAATCGTAAATGCATCATGAAACACCTTCATCTTTTCTTTATAAACCCCCATAATCCCTGCTGCGGTGAGGCTACTTGTTGGCTCTTCATTGAATTCTTGAATCAATGAACGAATCCCCTCTTCATGTTTTTTAAACATTTCCATAATTTCAACAATTAAATGACTCAGTTTTTCTTCTTTTAATCTTTGGGCTTCATCATAATAAATACGATAAATGCTATTGCCCATATGTACATAAGATAAAAATTTATTTAATTCATTTGTTTTTTCCATAAAACAATCCTCCTTTTTCTATAGTATTTACTATAAATGAAAAGATTATGATTTTATTTTTCATTATAGCCTAGGAAATAATCAATTGAATTAAATGTTTTTTGAATGTGAAAAAAAACTCCCCTTTTCATAGAGGGTATTTTTTTTATTGATATTTTGTTGAATAGATAATGCCATACAAACAAAACTGACTTGAAGCAAAATTATAGTTTCATGAGTTGCACTGATTTGTCTTGACAAGTAAAAAAGAATATATTTTATGTATATTCTTCCTTTTGATTTGATTCAATTATATATTGGCAGTTGATGTAAGAAAATCAATATATGCAACGATATCAATCACTGCTTGGTGGTATATACCCTGATTTTTTTGTAGATTCACATTGAAATGAACTTCTACTCCCTCTTCTGTGAAGTGATATTGTCTAGTACATAAAACATCTTGATAATCGTATATTGGTACTTCTAAACATCTACATAGATAATTCCACTGTTTGAATGCTTTTAACTCTTGATCATTTAAAATAGTGGTACTAATATAACAATTGTCTTGATAAATCACATGGCCCAATGACTGTGTACTAAAATATAAATCTAGCCAATCATAAATATAATTTTGATAGGACTCAAATACAAACGCTGAAGTTGGATGTACTTCATGATTGATATCTATGACGTAACGCCCCTCTAATGGATATAGTGCTTCATTATCAATTCTTACATATTTTTTATGGTCATCGATAATATAATGATTTTTATCCTTTTGCACATCCATTGCATTATCCCGATCCCTTTTATAGATATCTACATTAGATTCAATATGTACCCTTTGATTTAACCCGTTCTTTTGTAACCACTCTAGTTTTTGAGATAATGCCTGCTTATCATGCTCACTATGCGCACCAATCAATTGACTTGGATAGCGCCCCAATATCAATTCACCAGATACTGCTAATATTTTCATCGTTGGTTCACTAATCCATGGAAGAGCTTCTTCTGTCCACATTTTACTATAAGTTTGTATCGTACTTTCATTCTTACGCAAAAATAACGCTTCTTCTAAATAACATATTCCCTCTTTATCTTCTGCTGTAGGGATATTGATTTGATAAACTACCTTTACAGAACTAAATGCATATATCGCTTTAGGCCAAAAAATAGTTGTGAAATCCAACCCTACTCCTACTGGTTGTTCTGTATCATTTATTTTTTGAATTTGACAAGAAACATTCCAGTCAAAATATTGTGAAAAATTATCTGAAGTAATGGTCTTCCTTTCTGCATCTTGTTGAGGAATGCACCCCACTAACATCATCAGTATAATAAAACTGATGACAATTCTCCTTTTCATATATATATTCCCCCCTTTATTTGAATATTGCAATTGTAATTTGTTTTCCTGTGGTATCTTGTTTTTTTGTTTGGCTATGTTCACCTTCTTGTATTGATATTTTGAAAAATGATGATGCTACTCATCTTTTTTTCATTTTGTTATTATACTCCAAAAAAAAGTCGAAATATGAAAAAATATGACGATATCCATCAAATAAAAAAGGTTTTTAAAAAACATACACACATCCTGCAAAGTGATAAAAACTGTCACCAAACAAAAATAAAACAAAATAGGATGTGAAATCCCTTCACATCCTATTCTATCTTGTTTTAAAAATAATATCCATTTTCTCTTTATTTGGATTTGACTGCTCTAAGTTCAATATATCCCCGTGTGCTGCGTGGTTCTAATTGAATACGGGGATGCTCATCATCCCACTCGTATCCAATTAGGTTTGGATGATACTGTTCTATTGCTTGTTGTACAAGACAAATGGCATCACCATAATCCTTTTCCTCAAAAGGTAATCCTTGAAACATCAAATAGTCACAAGCAGGAAGACAAATGGTATCAAAACCTTCTGGCACGCTTCTTTGATCATCAAATGCAACCTCAATACCTTGTACATATGTGGAAGTGTTTGGTGTTTTGTATTGTTCAGGTAACCATAAGCATACTGGTTCACCACAAAGAGACTCCATACTTGAAAGTATTGTCCAGATATTACACCCTACTTCTTCACAATAAGAAACATATTCTTTCGCTTTTATTCCTCGTTTACAAATTACCTTGCGCTTAGGTTTATGTACAATTGAAATCGCAATGTGATTAGAATTTTTCATCGCTGCATGCTCCTTTTTTAAAAGTTTACTTCACTTGATTTGATCTATAAAAAGAAAAAATCATTAGTGTTTTTTTATTTTAGTCGCATCAAATTTTTTCCGTTCCACAGTATCTAAAATCAATTTACGTAAACGAATCGTTTTAGGGGTTACTTCTACCAGTTCATCATCATCAATAAAGGACAAATAGTTTTCTAAACTAAATACACGTGGTTTTTTTAATACAACGGTTGTATCCTTTGTTGCACTTCTTTGATTGGTCATTTGCTTTTCGCGTGTAATATTTACTGCTAAATCTTCTTCCCGATTACAAATACCCACAATCATCCCCTCATATACATTCGCACCTGGTTCAATTAATAATTCGCCTCGATCTTCTACCCCACCACAAGCATAAGCCGTTGCCATGCCTTGATTGATAGAAACCAAAACACCCAATTTTCTACCTGTAAATACATCTGGTTGAATCGGTCTATAGTCTAAAAAGGTGTGATTAATGATACCATAACCATGTGTTGCGGTTAAGAAATCTGTCATAAAACCAATGAGTCCTTTCGAAGGTATGGTATAAATTAATCGGGTTTGACCATCTTGGCTATGCATGTTTTCTAGTATGCCTCTACGATTGCCTAGCATTTCAATCGCAGCACCTACATATTCATCAGGTACATCTACTTGAACATATTCATAGGGTTCACAAGTAACGCCATCTATTTCTTTTAAAATAACCCTTGGTCTAGATACTTGGAACTCAAAGCCTTCTCGTCTGAGATTTTCCATTAGAATAGAAAGATGTAACTCCCCTCTTCCCGATACAATCCATTCTTCTTTATTGTCTACCCGTTCGATTTTTAAACTGACATCACGCTGGGTTTCTCTAAAGAGACGATCTTCTATTTTTCTACCTGTAACATGTGTGCCTTCTTTTCCCGAAAAAGGAGAAGTATTGGTGCCAAAGTTCATTTGAACAGTTGGTTCTGAAACCCGAATTAAAGGTAGGGCTTCTTCACATCCTTCTTTACAAACCGTTTCTCCAACATATATATCATCTAGTCCCGCAATAGCAACGATATCTCCTGCTTGGGCAGTTTCTACTTCTATTTTTTTTAGTCCTAAAAAACTATATAGTTTTTGGATGCGAAATTTTTGAATTTTTCCATCAACACGAATGCAAGAGACCATCTCATTGAGACGCATGGTTCCTCTTTGAATGCGGCCAATACCAATTCGCCCTACATAATCATTATAATCTAATAAGGCAGGTTGAAACTGAAGGGGTGCTTCATCATCATATTCAGGATCAGGAATTTCTTTTAAAATCATATCCAAAAGAGGTATCATGCCAGGTTCTTGCGTGGCAGGATCTTCTGATAAACTACAGGTTCCATTGACCGCAGAAGCATAAACTACTGGAAACTCTAATTGATCATCATCTGCACCTAAATCAATAAACAAATCCAATACTTCATCAATGACCACCGCAGGACGTGCAGAAGGTTTATCAATTTTATTAATAACAACGATGGCTTTGTGATGATATTCTAAGGCCTTTTTCAATACAAAGCGAGTTTGAGGCATCGTTCCTTCATACGCATCTACTACCAAGAGTACGCCATCAACCATTCCCATAATCCGTTCGACTTCACCAGAGAAGTCGGCATGTCCTGGTGTATCTAAGATATTGATTTTATAATCTTGATAATGTACCGCCGTGGTTTTTGCCAAAATGGTAATCCCTCTTTCACGTTCAATATCATTTGAATCCATGACACAAGTTTCTACCATTTCGTTTGTACGAAATGTTTCTGTTGATTTTAGCAATTGATCAACAAGTGTTGTTTTTCCATGGTCGACATGGGCAATAATGGCTATATTTTTAATTTTCATATGTATACCTTCTTTTTTCCTTACCTATTTTACAAAAAGATAACTTATTTGTCAAAAAACAGACTTTCTAAAACGATTACACTTTTTTGGTAGGTATCGATTCTAACCTTGACACCAAGAGGTACATTGACAAATGGACGACTATGCCCAGTTGGAAAACCAAACAAGACTGGACAAGTTAAATCTTTTGTATAATCCTTTAATACATCTTGTAAACGCTGGGTACCATCTTCTTCTTTTCGCTCACAATCAGTAAAATACCCAAGTACAATTGCTTTTGCATCTTGTAATTTATGGGCAAGTTGAAGAGTACACAAGTAACGATCAATGGTGTAAGGTTCTTCTGTAACGTCTTCTAATAAAAGAATTTTATCTTTGGTATCAATTTCATAAGGTGTACCCATTAAACTCGCCACAAGGCATAGATTCCCTCCTACAATTTCTCCTTCAACAATGCCTTCATTTTGGAAAACGACACCTTCATGTTTTAACAATAACTCCCTCGGTGCAACACCCAATAAAGTATCGATAAGGTGGGCAAATGAGATATCTTCTTTTTCTAACATTGTTTCTCGAAAGACACAGCCCATTTCACCATGTAATGTCGGTAGACCTGTTTTTTGATAAATGGCATTCAACAATACCGTTACATCACTAAAACCTACCAACAGTTTCGGATGTTTTTTGATTTGCTCATAGTCAATTTGGTCTAAAAACCGAGCTGCACCATAACCACCCCGAAAGCATAAAATCGCATCAATTGCATCGTCTTGAAAAAATTGATTGAGATCATCTGCCCGAAGCCTATCTGAACCCGCCAAATAGCCTTCCTTGGCAAACATCGATTTTCCAAGTTGATAGGAAAATCCCTTTTGAGTCAAATATTGTAAAAACCATGCTAATGTTTCAGGTTCTTTCATTTTAGAAGAAGGGCACATGATACCAAATGTGGCACCTTTTTGTATTCTTTTACATTTCATAAACCGCTCTATAGCTGATTGTATTTGGTGCTTTTTCCATAGCACTTTTCCACAGGATATTTGGCTTCATTTTTAGCCATTTTATGATTCACGATGGTATCCATATCAAAATGGTATTTTTCACATAAGTAGGTCGCATAAACCAGCACATCAGCTAACTCATCTTGTAATGCTTCGATATCGGTTGGTTCATCTTGCCATAAAAAGAGCTCTAAGACTTCTGCAGCTTCTATCGATAACCCTTTGGCCAAATTGGCACCTGTATGAAATTGTTCCCAGTTTCTATCTTTGGTAAATTGTTCAATCCGCTTGATGGTTTCTATCTTCATATCTCAATACCTCCTGTAACACTCCTTCTTGTAATGTTGTAATGCCTGATGGTCGGTAAGTATACTTTGCGCCATTACACATACAAATATAACCATAATGGTCATCAAAAAACATAAAACTTCTCAGTCCATATGCACTTCCTGTATGCCCATAAAGTCTTGGCCCATAGTCATCTAAAATAAGCAATTGCAATCCTTTTTGTTGATATAATCCCACTCGCTGATTGGTATGCCAGTGGATTTGCTTCATCAGCTGAACTGTTGTTGATTTTAGATACTGTTTTCCTTCAAAGGTTCCTTCATTCATCAACATTCTCATAATTTTAGATAAATCTAAAGGACTAATAAATAATCCCCCCGCAGGCCCTCTAAAATTGTTACCTAGTGGATACTTCGGAAAGCAAACTTCTCTAAATCGTTTGGCATCACGAATCAATACCCAAGCGTCATTTTCATATTCATATAAACTCGCAATGCGTTCTTGATGTTGAATATCTTCTACCCTAAAACTAGCATCTAATCCCATTGGAATAAACAGACGTTGTCTTACAAAATCAGTAAAATACATCCCCGTTACTTTTTCAATGATGCAAGCCAAAATACCACATCCAAAGTTAGAGTAACAATATGTTGTGCCTGGTTTTTCTTGTAAATATGTCTTTGAAGTATAATAAGCATAGCCTGGATTGGTCAGTAATTGTTCTAAGTCAACAAAAAATGTGGGACCATTTACACCATCATAGCCATAAATTTGATCTTCTCCATCACATATACTAGAAGTTTGTGTCATTAACATGCGCAGTGTAATAGAGTCATTAGGAAAATAAGGGTTTCTCACATGATAGCCCAAATATTTACTAATATCTTCGTAGATATCGACTACCCCCTCATCATAAAGCATCATGATACAAGTTGCTACAATCACTTTAGAAATAGAAGCAATTCGGTAAATGGTATGGATATCTGTAGGTTTTTGTTCTTCTAGTGATGCATATCCATATGTAAACTGCTCCATAACACTGCTTGGATTGGCAATCAAGACGTTTAATCCGACAGCTTGGCTTTCATTAAAAATGGCATTTAATTTTTGTTTCATATTCTTACTCCTTCTTCCTTTTTTTGAATAGATATTGTGGTTTTTTGTTTTATATGTATTATACCACAGGTATTTCAAAATCACTATCAAAAAGAAGTACTTTTGAAAAAGTACTTCATCTATTGGGATATCACTGTTGTATAAAATGTCCTACACTCTCGTTTTGTTCCCTTTTGGATACAAATTTGGTAAGCCACTTGTTCTTTTTGGGTTATTCTTCCATTGGGTAGAATATGACTACTTAAGGGGATACAAGTGATTGCATAACCTTCTTGGGTAAAACCTAACATATGAGATTCTACTGCCACCAAGTTTAAAAAGTGATTCCATAAGTGATTTCTTCTTAATGTTTCTGGACAGTCTTTACCACTAAAATAATGGTGTTGCTTGATATTTTCTAAGGTGAGATGATAGTGGTCCATCAAGTAAGCTACAAGTTTTGCGGCAAGCTGAAAGGTGTAATATATATCCGTTTGTTGACATACACACATTTCAATACCAATCCCATTGTTATTTCCACCTCGGTTAGCCACACGATGATAGGTTTCATTATAATACGTTTCACCAATATAATACTTTCCTTGGATGGATTGACAAAGAATACCTAAATCATTGATGTTTTCAGTAGTACCTCCAAGAGGAGCTTGGATAGTTGTTGCGATGCCATTGATTGCATAGGTTCCATCTTGGATGGTAATATGTGGCAAAGCCTCTCCTACTACACCAGTATCATATAAGGTATAATCATATTGGGTACTATCTCCCGCATGATAGGCTATTTCATCATCTGGAATGTTATGATAAATGCCATCATTGCCAACTACATATTGAAAACTAGCTCCATAAGGTTTGCCTTCATTTTGTTCTGTCCAAACCACTTGATTCCAAAACTGAGCATTTCGATGAGCTGCGGTATCTCCTGTATCATGAATGACAATATAGTATTTGGGTTTGATGCATCCATCCCGATTTTGATTGGTAATCGGAGCTAGATGTTCTTGAATGTCTAAAGGCTCAAATAGATAGGGAATGACACTAGATATTAGTTCGGTTTCAAATTGTTCTTCCCACCCGTACACTTGAATGATTTTTGCAAAGGGATGCTGCTGTTGCAATGATTCGATATAACGCCATACTTTTTCCATTGTTACACCTACTTTTTCCATGTATGCGGATGGAATAAGATAAGAACAGGCAGAATCTCTAACCGGCCAATCAACATTGCAAGGGTCAATATGATTTTTGAAAAACCACTATACATAGCAAAACTACTATAAGGCCCTACAGCTTCTAGTCCTGGTCCAATATTAGAAAGACAAGAAATCGTTGCACTAAAGTTGGTCATGATTCCATGCTCTACTGCGATACCATCAATGGTATGTATTACCCCATTACAAGGATCAAAAGCCAAAATAATAGTAATCACAAAAGCAAGTAATCCATACATTGTCAAAAAAGCAAATACATCATCAATGGTACTTGTTTCTAATGATTTTCCTTCAAATTTAGTTTTAGCTACATATCTTGGATTGATGAGTTTTCGAATTCTTAAACCAATTCCTTTTACAGCAATCACCAGTCGTGAAACTTTAATACCACCACCAGTAGATCCCGCCATAGCCCCACAAACCATCAAAATAAGTATAACGGTTTTGGCTAAAACGGGCCAATAGGCATCATAATTTATCGTTGAAAAACCAGTTGTTGTGATGATAGAAGCCACTTGAAAATACGCATGCCTAAAGGTTTCTTCTAATAATCCTGGTGTGAGTTCTTGTAAAGAATGGATTTGATTACTGATAACATTGAATACAATCAAAGCAATGGCGACTACAATAATGGTTAAATATGTACGTAATTCTTCACTTTTGAAAATTTCTTTGACTTTTCCAATTAACAAGATATAGTATAAGCTAAAATTGATACCAAAAATAATGAGGAAGGTAGCAATTACATATTGCGTATATGGACTAAAATATTCCATACTGTTTGCTACAAAGCCAAATCCACCAGTACCAGCACTTCCAAAAGAGGCCAATAGTGCATTGAATACATCCATCTTATACACTGTACCATCAGGTCCAATATGCTCTGGACTAAATAACAATAAAATCACTTCAAGAATCGTTAATCCTAGATAAATCAAATATAAGATTCTTGTGGTTATCTTCATTTTCGAAGCGATTTTACCGACTTGTGGACCTGGAGATTCTGCTTTTAATAAGTGAAGCGAGGAGCCGTCGTCACTTTCAGGAATGAAAATGAGAATGAACACCAAGATACCCATACCCCCAATCCAGTGGGTAAAGCTACGCCAAAATAATGAACTATGGGATAAAGCTGTCACATCGGTGACAATACTTGCACCAGTTGTTGTAAAACCAGACATCGTTTCAAATAATGCATCAATATAATTGGGAATATCTTGATTGATAACAAAAGGAATTGCTCCAAAAATAGTCATAATAAGCCATGCAATAGCACATAAAGCAAACCCTTCTTTTTGGTATAATCCCTTTCTTGAAGGTTGCAATAATTGTAACAAAAATCCTCCACCAATCAATACAACAATCGGAATAATAAATGAAAGGGTATATCTGACCTCTTCTTGATACAAAAGACAAACAATTAAGGGAAAGCACATCAAAATGCCTTCTAAGACCATAATCTTTCCAATAATTTTACCTAGTAATTTGAGATTCATATATACGCCTATTCAAAAGCATCCATCAAATCATCAAAGTTTTGATGGGTAGTCACAACCAATACGCTATCATTTAAAGTAATGCAATCATTTCCATTAGGGATAATGACTTTTCCTTCTCGAATAATACAAGCTATCAAACAATCATGACGGATGTTTAAATCTTTAAGTGTTTTATCAAATATTTTTTCTTTCTTTTTAGCATGGAATTCAAGTGCTTCGACTTGATTATTAACGAGTTTATATAATGTAAGTACATTACTGCCTTTTTTATTGGCCAATGCTCTAATATAACTGATGATACGATTGGCTACAATATCTTTAGGTGAAACAGTGTTGGCAATCCCTAAATCACTGACCATTCCCATAAAGCTACTTCTTTTGACCTTCGCAATGACTTTTTTTACTTTGAGTTTTTGAGCATACATCGATACAATGATATTTTCTTCATCAATATTGGTTAAGGCAATACAAGCATCACTGCTTTCAATACCTTCTTCTAATAACAAATCATGATCTGTTCCATCACCATGGATAATGGTTGCTTTGGGTAAGAGTTCAGCCAAATCCTCTGCTCGTTGTGCATTGTTTTCAATCATTTTGACACTATAACGCTTATCGAGCAATTCTTTTGCGAGGTAATAACTTATTTTCCCTCCCCCTATAATTAAAATACGTTTTAAAGGTGTTTTGATTAAGTTTAATTCTTTTAAGAAATTGACTAAAGAACTTGCATCTGCGGTTAAGTTAATTCGGTCTCCTTTTTGAATTTTAAAGTTACCTGTTGGAATAATCACTTGATTATTTCGTTGTACAGCACAAATCAATACCTTTGTTGTTAATTTTTTACTTAATGAGATGAGTGTTTCATCTTTCAATAAACTATCTTCATCCACTAATAATTCTATCAAGTTCACTTTTCCCTTTGCGAAAGGTTCTATTTTTAATAAAGATGGTAAATCGACCATACTGGTAATCTCATCTGCAGTTTCTTGTTCAGGATTAACTACCATAGAAAGACCCAATTCTTCTTGCATGATGATGGTTTGTCTAGAGTATTCTGGATTTCTCACCCGAGCGATTGTACTTTTTGCGCCTAATTTTTTGGCAACCATGCAAGCTAAAATATTAATCTCATCTTCTGGTGTTACCGCAATCACTAAATCAGTTCCTCTAACACCTGCTTCTTCTTGGATATCTAGACTTGCGCCATTACCAACTACCCCTAGTACATCAAAATGTTCAATGAGAGCTTCAACTCGTTTTTTATCATCATCAATGATAACAAGATTATGTCCTTCTTTAGATACATGTTCAATAATGGTTCCACCAATTGTGCCACATCCAATAACTACGATTTTCATCTTTTCATCCTTTCCATAGGGTCAAGAAAAAAGTGGGAAGATATCCCATCATTTGACTCATTGTACACATATATTTATGCTACTTATTATATCACATCTCCTATAACGTGTCAATTTTTATTGATTCTATCCAAAAGAAAAACTATTGAACAAAGTCAATAGTCTTTTTAATGATATCTGTTTTATTTTATCTTACTGGAAATTGCTTAGTCAGTTGAAGAACCTCTGCTTTGATTTGCTCCAAACGCTCTTCATCATCAACAGATTGTAAGGCTTGATCAATCCAATCGGCAATTTGAATCATTTCTTGTTCCTTCATTCCTCTAGATGTCAAAGCAGGTGTACCTAAGCGGATGCCACTTGTTACAAATGGGGATTCTGTATCATGCGGAATAGTATTTTTATTGCATGTAATATGGACCCGGTCTAATACTTCCTCTGCCTTTTTTCCTGTAATGTTGGCTCCTGCTTTGACATTGACCAACATCAAGTGGTTATCCGTTCCACCACTTACCAAAGGATATCCTTTTTGCATTAACGCATTAGCTAATACTTTGGCATTTTGAACCACTTGTTTTTGATAAGTTTCAAAAGATGGGTCTAATGCTTCCTTGAAAGCGACAGCTTTTGCAGCAATAATATGCATAAGTGGACCACCTTGGATTCTTGGGAAAACAGCTTTGTCTATTTTTTTAGCCAGTTCAGCATCATTGGTTAAAATAATACCCCCTCTTGGTCCTCTTAAGGTTTTATGAGTTGTAGAAGTGGTAATATGGGCATAAGGAATAGGACTCATGTGTAGTTTTGCTGCAACCAGTCCCGCAATATGAGCCATATCTACCATCAAATAGGCTCCTACTTCGTCCGCAATTTCTCGAAACTTTTGAAAATCAATTTCTCTAGGATAAGCACTTGCTCCAGTTACAATCAATTGAGGGTGTACTTCTTTGGCTATCTTTCTCACCTCATCATAATCAATATACCCTGCTTCATTCAAATAGTAGGGAACAAAATGATAATCTAATCCGGAAAAACTCAGTGCATGCCCATGGGTTAAATGTCCCCCATCAGTAAGGGCTAATCCCATAACAGTATCCCCTTTTTCAATCATAGCCGCATAAGCTGCCATATTCGCTTGACTACCTGAATGGGGTTGAACATTCACATACTTAGCATCAAATAGCTTTTTCAGTCTTTCTTTAGCCACATTTTCAATTTTATCAACATATTCACATCCACCATAATATCGCTTTTTGGGGTATCCTTCTGCGTATTTATTGGTTAGTATTGAACCAGTTACAAAACGAACCTCTTCAGATGCATAATTTTCAGAAGCAATCAATTCTAAATGATCGTTTTGTCGCTTTTCTTCTTCTTCAATATAATGCCTAATTTCTAGGTCTTTCATATGGTATTCCCTCTTTCTGTTTTCGTTGTTCGAATAAAACGGTAAAAAATCCAAATCCAAATAAACCAGTAGATAGATATCCCAATAAAACAATCCAGTGCCTAAGGGATGGAACTTGCGCTTCTTGCACCAGACAAACAATGACATACAAACTCAAAAATAATATGACACCCATCACCACACTTATATATCCAATGATTCGTTTATGCTTCATCTGTATTCACCTGTTTGATATTCTCGCCAATGGCAAGAGCAGTTTTCACAATCTGTCCTGTTATTTCTAATGTAATATCACTTTGAATATGATTATTAAAAAACATAATACTTCCCCCATCTACGTCCATTTGGACGGTTTTCCCATCTAAATCATTGATAATCCACTTACCATTTGTGGTTTTCGTTGTCGTTTCTGAAATGGTATTTTGAGTCATCTCGATGGTTGTTTTTTGAACTGTACTATGAAAACTTTTCATAGTTGATTCAAGTATTTCTACCTTACCACTTTTTAAAGTTGCTTCCACCACACAAGCGCTCACAAATGCATTGTATGCATCTATCTTTTGTTGTACTTTTTCATCTTCAGAAGTTGCTGTAGTATTTTGACCCAATTGATGCATATATACCGTTGTATGTTCTGTAGAGAGTTGATATAACTTGGTTTTTAAACAATTGATTTGAACAATATCTGCTTGAAAGGTACCTTCAACTTTTTCTTCTACAATAATCCGGTCTAAATTGATTTTGGTATTGCCATTTCCAATCAGTACAAGATGCTGGAAAGATGAATCTTGAAAATAATCTTCTGAAACCCGGCTTGAAAAAGTAAGCGTACTCGCTTCGATTCGGTTCAAAGCAGATTTAGCTGACTCATTGTTAATTTGGCCACTTTCAAAATGAACATCTTCTAATACCAATGTACCTAAGTGATTTTGAATATGGATATTTTGATACGTATCTTTCACACCATAATATTTTCCAGACTCTAACTTTATGTCTAAATTTGTAATTTTATTTTCTTCAAAGGCACTCGTTAAACCATACCCATCAATCGTACATGTATCAAATGTCGATCGAGTGATTGCCACGGTTCCTTTTGCCCCTCGAATCTTTAAACTTCCTCCTTGATGGTAATCCACAATATCTAAAATGCCATCATTTAAAGCAATATCTAAGCTTTCAACCATCATTGTCTTTGGAATACTGATTTTAATAACGGGTCTTGGTTCATCCAGAAGTCCTAAGACATCAAATGTATCTACATATAGTGGAGCAATATGTAACGTTCCTTCCGTTATGTCATATTTTACATCTTTAGCAAATTCAGCTGTATATTCAATTTGGATATGTGGTAATCTATCGCTTTCTACAATTTGAATGAAAGAAGCACTACTTGGCATAACAATTTGCTTCACTTCTTCTTGAATTTCAATTTTTTGCGTATTGTCTGCTTCATCATGAAAAGACCGGTAGATATATCCTTTGCTAGCATAACTGGTTATACCAAACCCAAGCCAGACCAAAGCAATTACACCTATACTTTTTAATACCAATTTATTCTTATGTGTACATGTATCTAGGAAAGAACTGATTGTAAAATCCATAAAAGCATATTCTTTTTCTTCCTTCTTCACAATCCACAAGACATCTTGAAGAAAGTGCATGGTCATAATATAAAATAAATCAAAAATATAGATATAGATGCCTATCAATATTCCCATATAACAAAGACAAAATGAAATCAGTAAAGCAGTATCAATGAAGGAAAAAAAGGAAAAAGATTTTCCAATCAACACCCCTAATTGAATGATATACCGAATCACAAAATATGAAACAACAAAAAAAGCACTGACGATCAGAAAAAGAATCAAGATACTTACAATACTACTGATAATCCGTTTTCGTTTTAACTCTTTTTTTCGTTTATTGACATATTCAATTCCCTTAGATGCATATATTTCTTCCGCAATTTTCTTAGGTTCTGGTAAAGTCGCCATCACCTTTTGCAAGCTTTCCCCATAGTCTAGTGCTACATTAATTTTATCACGATAATGCTTTAACACTTGACTCGCATCTTTGGCATTTAAATATTTTAGTTCTTCTTCTAATTCTCCTAAAAATTCTGCTTGTGTTCTCATATGTACTCCTTTCATTGTCTCGTTTCTTATTGAATTTATTATACCACAGGAATCAAATTTTATCAAAAGAAAACACATAGATAAGAAAAAAGAGTTAGTATTCTACAATGAAAGCCATTTCTACTAACTCTTATCACTCTATTTTTTATTCTTTTGCATCATCTATCGATACCAACCAAAGCATAACTTTTTATAAATCTGATATGCTTAGTCTTCATATTCATCCTTTCATATACCATCCGAATTGAAGCATTCTTTGTCTATCCTCATTTCATATACCGCATATACATTATAAAATAATCCCACATATTTTTGCTACCCCCGTCTTTATAAGTCTTAGTATGAAGAGCAAAAATAGGGACTTGATTTTGTTTTGCTCTTACAGAATCAGTACGTATATTTTCTTTCAATATATTTAAATCGCTAATATTAAAATCACATATTGTTTCTCTTGAAAAACTTATATTTTTTTGAGCATTTGCACTACTTCCAGTACAAATACCTAAAATTATTAACAATATACCAAAAATATATAATTCTTTTTTTAACTAATTTTATCATTGTATTTTTATTTGTTTCCTCTCCATACTAATATTATTTCATTATTATGTGAATATTCAAATCTATATCCCGCTACTGTTTCATTTCTTATCATATCTTGAACTAAAGAACGCTTATAATCTATCATTAAAACTACTACATTGTCATATGTTCCTAAGTGTTTTTTTATTATTACCTCTTGTTCATCTATGTTTTCACGTGGATATGTTCTTTTATAATCTTCAACAATTTTTTCTAATAATTGTTTATCAAGGCTTTCACTATTTTCCCCATTATATAAACTATGTATCTTTCTTATTTCTTTCCTCGAAAGCCATTTATGATTATAAGCAGCTTGTAAACTATAAAACGGATCGTCTTCAATGATTTTTCCATTATCCATACAACCTGTCAAGCAAAATATACTCATTAATAAAAACACTAGTAGTAACTTCTTCATTTCAAATCATTCCTTTCTGAAAAGTTCAATGTTCTCAGCGATAGCACGCTGCCGGTCGCTGGCATCCCTGATTTTCAGGATGTCATCCCGCGTCATCGTGC